>NZ_JAAGRO010000039.1:0-413 GCF_011065475.1 Aequorivita sp. KMM 9714 | reverse complement strand
ACAACCCAACAGTTGTAACTATCTGTACTGATGCAAGCATTGCACTTATCAAAACTTCAGATGTTGAAGTAGATCCAACCACAGGATGTTCAACACTAGAGGTAGGTGATATCATTACTTATAGCTTCTCTGTTAAGAATACTGGAAACGTTACCCTAACCGATGTTATGGTAAGTGATTTAATAGGTGGTGTTACCGTATCAGGAGGTCCAATCACATTGGAGCCAGGTCAAGAGGACACTACTACATTTACAGCAAGCTATACCATCACACAAGCTGATATAGATAATGGAACATTTACAAATTCTGCAGAAGTAGTTGGTACAACACCAGCAGGTGCAGAAGTAACCGACATCTCTAACAATGATGGTTATGTAGGAGACAACCCAACAGTTATCGAACTTTGTCAAAAC
>NZ_JAAGRO010000038.1:0-424 GCF_011065475.1 Aequorivita sp. KMM 9714 | reverse complement strand
TGACCCGTCCTGAAATATGTATACACTAAAACAAATGTATATGTATAAAAATGACGGATATGTAAGACGTTACAGCGAAAGCTTTAAACTCAAAGTTCTTGATGAACTCTCCAAGGGTAATCACTCTAAAAGACAAGTAGGACTGCTCTATGGCATACAGCCAAGTACCATTAATGAATGGATTAAAAAGTACAATCGTAAAGATTTAATGAACACCCGTGTACTCGTGCAAACAGATGATGAACTTACCCGAATTAAAGCCCTGCAAAAAGAGCTTAAACAGCTTAAGGAACTTCTTATTAAGAAGGATCTAGATAAGCTTATAGATGATAGTTACCTTACAGTGGCCGCTAAGAAATTAGGCTACAAAGATGCTTTAGAACTTAAAAAAAAACTAAACATCAAGCCCTAATGGAAACTATAG
>NZ_JAAGRO010000037.1:0-427 GCF_011065475.1 Aequorivita sp. KMM 9714 | reverse complement strand
ACTTATAGTGTAACGGCTCGAAATACTTCAGATCCTACGTGTGTTTCTACAGTTTTATCTGTAACGATTAATGATGTACCAAATGCACCAGCTACACCAACTGCTGATGTAGTTCAACCAACGTGTGAAACACCTAGCGGTAAAATTTCAATTACTTCACCATTAGGTGCAGGATATGAATACAGTATTGATGGTACGAACTATCAGGCTTCAGTAGACTTTATTAACTTAACCTCTGGTACTTATAGTGTAACGGCTCGAAATACTTCAGATCCTACGTGTGTTTCTACAGCTTTATCTGTAACGATTAATGATGTACCAAATGCACCAGCTACACCAACTGCTGATGTAGTTCAACCAACGTGTGCAGTACCTTCAGGTAAAATTTCAATTACAGCTCCACTAGGTGCAGGATTTGAATACAGTA
>NZ_JAAGRO010000036.1:0-439 GCF_011065475.1 Aequorivita sp. KMM 9714 | reverse complement strand
ATGGAACAACAAAAACCTCTGTTTAATTTCAAAATTAACTATAACACCTTAGATGGTAATGGAACACCGCTGTATAACGGAAATATAGCACAAACGTTCTGGAAGACGGACTCACAAGACAAGAACGTACGGGGATATACGTATGAATATGACCCCCTGAACCGAATAATGAGCGCAAACAGCTATGAGGGCACAAACCTCAACGGAATGGCAATGAACACAGAGTATAAGGTAAACGCTATTACATACGACAAGAATGGCAATATACTTACACTGTCTCGATATGGCGCCGATGATAATGTTGTGCCTTCTTTCGGAAAATGGGATGATCTAACCTATACCTATGATGGTGGGAACAAGCTTATGAAAGTAGTCGATAATTCCACTTCGGGCTCGCACAGGAATTTTGGGTTCAAGGACGGAACCAATCCCAGAGATG
>NZ_JAAGRO010000035.1:0-461 GCF_011065475.1 Aequorivita sp. KMM 9714 | reverse complement strand
TTGTATTTGTAAAATCTATGATGCGAGTTGGTTGTTCTGGACGAATATTTTTTTCGCCGTATCAAGAGCTCATTGTCTCTGAGGATCCTCAATAACTGGTCTCTACCAATCTTGATGTTGTGTCGTTTAAAGTCAGTTTTCAGTGATCTCATTAGCTTTCTAGCACCTTCTCTTGGTAGGGTTCTTCGTCTTTTATGAACTATTTCTAACACTTGGTTTTCTATTCTTATTCGCTTGACATAGCGTTTTTTGTATTTATAAAACGCATCACGAGTTAAGTCAAATCCCTTGCAGATAGCAAAGATGCTGAAGGGTCTTTCTATTGGATTGTTGCCTATAGTTTCCATTAGGGCTTGATGTTTAGTTTTTTTTTAAGTTCTAAAGCATCTTTGTAGCCTAATTTCTTAGCGGCCACTGTAAGGTAACTATCATCTATAAGCTTATCTAGATCCTTCTTAATA
>NZ_JAAGRO010000034.1:0-475 GCF_011065475.1 Aequorivita sp. KMM 9714 | reverse complement strand
CAGGTGATATTATTACCTATAGCTTCTCTGTTAAGAACACAGGAAACGTTACCCTAACCGATGTTATGGTAAGTGATTTAGTAGGTGGTGTTACCGTATCTGGAGGTCCAATCACATTGGAGCCAGGCCAAGAGGACACTACTACATTTACAGCAAGCTATACCATCACACAGGCAGATATTAATGCGGGTGAGTTTGAGAACACAGCTAAGGTAGTTGGTACAACGCCTAGCAACACCCAAGTGGATGATCAATCAGATAACTCAAGCTATACAGGAAACAACCCAACAGTTGTAACTATCTGTACTGATGCAAGTATTGCCCTTATCAAAACTTCAGATGTTGAAATAGATCCAACCACAGAATGTTCAACACTAGAGGCAGGTGATATTATTACCTATAGCTTCTCTGTTAAGAACACAGGAAACGTTACCCTAACCGATGTTATGGTAAGTGATTTAGTAGGTGGTGTTAC
>NZ_JAAGRO010000033.1:0-514 GCF_011065475.1 Aequorivita sp. KMM 9714 | reverse complement strand
AAACTTGGATATATGAAGCCAGCTACGCAATTACCCAGGCAGATATTGATGCTGGGGAAGTAGTGAACCAAGCGACAGCTACTGGAACAGCTCCAGACCAAAGTACAGTATCTGATTTATCAGGATCAACAGTTGGAAACGACGAGCCGACAGTTATCGAACTTTGTCAAAACCCTGCAATTGCAATTGTAAAAACAGGAGTCTTTAATGACGAGAACGGTGATGCTTGTTCAAATGTTGATGAGACTATTACATATACTTTCACAGTAACTAACCAAGGAAATGTAAGTCTGTCTAACATCATAGTAGACGACCCATTATTAGGAGGTCCATTAGCCGGTCCAATAAGTGGAGACACTGATGGTGATGGAGAACTTGATGTAACTGAAACTTGGATATATGAAGCCAGCTACGCAATTACCCAGGCAGATATTGATGCTGGGGAAGTAGTGAACCAAGCGACAGCTACTGGAACAGCTCCAGACCAAAGTACAGTATCTGATTTATCAGGATC
>NZ_JAAGRO010000032.1:0-519 GCF_011065475.1 Aequorivita sp. KMM 9714 | reverse complement strand
AACCACAAATTGGTGCAGGTGTATATTATAATACTGATAAGTTTTATGTAGGATTATCGGTTCCAAACTTTTTAACTACTAAACATTTTGATAAGGGTAACCTAGCAAATACTACAGTTGAAACAACTGCTTCCGAGCGTATGCATTATTTTTTAATTGCGGGTTATGTATTTGATATTAGTGATAATTTAAAGTTTAAACCAGCAACCTTAGTTAAGATGGTAAATGGATCGCCTTTACAAGCAGATGTTTCTGCCAACTTCTTATTGTATGACAAGCTTACACTTGGTGCGGCTTATCGATGGAGCGCTGCTATGAGCGCAATGGTAGGTTTTCAAGCTTCAGATGCAATTTTTATAGGCTTTGGATATGATTATCAAACAACAGATATCGAAACTTATAGTGATGGTTCCTATGAAGTTATGCTTCGTTTCGATATATTTAATAGACCAGAAAGAGTGTTAACCCCAAGATTCTTCTAAAAAATACTGACTATGAATACAATATTACGTAACATAT
>NZ_JAAGRO010000031.1:0-599 GCF_011065475.1 Aequorivita sp. KMM 9714 | reverse complement strand
ATTTACTACGATGGATATCCCTGCTATCAAGATATTCATTATAACTGTCCGAATAGATAGCACGTCCACGACTATCATAGGCAGTGAGAGAGGTTATCCATTTGACGGGTGTTTGCCCAAGGACGCGTACCCTTGATACGGTGGGCAGCCCTTGTGTTGTCGTTGTCACTAAAGTGTTCTCAGTAGTGTGCTGGTCGTAAACACTTGTGGGAAGGACCAGTCCATTGCTTCCGCTACACCATAATCAACGTATCTATCATAGTAGTTGATGGTAAGCACTTCAAGGTTGTTGGATGGATATGAGCTATTGCTATAAAAAACCTGTGTATCCCCGATTTGCGTAGCTCCCTGTGCAGTAGTCTTTTGGATCTCGTAATTAGTCCTATTGACTGCACGATTAAACTGTAATGAATCCTGTATCGATTGCTGTCCTATAGTAGCTGTATAGAATCCAGTATAGGCCACTCTCCCCAATGCATCATATTTGGTAAATAAGTATTTATTAGCTGTCTCATTCCGCATATTGGCATCTTGGGTAAGTATGGGCTGGTCCAAATTATTGTAAAAGATGGTTTCGTGCCCCTTGCCGGGGATTTTCT
>NZ_JAAGRO010000030.1:0-600 GCF_011065475.1 Aequorivita sp. KMM 9714 | reverse complement strand
TATCAACCTTATTACCAATACAACAGGTTCAGACCTTTTCGTTGATAATGGCGATGGTACTTTTACGCATACTACAGTAAATGGAGATGTAATTACTTTCGACGCAAACACCACTACATTGTTAGATAACGGTAATGGAACTTACACACTAACCAACGCAAATGGTGACACGATCACAATTGATGTTGTTGGAGATGTGGTAACTAATATCCAGAACCAAGGTGATATCTATGATGAAATTATCAACCTTATTACCAATACAACAGGTTCAGATAAATTCGTAGACAATGGTGATGGTACGTTTACGCATACTACAGTAAATGGAGATGTAATTACGTTTGATGCTAACACCACTACATTGGTAGATAACGGTAATGGAACTTACACATTAACCAATGCAAATGGTGATACAATTACAATCGATGTTGTAGGAGATGTAGTAACCAACATCCAAAACCAAGGTGATATCTATAATGAAATTATCAACCTTATTACCAACACCACAGGTTCAGATAAATTCGTAGATAATGGCGATGGTACGTTTACGCATACTACAGTAAATGGAGATGTAATTACTTTCGATGCAAACACCACTACATT
>NZ_JAAGRO010000002.1:0-554852 GCF_011065475.1 Aequorivita sp. KMM 9714 | reverse complement strand
AGAGTGATTACCCTTGGAGAGTTCATCAAGAACTTTGAGTTTAAAGCTTTCGCTGTAACGTCTTACATATCCGTCATTTTTATACATATACATTTGTTTTAGTGTATACATATTTCAGGACGGGTCAAAATTGCACACAACGGTTTTGTGTATGATTAGTGGCGTGGTTAAGCACTAATTTAGCAAATAAAAACTGAATAGAAAATCCGCGAGGATTTTCGTAAGCAGGCTCGTACCAAGCAATTGATTATACACGTTGTTGGCGTTAGTTTTTCAGTTGACAAAATTTATCAATTTATATTTTAAAGTGTCATTGTTCTTTATCACATAGAATTCATCTTCACCTTTTCTTTTGTACAATTGGTATGGAACTTTTACAAATGCAAAATAGAATTCATTTTTTCCATTTTCAGCTAGAGCATTATTTTCAGTTATTAGTGGGCAGCTGCTATCAAATAGATATGATTTATTAATTATGCTTCCTCCTCGACTATTATTATGTATGCTAACGCGATAATCTAAATATGTGTCAATATTAACTCTTGTGTATCTATCAAAATCATTACAACTTAAAAGAACTATTGAAATTAGAATTATAACGGATAACTTTTTTATCATATTTGAATTATAGAGTTTCACAATTAACGCCAACGTTTAGTATAAAAGAAGTAGGGCTGTAAATAAGCGATTACTTTTCGGATTATCCACAAGCCAAATCTTTTGCATTTTGTTTTAAATTATTCTTCTAAAAGCCAAATCAAAAGGTTTGGCGACCTCGCAAATAAGCCTGAATCATTGGGTTTAGCACTTACTTGCCCTATTTTTTTTTATACAGTGTTGCCAGTAGTTTTTCTATACGTACTCATTGATTTGGTCCAGCATAAATTTCGCATCATTATCGTTCCTATCCAGCAGTTGCACCTTTTCGTAACATTTTTTTGAATTTTTAAAATCCGACAATTGGAAGTAAGAATACCCCAAATTTGAATATTTGATAATCTTTTCTTGAACTCCAATTTCACTATCTTTCAAAAATGGATGATTGAAATCCGAAATAGCTTCATCATATCTTTTTAAAACCATAAATGTATTTCCACGATTCAGATAATTGCTTCGGTCGTACGCATATTTAGAAGCATTTATAGCTTTTGTGAATGCATCAAGAGCTCCGTCATAATTACCAGCGTTAAACAGTTGCGATGCAATTTGTTGAAACCTCATCATTTCCGCCCCTTCTTTCTGGATTATTTCTTCTTTGGAAGTTGCAGGATTGTAATTTTTTTCCAGGTAAGGCGCAGAACATAATTGACCTAAAATGGCTTCAATCTCATTATATTTATTAATTGCTTTTTTCTCAATTATAGTTCCTGAAATTTTTGAAATAGCATCTATTTTATTCAAACCAGTTCCCCCAAAGGCACTCCAGATTAAAACGCATTCGTCCGCCAGTCTTGAATAAAGATATGCATATTCGAGTTCTTCTAAATCTTTGGCACTTCCATTTTGAGCTTTTTCGATTTGCTTTTTAAAATCGAAGTATGAAATATTACCTACTTTATTTTTCGTTTTTTTGCTTAATAGATTTAGTAAAACGGGTTGTGTTTTAGCTACTGCAGTTTGTTGGTAACTTGTTTTCAATTTTTGTAGTCCTATGTTGAAATCGTTCCATAATATTTTATTTCCTCCTAAAAATTTCTTTTGGAAACTGTTATTGAGTTCATCCCACATAAAGTCCATAGTATATTTTCTATAAAATATATTTAAAACTATCTTTTCAGGGTATTCCGTTTTTGAGTATTTATTTTTCCAATTTGAAAGTAGGTCATTCCCTTCTTTTAAGCTATTCTTTAAGTCTAATTTCATTCTTGATATTTTTCTAAAAATTTTAATTATTTAATGTTTTTCAACTTCAGACGATTTTTTTAAATTATTGGCAACGGTCTTGTATATGGCTCGTAGCGTGTAAATTAGCGATTATTTTCGGATTAAGCACAAGCCGAATTTTTAAATTTTACTATTTATCTTTTTATTGGAAATCGTCAAATTTAAAAATTTGGCGACTTTCCAAATATGCCTTAAATTCCGATTTAACAACTGCCCAGCTATGAGCTATATACGTTGTTAGAGGCAGTTTTTGTTACTATTCTAATTCCTTTAGTTTAGCTTGAGCTTCTTGATTTCCGTCTATTCCAACTGCTTTTTTATAGTTGTTAATTGCTTCTGATTTGTTTTTTTGAGATAAAAAGTAATTCCCTAAAGCAACAAAACTTTTTGATTCATTAGGATAGAAATCAGCATTCAGTTCTAAATATGCTAAAGCTTTTTTAGGAAGATTATGTCCATCCAACATAAAGAACCCAACTTGATTTAGTAATTCCCAATCAGGTTTTACTTCACGTTTCATTCGAATGCTCAATTTTTTATAGTGGGTTTTAAAAGGCTCTGTTAATTCTTTGGCAGAATATTCTTTTGGTGTGTTAAAACGCCACATTTCTGGGAATGGAAACCAAGAGAAAATAGACCGCAATCCATTATATTGGGCTGGAACAACAATACTTCCGTGGTCTTCATTCTCAAAATATTCCCATTTAAAATTAATCTCTTTATTATTTTTCACTAATAGGTCGTGAAACTTTAAATTGGCTCTAATCTGTTCAGTAGGAACTGTTTTGTCTTTTCTAACTTTAATCGTGTCCATTGCTTTGCCAATACTATTTGCCACAGCTATATATAATGATTTTTCTTTTCGATTTCCTTTATTTAGTTGTTCTTGAGTTTCTTTAACCAGATTTTCTTTGTCCCACCATAGACTTGGGTCAATTGCCAAATAATTATCAAAAGAGTTTTCGTGATGTAAGTATGAATAAAGTACAAAAAGACCTCCTGTAGAATGACCAATAATGGTATTGTTGTTTTCGGTTGGGTATTTATTGTTGATATACGGTTTTAATTCTTGATTTATGAATTTTAAAAAATTACTGGCACCTCCAGAAGTTTCCGATTCGTGTCCGCGTTGAAAAGGAACATTAGTATTCGTAAAATCTCTTGTTCTATCGGTATTGGTAATGCCAACTATTATAGATTGAGGAATTTTGAAAGGCGTTAGTTGCTTTTGCATTCCAGTAATAACATAAAATTGTTGAGATGCGTCCAATACATAAATAACTGGATAGTTTTTAGTGCTATTAAAGTCCTCTGGTGTATGTATCCAAATTTCTCTTTGTTCCTTTAATATTTTGGAATATAAACTATCAACCTTCCCAACTACTATTTGCTTTTCGCTATTTTGATGAAATTGTGCTATTCCTTTGAAACATAGGAACAAGGTAATTATGGATATTACAATTTTGGACTTTCTCATTTGTTTGGTTAGGTTTTAGTTTATAATTATTTCTTTTGGCTAATTGACAAAATCAAAAATAATTCCAGAATTGTCCTTTTTACCTATCGTGTTTTTTTAAATTGCCTCTAACGTTACGTGTATGAGCAGTGGCGTGGTTCGTCACGGACAATTGTAAACAGGTACTTGCCATTGGAAATTCCGCAGGAATTTCCAAGTAGGCGAGAACAAGCCATTGCTTATACACATTGTTACCACACGTTTTTATTTTCCATTTCAGAAAATCAGTTGGTCAACTTGATTTCTGATTGAGAATAGGAATATCAAAATCAAAAGAGTAATCAGATTCGTTTTGAATTTCACGTATTCTTGTTTTTTATATTCATTAATTATTTTATAAAATAAAAATCCGCCAACAAGTAAAATCGGCAGATAGTTAAATATAAAGTCAACATACCATAATTCAGAAATTCTACTCGCACCATCTCCAGAACCAAATATGAGGAAAAAAGCAAATATCTCAATTAAAATCAGAATTAATAGAATTCCAAAAAACAGAATAGACCTAATTCCAATTCCGAGATAATTTGTCTTTATTTTTAAAAATTCCGTTGTATTCAATTAGTTCTTATTAGTATTCCTTTTTAAACATTTTGAAAGCAATTCCGCCAACAATTATTAATGGAAGAACATACATAATTAGTTTCGTCAATCCGTTATTTGAAATATTACCAGCTTGAGCTCCAGTTCCAAAAATGAGAAGAAAGATTAACGATTCAACAAAGTATATTGATATCAACAGAATTATTAATCCGATAATCTTTAATGTGTTTTTCAAGGTTTCGTTCAAATTCTGATTAACTTCAAATTTACTATAATTTTCCTACACATTAATTTCACTCGTTAGCTCAAGAAATTAACGGGTTTTTCTTGTGTGGGGAATGTGTGGTAACGGTCTCGTATAACCGTAGTTACGGGATTAAATTTAAAGTTTTTCGGATAAACACCGACGGTAGCAATTACGAGTGGATTCGGACGTAGTCGAATCCGCCGTAATTGCGGTTATACATTGTTGTAAAACGTTATTTTATCCATTCAATATTTTTAAAGTAGTTGGTATATATACAATAATCAATATCGAATTTTCTTTTTTTGGATGAATTTATTGTAAGAATAAATATTCGATTGGTCTCTTGGTTAATCAAATAGAAACTCAACATTCTCGAATCTTTACTTTCTTGAGATTCTATCCAGTATGATTTGTATTCGTTAAGTTCAATTTTACCATAATCTCTGAAGCTTTTGGCATATACAGTTTCGGACAATACTCTATCAAAATAATCATCCATATTTTCTGAAACTTTTAGTCCAATTTTTATTTCAAGAATCGCGCTTTCATTAGATTTATCTTTGGGATTGTATTGATGTACGATGAATTCGTCAGTTTTGTAAGTTTTAGAATTATAGTTTTTAGGTAATAAGATGGAATATTGATTGATTGAGTCTGTAAATGAGCGATAATCAAGTCGTCCGTTAATCGAACAATAATTCCAATTAGGCGTTGTATTTTCTTTCAGTTTATCTTTTAATCTTTCCCAATTTTCGTTGTTATTTTGCGCCCTTAAACCATTAATAGATAGAAGGCCGAACAAAAGTAGAACAAGATATTGGTGTTTTGTCATAATGTGTTACAACGGCGATGTGTATGATTAGTTGCGTGGTTAAGCACCTAATTTAGTAAACAAAACCGAACGCGTGAAAATTCCGAAGGAATTTTCCAAATAAGCACTTGCCAAAGCAATTAATTATACACGGTGTTGTAACACGCTTTTGTTTTTCGGTTTCCTTTTCCTTTTTTACTCCGACAGCCCATTTTCTTATTTGTTCGTTTAAATCTCTAAGTCCGATTCCGCCAAGTAGCATTCCAATTGGCATTCCGATTAAAGTTCGACAAAATTCTTTCGGATTTCTCCGATAGTCAGGTAGATAAGCCCAGTATAAAAATCCTCCGAAAAGGATTATCAAAATTGATATAATTAAGAATTCGGTCATATTCTGTTTTTTAACCAAACATTGCCCAAAGCATTGACATTATTGAGTCAAAAGGACTTTGTTCTTTTTCAGGTTCACAATATTTTTTCGATAAGTATTTTAGCGATCTTTTATTCCAATTATTATCGAATATTAAACTCAGTTCGGATTTATGTTTTTGTATTTCAGATTCTGATATTTCTTTCTTTTTTATTTTATATTCGATTTGTATTAGTTCCGTTATTTTATCAAATTCACCGTTTTGAAACAACTCCTTTTCCTTTTGAGTTCCAACACTTTCTAACGAAGATTTTTTCCCCTCGTAAGTATTATAAATTCCCAAATGTTTTTTAGTTAATTTCAATATTTCTTGATTTGGTCAAATGTGTTACAACGTTTATGTATATGAGCTGTGGCGTGTTTTAGCACGAACCTTTACAAGTAAAAACTGGCTTTGGAAAATCCGTAGGATTTTCCAAGTGAAGACTGACCAAGCCATAGCTTATATACTGTGTTGGCAAACGTTTTTTATTCAGTTATAAATATTTTCTTATTAGGAATATCAATTGTAAGAATTTTACCCAGCCACTCTATACTAGTTTTACCTTCATATATTAATCCATCAACAAATGCAGCATTTAAAGTCTCTAGTTTACATAATTCATTTTCTGTATTTAATTTTGATAGCGTTCCAATGTAATAGTTGTTTTGCTTTTTAAATTCGCTGGTTCTAGGTACTGTTTTGAAATCTTTTTTATCTAATGCAAGTGGTTCAAAGAGTTTTGAACTAAACCAAAATGAATTTTTTCCTGCACCGCTATCCAATTCTATTTGTATTTTCAAAGTGTCATTCAATTGTATGTATGTGAAAATATCAATGGCTTTTCCTGCGTAATCTGCTATTTGAATATCGATGCTTTTTTCATTTTTTGTAGGCTTATTGAAAAGGATTTTTTTATTGATATAATCAATAGTAACAGTTGTGTTTCTGAAGGGTTGTAATGATATAAGACCGTCTATATCTCCGAAATCTAAATCTATAATGGCATATTGTTGATTGTCAAATTCCCTATTATTGATTTCGATACTTGTAGCATTATATAAGTCAAGATTCAATTCTTCACCAGTTGCTCGATGCCCCACAAAGAAATTGTTTGTTTTTTCATTTGTGATTTTATGAGAAAATTTTGTGAAAATAACATTAAGACCTGCTCCTGTGTCAAAAATAAACTTTCCTTCCACATTATTTACTTTTGCATTTATAATAATATGTCCACTTTCATTTGTTTCAAAAGGTATTTGTGCATTTGCCTTTGAAAAAAAAGATAATAATATAAAAAGGATTGCTGTTCTAAATAATTGTTTTGTCATTGTAGTTTTTTTAATGTTTGCCAACACGTAAATATACGTAATTTAGTTAATCACCTCCAAAATCATCACTTTTTTAATGTGTCCTTGGAAACATAAGGCATAGCAGTGCTTTTGTATTCGTTATTTTGTATATCTTTTGGTTGTATATCATCAATTCATATAAGAACTGATATACAAAATGACCAGTTGCAAAATGCGGGAAATTATTAAAATAGTGTTGAAACTTTTTAAGTTTAAATAAGCAATATATAAACTTCTACCACAATAATTAGAAACTTGTAAATAAATTATCCGAAACTAAAAATGCCCAACGCTCAGTGATTTGAATCAACAATCAAGATGCAAGAGCCAAGACAGTAGCCAAAATTCCCCCGACCAAAGACCAACGTCCAAAGTCCAAAAACCAAAAACAAAAACCAAAAACCAACGACCATCTACCAACGTCCAAAGTCCAAAGACCAACGTCCAAAGTCCAAAGACCAACGACCAACGACCAAAGACCAACGACCAAAGACCAACGACCAAAGACAACCCCCAAATAACCCTAAATCTAAGACCCTAAAACCAGAATGAATGAAGTTTAAAACTTTGTGAAAAAAAATTTACTTGTAGGTATTTTTACATATAAAAACTGACGAATTATCACTTACCTTTGGCTCATGAGTATAATAGTACAAATTGCGGTTTCCCCACAACAGCTAGAGGATCTAGATTTTATTTTAGGACTTGCTTTAAAGAAGGAAAAACTTCGAAAAAAAGAAATTGGAGATTGGCGAATTCGCAAACGATCTATCGATGCGCGAAATAGTCCGATAAAAATAAACCTTCAAATAGAGTTGTGGTTACTTGAAGAACTTCGCGAGCAAATACCACCTTATATTCCACAAAAGGTTCACAACGCCAAAAAAGTAGCAATTATTGGAGCGGGACCAGCTGGACTTTATGCAGCTTTACGAGCGGTAGAAGCAGGATTTAAACCTGTAGTATTCGAACGCGGTAAAGATGTACGTGAACGCAGAAGAGATTTGGCTATTATCAACAAACTTCAAAAAGTAAACCCCGAAAGTAATTATTGCTTCGGCGAAGGTGGTGCTGGAACATATTCCGATGGCAAACTTTATACACGAAGTAAAAAACGTGGCAATGTGCTTAAAGCATTAGAGTGGTTTGTACATTTTGGAGCAGATGAAGATATACTCGTAGATGCTCACCCACATATAGGAACTAATAAACTGCCAAAGATAATCACTTCAATGCGGGAGGCGATTATAAAAAATGGGGGAGAGGTTCATTTTAATTCCAAACTTACCGATATTAAGATTAACGATGCCGCAATACAGGCTATTCAAATTAATAATGAAAAATGGTTTGAGTTTGATAATGTGATATTGGCAACAGGACATTCCGCTAGAGATATTTATTACTTGCTGCATCATAAAAACATTAAAATTGAAGCAAAAGGTTTCGCGATTGGCGTTCGTGTAGAACATCAACAAACGCTTATAAATCATATTCAATATCAAAAAGAATACGATAACCCTTATTTACCTCCAGCTAGTTATAGCTTAGTAGAACAGGTAGATGGCTTTGGTGTATATTCATTTTGTATGTGTCCAGGCGGAATAATTGCACCTTGTGCCACCGAGCAAGACGAAGTTGTTACCAATGGTTGGAGCCCAAGTAAACGAAATAACCCTTATGCAAACTCAGGAATTGTGGTAAGTGTAAAACCGACAGACTTACCTAATTACAAAAAAGATGATCCATTTGTATGCTTAGATTTTCAGAAATATGTAGAAAAACGATGCTGGGAAGCGGGAGGTAAAACACAAAAAGTCCCTGCTCAACGTATGATAGATTTTGTAGAAGGTAAGATTTCTACCGATTTCCCAAAAACATCATACCAGCCAGGTATTGTTGCAGCCGATTTAAATAAAGTGCTACCAGCTTTACTCGCAGAAAAACTGAAAAAAGCTTTTGTTGCATTTGGCAAAAAGAAGAATGGGTATTACACTAATGAAGCCGTACTTCACGCACCCGAAAGTCGAACATCCTCAACTATTAGCGTGCCTAGACACCCAATTACACTAGAACACGTTGAAATTAAAGGTCTATATCCCTGCGGAGAAGGAGCTGGTTACGCCGGTGGAATAATTTCTGCAGCCATAGACGGAATTAATTGTGTTGATGCAATAGTGAGAAAGCAAGTAAGCACCGAATAGCCAAAATTCGAAATTAGAATCTAGACTCTCACCCCTCACCACTCACCTCTCATTTCTAGCATCTAGAATCTAGACTCTCACCCCTCACCACTCATCTCTCACATCTCACATCTCATATCTCACATCTCACATCTCATATCTCATATCTCATATCTAGCATCTAGCATCTAGACTCTAGACTCTCACCCCTCATCTCTCACCACTTACCTCTCACCACTCATCTCTCACCTCTAACCATTCACGTCTAAAAACTTAACATTTGACATTTATCATTCTTAATTAATTACCTAAGGCTTATTTTTGCATTCATTAAACGAAAAAATATGAAAGCATTATTAGAAAAGTCGATAAATAAAGCAATGGATTATACACAGTATAACATGCTTTTCAAACAATTGGTGGAAGAAGAAAGAACTACTGGTGAATTCTCCCAAATGAAGGTCGATTATACAAAACTAAACTTCAGCCGAACTAAAAGATTGGATAAAACTGCAAAGGTTTCGGAAGAGGCTATGGAGGTATTTAAAAGTGTTTCTAATAAACAAACTTGGCTTGTTATCACCGAACCTTGGTGTGGAGATGCAGCGCAAACACTTCCTTTCTTAAATAAAATCGCTCAAGAAGCTGATAATATCGATTTAAAAATTGTGCTTAGAGATGATAATCTTGAATTGATGAATCAGTTTCTTACTAATGGTTCGCAATCTATCCCTATTGTAATTATGATTGATGAGGATATGAATGTGCTTCAAACCTTTGGTCCGCGTTCAAAAGCAGCTACTAAACTTGTTTCAGACTATAAAGAGGAGCACGGAAAAATTGACGATGCTTTTAAAGAAATTATACAAGTTTGGTATAATAAAGACAAAGGTATTTCAATAGTAAATGACCTTGTAAATAGTTTGACTGTTAAAGCTTAAGTTAAGTAAGGACATTTTAGAACCAAGAATCTAGAATCTAGACGGATTGGATAAAATAAAGTGACTGTAATCTCGATTTAATCTAACAGCAAAGCGGTCTTAGCTTTTTTAAAAAAAATCTGACAGATTTCATTTCAAAAATCTAATACATTATCAATCTTTGTAACAAAATAAAAAACCATGCAAATTGTATCTGCTCAAGAAGCTGTATCCATAGTAAAATCTAATAATCGCGTATTTTTTCAGGGCGCAGCAATGACGCCTAATTTATTGATAGACACTTTATGTGAGCGATACCACGAACTTAAAAACGTTGAAATTGTTCAAATTCACACTCACGGTGAAGCAAAATACACCGTTGAACCTTATACTCAAGCCTTTCGCCTTAATAGTTGTTTTGTAGGCGATAATGTTCGCAAAGGAGTAAATACCATGCATGGTGATTATACTCCAGTTTTCTTAAGTGAAATACACTTGCTGTTTAGAAGAGGTATTCTTCCTTTAGACGTAGCGTTTATTCAAGTATCTCCTCCAGACAGACATGGGTATTGTTCCTTAGGAGTTTCAGTTGATGTTACCTTACCCGCTATTCAAACTGCAAAACACGTAGTAGCCTTAATTAACCCGAATGTTCCAAGAACTCATGGAGACGGGATTATTCATATTAAAAAAATCGATTATGGCGTAGAGGTAAACACCCCGATATACGCCGCTACAATTGGCGAGCCTTCTGAAATTGAATCTATTATAGGTAGAAATGTAGCAGAATTGGTGGAAGACGGTGCAACCTTACAAATGGGGATAGGGAATATACCTAATGCGGTTTTGCATAACTTAACCAATCATAAAAGGTTGGGAATTCACACCGAAATGTTTAGCGATGGGATACTTCCTTTAGTTGAAAGAGGGATTATTACAGGAGAAGAAAAAGCAATAAAAACAGGCAAGATTGTTACTTGCTTTGCAATGGGGACTAAAAAATTGTACGATTTTATAGACGATAACCCTAATATCCACTTCAAAGAAGCTGCATATACTAACGATACAGCAATTATTAGAAGCAATCCAAAAGTGACAGCTATTAATAGCGCGATTGAAATTGATTTAACAGGTCAAGTTTGTGCAGATAGTATTGGGATGTATCAGTATTCTGGAGTTGGAGGACAAATGGATTTTATTCGCGGTGCATCACTCTCGGAAGGAGGGAAGCCTATTATAGCTATGCCTTCTATCACAAACAAAGGTATTTCAAAAATAACTCCATTTTTAAAAGAAGGAGCAAGTGTTACAACCACTCGAGCCCACGTGCATTATGTAGTTACAGAGTATGGGGTAGTTAACTTATTTGGAAAAGGTATCGAACAACGCGCCAAAGAACTTATTTCAATTGCTCACCCAGATCATAGAGAAGCTCTAGAAAGAGAAGCTCGTAAAAGATTTAATCACTAAGTTATTAATGTTTTAAGTGATTATAATTTAATAGTTTTAATATATTTTTGTGTAATATTCATTTTTAATTCGCTAAATTAGGGGAAATAATAAAAATTATGTTTTCCAAGGCTTGTGAATATGGAATTCGTTCGGTTCTTTTTATCGCTGAGCAATCTGAACAAGATAAAAGATCGAATGTTACTGAAATATCCAAAGCAGTAGACTCCCCAGAACCATTTACTGCAAAGATATGTCAGCAAATGGCGCGTTCGGGAATTATACTTTCCAAAAAGGGGCCTAAAGGTGGGTTTTATATTGAAAAAGATTCTAAACTTACTCTAGCCGACATTGTAAGTTGTATTGATGGAGACAAAATTTTTAATGGTTGTTGCTTAGGTTTGCAATTTTGTTCTTCTGAAAATCCTTGCCCAGTGCACGATGAATATTTGGTGATTCGCGAGGGATTAACCAGTATGTGTGAAAATAATACCGTTATTGAACTTGCCAGCAAAATCCGAAGTGGCGAAACTTTTTTAAAGATGTAACTTTCTATACATCCAATTCAAATAAAAGATATTATATTTAAATTCTGATAGTTTTATCAGAATTTAAAATTTTGTATACCTTTGCATTTCTAAAATTCAACAATGTTTTCAAAAGCCTGTCAATACGGAATTAAAGCATCAGTTTTTATTGCTTCACAATCTGCCATTGGTAATCGTGTAAGTTTAAAGGAAATAGCTGCTGGAATTAATTCTCCTGAGGCATTTACGGCTAAAATTTTACATCAATTAGCTAAAAATAATATTCTTCAATCCCTAAAAGGTCCTACAGGCGGCTTTGAAATTCCAGAGGGGAAAGCAGAGACTATTAAATTGAGCGATATCGTTTCAGCGATAGATGGAGATTCTATATACATGGGGTGCGCTCTAGGTTTTGATCATTGTGATGCACTTCAACCGTGCCCAATGCATGATAAATTTGTAGATATTAGAGATAACCTTAGACAAATGCTTGAAACTACGAGCCTGCATGAATTAGCAAATGGAGTAGACGTGGGATTGTCATTTTTAAAACGCTAAATATTTTTTTGCACCTATTTATGATAAAAAGGTGAGAAATTAAGAAGTGAATTATACTATACCTCTAAAACAAATTTTAATATAAAATGAAAAAACTGAATTGGTTAATATTATTGGTTCTAGGAGTACTGCCTCAATTTGCAATAGCGCAAAAAAAATAGTAGTATTTCAACAGAAAACTGGATGTCGAGTCCCGGCATTATCGGCACCTTCGTTTTAATTGCCATTGTTATGGAAGTTTCTATAAGGTTCAGAATTGAAAAGCCAATTTTAAAAGAGTCATCATTTTATACCGGGTTCTTGAATATCTTTAAAGGAATGTATCCAAAAACAATTTAAAATGAGCTATATTCATCGTTTTCTCACACTGTTTAGTTCAACACCGAAAGTAAAGCCTAAACTAAAATTAGTTGATGAAAGTTGTCCTTTTTGTCGGGGCTATCAGGAATACGATTAAATAATCCGTTCTCTGCCGAAGGATAAGCAGATTGATGTTAAAAACCATCGAGATAAGTTTGTAAAAGTTGGCAAATTTGTGGTGAATCGCATGGATGGTTTTAAAAATAAAAATGAATAATTGAGCGCTGTTCAGAATGTGGCGGCAAACGAATTAAATATATAGAAAACCTTTAATTTTATGGAAAAGAAGAAACCTATTAAACGTCATATTGCTTTGCAACCTTTAAGTAGGCAACATCATTTTGGCTTATTGTTTAGCTGGAAAATTCGAAAAGGATTTCAAAATAATATTGAAATAGGACGGATGCAGGAATATGCAAAGTGGTTTTATAAGCACGAAATAACACCGCATTTTAATGATGAAGAAAAATACGTTTTTCCTATTCTAGATAAAGAAAATGAACTTATTGAACGGGCTTTAAAAGAACACAGACGAATTAAACGTTTGTTTAATGATACAAAAGATCCTGAAAAATCACTCAATAAATTAGAGGAAGAGCTAGATGCTCATATTCGTTTTGAAGAACGAATTCTTTTTAACGAAATTCAAAAAGTAGCAACAGAAGCTCAACTTGCTAAAATTGAAGAAATCCATAGCGATTTAGAAAAATCACCCGACTATCACGATCCCTTCTGGGAGTAAAAAATTACCCTTTAACTATCAATAATATAAAAAGATATAGCGTTTTTTGTATATTCTGACAAAATTGTCATAATTATGATTTAAGTCATACTTTGTTCCTTTTATTCTACTGAAATTTGTTTTATTAAATAAACATAAATAACAATGCCATGACAACACTTCAAGATAAAACAGTAGCAGATGTAGTTACGGAAAATATAAAAGCCGCTCACGTCTTCAAAAAATATGGAATAGACTTTTGCTGCGGTGGAGGGGTAAGTATCAAAAAAGCATGTGAAAAAGCTGAAATTGATCCTGTTTTAGTAGAAACAGAAATACTTAACTTAGAAAATATAAAAGACCGAGCTTTAGATTTTAACAGTTGGAAACTTGACTTTCTAACCGATCATATTATAAATGTTCATCACGGTTATGTGGAAGAAAGTAGCCCATTATTACTTCAGTATTCGCAAAGAGTAAACCACGTACACGGACATCATTACACCGAATTAGCCGAAATAGAATCCTTAGTAAAACAAGTGGTTCAAGAATTGGCAGCACACATGAAGAAAGAAGAATTAATTTTATTCCCATTCATTAAAAAACTTGTAAAAGCAGAACGTGAGGGTACAGAAGTTCCTCCAATACATTTTGGAACTGTTGAAAATCCTATTAAAATGATGGAGGCAGAACACGAAGAAGCAGGTGAAATTCTGCGTAAAATAGCTAAATTAAGTAACAACTTTACGCCGCCTCAAGGTGCTTGTAATACCTATAAAGCGTTTTATTCAAAACTAGAAGAATTTGAACAAGATTTACACCAACACGTACATTTAGAAAATAATATCCTTTTCCCGAAAGCATTAAAACTGGAAAAGACATAAAAAAAATAATTGAGAAATTAGTAAAATAGAACTATCACTAAAGAATAATTAGTTTGTTTTTAATACAGTTCGGAAGATTGACAAATAAGAATGTTTAACGTCAAACTCCGAACTGTTTTTTCTTAATTTTATAGCTTGATAAATTTAAAAAAACATATTGGCATTGCGCTTGCTTATTTCCTGCTAGTAGCTCTAATGGGAGTATTGTTACGGTTATTCTTTGTTACCCCTGTTCAGCTTAATTTTAAGTACATACTTCACGCACATTCTCATACAGCTTTGTTGGGTTGGATTTATTTAGGATTAACAACTTTAATCTATAAAATTTTCCTTTCCGAAGCAGAAAAATCCAAGTTGTATAAGCGCATTTTTATTTTTACCAATATCTGCATATTAGGGATGCTTGTAACCTTTCCCTTTCAAGGGTATGCACTGTATTCAATTATATTTTCAACACTATTTTTGTTTGCTTCCTATTGGTTTACTTGGTTTGCGATAAAAAACATCCCTGAACATTTTAAGCATCGTTTTTCTTGGAAACTTGTAAAAGCTTCCCTTTGGTATTTGGTGTTTTCAAGTATAGGTCCATGGGCTATCGGTGGGGTTATGGCTACGTTAGGCACAGAATCCATATGGTATAAAACATCCATTTATTTCTATCTTCACTTTCAATACAACGGTTGGTTTATATTAGCGCTTTTAGGGATTTTGTTCTATATACTTGAAGAAAAATCAGTTGTTTTTAAAGCAGAACAGTTAAAATCAGTATTCTTTCTCCTGAATTTTGCTGTGATATTTACCTTATTCCTATCAGTACTTTGGTTTGGGCCGCCTAAAATTATTTATGTGTTGGGCTTAATTGGTGCTGTGGCGCAAATCCTAGCATTTTATGAGTTGTATATACTTATTAAAAAGCAGTGTAGTTTTTTAATTAAAAGTATTTCTCCTCAAGGTCTGTTGCTTTTTAAAATTGCAGGAGTTTTACTAGTTGTAAAAGTATTCATGCAGTTCTTTTCTGCTTTTCCTTATATGGCAGATTTGGCTTATCGGCTTAAGGATTTTGTAATCGGTTATTTACACCTAGTTTTTCTAGGGATTGTAATTCCTTTAATGCTCGCCTTTTTAAATTATTTCCGTCTGCTTAAGATTCCTAAAAGCTTCTTGTGGTTTTTCTTAGTGGCTTTTATAACTACAGAGGCTTTAATATTTTATAAAGCTTTTGCATTTTGGCTAGGCCTACCTTTTTTTCAGAACTATTACATTTTACTTGCCATTTTAAGTTGTCTTTTTCCAATAGCCGTAGGGATTTTATTTTTCAATCAAATTAAAAGTTTTTATCTTTCTACCTAAATCTATTTAAATTGAATGATTATATATAGCAAGCTTTAATTATAAAGCTGATAATTATCATTTATAGAGATATGAGGCTTTGCGATATTTGCCCTTGAATTAATGCGAAAATTTTTATCCTAATGGTTAACTGTTTCCACTGTGGCGATGAGTGTCGCGACGACGTGATCACACACGACGAAAAGTCCTTTTGTTGCCACGGATGTAAGACGGTTTACGACATTCTACACGATAGCGATTTAGGTTACTATTACGATATTGAAAAAAATCCAGGAATTTCTCCCAATGAAATCGCGGGTAAATTCGATTTTTTAGACAACCAAACCATTGTTGAAAAACTACTAGAATTTAACGATGGTAAAATGCAAATTGTCTCATTTGTAATTCCTTCAATACACTGTAGTAGCTGTATATGGATACTGGAAAATTTAAATAAACTCAGCCCTTCAGTAATTTCATCTCAGGTTAATTTCCCTGAAAAAACAGTTCGAATTTCTTTCTCTTCTGAGGAAGATGCCCTTAAAAACTTAGTGATTTTATTAAGCCGAATTGGCTATGAACCATATATCTCTTTAGACGATTCGGATAAAAAAGATAAAAACGTAGACCGCAGTTTAATTTTTAAACTAACAGTGGCTGGATTTGCATTTGGAAATATAATGTTCCTTTCACTTCCTGAATATTTTGAAGGATCTGAATTTTGGTTAGACAAATTCAAACCCTTCTTTCGATGGTTGATGTTTGCTTTCTCGCTTCCAGTAGTTTTTTACTCTGCAAGCGGATATTTTATTTCAGCTTATAAAGGACTTCGTTCTAAAATCTTAAATATCGATGTACCCATTGCCCTGGGTGTCGCCGTGCTTTTTATTAGAAGTACTATAGATATTGTAATGGACTGGGGAACTGGTTTTTTCGATAGCTTGGCAGGACTTCTTTTCTTTTTATTACTAGGGAAATTCTTTCAGCAAAAAACCTACAGCTATCTATCTTTTGAACGCGATTACAAATCGTACTTTCCAATAGCAGTTACCCGACTGTTTAAAAACCCTGAAGGTAATACCGTTGAAGAACAAGCCGAAGTTTATAAGGTTGAAAAAGGCGATCGCTTGTTGATTAGAAACAATGAAATTATCCCTGTAGATGCCATCTTGATAAAAGGAAATGCCCTAATCGATTATAGTTTTGTTACGGGTGAAGCCGAACCAATTTCCAAACAAAGTGGCGACAAGCTTTTCGCTGGAGGAAAACAACAGGCAGGAATTATTGAAGTTGAGGTTTTAAAACCTGTTTCTCAAAGCTACTTAACGCAATTGTGGAGTAACGATGTTTTTAGCAAGGATAGAACAGGAGTTTTCGAATCCCTTACAGACAGTATAAGTAAACGTTTTACAGTAACGCTGTTAACTATTGCATTTATTGCAACAATTTTTTGGATGGTTGTAGATCCTTCAAAAGCATTTAATGTGTTCACTGCTGTGCTAATTGTAGCTTGTCCTTGTGCTATTGCTCTAGCTGCACCATTTACACTAGGGAATGTGCTGCGTATCTTCGGAAGAGAAAAACTGTATTTAAAAGAAGCTTCAGTAATTGAACAAATGGCAAAGTTGGATACCGTAGTATTCGATAAAACCGGTACGCTAACTACCAATCAAAAAAACATAATCACTTATGAAGGTGTAGCACTCACTGAAGAAGAACAAAAATTACTTACAAGTACACTTCGAGCTTCTAGTCACCCCTTAAGTCGTTCCCTATACAGCATTTTAGATAAAAACGATATTCAAACCTTAGATGAATTTGAAGAAGAAGTAGGGAAGGGGATTTCAGCGTCGTATAATGACAATTCTATAAAAGTAGGTTCTTATGAATTTGTCGGAGATTCTAGCGATTCTATAGACGAGATTAAAAATAAAACTACTGTTCATATAAGCGCAAACAAAGTCTATAAAGGGTGCTATGTTTTTAATAGTGAATACAGAACTGGAGTAGCCGATGTATTTGAGCAAATAGGAAAGGATAAAGAAGTGATTGTTCTTTCAGGGGATAATGAAGGTGAACGTGAACGTTTGGAAGCAATGTTGCCGCAAGGTGTTAAGTTGTATTTCAACCAAAAACCGAACGATAAATTAAATTTTATTAAATCATTACAACAAGAAGGCAAACGAGTGTTAATGATTGGAGATGGATTGAATGATGCCGGGGCGTTAAAACAGAGTGATGTTGGCTTTGTAATATCCGAAAATACCAACGTTTTTTCACCCGCTTGTGATGGTATACTAGATGCGTCAAAATTCGATAAAATTCCTGACTATCTTAATTTTTCTAAGAAAGGAGTGCAAGTGATTAAATGGGCCTTTGTGCTCTCCTTGTTTTACAATCTTATAGGAATTTCATTTGCAGTTACCGGACATTTACTTCCCGTTGTAGCTGCTATTTTGATGCCTTTAAGCTCTATTAGTGTGGTGGTATTTACAACCATTACCACCCAATCTATAGGTAAGAAATTAAGAATGAGTATAAATAAGAAAAGCTGACGATTATCATGTTTTGGTGATGATTGTGATAATATTTTTGAATTTGATATTTAAGAAATGACGATAATTTACATGCTCTTGGCGCTCAGTCTTTTAGTTGCGATTATCTTTTTTGTACTGTTTATTTTTTCAGTAAGAAAAGGGCAATACGACGATACCTATACGCCATCTGTACGAATGCTTTTTGACGATGAGCTTGTAAAAGAAGATGCCGAACTAACAGGAGATAATGCCGGAAAAAAATCGAATAACAGTAAAGTAAATTTAACCAATCCAGATAAATAATTCTTTTACCATTATGCAAACAGAACAGTTTTACTATGACAATCAGATTGTCAAAAAGTTTATCTATGCTACCATTTTTTGGGGACTCATAGGTATGAGCGTTGGCTTACTACTGGCTTTTATGTTTATGTTTCCGAATATGACAGACGGAATTTCTTGGCTAAGTTTTGGTCGTTTAAGACCATTGCATACCAATGCCGTGATTTTCGCTTTCGTAGGAAATGCAATCTTTGCAGGGGTTTATTATTCCTCTCAACGTTTGCTAAAAGCTAGAATGTGGAGCGATTTTTTAAGTAACCTTAATTTTTGGGGATGGCAGGCAATTATAGTTGCAGCAGCTATTACCTTACCATTAGGTTACACCACTTCAAAAGAATACGCAGAGCTAGAGTGGCCAATTGATGTTGCAATTGCAATAATTTGGGTGGCTTTTGGTGTAAACTTAATTATGACCATGGTAAAAAGACGTCAACGTCACTTGTACGTTGCGCTTTGGTTCTATTTAGGAACATGGGTAACTGTGGCAGTATTGCATATTGTAAATAGTATGGCAATTCCTGTAACAGCATTAAAGAGTTATTCAATGTATTCTGGAGTGCAGGACGCCCTGGTACAATGGTGGTATGGTCACAACGCAGTAGCGTTTTTCTTAACTACACCTTTCCTTGGATTGATGTACTACTTTGTTCCTAAAGCTGCAAATAGACCAGTGTATTCATATAGACTTTCTATTGTTCACTTCTGGTCTTTAATTTTTATTTATATATGGGCAGGACCTCACCATTTATTGTACACATCACTTCCAGAATGGGCGCAAAACCTAGGAGTTGCATTCTCTGTAATGCTACTTGCTCCATCTTGGGGAGGTATGATTAACGGACTTCTAACCTTGCGTGGTGCTTGGGACAAAGTACGTGTTGATCCTGTACTTAAATTTATGGTTGTGGCAATTACCGGTTACGGGATGGCGACTTTTGAAGGACCAATGCTTTCACTTAAAAACGTGAACGCTATTGCTCACTTTACCGATTGGATTGTAGCTCACGTTCACGTAGGTGCACTAGCGTGGAATGGTTTCTTAGCCTTTGGTATGATTTATTGGTTGGTACCACGACTATTTAAAACAAAACTATTCTCAGTTCAATTGGCAAACGCGCATTTCTGGATAGGTACTTTAGGTATCATTATGTATGCGTTACCTATGTATGTAGCTGGATTTATGCAAGCTTCTATGTGGAACCAGTTTAACCCAGATGGAACGCTTACTTACGGGAACTTCCTTGAAACAGTTACCCAAATCATGCCTATGTATTGGATGAGAGCAATAGGTGGTAGCTTATATATTACAGGTGCTTTCATTTTGCTTTACAATATTATAATGACTGCGAGAAGAGGTAGTAAAGTTACAGACGAACTTGCTGAAGCTGCTCCATTAACTCCAGTTACTAAAAGACAAACTTCAGGTGAAGGATGGCATACTTGGTTGGAGCGTCGCCCAATTAAATTAACGATTTATGCAACAATTGCAATTTTAATTGGTGGAATGGTGCAGATTATTCCTTCGTTAATGGTGGACGATTATGTACCTGCAATCTCTAGTGTAAAACCTTATACACCTTTAGAACTAGAAGGTCGTGACATTTACATCCGCGAAGGTTGTGTGAACTGTCATACGCAAATGATTAGACCATTTAGAAGTGAAGTAGAACGTTATGGTGAATATTCAAAATCTGGTGAATTTGTTTATGATCATCCATTCCTTTGGGGAAGTAAGCGTACAGGGCCAGACCTTCACAGAGTAGGAGGTAAGTATTCTGATAACTGGCATTTAAACCACATGTACGACCCGCAGAGTACTTCATCAGGATCTATTATGCCTTCGTATAAATGGTTGATTACATCAGAATTAGATAAATCTGATACCGAATCTAAAATGCGTGCGCTAACCAAAATTGGGGTTCCTTATACTGAGGATGAAATAGCGAGAGCTCAAGAATGGATGACTGAACAAGGTACTCAAATAGAAAAGAACCTTTATAGCGACCCAGATTTTGCTTCATCATACGAGGCAGATAAAAAGTACGCTCAAGAAAACGGGGAAGAATTTGTTGAGATGAAAGACCGAGAAATTGTAGCGGTAATTGCTTATCTACAACGATTAGGAACTGATATTAAAGTACAAAACGCCGAAGATGCATCGGCATTAAACGACTAGTTATGTTGAAATTTGTAAAAGGAAACCTAGAGAACATAGACGATGTTCAAATATATCCAATGATATCACTATTAATATTCTTTTTCTTCTTTGTTGGGCTCTTTTATTGGGTAATTACAGCTAAGAAAGAGCACATTACCGAAGTGAGTAATATTCCATTGGAAGACGATACTAATAACCAAAACGACCAAATACTATGAAAACCGTAATGTCATATTTAAGAGTCATAGGCTTTATGATTCTCGCCTTTTTCCTACTAGAGTTTATAGTAGATTCTGGAGAGGAATGGGCTATAGTTAAATATCCAATTATCTGGGCTGTTTTAGGCGTGGTGTTTTTCTTTGCTGTTGCTTTCGAAATAGTTGCAGCTGCTTTACAACGTGTTCTTTATACGGGGCTTGATGATGATGCTAAAAAGCGATACGCAACTTTAGAAGAAAACCAATTCGGTTGGATTAAGAAAAAGTATAAAGAAATGCTCGATTCTAAGCCTATAGAAGCAGAGCAGGAGATAGTGTTAGAGCATAACTACGATGGTATTCGCGAGTTGGACAATAACCTTCCGCCATGGTGGAAATACTTGTTCTATGCAACAATTGTTTTTGCGGGTGTTTATCTAGTTTATTATGAAATCTTTGATGGTCCAAATCAAATTGATGAACTTGAAACTGAAATAGCACAAGCTAAAATTGATATCGCTAAATATAAAGAAAACAACAAAGACCTTATCGATGCTAGCACAGTAGAGTTTTTAGATTCACCTTCAGATCTTGCTGCAGGTAAAGCTATTTACACCGATAACTGTGTGGCTTGTCATAAAGACAGTGGAGGTGGAGGTATTGGTCCAAACCTAACAGACGATTATTGGATTTTAGGTGGAGGAATTAAGAATATCTACAATACCATTAGCGAAGGAGGTAGAGCAGGAAAAGGGATGATTGCCTGGAAAACAGATTTGAAACCTAGTGAAATTGCCCAAGTATCGAGTTATGTAATGACACTTCACGGTACTAATCCAGCAGATGGAAAAGAACCTGAAGGAGAAATTTGGAAGGATGAAAACGCTTCAGAAGAAGCCGTTGAAGAAAATGAAACAGTAGATAATACTGAAGTTTAAATAGAGATTTACCCTGTATCAATAGCTAATAACTTAGAGTTGGTTTTAAACTATTCTCTAAGTTATTAGCATCAATATTACGTTTCACATCAAAATATAATACCATTGGAAACTCCAGAAAACGAAAGCTTTAGAGATAGCATCGGAACGATGAATGAAGAAGGGAAAAGAGCTTGGGTGTATCCTAAAAAACCTTCCGGCAAGTATTACGATTACAGAAAGTATGTAAGTTATGTTTTACTTACATTTCTATTTACCGCCCCGTTTATAAAAATAAATGGCAACCAGTTTTTACTATTTAATGTTTTAGAGCGACGCTTTAATATTTTTGGATTTCCATTTTGGCCGCAGGACTTTTACCTGTTTGTTATAATGATGGTAATTGGGGTAGTTTTTATCCTGTTATTTACAGCTGCTTTTGGACGAATATTTTGTGGGTGGATTTGCCCACAAACTATTTTTATGGAAATGGTTTTCCGCAGAGTAGAATACTGGATTGATGGCGATAGAGGTGCTCAAATTCGTTTGGATAAACAAAAGTGGGATGCAGAGAAAATTAGAAAGCGAGTTTTAAAGTGGACTATATTTTTTATTATTTCATTCTTAATAGCCAATATATTTTTAGCGTATCTGATAGGAAGCGATCGTTTAATACAATACATCTTTGAAGGACCTTTTGAACATTTAAGTACGCTAATTTCTCTATTAATTTTCACAGGTGTTTTCTATTTTATATTCGCTTGGTTCCGTGAGCAGGTTTGTGTTATAGCTTGTCCTTATGGAAGACTTCAAGGAGTTTTATTAGATAACAAGTCTATAGTAGTAGCCTACGACCACAAGCGTGGGGAAAAGGAAAAAGGCCGTGCAAAATTCAGAAAAAATGAAGATCGTGCCGCTTCTGGAAAAGGTGATTGTATAGACTGTTTTCAATGTGTTCATGTGTGCCCAACTGGAATTGATATCCGTAACGGTACTCAGCTCGAATGCGTGAACTGTACTGCTTGTATGGATGCTTGCGACAGTATGATGGAAGCAGTTAACCTACCAAAAGGGCTAATTAGATATGCTAGTGAAGAAAATATTGAAAAGAAAGCTCCTTTTAAATTCACCCCGAGACTGAAAGGATATACAGCTGTTTTAGTGATCCTTATTGGTGTTCTTACAGGGATGTTGTTCTTAAGAAGTGATGTGGAAGCGAATATATTAAGACTGCCAGGACAGCTTTATGAGCATAAAGACAACAATATCATTAGCAATGTATTTACGTATAAATTGCTAAACAAAACCACAAGAGATATTGAAGACATTCAATTTAAATTGAAATCTCCTAAAGGTGAAATCAAGAGTGTAAAACAGGGTGAAATTATAGTTCCTGCTCAAGATTTAGCTGAAGGAACACTGTTTATCGAAATTAATGGCTCAGCCTTAAGTGGTGATAAAAACCGTGCGGTGATTGAAGTGTATAGTGGTGACAAACTGATAGAAACCACAAGCGTTACATTCTTAGGTCCGCGTAGTTATAAGTAATTCTTTTATTAGAAAAGGAAATTGAAATATAGAATTAATCATTAAATAATAATCGTAATGAAGATAAATTGGGGTACAGGATTGGTGATTGGGATGGTGCTTTTTATATCATTCATACTGTTTTTCGTTATAAAAATCAGTACTCAAGATAAATACGATTTTGATTTAGTAACTGAAGATTACTATCAAAAAGAATTGGTTTTTCAAAAAGAAATGGACGATCAAACCAATTCACATTCTTTAAAGTCTAAAGTTAAAGGCAAAAGAACAGCTGAAGGATGGTTGATTACCTTTCCAGAGGAAGTTGATTATTCAAAGATTTCTGGAACAGTATTGATGTATAGACCTTCCAACAAGAAATTAGATTTCGAGATGCCATTAAAACTATCGAGTTCAACCTTACTTATTCCGGATGAAAAGTTGGTAGGAGGCCGATGGAACACTATCGTTCACTGGAGTATCGATGGTGAAGATTATCTGTTTAAAGATGAAATTATTTATTAGTAAGGATTGAGTTTGAAATCGAAAACCTTACCGAAGTTGATATATAAACTTAGAATCGAGTTCTTAAAATGTTATACACCGCACTTTTATTTGGATTATTAGGTAGTTTCCACTGCGTGGGAATGTGCGGCCCTATTGCATTTTTATTACCTGTAGATAGAACTAATAACCTAAAGAAAATTGGTCAGATTTTTCTGTATCACTTTGGAAGGATACTAGCTTATAGTATTATAGGATTGGTCTTTGGGCTAGTAGGAAAAAGTTTAAACTTATTTGGGTTTCAGCAACAGCTTTCAATTTTGATTGGAGTATTAATGATTGCTGTAATCTTCATTCCCATAAAAACCTTTAATAAATACAACTTTTCAAAACCTATTTATAAAGCTGTTTCAAAAGTAAAATCTGCATTAGGGAAAGAATTAAAAAAGAAAACCCCTGATACGTTTTTAACTATTGGGTTTTTGAATGGCTTTTTACCTTGTGGGTTAGTGTATATGGCTGTTTTCGGAGCAATCGCCTCAGGAAATCCGCTTCAAGGAAGTTTGTATATGGCAATGTTTGGACTGGGTACAATCCCGCTAATGACCTCTGCTATATACCTTGGGAATTTTTTAAATGGGCAAGTGCGCCAACGAATTCGTAAAGCAATTCCCGTGTTGGTAGTAATTATAGGATGTCTATTTATCGTGAGAGGATTGGGCTTAGGGATACCCTATATTTCACCAAAACCAATGACTGAAAAAGTAGATTCAAATTTAGACTGTGCGCCAACACTATCAGAAAATAAACTAATTAATAACCAAAAAAATATTTAAGCAATGACAAATTCAATCTTACCATTAGCTAACTGGGGCATGGGTACCGCAATCATCATTTTCTTTGCAGTGCTATGTGTAGTAATGACTGCCATTGTACTTAACTTTGTTCTTAGAGGTAAAGGCAGTGGTGACAAGAATAACACTACAAATTCAGATAAAGAATAACAGAAGTAGGTAAATCTAATTGCCGACGCACTTAAAATTTCTGGTTTCTTCTTTTGAAAATTACTACCTCGCTAAATCAATTATAGCTTGGATAGTTTCTTTATTATCTACACCAAGACCTTCTTGTTGATGTACAAGTTCACCCCCTTGATTAAAAACACTTATAATATTTGAGTGCGAAAAATCTATTGGGGAAATTTGTTTGTAATTAACTGCTAATACTGCCGCAAATTCACGGGTATCTTCTTCGCTACCACGTAGGAAAAGCCATTTGTCATCTTCCATCTGGTTTTCTTTTGCGAAAGCTTTTAAACGCTCAGGGGTATCAGTTTCTGGATCTATACTTACAAATACATATTGAACATCATCCTTTTTATCATTAGGAATTTGTTTTTCAATATTTCTCATATCGGCAACCAACCTTGGGCAAGCAGCTTGACACGAGGTATATATCATAACCATAGCCAATACCTTTCCTTGTAGCTCTTTCAGTTCAATGTCTTTGCCGTCTTGCGTTGTCCAATGGGAAGGAAGGTTATAGATAGACATATCGGAAATAACATTACTCTTAGATTCTTCGGTGTTGTTTTCAGAAATATCTTTAGAATCGTTAGCCGCATTATTACAAGACATTGCAACAAGTGAAATTGCAATTAAAATATATTTTAAGTTTTTCATAATCATTTTTAATTTTTATAATGATGAATTAAGAGGTTAGAGCTTATTCTTCTATATCCTTTACACATCTAAATCCGAGGTTTTGTGAGCTGTAACGTGCTTTCATACTTCCGCGAAAAGCATATCGCATAAACGCAGCATAATTCATTAAATCTGAAGCGCCAATAGCTGCACTTCCGCAGAAAAGATTAGAGTCTTTATCCTGATCTTTTCGTGATTCTCCTGAAATAAGAACCGTATTAAAATCTTGTGTCCACTCCCATACTAAGCCGTGTAAATCGTATATTCCATAATAGTTTTTATAAGATTCTCCTACTGGATTTACATAGGTTTTAGGAGTCTCGTACCAACTTAAAATATATTGATTATAAGATTCAATTCTTCTAGCGTCGGGAACATCTTTATTGGCCATAGCGGCAAACTCCCATTCGTCAACTGTAGGTAATCGTTTTCCTTGGCATTCGCAATATTTTTTTGCTGCAAACCAAGAAACACTTGTTATTGGAGCATTAGGAAGACCACTATAAGTATCATCATTCTCCCATTTATTAAGATAGCTTTTATCTGCAAACAGACTTATCACCTTGCTTTTTTTCCATTTTGGATTTTCCTTTACAAATTTTAAGTACTCTTCATTTGTAACAGGATATACGTCCATCAAAAATGGGTCAACTTTTACCAGTTGGTCTGCCGTTCCATAGAGCGGTAAAAAAACACCGCCCTTTACTTTGGCCATTTTATCATTTTGAGCAGTAACCTTAACAAATAATAGTGAACAGACTAAGAAAAGGGCGGTGTTGTATAATTTCATTTTATATAAATTTATTATCTATTTCTTACAGCTTGTACCATTTCTGGGGTTACATCTGTCTTATTATTACCCCAGCTGTTATATACATATGTCATCACATTTGCAACATCTTCATCACTAAGGGCCTGAGCAGTCATCACACTATTGTATTTTTTACCGTTTACAGTAATTTCACCTGATTTACCATTTAATACAATATCAATTGCGCGATCTACATCTGCGTTTAGGTAGTCTGCTTTAGCTAAAGGAGGGAAGGCACCTTCAATACCCTGACCGTTTGCTTGGTGACAAGCAACACAAGTAGCCATATATTTATCTTTACCAAACTTCATTTTTTCTTCAAAGCTCAATGCCTTAACTTCTTCTTTTGGAGTTTTTTTGTCTTTGCCTGGCATAGATTGAATTACACCACCTTCAGGAAGGTAAATTCCTTCGTAAATTTCTCCTGCAAATACTTTTTCGTTTTCTTCGCCTTCTACATTTAACATTGCAAGTGCTCCCTTATTGAAAGCTCTAAAAATAGAGTGATCTACCAATATAAAAGAACCTGGAACATCCACTTTAAATTCTATAATTGCTGCTCCTCCTGCAGGTATTAATGTAGTTTGAACATTTTCGTTTATTAAATCTCCACCTTCAACGTGTACTCTGTCAAAAATTTCTCCAATAACGTGAAACGAAGAGACAAGGTTCGGGCCCCCGTTACCTACAAATAAACGAATAGTTTCACCCACTTTTGCAGTCAGTGCGTTATCTCCTGTCATTGCTCCTACGTGACCGTTAAACACTACATAATCTGCTTTTTCATCAATTGCTTTCTGCATATCGAATGCTTGTAAACCACGTTCACCGTACTTTCCTTCGGTGTAGAAGTCACCCTGCATTATGTAGTATTCTCTATCTACTGGTTCTAAACCACCTTCTGGCTCAACTAGAATTAACCCGTACATACCGTTTGCAATATGCATCCCTACTGGAGCGGTCGCACAATGGTAAACATATAATCCCGGGTTGAGGGTTTTAAATGAAAAGATTTTCTCGTGACCTGGAGCAACAAATGAAGATTCTGCTCCACCTCCTGGACCATTCACTGCATGAAGGTCGATGTTATGAGGAAGCTTATTGTCTGGGTGATTTTTTAGTTTAAATTCAATTTCGTCACCTACTCGAGTTCTAATAAAACTTCCTGGTACAGTACCACCAAACGTCCAATAAACGTATTTTACACCGTTTACCATTTCGCCTTCTCTTTCTTGAATTTCAAGATCGACGATTAGCTTTTTAGCTTTACGTTTTCCTACTGGAGTAGGAACAAATGGTGGATCGGTAAGTTCTGCTACCATTTCTTGGCTTACCGGAATATCTAAAGCATTTTCATAGGTTTTGCTAGATTGGTCGTTAACACATCCAGTTAAAAAAGCTGCTGCTCCAAAGCCTAGCAGCAGTTTTACTACATTTTTTTTCTTAAAATTAATTGTCATAATAGTTGGTTTTAAAAAGTTGATTTATAATTTGGTTGTTTCATTCTTATTCCAAGTGAACAGTGTAGGATTTATTGTAACCATTGCCCAAGCCCAATAATTTGAATTGCCATCAAAGTTGTTTTTTACAATTTCGGTGCCTTTTGTAGCGAAGTATTGAGAATAACCAAGTTTTAGTCCTACAAATTCATTCAATTCATACGAAGTTAACAAATCCAATTCAAACCCTAAATTATTTGAAACATAGTTATTTATGTCTGCAGCAGCATAAAATTGATGAAGTGCTAAATTGAAACTTGTTTTAGTATTTAGATTGTACTTTACATTTCCGTAGATGTCCAATAGTCCTACATTATTTATATGGTTTCCTACATAATAAAAATCCATTAGCCCATTAAACTTATGATTTGTACCATATAGAGGAGTAAAGGCTTTATTTTCCCCGCTTGCTGGCGTACCAAACTCATTTCCACTTTGTAACTCGCTTCCTAATCCTAAATTTAGATTTGAAGTTGCAGCATAATTCGCTTCTAATGAAAATAAATATGCGCTTAAATCATTATCGGCTACATCTTTACCAAATTGATAGTAGAGATTTGAAGAAAAGTTGAAGTTATCAATACTAGCTTTTAAGTGCATTCCAGCAGTTTGGCTGTATCGAGTGTCATTTTTAGACGCATCTATTTCATTAATATATTGAAGTCCGTTGTTTAAAAACAGAAAACTTGCGGATAGCTTTTCCCAATTTTTATTTACCCAAATATATTGAAGGCTTTTATAGGTATTTACTGTAAGTATGTTTCCAGTAAGACTTTCATTGTCCTGATTATAAGCTGCACCAAAATGAAGTTTAAAATAGCTTGGTTCAAATTTTAGAATTGCAGCGTCGTGGCTTCTTCCTTGCTGTGCCCAGCCAACATTTCCAAAGAAACGCTGATCGTCGTACACTATCTCCTGACGTCCAATTTTAAAATTAAAATCTTTAACCAAAAGTATTTCTGCCCATGCCTGATGTAGCGAAAAGCCATTATTATCTGCTACATTAAGTTGTGGCACATCTCCCCAAACTCGCACATCTTGCGGACTTAAATACAGGTGAAGTTTTTCAGTTTTAAATTCAAAGTTTAACCGTGTACGTTGTGAAACAAAGGCCGCAGGATCAACATTGTTTGGGTACAGTGTTTTATAACCATGTCTAAGCTCAAATCTAGGACGTAGCTCTGCATCTAATGTAAATTGTGAATATGAAGTTGTCGCAACTAAAAAAAGAAGTATAAAGAGTAAACTTTTAATTATAGGTAAATTCTTCATGAAGATAATTTCTAATACAAATGTCTGAATAGAAATTAAAAAGAAATATGACGGTTGTCACAAAAGCCCTATTAATAACTACTCTAAACAGTCATCGAAAACAGTTGCCTATCTGGCTGATTTCGTTGCAATAGTACGTCAAATGCCATGCAGATATTACGTACAAAAGGACGACCTTTTTCTGTTATATGTAGTTCTTTAGCGCCTATTTCTAACAAACCATCAGCTTCCATTTCTTTTAGGTTGCTGATTACTTCTGGTAATTCTGGAAATTGAAGTGAAGTGTCCTCCCAAGAAGTTTCTAATCGGCACATCATATTTAAAATGTGCTTTCTAATAATTAGATCTTCTTCATTTAACATATGACCTCTATAAACTGGAAGAATTCCTTGTTCAACTAAATGCTGGTATTCCTCTACGTTTTTAGCATTTTGGGCAAAACTGTACCAGCTATCACCAATGGCAGAAACTCCAAGCCCAACCATTAGCTGGGTTTTACTTTCGGTATACCCCATAAAATTTCTATGCAATTCTTTTTCTTCCACAGCTTTATATAAGCTATCCGATTTTAAAGCGAAATGATCCATGCCTATTTCAATGTATCCAGCTTCTTCTAGCATTTTCTTACCAGTTTCGTACATATCTCTTTTTTCTGCTGGAGTAGGTAAATCTTCTTCTTTAAAACCTCGTTGTCCATTTCCTTTTATCCACGGCACGTGAGCATAGCTGTAAAAAGCTATACGGTCTGGCATTAGCTCTTTTGTTTTTTCTATAGAATAAATTACGTGCTCTTTTTTCTGAAATGGGAGTCCAAATATAATATCGTGTCCTACCGATGTATAACCAATTTCCCGAGCAGTTTCAGTTACTCGTTTTACGTTTACAAAGGGTTGAAGTCTGTTAATCGCTACTTGAACCGTTGGATTATAATCTTGAACCCCATAGCTTACTCTTGTAAAACCACAATCGTAAAGAGTTTGTAAATGATCGCCTTTGGTGTTGTTTGGATGACCTTCAAAACTGAATGATGGATTCTCAGCCATTGTTGCATCTCGAAAAATACCTCTAATAAGAATTTTTAAGTTTTCTGCTGAAAAAAAAGTAGGTGTTCCTCCTCCTAAATGCAATTCCTTAATAATTGGCCTCTCATTAAATAGCTCAAGGTAAAGTCGCCATTCTTTTAAAACAGATTCTAAATATGGTGTTTCAACAGCGTGATTTTTGGTGATGCGTTTATTACATCCACAAAAAGTACACAAGCTTTCACAAAAGGGTAGGTGTATATACACACTTATTCCTTCTTTCGAATTGCTTTCAGAAAAACTTTGTGATACATTTTTTTTCCATTCTTTTAAAGAGAAGTTAGCGTCATTCCAATACGGAACAGTTGGATAACTTGTGTATCTTGGACCTGGAACATTGTACTTTGAAACTAAATTGGAAGCCATACCTTATAATTTAAGTGCCAAAATTAGAGATGTTTGTTTTTAACCGAAATGATTAAAATCAGTTTTAAAATTTTAAAACATTCTACTTTTCTTATTCAATCGATTTCTTGGTATGTGACATTTGTTACAGTAAGTGTTGTTTTATTGTATTATTTTTAGCTTAATCACTATAAAAACCGTTAGTTATGAAATTTCTTGCAAGCATTCTTATTGTTGTAATTTTATCTGCATATAATTATAACACTGAAGATAAGTATTCGGAAATAGCACAAAGCAATCCTTCTGAGGTTATATTTAAGCAGGAACATCCTGGTAAGCGGTTGATGGAAAATAATTGTAATATTTGCCACAATCCAAAAACTGCAGAAGAAAGTATTATAGCTCCCCCGATGGTAGCAGTGAAAATGCATTATATTTCTGAAGAAACTACCAAAGAAGAATTTGTAGATGCAATGCTAGATTGGGCTAAAGAACCTTCAGTAGAGAAATCGAAAATGCCTGGAGCAATTAAGAAATTTGGATTGATGCCTTATCAATTTTATCCTGAAGGAACTATCAAACAAATTGCAGATTATATGTTCGATAATGAAATTGAAAAACCAGTTTGGTTTGATATCCATTATAAAAAAATGCACGGTGACCGCAAAAATTGAGGCGAAAAGTAAAACTAAATCACAACAATTTTAAAAGAAGTAGAATGCAAATAGCTTCTGAAATAAGAAAAATACTTGTGATGAGCTTTGAAAAAAAACAATTAATTAAAAGATAATTAAAGAATTACTTCAATTTCCAATTGATATAAATGCAATATGTCTTAATTGTTATGAAATATTTGGAAAAGAATTAAAAATTACTACATTAACACCATAAATAGAGCGTTACTTTTAGATATCTCCACAAATAACTATAAATACTGAGTGCGTGATATTTGAAACAAAATTTTTAAAAATTTATATATGAATAACAGCCAGTCTTATTGGGATGAGAGGTACAAAAAAGGAAAAACAGGTTGGGATATAGGTTATGTTTCCACTCCGATGGAAGATTATATCGATCAGCTTACCGATAAAAATTTAAAAATATTAATTCCCGGCGGAGGGAATAGTTATGAAGCGGAATACTTGTTTGAAAATGGTTTTAATAACGTTTATATAGCTGATATTTCTTCAATTCCGCTTAGCAATTTGGCGAATCGTGTGCCATCCTTTCCAAAAGAAAATTTACTACACACAGATTTCTTTGATTTAAACGATTCGTTCGATCTAATATTAGAGCAAACGTTCTTTTGTGCATTGGAGCCAATCCTTAGAAGTAGATACGTTGATAAAGTGAATGATTTACTTAAGCCCGGTGGGAAATTAGTAGGATTGCTTTTTAATATTCCATTAAATAGTGACGAGCCACCATATGGAGGGAATAAAGGTGAGTATATTCCTTTGTTTGAAGATAAGTTTGTAATCGATAAAATGGAAATGGCTTACAATTCTATCCCTCCCAGAGAAGGAAACGAATTGTTTATTAAGCTGCAGAAAAAGTAAAATTAAACTTATAGCTTTTCGCCATAAGCTAAATCTCCTGCGTCACCCAAACCTGGAATAATATATCCACGACTGTTTAAACTGTCATCCACAGCCGCTATCCATAGATGTGTGTCTGCGGGGAAAATATTTTCAACATATTCAATCCCTGGTTTAGCACCAATCACAGATAGTATGTGTATTTGCTTTGGTTTTCCGTGATTTTTTAAAGCTTCCAATACATTTTCCAATGTTTTTCCTGTTGCAAGCATAGGGTCTACAAGTATCAATGTTTTTCCTTCTATAGAAGGTGAAGCTAGATAGCTAACGATAACTTCAAAGCCATCATCATCATTTGGATGTTCTCTGTAAGCAGAAATAAAAGCGTTTTCAACCGAATCGAAATAATTTAAAACTCCATTGTGAAGCGGAAGTCCGGCGCGTAAAATAGAGCATAATACTATTTTGTTGTCAGGAACATATACTTCCTTTTCACCTAGTGGAGTAGTGACCTTAACGGTTTCATAGTTTAAGGTTTTACTAATCTCATAGCTCATAATTTCACCAATGCGTTCTATATTTCTTCTAAAACGCATGGAATCTTTTTGAATCGAAACATCGCGAAGCTCAAAAATGTATTTACTGATTAAAGAATTCTCTTTGCTGAAATCGTTTATTATCATAATAATTTAGATATGTGTACTAAGATAAAGTTTCTCAAAAAAACAAAGCACTAAATCCAAAAAAAAGACCACCTTCTTTTAAGAGGATGGTCTTTTAAAATGAATGAATAGTGAATGTTTTAAAGGCTTTTCAAGAAGTCTTTAAAATCCTGTCTATCGTAATCGGCCATTCCTTTGTGAGTAAACACCAATTCTCCTTTTGAATTTATAATATATGTAGTAGGGATACTTTGCGACTCATACATTCTTGGCATTGCTGCTATTGGTGCATAAACTTCAAAGTCAAAATTGTTTCTCTTTTTATAATCTATCGCCTTTTCAAACTTACGATCAAAAGAAATCATGAGCACTTCAACTTTATCCTTATCGATGTCGTTGTACATTTTGTTTATGCTAGGCATTTCTGCTATACATGGCGGACACCAAGTAGCCCAAAGGTTTATAAATATTACTTTCCCACGAAATTGTTCCATAGAAACCTTTTCCCCTTTAGAATTTATTAACTGTAAATTGAAATCGGCTTTTGTTGCTGTAGGACCTTTTTCTGTAATATCTTCTTCTACTTTTTCAATATCTGGATTCATTGCACCTGTAGCTAATAATCCACGTTGTGCAAAACCGATAATTTCAGTGTGAATTCCAGAAAAGTAAATTCCGAGTATCACTACTGCGAATACTCCGTATTCGATTAAGTTTTTCTTTATTTTTTTGTTCATACTCAATTTTTTTAAAAAGTTGTTTTTTATTTAAAAATGTAATCTGTACCTGGCACTGTAGAAAACGAATTCACACCCAAATACTCACAATATGCTCGACCGTCCATTTTTGGCGTAATAGGGGAGTGAAGCTTTAAGTATTCTTCTACCACTTCGTGAATGGTATAATCCTTAGTTTCAACATCAATTACATTAGGCATTCTACACAGTACGTGGTCTGGATCTCCAGGACGTTCACATGCAGAAATTGTGTAATATCTATTTTCATCAAGTGGTTCGCCATTTACTTCAATAGATATTATTCGTTCATTTTTATCATTCTGACTGTTAAACTCAACTTTCATTCCTGAAAATCGTACCAGCCATCCGCCAAATCGTTCTGTAGCATTTTGTGCAAAAGCGTTATGCATCTCTTTTTCCAACCACATTTTTATTTGTTTCCCTGTGGCTTTCCCTGTTTTTACGGGCTCATTAACAGGCATTAGGTTCCATAGGTTTGCCCGAGTTATTGCTGCTGGTTCACCATCTTTAGGAACTATAGGATTGCCAAATCTAAACCCGTTTGAAATTGAAATATCTGCTCCAGTTTTCCAGCGTGCCGCGTCGGTTATTAAATTATCCATAGGATTTTCAACTGTAAGATATCGATACAATGGCTCCGTTGTGTACCCTACAATAGTTTCAAGATTTTCTTGATACGGAGCTTTGTTTTTGTTTATTATAGCTTGTATTTCTGGATCCGCTTTATACACTTCAGGATCTACATCTATAAGTTCATAATCGTCTTTTACCAACTTATTATTAACAAAATATAAGTTTAGCTTTCCTACAAACGATCCAAAAGCTCCCGGCTCTGTAACTTTTGCATATGTACCTTGTATGGGTTGCCTAACGCGTTCGTGGGTGTCATTTCCTAGAATATAATCTACGTTTTCAGCAATTGGGCTATTGGCCAAGGTAACCTGCTTATAGATACCGATATGCGTAACTAAAAACATCACATCAATTTTCTCATCTACCTTTACCTTGTCTATAAACTTTTTTACACTGTTGTCTATTTGACTAAAATTAATTCCTTTACTGAAAATGGGGTTCTGTCTTATGGGAACATCTGGGTCGTTTATGCCGATAAATCCAAGACGAACGCCATTAATTTCCTTTACTAAATATGAAGGGTAAAGATTTTCATTACTGTCTTCATGTTTCATATTCTGAACAATGGTAGGGGTTTCAAACTTTTCATAAACTTCAAGCATTTTTTGCTTGCCGTAAATTACTTCCCAATTTCCAGGAATTAACACATCGTAGTTCATGTTTTTGATTACATCGGACATTACTTCACCCTCAGAGAAAGCCACATAACCACTTCCTTGAATTAAATCGCCACCATCTACAATGAGGGTTTTTCCAGGATTTTTCTTTCTTTCTTCGTCAAAAAGCGTTTTTATATGGGCTAAACCGCCACGCTTCTTAAAGACAATCTCGTTGTTTTCCCAAAATAACTCAGGGTGTGGATCTAATTGCCCGTGAATATCTGCAGTTTGTAAAATCGTGATTTTTAAAGTGTCTTGCGTATCGCTGTTTGCTTGGGGATTTTTGTTAAAATTAGGGCTGTTCCAAGCTATAAATGTTGCAACACCCACAATTAAAGCAATATATGTATAAATTAGATTTGGTTTCATTTTGGTTATTTTAAAGGCTTAATAATTTATATCCTTTTTTCTGAAGTTGGAAGGCAGTTAAAAAGGCATTATCTACAACTTCCACTTCTTTAGGTAAATCTTTAGGGTCTATTTTTAGACGGTCTAAAGACATTTTGCACACATTCAGACTCACATTTTGCTTTATTGCCTGCTTTCGGTTTTCCTCAGTGTCAGAAGTTTTTATTGGAGATACATTCGCCCCGTAAAGAATGATTTTAAAGTCTCCAGAGGTATTTAATTCTTTAGCTGCGAGTAAGATTGGTTTTAGCTGTTCAGGGTTTGAAGTGAGTACCACAAAATCATCTGTAATTTGCTGTTGTTGGGCTGTTACACTAAAACTTACTAAGGCGATAAGTACTATAAATATATTTTTCATAATTTAAATTTTTAAAGTCCTAAGCTTAAATATCCTTTTTGCTGAAGCTTTAGGTTGTGTGATATTCCATTATCTATTATTTCCATTTTCTTCGGAAGCTTTTTCGGATCGACATTAAATTTCTTTAATGAAAATCCACAGGCTACGATGTTTGCACCTATATTTTTCGCTTCTTTAAGATGAGGTTTCATAGATTCCAAATCGGTTAAATTGCCGATTTCCTTTCCACAAATAATAATTTCAAAATTCCCGAAGTCTTTTCCATCTTCTTTTGAAAGTTCTTTTGCAGCCAAAAGGATTGGCTTGAGTTGTTGTACTTTTTTTGTGAGTACTACATAGTTTTGTTTTTCAGCTTCTTGAGCTATTGTATGCTGTATATTCCCCATTAACATAAATAGAGAAAGTATAAAAGTTGAAACTAGTGTTTTCATTGTGATTGTATTTTGTTGTTATTGAAGTCGTTTAAAATAAAAAAGAGTAGGCCTCCAGCGATTGCTATATTTTTAAAAAGTGGCCCTAGACTGTTTACTTGTCCTATCTGAATGGTAATAGTTATGGGGATAAGCACAGCGAGTAATACCATAGCCGCCCATCGGGTTTTAAAGCCAATTAAAAAGCAAATCCCTGCCGCCAACATTACAATTCCTGATAGTGTCACTAATAGTTCAAGGTTGCCAAAAAACTCGGCAAATCCCTTGAATTTAGCCATCTGAATGCGATTTACTGTTTTTTCAATTTCAATTAAGTGATTGGCTCCCGCCATTAAAAATATTCCGCTTACCATAATGCGTAATATCTGCACAGAGCGTTTGCCAACGGTTAGAGTTGGGGTCATAAATATGTAAGTTAAAGATTGAAAGATATTTTATCGATAGCAAAATCTATTCACCTATAAAATCAGGTGTTCCTAAATCGATAAAAAATAAAATGCCTGAAAATATTTATGAAAGGCGAGGAGGGAGGTAGTTTCGTTCGTCAAACAAGTTTAATTTGAGGAACTCTTTAAAAGTGAAATTCTCATAGTTGTCTTCACTGTAAACCAAGGTAAATTCAGGGCTTATAAAGTCGACAAATGATGTGCAAATAAGTGATATTTGAGCCTGTTGTTCGTGCTGATATTCGATTACTTCAGCTTTTGAATCAGCAACTGTAGATGTTTTGTTTTTACAATAAGGCTTTACAAACGTGATATTATCTGAAACTAAATGCGCGAAACCACTATAACTATTAAAAACCAAACTCATCAAGATAAGTCCGGCGAAGATAAAAGCTATTGTGTTTTTAGGTTTCATTACTAGCAAATCTAAATAATACTTTATAATTAGAGTGTAACTTAGGTTACATTGATTAGCGAAAGTTCGGATTAACCGACGGAATTTTATAATCTCCACACAAATAACTCACAACTCATAACTCACAACTCATAACTCATAACTCTGAACTAATAAAAACTACTTACTCTCAGCTTCTGTAGTTTTATTTTTCTTGAAAATAGGAATTAAATAGGAAATAGAATATCCATAACCTACGCCAAATTCGCTATAATCATAGGTTCTGTTGTAACCTGGTATGTATAGATTGTCGAAGTTATTGGGTTTGTCTTCGGCTACTTTTCTTTTTAGTTGAAGGTTTATAGATAGGTAGATGTTGTTTAACACCTCGGTTTTTACCCCTACAATTAATTCTGCCCAATGTGCTGTTAAGCCTGTAAATTCTTGAGAGTCGTAAATAGTTTCGTTGGGATATGCTGGATTGTCTGTATAGATTCTGTAGCTAATTAACTCCTGCTTAAATGTTGAAAATCCGTAGCGTAAGCCAATAGTAATAGCGTTTTCCATTCCAAGCCAATTTTCGTAGGCGTTGTAATCGAACCCAAGTTTGGCATAGCTACCGCTGGTTTTGGAAGATACATAAGGTTCTACCCAATCTTTCTTTTCGTTTCCTAATTCTGCTGCAGCATAGAATTTATCCGTAACCCTAAAATCTCCTATAATTTCAAAGCCAGAATATCCGTCTTCGAGTAATGTTCTTAAAGGTTTAGATAAATCTGCTCCAACACGCAATCCGTATTTTTCAATCTTCGGAATAGTATCGTTAGCATTTTTATTTTTTTGCGCCACCATAGATTGAGTGCCGCAAAATAGACTAATGCAGCAAAGTAAGGTGAGCGCTATTTTCATCTTTTACAGTTTCTCGTTTTGGTATTACTTGTTCAATCCAATTCTCGTTGCCTTCTTCTTCTAAAGTAAAATTCAAATTATCGAATTCCGTTCTAAAACCACAGGCACGATTTACGTAGCCATTTTCTCTACTATAAGTAAACATCATTTTATCAATGTTTACAATAGTATCGGTTTCAGTAATTGTGGTTTTTATAAAAAGGTATTTTGTGGTATCTCGGTTTGTATTAAGCGGAAGTACTATAGAATCTGTACTGCTTCGCGGAATAACTTCAATGGAATCTGAATTATTTGTTTTTACAGTCAAAAAATTAACTTTCTTAAGCACCGTAGGGTTTGCGATATCATTAAACGTTATCACCAAATTAGACGTTGTTGCAGTATCTGGTGGGCAGATATCATCTTTTGTACACCCTTTAAAGGCATAAATAATAAGAAAGAGAAGTATAATTCTTTTAAACATAGTTTTTTAAAATTGACCTAAACACCTTTTTGACATAGAATCTAAGACTAAAACATTCAAAATAGAAGTCTTAAGATTGAAATTGTCCTCCGTCTAATTTAATTAGCGTTTCTCCAAAAGTACAACATTTTCTACGTGATGTGTTTGCGGGAACATATCTACAGGCTGTACTTTAATTACTTTATACTTTTCATCTAAAAGTGCCAAATCGCGAGCTTGAGTTGCACTATTACAACTTACATATACAATTCGTTGTGCTTCTAAATTCAATAACTGCTGTACAACATCGGCGTGCATTCCGTCTCGTGGTGGGTCGGTAATTACAACGTCTGGCTTTCCGTGAGTATTGATAAACTCTTCATTGAAAACCTTTTTCATATCGCCTACATAAAACTCGGCGTTATCGATTTTATTTAAAAGTGCGTTTTCTTTTGCAGCTTCAATAGCATCAGGCACAGCTTCAACCCCAACAACTTTCTTAGCTTTTTTAGCGACAAATTGCGCTATAGTTCCTGTTCCAGTATATAAATCGTAAACCAATTCGTTGCCGCTTAAACCAGCAAAATCGCGGGTTACTTTGTAAAGTTCGTAGGCTTGTTCGCTATTCGTTTGGTAAAAAGACTTCGCATTAATCTTAAACTTTAAGCCTTCCATTTCTTCAAAAATATGGTCTCTTCCGTAGAAAAGTCCGATTTCTTGATCGTAAATGGTATCGTTTCCTTTTGAATTGATAACGTATAAAAGGGAAGTAATTTGAGGGAATTCTTCAGAGATAGCTTTTAGTAGTAACTCCCTATTTTCCTTATCCTCGTAGTAAAATTGAATCAAGACCATTACTTCTTGAGTTGAAGAAGTACGAATCATCAAGGTTCTTAAAAAACCTTCTTGATTTCTAGTGTTGAAGAAAGGCAGATTTAATTCTTCGGCCTTTGCCTTAACAAAATCTCGGATAGCATTACTTGGGTCGGCTTGTAAAAAACACTTATCTAAATCTAAAATCTTATCCCACATTCCAGGAATATGGAAGCCTAAGGCATTTCGGTTTTCGATTACCTCGCCGCTTCTAATTTGATCTAGCGTAAGCCATTTGCTATCACTAAATGAAAATTCCATTTTATTGCGATAGAAATATTGCTTTTCTGAACCTAATATAGGTTCAAATTCAGGAAGCTCAATTTTCCCAATGCGTTTAAGGTTTTGTTCTACTTCTTTATGCTTGTAAAATAGCTGATGTTCGTAGCCCATATTTTGCCACTTACAACCTCCACAAGTACCGAAATGCGGACAAACGGGTTCAACTCTTTTTTCAGAATATTTTGAAAAAGAAATTGCCGAACCTTCAAAAAAGCCTTTTCTCTTTTTTGTAGTTTGCACATTTACAATATCGCCGGGAACCGCATTGTTAATAAAAACAATTCTGCCGTCGTCTGCCTTAGCAACTGCTTTGCCTTTAGCGCCAGCGTCTATCACCTCTAAATTTTCAAGGATTACCCTTTTATTTTTTCTCGCCATAGGCGCAAAAATAGCACAATTGTAAGGTTTAAATCCTGTTAAGGCACTAAAAAAAGTGGTAATTATTTAGTAATTTGCGCTCCAAGGATGATTTCTCTCCATTAAGTAGGAATCAAATCTATTTTATTTCAAAATATTACAATTTTATGTCAGTTTTAGAACAATCAGCTTCACAGAAAGCAATCGAATTAGAAAACAAATATGGAGCCCATAACTACCACCCACTTCCAGTAGTTTTAAACAAAGGGGAAGGTGTTTATGTTTGGGATGTAGAAGGCAAGAAATACTACGATTTTCTTTCGGCTTATTCTGCAGTGAACCAAGGACATTGCCACCCAAAAATTGTTGGTGCAATGGACGAGCAGGCTAGAACTCTTACACTTACATCACGTGCATTTCACAATGATATGCTAGGTAAATATGAAAAATTTGCTTGTGAGTATTTCAACTTCGACAAATTATTACCGATGAATACAGGTGCCGAAGCAGTGGAAACAGCTTTGAAAATTTGTAGAAAATGGGCTTACGAAAAGAAAGGTATCGATGAAAATGAAGCCGAAATTATAGTTTGTGAAAACAACTTCCACGGAAGAACCACTACTATTATTTCCTTCAGTAACGACCCAGTAGCTCGTAAAAACTTCGGTCCTTATACTAAAGGATTTATAAAAATTGAATACGACAATCTTGAAGCACTGGAAAAACACTTGGAAAGCAATAAAAATATTGCTGGATTCTTGGTAGAGCCAATTCAAGGTGAAGCAGGAGTTTATGTTCCTTCAGAAGGATATTTAAGCAAGGCAAAAGCACTATGCGAAAAACACAATGTATTGTTTATTGCAGATGAAGTACAAACAGGAATTGCGCGTACAGGAAAACTTTTAGCTGTAGATCACGAAAATGTAAAACCAGACCTTTTAATCTTAGGGAAAGCGTTAAGTGGTGGAGCTTATCCAGTTTCGGCTGTTTTGGCAAACGATGAAATTATGAGTGTAATTCAGCCAGGAAACCACGGTTCTACTTTTGGTGGAAACCCTGTAGCTGCTGCTGTAGCAATGGCTGCGCTAACAGTTGTAAAAGAAGAAAACCTTGCTGAAAACGCTGAAAAACTTGGAAAACTGTTCCGTGACGAATTAAACAAGTTTATTGAAAATAGTAATATCTGTAAGCTAGTACGCGGAAAAGGATTGCTGAATGCTATTGTAATTAACGATTCTGAAGATGGTGATACGGCTTGGAATATCTGCTTAAAGCTTCGTGATAACGGACTTCTAGCTAAGCCAACCCACGGAAACATTATCCGTTTTGCACCACCATTGGTAATGAACGAAGAGCAATTGATGGACTGTGTGTCAATTATTACTAAAACTTTAAAAGAGTTTGAAAAATAATAGTAAAACCAAATAGGGTACTACAACCTTAGGGTTAGCCTATAAACTAAAGCGGTCTCGATATACATCGAGGCCGTTTTTTTATGGGGTTAATTTGAGAGATTAAATTCCTTGATAACGTAACACCAAATGTTGCCGAATATTAAACCTGACAGGTTTCCAAAACCTGTCAGGTTTGAGTAATGAATCATAAATCCAAAACCTGTCAGGTTTGATCGCGGAGCCAAAAATCCAAAACCTGTCAAGATTGGTGGTGAATCAAAACAACATTGATATTCAATTACTTAACTTTTTCCTGTCTTAGATTTATAAAATTGACAGAAAATGCTTTTGGTATTTGTTAATTATTATGGTTAAGTTTAGAAAGTATTAATAGTATTATCGTTAAAAATGAAGTAAAAACATAAGCTTTATTAAGGTTCTAAACATATCTATTAGCAATGTGTTATTGCTTACAATTTAAATGTTACAGCAGTTCGCCATGGCTTATTGACTTTATTTTTATTAAATTTTAATTCTTAATTAGTTTCTTATGAGAAAAAAATTACCCTTCTACCACTTATGGCTTTTGTCATTTGCTTTAATCTTTGGAGTGTCAACTTCCATTACAGCTCAAAACTCGTCTAAAACATTAACTCAACTTCATTCAAAACAAGCTTTAAAATCGAGTAGCGGCATCACTCAACAATCTAGAAATAACCCAAGCTCTATAAATGAAACTTCTATAAATACTGCTGATAGGATTAACGTTCAGGATTGTGATCAAGGGGATGATAGTAACGGATTTGAAAACGGATTTAATATTACTGCTGAAAGTGGCTATAGAAGTGCAGACGACTTTTATGTATCGCCAAATGAAAGTTTAAATGTTCGCTCTATCGTATTTAATGTATTTGCGAACTATCCTGTTTCTTCTGTAGATTTTAATTTTTATGAAGACGATGGCGGTAAGCCTGGAGCTACATTAATAGCCTCTGAAACTGGACTTACGCCTTATGCTCAAGTGCCAATTGGTGCAGCTTTTGGATACACAGTCTATGCTATTTACGTAGAAGTTGATTTCAATTTTGATGGTGGAGCTTCAGGTACGTCTTACTGGATGCAACCTGAGGTGGATTCACCTATGGCATTTTGGGAAGGAACTTCCGCAGGTACACTTGGAGAAGTAATTCATATGAGTGAATTTTTAGGGCCATGGACGCCAGATGATGATGGAGGAATTCATCACGGAGTGTTTAAATTACATTGTGATGTAGTGGTTGCTGGAGATCCAATTTGCTTTGATATTTCTGATACTATTGAACCTATAACACGTGTTGTGTTAGCCAATATCGATAACACATCAAGTGCTGCAATTGACGGTTCGCCAGCGCTGGAAGATTTTACAAATATACAAGGTGTTATGGCTCAAGGAATATCTTACGATATTGCTCTTGCGGGTAACACAAATGGTTTCCTTTGCTATTTTACAGTTTGGATTGATTGGAATCAGAATGATGAGTTCGAAGCTGATGAAATGTATGAAATCGGGTATATAGCTAACTCTTCAGGTACAGATGGAGAGCAGACCACCGGGACAATTACAGTTCCAACCAGTGCCGTTCTTGGAGAAACTACTATGCGAGTTATTAAAAACTGGGATACTTCGCCTACAGACCCATGTGGTGTTTACTTATATGGACAAGGGGAAGACTATACCATTATAGTTGAAGATGAATTAGGTGTCGAAAATCAAACTTCTACTGCATTTTCTTATTACCCGAACCCAACGAGTGGTGTTGTTAAGATTACAGCGAATAAGGAAATTAATTCAGTGTCAGTTGTAAATATTCTTGGCCAACAAGTATTGGTAAAAGAAAACCTCGAAAACGGATTGGTTGATTTATCCAACTTACAAATTGGAGCTTATATGTTCCGCGTAGCATTCGATGATGGAAGTATAGAAAACTTTAAAGTTCTTAAGGAATAATCGATTAGTAAATAATTACATAAAAATGAAAAAGCCGCCTATTTGGGCGGTTTTTTTATACTAGTTAGTTAAACCTGACAGGTTTGAGTGATGAATCAACATCCAGAACCTGTCTGGTTTGCTAGTGCGATCAATTAGGTTTTGCTATAAATCAAAACGGCCCCGATTTTCATCGAGGCCATTTCTTTATTGGTTAGCTTGAAAGATTACATTCCGTATTCTTTCATAAGCTCTTCGTTCATATTCATAATACCTTCCATACCGAATGTTGAAAATAGATAGATAACATATATTAGGTAAATTACACTTAACGCAATTCCTATATACGACAGAATCTTTCCGGTTTTTACATTTTGGTATCCTGTATAAAGCTCTGGGTTTTCCATATACAACTTAGTTGCAGTGCCAGCCATTACAATGGCTACAATTCCGAAAATTAGACCTAGTCCATAGCAACAACAAGTGACTATAGATATAATTCCGAAAACGAGAATTAAGGTTGAATTGGGTAATTTTTGTTGTTCCATAAAAATTTTGTTTTTGGTTGGTTGTTTAAAAGTACCAATTTTTTTGAAGCCCTAATATTTTAGCTAGACAAATTGATTCATTTTAATAAAATAACTCACTACTATTACAATGGCATTCAGCACGATAAGGCCAATCTTAATTTGATAATCGAATTTAAACTTCACGAAAAAGTTTACAAAAATCACTGCTAATAGTAATAGTATAGTATAAATAGCAGGATAAACTTTAAAGGCCGCAGCAAATTCACCTGTAAAAACATGAACAAATGAACGTTGCATTCCACAACCCAAACATTCTACTCCAAAGATTTTCTTGTTTACACAAGGAATCATGTAGTCTTCAAATCCGGTTGTTAACACAGAAGACATTTTTTACTTGTTGTGAACTATCGCCTTATAATCTATTGTAATATCGTCTTTGGTAGTAAGTTTTACCAGATACACACCATCACTTAAGTTTCCAGTATAGAAACTATAGCTATTGTTAGCTCCTAAGTTTTGCTTTTGAATTACCATTTTCCCGTTCATATCGTAAACAATGGCAGACTTAATAGTATGGCCTTCAGGATTGCTGATTTCTAGTTGTTTTTGTGGATTGTTTTGGAACATCGCTACACTAGCAATAATTTTTTCCTGATCTTCGATAGAAGCGGTAGATGAATTATTGCGGTATTCTGCTTTCTTAAAGACAATGAAAAATCTGTTGTCGTAATGTCCTGCATCCAAAGTTAAACTGAAAGGAAATGTAAGGCGTGTTCCTATACGTCTAAATGAATTGTCTTGACGGTCGTATAAGAATATTTTCTCGTAAGGCTTTTTAACCTCCTCAGCAATTAAAAGTTTAATTTCTGTAGTCTTGTTTAATTTGAAGTTAATAGGAATTTGCTTGTTTTCATCGTAGTTAACTGCGTTAATTACATAAGGCAAACGATCGCTATCGTCACCAACAGGAAAGTAAGCATCGGTATTTAATCCCATAGGACTAAGACCATCTAATCCACGGTCGTATCCATCAGTTGCCTGTTCGGAAAACACTAATAACATATCCCTAGTTAAAGCATCATCAAATACTGCGTAAATTCGAGTTTGAGGATCACGAGTATCTAAATCTGTGGGAAGGGAAGCTGTAAGTTCCCCTATATCTCTTGTATTGCTAATTGAAATATCATCTGATGGTCTTTGAAATACAGAACCGGGTGCTCCTTCCTTCACAAATATTCTATGCGAATTTTTAATAGTGACATTCCCGTCATTTTGACCAACAAACATAATTCCTTGTCCGATTGGTGCGTATCGCTTATTTTGATTACTCCCACCAACTCCAGTAGATGTGCCACTATTAGTTCCTGCTGCATTCCAAATGTAAAAAGGTGCTGCAGTATAAGAACCTGGAGGATTGTTATCAGCTAAATCACCATCGTTGTCTTTAGACCCTGGAGTCCATGTGCCATAGCCAAAAGGTTTGTCGGTGTATAAATGTGAGTGTTCATTTCTATCTTCATCGTAATACCAAAACACTCCTAATTCTTCATTTCCAGTATCGTAAAAAAGCTGATTTAAATCTAATGCAGAAGCATAAGGATTACCGGATAAGGTCATTTGTGATACTCCATCAACAGGTGCTTTTACGGGAATGGTAAAACTACCACTATTAGGTCTTCCCCTAAACTCATAAACTTGGTCATGGTTACTTCCAGTACCCTCTATAATATTACCAGGATTAGTTCCAAGGTTTACACCTTTCATGGTAAAACCTAGACCTGCTCTAACGTTATTATCAGCGTTAATTCTAACATAATTTCCTTCGGCTTCTGTACCTGGTTGAGGGTGGGTGTAAATCCAACGCCTTGAAATAGTTAGTCGTGGGTTTGTAAAACCATTTCTAGAAGCTACATTATAACTTATTCTAGCATCTGTACCTAAAGCTCCACCTAATGCTTCGTAAATGCTATTTATTCCAAAATGTGAATTGTTTCCTACTGAAGTTGCGGCTGCTGGATTTCCTACTGGCGAGCACCAGTAATAATATGCAAAAGTATTGGTAGGATTTGTGTTTTGTTGCACAGAAAGAAAACCGTTTCCTGTATTAGTAGAAGTTGTACCACCCTGTATCAACTGTCCGTTATCGCGTAAGTAGATACTGGCCTCAACAGAAGCAGTGGGATTCTTAGTAAGGTTTATGTCGTTTTCAACATATACAATCTGATCTTTCACATAAATATATGATTCAGTTATACCATTCGGTTTTACTGTTAACTGCGCAAAAACCCCAGTAGCTATTAAAAGGAATGAAAGTAAGAGTAGTTGTTTTTTCATCGTGAAAAATTATTTATGAAACTATTGCTTTAGTTTGATACACAGTTTATTTACCAGTCTAATCGATTTATTATGTATGAATAGCAAATAGTTAAAGCGCATTTCATATTTTTACATTTTTAAAGCCTTTGTTGTGGGGAAATTAAGGCACTTTTAAAAGGTTAAATTTAAAAAGAAAATTCTATATAATTACGCTAATACTACAAAATACCTAATTTTTTCGTTTATAGGTAGTTAAGATAAGAAAATTGTAGCATTACTTAGCGGTTTTTTTTAAAAATACATCCAGCTTAAATGCAAATAGGAGATAAAGTTTCGGTTTTAGATGATAATATTTCAGGTATTGTTACTGCCCTAGGTGGCAATACGGTAACTCTTGAAACCTCTGATGGATTCGAATTGGTATACCAAAAAAATGAACTTATTGTTTTGGATGGTTCGCTTTCTAAAAGAGATTTAATTCCTAAGGATGTTTTGTCTATCATTTCGGAGAAAGAACAGAAAAAGCCTGGGAAAACAAAACGTGTAAAACCTAAAGAACGCAACGCTCCAGCTATGGAGGTGGATCTTCATATTCATCAACTCGTTCCAAGTACAAGAGGGATGGATAATTACGATATGCTTACAATTCAGTTGGATACCGCAAAAAGACAATTGGAGTTTGCAATATCAAAAAGAATCCAAAAAGTAGTCTTTATCCACGGAGTAGGCGCAGGTGTACTTCGCACCGAACTCGAATACCTTTTTAGACAATACGATAACGTAAAGTACTACGATGCCGATTTCCAAAAATACGGAAGAGGAGCAACGGAGATTTATATTTATCAGAATGTTTAATTGTAGTGGGGGTAGACGTGAGAGGTGAGATTTGAGACGTGAGACGTGAGATTCTAGATTCTAGAATCTAGAGTCTAGAGTCTAGATGCTCTCTTTTCTTTTTTCTCTTCTCTCTTCTCTCTTTTCTTTTCTCTTGTCTCTTGCAGTGAGATTTGCTTTAAAAATGTATCGAAGACTAAGGCTGTGGTGTTACGGTTTTGGTTATAATTTCCACATTTTCAATAGTTCCCATGTCTAGGGTTTCTATTATAATTTGTTCATCACCTCTTACTAAAACCAAATCTTTTAGAGTGATTTGAACACTTTTAAAAATTTGATATTCGTGAGGTTGATGTTGAAAGACTCCGTAAGAGTTAGCTACTTCAGGGTTTAAATAGTCAGGACCCACAGTAGGATCGGTGATATCATTTCTCGGATCTAAATCTAAGTTTTCATCTTCAAAACGAGTAAGTACTCCATCATTATCATCGTCATTGTCTAAAAAGTCTGGAATTCCATCTCCATCTGTATCTTTTGGATTTGAAAAAGGATCTTCATCGTCATCTTCTAAATTGAGTTCAAAAACTGTTGGCACATTGTCGCCATCATCATCAAAATCGTACATATCGTCTAAGCCATCGCCATCGGTATCACCAGCAAATTCAAATTCTCTTGGCACTCCGTCATTGTCTTCAATTAAAAAAGTAGTTGTAAGTACCGCAGTTCCAGAACTTGCTACATATTCTACAGTAACATTTGGTGAAGTAGGAGGAATACTACTGCAAAAATAGTTGTTGCCTAATGCTGCGTCGTAGGTTCTATAATCAACTACTATAGTTGTCCCGTTAAGGGCGTAGTTTGCAATTCCTTCTTCGCGATAAAGACTATCTAAAACTTCCATTTTAAGCGATAAGCTTTCTTTTGAATCTGGATTTACTTTATAAAACACATAGTTCCCTACGTCTCCGCAAGTTTTAAGTTCTGCATTGTCAAAGTTAAAAGACCTCACAATTATATCACCGTCATCACAACTTTGAATAAAAATAGAAGAAAATATAAGAAGAAATAAAAACCGATTCATTTTATGAGTTTTGGTAATGTTTTTAATAACAGTGAGTTATCGGAATTAATTGCAATGTTTTAATGTAAAATCAATTAATTCAAGTAAAGCGATAAAGATAAAAAAATTGAATGGTAATTATAATGAATCATTACTTTAAATAGCTGTCTAATTTACAACAAATCAAGGTGAAGGTACAGCTATTAGGATTTATTAATTGAGAATATAAATGTAAGAGGTTAAACTATTCGGTTAATAGTTAGAATCAGTTGGAATTTTTAAATGAATTTCAGACAAAAAAAATCCTGACAAGTAAAACTTGCCAGGACCTCCAAAAATCCTAATTATAAAAAAACTACTTAGAACGGATATGTGTTCTCCGCAATTACCTTATTAGAGATTGTCTTTCTAAGTTCAGCGATGTTTGGCATGTTTTGGTACTTAGTAAATCTTCTAAGTCCCATAAGCATTGCACGTTGTTCATCACCTTCAGAGAAAGAAAGAATTGCTTCTTTTGCTTTTACAGTAATAATATCTACAGCGTGGTATAAGTATAGCTGAGACATTGCAATTTGTTCTTTTTGAGTGTCTTCACCAAAGCGTTTTGCGTTCTTTTCAGTACGTAAAATTGCACTTTCAGCCATATAGATTTCAATTAAGATATCTGCTGCAGCTATAAGTGTTTGTTGGTGTTCTTCAAGTTCAGTTCCATATTTTTGAGCTGCACTTCCTGCCACCATTAAGAATACTTTCTTCAATTTAGCAATCATTGCTTTTTCTTCTGAAAGTAATTCAGAGTAGTCTGGAGTGTCGAAAGATGGGATTCCCATTAATTCGTCAGCTACTGCTTGGGCTGGGTTTAAAAGATCTACGTGACCTTTCATTGCTTTTTTCACAAGCATTCCAACTGAAAGCATTCTGTTTATCTCGTTTGTTCCTTCGTAAATACGAGTGATTCGAGCATCACGCCAAGCCGATTCCATTGGTGCATCTGCACTGTATCCCATCCCTCCATAAATCTGAATTCCTTCATCTGTACAGTTTTGAATGTCTTCTGAAACAGCTACTTTTAAGATTGAGCACTCAATAGCGTATTCTTCTACACCTTTAAGCTCAGCTTCTTGATGGCTATTTCCAGCCTCCATACGAAGTGCAATTCTATCTTCGATATCTTTGGCAGCTCTATACGAAGCACTTTCATCTACATACGCATTCGTTGCCATTTCGGCTAACTTAAGTTTTATAGCTCCAAAAGATGAAATAGGCACGTTAAACTGAATTCTTTCATTAGCGTATTCCACTGCTTTTGAAATCACTCTACGCTGTCCGTCAAGTCCTGCAGCAGCAAGTTTAATACGACCAACGTTTAAGGCATTCATCGCAATTTTGAAACCTTCGCCTCTTTCGCCTAACATGTTTTCTACAGGAACTTTAGTTTCATTAAAGAAAACTTGGCGAGTAGAAGAGGAGTGGATACCTAATTTCTTTTCTTCTTCACCTAGTGAAATTCCGTTTGAAGGATCGTTTTCTACGATAAATCCAGTAATGTTTTTGTCGTCTTCAATTCTAGCAAATACAATAAAGGTATTACAGAATCCAGCATTCGAAATCCACATTTTCTGTCCTGAGATTGAGTAGTATTTTCCATCTTCAGAAAGAACTGCTTTAGTTTTTCCGCTGTTTGCATCACTACCAGCACCTGGCTCAGTAAGTGCATAAGCACCAAACCACTCACCAGTAGCTAATTTAGGAACGTATTTTTTCTTTTGCTCTTCAGTACCGTATAGGGTAATTGGCATAGTTCCGATACCTGTATGTGCTCCAAAAGCTGTTGCTACAGAACCACTAGCTCCAGAAATATAGTCGCATACTAACATAGTAGTTACGAATCCCATTCCTAATCCGCCGTATTCTTCAGGAACTGCTACACCAAGAAGTCCCATTTCGCCAGCTTTACGCATAATTTCTTCGGTAAGGGCGTAATCGTGTTGCTCAAAGCGTTCTTTTAATGGCCAAATTTCACGATCTACGAATTCCTTCACAGAATCGCGCATCATTTTTTGCTCTTCAGTAAAATCTTCAGGAGTGAAGACGTCTTCGGCTTTTGTTTCTTTAACTATGAATTGTCCGCCGCGGAGAAGGTTGTCGTTGTTTTTTTCTGTTGTGCTCATATTTGTTTTGATTTGACTTAGGACGGTAAGACATAAGACGTAGGACTTGCCGTCACCAATAATGTTTTTGTATATATTAAAATTAAATTTTACGAAATATTCTTTTCTAAATTTTCCATAAAACGTGTAATCATTCCTTGAATTGATTGAATTTTTATTTCCAAATGTTTAAATCTTTCATTGGAAATATAACCAACTTCAAACGCAATTATAAGTTGAGTTTCCCATTCGAAAGCCGAACCAAGAGCATTATCCAAATATTGGAGAAAATGTTTATCAGTTCTTTTTGCAGTTCCTTCCGCAATGTTTGAAGGAATGGAAACCGCTGCCCTTTGCAATTGACTAGTTAAAGAATAGATTTCGGACTTTGGAAATGTATCTGTAGTTGAATAAGTTTCTTTTGTTAATTCAATACCTTCTTTCCAAATTGTAAGTTTTCTAAAATTATGCTTCGCTGCCATATTGTAAAGGTTTTAAAGTTTTAGTCTTACGTCCTACGTCCTATTGTCTTAAGTCATTATTTAAGAAACTCATAAACCCCAGCAGCTCCTTGTCCGGTTCCTACACACATAGTTACCATTCCGTATTTGCCTTGGAGGTTACGTTTGCGCATTTCGTCGAATAGTTGCACAGAAAGCTTGGCTCCAGTACAACCTAGTGGGTGACCTAAAGCGATTGCTCCACCATTTACGTTTACAATTTCCTTGTCTAAATCTAGTCCGCGAATTACTGCTAATGACTGTGAAGCAAAGGCTTCGTTTAATTCGATTAGCGCTAACTGATCTTGTTTTAGTCCGGCTTGTTTCAGAGCTTTTGGGATAGCGTACAATGGCCCGATACCCATAATACTAGGTTCTACACCTACAGCTGCATAGCTTACCATTCTTGCAATTGGCTCAAGGTTTAATTCTTTCACCATTTCTTCGCTCATGATAACCGCGAAAGCAGCACCGTCACTCATTTGCGATGAGTTACCAGCTGTTACACTACCGCCATTCGCAAATACAGGACGTAGTTTTGATAAAGCTTCTAGGTTAGTGTCTTTTCTAGGTCCTTCATCTTTATTTACAGTATAAGATTCAGTAACTTTTTTTCCGTTTTCGTTTACATAGGTACGTTCTACTTCAATAGGAACAATCTGATCGTTAAATCGTCCTTCCTCTTGCGCTTTTAATGCACGCATCTGACTCGTGTATGCAAATTCGTCTTGGTCTTCGCGAGAAACGTTGTATTTTTTAGCAACAGCTTCTGCTGTTAGTCCCATATTCCAGTAGTAGTCTTCCTTACCATCTTTGGCAACTTGATAATCTGGAACTGGTTTGTAACCTCCCATTGGGATATAGCTCATGCTTTCTGCACCACCAGCGATGATACAATCTGCCATTCCGTTTTGGATTTTAGCAGCGGCAATAGAGATAGTTTCTAATCCCGAGGCGCAATATCTGTTTACTGTCATCCCAGGAATGTCCACGATATCCAATCCCATTAACGAAACTAATCGACCTACGTTAAGGCCTTGTTCTGCTTCTGGCATTGCGTTACCAACAATTACGTCGTCAATTCGTTTTTTGTCGAGTTGCGGTAATTCGTTCATAATATACTTGATGGTCTCCGCCGCCAATTCGTCTGGACGTTTAAAGCGGAATACCCCACGAGGCGCTTTCCCCACCGCGGTTCTGTATGCTTTTACTATATATGCTGTTTTCATAATAGATTTTAGATTTTAGACATGAGATATAAGACTTTTTAAATTTTCTTTGAAAATTTCAGTATCAAAGCATAATTCATTTTTTGTATCTCAATTAATTCATTTAAAATAGGTTTAACTGTATTTTCTGAAACTAATTCAAGCCGGTGGGATAGAACTAGTTGTGTAAACAATTCATTTGATGAGCCGTTGGCAATACCTAAAAAGTTTTTAAACTCTCCATTAGTACTTCTTCCTGCTCCTTCAGCAATATTTGATGGTATTGAAACTGCACTTCGTCTAACTTGGCTTGTTAAACCATATTTTTCTTCCTTAGGAAATTCAGCTGTTATCCGATAAATCTGTTCCGTTATATCCATCGATTTTTGCCAGATTTTTAACTCTTGGAAATTGTGCATGATACTTAGATTTTAGAGGTTAGACATGTGATTTAAGATTTTAATAAAAATAACTATTTAGCTGATAATTAATTACTTTGTCTCAAGTCTCAAGTCTCACATCTCAAGTCTAGTATCTAATTTCTAAGCGGTTTCCCCTTCTGAATCATGTGCTGCAATCTTTCTAGGGTTTTTCTTTCTCCGGTTAAACTTAAGAATGCTTCTCTTTCAAGATCTAGCAAGTATTGCTCGCTTACATAGCTCGCTTCACTTAAATCACCACCTGCCATAACGTATGCCAGTTTGTTTGCAATCTTCTTATCGTGCTCACTAATGTATTTTCCAGCGTACATTTGGTCGGTTCCAACAAGGAACATTCCCATTGCTTGCTTTCCGAGTACTTTAATATCTGTTCTTGGAATTGGTTTTGTATATCCTTGATCAGCCATAAAACGTGCAGTTGCTTTTGCTGCAGCAATTTGTCGGCTTTGGTTTACAACCACAATGTCTTTTCCTTTCTGAAGAATTCCAGTGTCAAAGGCTTCATAAGCTGAAGTAGATACCTTTGCCATTCCAATAGTCAAGAAGTAATCTTGAAGTCGGTTAAGCTCAACATCTCCTTTTTTGAAAGTATCGCTTGCTCTAAGTGCCATTTCTTTAGAACCTCCACCGCCAGGAATCACCCCAACGCCAAATTCTACTAAACCAATATAACTCTCTGCAGCGGCAACAACTTTATCGGCGTGAAGTGTAAATTCACATCCACCCCCTAAGGTCATTCCGTGTGGTGCAACTACTACTGGAATAGAAGAGTAACGAAGGCGCATGCTTGTATCTTGGAAATACTTAACAGCAGCATTCAATTCGTCGTATTCTTGTTCTACAGCCATCATAAAGATCATCCCGATATTGGCACCAACAGAGAAGTTTTTCCCTTGATTGGCAACTACCAAACCGTCGAAGTCTTTTTCAGCAATGTCTATCGCTTTATTAATTCCAGCTAAAACATCGCCACCAACAGCGTTCATTTTACTAGTGAATTCCACATTTAAAATCCCATCGCCAAGATCTTCAACTACAACACCGCTGTTTTTGAAAACTTCTGAAGTCTTACGAATGTTGTCTAGAATAATAAATGAATCCTGACCAGGTACTTTTAAGTGTTTTTTCTGAGGGATATCGTAGTAATAGGTATTCCCTTCTTTTACGGTATAGAAAGAATCTACACCAGCTTCAAGCATTTCGTTTACCCAAGCTGCTGGTTCTTTTCCTAAATCTTTAATTAATTCAATTCCTTTTTTAACACCTACGGCATCCCAAATTTCGAAAGGACCATTGTCCCATCCGAAACCTGCTTTCATAGCATCGTCAATCTTGTAAAGTTCGTCGGTGATTTCAGGAATTCTTTTTGAAACATAAGCAAACATTGCTGCGAAGTTCTTGCGATAGAATTCACCAGCTCTATCTTCCCCTGCAATAAGAATTGGGAAACGATCGGTTACAGTACCAACCGATTTCGTTTTTTCTAGAGTTGCAAAAGATGCTTTTTTACTTTTTCTGTATTCTAGAGTGTCAAGGTCTAATGAAAGAATTTCACTATTCCCTTTTTCGTCTTTTACTTTTTTATAGAAACCTTGTCCGCTTTTACTTCCAAGCCATTTCTTTTCCATCATGGTGTCGATAAAACCTGGAATTTGGAAGATACCGTGTTCTTCGTCTTCTGGAACATTCTCGTGAATACCTTTAGCAACGTGTACTAAAGTATCAAGACCAACAACGTCAACAGTTCTAAAAGTAGCCGATTTTGGACGACCAATTACTGGACCGGTTAGTTTATCAACCTCTTCAACGGTAAGTCCCATTTCTTTCACTTGGTGGAAAAGACTTTGAATTCCGAAGATTCCAATTCTGTTTCCAATAAATGCAGGAGTGTCTTTGGCTACTACCGTAGTTTTTCCAAGGAACTTTTCACCGTAACCATTTAAGAATTCTAACACTTCAGGTGAAGTTTTAGGTCCTGGGATGATTTCAAAAAGTTTCAAGTAACGTGGTGGGTTAAAAAAGTGAGTTCCGCAGAAATGCTTTTGGAAATCTTCACTACGTCCTTCGCTCATAAACTTAATAGGAATACCAGAAGTGTTTGAAGTAATAAGGGTTCCTGGTTTTCTGTGCTTATCTAGATTCTCGAAAACTTGTTTCTTAATGTCTAGACGTTCTACTACTACTTCAATAATCCAATCGGCAGTTTTTACCTTAGCAATATCATCTTCTAAGTTTCCTGTAGTAATACGTTTTGCAAAATCTTTGTGATAGAGTGGGGCAGGGTTGCTTTTAATGGCTTTCTGTAATTCTGTGTTTACAATTCTGTTTCTTACCACTTTATCTTCTAGAGTAAGCCCTTTTTTCTTTTCGGCATCATTAAGCTCACGCGGAACAATATCGAGCAATAGCACCTCTACACCAATATTGGCGAAATGGCAAGCTATACCGCTTCCCATAATTCCGGAACCGATTACCGCTACTTTGTTAATTCTTCTTTTTGACATCTCTTTAAATTATGAGTTATGAATTATGATTTCTGAATTAAGAAAACTGAAGTCTTAATTCGGAATTATTTATTTTTTTGATTTTAAACTGAATCATAGACCTTTTTGGAGCTAATTAAGTCGTTAATTGTTTTTGCCACTTTCCTAAAAGTCTGTAAATCTTCTTCTGAAACATTTTCTCTTACAGCTTTATCAAAGCCGAAGACTACATCTTTTGAAAAACTTCGCATTTCTTTACCAAAAGGAGTTAGATGAATTAAAACCCCACGTCCATCTTCTGGATTTGGTTTTCGTTCAATTAGTCCTTTTGATTCCATTGCTTTTAAAGTGCGTGAAAGACTTGTAGCTTCCATTCCCATCTTTGGACCTAAAGCAGTACTTGGGGTGCCATTCTCAGGATCAATACTTATTAAAGCAAACCCAGTTGCCATAGTACTCCCTTTTTTTCCTGCTTCCTCATTGTACATTTTAGTAACATTCATCCAAGTGGAACGCAAAACATAATCTATGGTTTTCTCTTTTGTTTTTTCTTGCATTGAGGATATTGAAAAAAGTATAATACCAAAGATACAAAAATTTATTATGCACGCATAGTAAATTTAGTAGTTTTTTTATAATAAGTTGTGAGTGAGTGCCTCGGTACAATTTTATAGCTTAAAATGTATCCTTTTCATTCATAAAATGGCAGCTGCAAAATCCCTCGAGAGCCGATTTAGGGCTTTTGTTTTTTGTCTTGGTAGGAATTATTAAAACAAGTACTTATATATAGGTGAATTAAAAAACAATAAAGATCTTCAACAATATTTTTTCGGATTCTGGTATTTAATAATCACATAGTACTGGATTCAATTCAATTGAAATTATTCCGTGAAAACATTATAGCTGCATTAGTGTGTTAAGATTTAATAAAGAGCTAGAATCAGTTTAACGAAATGATATAATTTTGAATCTTGATTTTTAAATGGATATTATATAGACTTTAAGTCCTAACGCAAATAGATTAAGAATTATGAAAAAAATATTATACGTATTCATGCTTTCAGCAATTATCTATAGCTGTAAAGACAATTCTAAAAAGGATGAAACTCAAAAGCCTTCAACCGTAACCCTTGAAGAAAGTGTAGAGAACTTAACAGATAGTATTCAAGTAAAAAATATTCAGATAGGCTCGGATACTTCAAACGATAAAAATAAGTTTCACTTGTCTTATCCAAGTACGGTGTATGATTTCATTAATAAAAATGAAGAGGAATTTGCGCAGTCGTATTTAACCGAATTTAAAGACGCAGCTAAGGATGTAAATGAAGACGCAGTTGCAGGACTAGATTTTGGTCAGCATTTTGAAATTATAGAAAGCACACCTTCTATTATAGCTTTTTTAATTGAGCGTTACACTTCATACGGAAACAATTATAATTCTCAATACTTCACTCATATATATGACATAAAAGAAAAAAAGAAACTTGAATTCTCAACTATCTTTTCTCCACAGGATAACTTTGATAAACTAGCTGAAGTTGTTAAATCGAAAACAAGTGAGATTTTAAGAGATAGAATAAGATCAATGGAAGAGCTTACTGATGATGATAAAAAAGCACTTTGGAAAAATAGTCAAGAAATGATTGACGAGGGTACAAAAGCAAACGATAAAAACTATCATGCTTTTAGCTGGGATGAATCGGGAAACTTGACAATATATTTTGATAAGTATCAAGTTGCTTCGGGGAATCATGGAAATATAGAAATTAAACTTGCTCCAGAATCATATAAACACTTAGTGGCCGAAGAGTATCAATATATTTTTCACATTCAACCACAAACACAAGAAGAGGATACATCCACTACATCAATTGATACCGACCAATCTTCTCCAAAAACATATAAGATTGACTGCAGTAAGGAGCCTTGTATAGCAATTACTTTTGACGATGGACCTGCAACGCACACAACGCAACTTTTAGATATTCTTAAAAAGCATGATGTGAAGGCCACATTTTTTGTGTTAGGAAAATCGGCTAAAGTTCAAAAAAACACTTTATTAAGAGCTTATAAGGAAGGACATCAGATAGGAAATCACAGTTGGGATCATAAGGATTTAAAAAAACTGTCTGATGAAGAAATAGTAAACCAGATAATTAAAACCAATGATGTGATTTCAAATATCACAGGAGAAGAAGTGAATGTTATGCGTCCTCCTTACGGTTCGTTTAACGACATTGTAAAAAACAAAGTGAATATGCCAATCATCTTGTGGAATTTAGATCCACTGGATTGGAAAGACCGCAATGCCGAAACTGTCGCACAAAGAATAAGTGAAGCGAATATAAATGGAATTGTTTTGGCTCACGATATTCATAAAACAACCGTTGAAGCAATGCCAGAAGTGATTTCTAATCTTAAATCAAAAGGATATCACCTAGTTACTATAGACAACCTATTTGCAGGGAAAGAACTTGTAAATGGTAAAACCTATAACCGAAGACAATAATTAATTATTGATCTTTCTTTGAGTAATTCAGTTTTCCATCCACTATTCTTGCTGGAGCAGTGTAGGGATGTTCGGTAGCTTTGTTTTCGCTCATTATATGTAGTACTTCCCATCCATCAACTTTTAAGATATCGGAAATTAATGAGCGGTGACAGCTCCACCAAACAGCTTCGGCACACATTATTGCTGTCTGCTTTTCTGCGGCAATTTCTTTTAGAGTGTTAAGAGCTTGTTTAAACTCTTCGGTTGCCATATAATCTGCATATCCTTTAAAAGAATCTAATCGCCAAGCATCGTTTTTGGAATTGGGATTTGGTTTTCTACGTCCGCCTAAATCTATGAGATGCGTGTATTCTATGTTGTTTTCGGGAAGTGATTTTTCTAAACTGTCCTTATTAAATTGTGGAAATTTTCGAGAACTAGGATAATGCCGAACATCGACGAGAGATTTTATATTGAAGGATTGCAACAATTTTAAAAATTCGTCGAACGTACGGGTTGAGTGTCCGATGGTCCAAATAGTATTCATTTTTATAAAATAGATTACTATTAAATGTAAGAAATAGAGAAGGAGGGAAGAAGGAAAACAATCGGTTTAACGTAAGTTTATTAGGGTAGTGCCGATGGGTTTATGGTTAGAATGGATGCGATAACAGGATGTTTTTCTGTTTAGGTGGCATTTAAGACCTACACAGAGGCCTTCGGCGACGCCTTGCAGGTTGGGTTTTCGAAGACATTGGCAGGTTGTTACTTTTGTAAATTGAGGTGTAAGTTTAATTCGCTACAAACTTTAATCCTACAATAGATAGTATTAAAGTAGAAAGGAAAAATACACGCCAGAATGTAGCGGGTTCGTTAAAATAGAAGATGCCTACAAGTACAGTTCCCACTGCTCCAATTCCAGTCCAAACGGCATAGGCTGTTCCAATAGGTAAGGTTTTCGTTGCTTGAATAAGTAGAAACATACTTATAGCTAAACTAACTAGAAAGCCAAGAAACCAAAGCCTAGATTCTAGTCCTGTAGTTTCATTTACTTTTCCTAAGCAAGCCGCAAAACCAACCTCAAATAGACCACCTATTATAAGTAGGATCCAATTCATATTGTACGATGAGTTAATAAAATCAAATGTATTAAAAAAAGTCTGACAAAGTTTATCAATCATTATTATCACTAATGAGTTACGATAAACTTTGTCAGATTTAGAGAGTGTTTAAACTCGAATATTTAGAAAATAAACTTATGAAGTATGTTCATAGATTTTATCATAAAGATCTTTATACTGCGCTTTAATAACTTTACGCTTCATCTTCATGGTAGGTGTTAGCTGTCCGTCTTCAATGCTCCAAACATCGGGAGTCATTTCGAACCTTTTCACTCTTTCCCACTTTCCGAAACGCTCATTAAAAAGATCTACTTCTTCTTGAATACGAGCAATTACTTCTTTGTTATTTACCAAGTCCTTATTGTCTGCAGGAAGGTTGTGATTTTTCAGTTTCCCCCATTCTCGAATAAAATCAAAGTCGGGCTGAATTAAGGCTGCAGGCATTTTTTCACCTTCACCAATCACCATTATTTGTTCAATGAAACGAGATTGTTTCATTTCGTTTTCAATAATTTGTGGCGCTATATATTTCCCACCACTCGTTTTGAACATTTCCTTTTTACGGTCGGTAATCTTAAGGAATCCTTCGCTATCAATTTCACCTATATCTCCAGTATGGAAGTACCCACCTTCCATTACCTTTTCTGTTTCTTCTTCATTTTTAAAATACCCCAACATTACTTGAGGGCCTTTAACTAGAATTTCACCATCTTCGGCGATTTTTACTTCAGTTTCACTTAATGGTCTACCAACGGTACCAATTTTAAACCCATTGTTTCGCATATCGTTTACTGCAACTACAGGAGAAGTTTCGGTAAGTCCGTAACCCTCCATTACCGGAATTTGAGCAGCGTTAAACACACGTGCAAGTCTTGGTTGTAATGGAGCACTACCTGAAGCAATAGCCTTGATATTACCTCCTAAAGCTTCTCTCCATTTACTGAAGATTAACTTGTTAGCAAGTTTAAGTTGTGATTCGTACCACCAGCCATTCTCCCCGTACGGTTCATATTTTAATCCAAGGTCTATAGCCCAGAAGAATAATTTCTTTTTAATTCCAGTTAGTTCAGTTCCTTTGGCGTAAATCTTATCGTAAACTTTTTCAAGTACACGAGGAACAGCCGTCATTACCTCTGGTTTTACTTCATTTAAGTTTTCACTAATCGTTTCAAGCGATTCAGCAAAATATAGTTCTACACCACAATACTGATACATATAGTGTAACATTCTTTCGTAAACGTGACATACGGGTAAAAAGCTAAGTCCTTTAGATTTTCCCATTACAATAGGAAGACGCTCCGAACTAAATTTAGCATTACTCGCAATATTTTTGTGAGAAAGCATTACACCTTTAGGTTTTCCTGTAGTTCCAGAAGTATATATTAAGGTAGCAAGATCATTTTCGTCAATTGCCGCCTTTCTTTTATCTAATTCATCTTGATTGCTTTCATCTTTTCCTGCTTCAAGTACTTCCGACCAATTTTTTGCTCCTTTAACGTCATTAAAAGTATAGACTTCTTTCAGTTTAGGAACATTGTTTTTTATGGCCATTACCTTGTTGTATACCTCTTCATCTGAAACAAAACAATAAACAGATTCACTATGATTTAAAACGTATTCATATTCATCTTCAGAAATAGTTGGATAAATTGGAACATCTTGCGCCCCAGTTTGCATAATACCGATATCGCATATGTTCCATTCTGTTCTGTTCGTAGAAGAAATAAGCGCAACCTTGTCATTTGGTTGAACTCCCATTTTTATTAAAGCACGGCTTATTGCATTTGCTTTATCGATATATTCTTGTGTAGAAGTTGATTTCCATACTCCATTATATTTAGTAACAAGAGCATTTTCTTGAGGGTACTGTTTAAGTTGATAATATGGGAAATCAAAAAGTCTTTTTGGATCAGTCATAGTGTAGAATTATTGTATGTGCAAAATAGTGAAATTATTCGATATTCCATATTCACTATTTCTAAAGTAATATAATTATTAAAAATTCTATAAATCGAAGCAGTGGGTTTATTACTATCTTAGCGGAATCTTTGTTTGCTAAGTTATTTCAAATTTTTACAACATAAAAACTGAATCTATTTTAATACTAATCGCCGAGATAATTTAACCAACTACGATTGATATCTCACAAATTCTAATTTATTGAACTATGAAGCTTTTTAAATATTTAGCTCTTAATTTATTTTGTTTAACACTTTTTATTTCCTGCGATAATTCTCAAGAAAAAGTTTCTGAAGACAAGGAATTTAAAGTCGATTTTGAAAAATACACTCTAGATAACGGTTTACAAGTTATCTTTCATATAGACCGTTCAGACCCTGTGGTTGCAATAGCTTTAACAAGTCACGTAGGTTCAGCTAGGGAAATTGAAGGGAGAACTGGTTTTGCACATTTATTCGAACATTTACTTTTCTTAGAATCAGAAAACCTTGGAAAAGGCGGACTTGATAAATTGAGTGCTCGTATTGGAGGCTCTGGCGCAAATGGTTCTACTAGTAGAGATAGAACAAATTATTTCCAAACAGTGCCGAAAGACGCTTTAGAAAAAATGATTTGGGCCGAAGCTGATAAACTTGGTTTCTTTATCAATACAGTTACAGAACCAGTCTTGGCAAAAGAAAAGCAAGTGGTGAAAAATGAAAAACGCCAAAGAGTTGATAATGCTCCTTACGGTCATAATTTTTACGTAATTCATAAAAACCTTTATCCAGAAGGGCATCCTTATAGTTGGGAGGTAATCGGGTCTTTGGAAGATCTTCAAAATGCAACCCTTCAGGATGTAAAAGATTTCTATAACCGTTGGTATGTTCCTAACAACGTAACGCTTACCATTGCTGGAGATATTGATGTTGATCAAGCAAAAAAATGGGTTGATAAATATTTTAGTGAAATTAAACGCGGCGAGGATATTCCTAAAATGGAAAAGCAACCTGTTACGCTTTCTGAAACTAAAAAGCTGTATTACGAAGATAATTTTGCCCGTGTACCTCAATTAACGCTTACTTGGCCAGGGGTTTACCAGTATCATCCAGATTCGTATGCCCTAGAGGTTTTGGCAACCTATTTAGCAAAAGGTAAAAAAGCACCTTTATACCAAACGCTAGTAGAAAATATGAAGCTAACCGACGAAGTGGATAGTTATCAATACAACTCTGAAATTGCTGGTCAGTTTATGATGCAGGTTACAGCGTTTCCAGATACAAGCTTACAAGACGTATTAAATGGAATTGAAGAAGGATTAAAAAAGTTTGAAGCTGAAGGGATTTCTGAAGCCGATTTAGATAGAATTAAAGCAGGGCAGGAAACTGCTTTTTATCAAGGACTTTCAAGTGTGCTAGGAAAGGGATTTCAGTTAGCTCAATATGAAATATTTGCTGGGGATCCTGGATTTGTAAATCAAGATGTGAAAAATATACTTGCAGTTACGCCTGATGATGTAATGCGAGTTTACAACCAATATATTAAAGGTAAGAATTATGTGGCAACAAGCTTTGTTCCTAAAAACCAGAAAGCACTAGCCCTAACAGATTCTAAATTAGCAGATGTAGTGGAAGAGCCAATTGTTGAAGGTGCTGAAGAAAGTTTTGATTCAAGCGTAGTTGCGGAATATGAAAAAACACCTTCAAGTTTTGACAGAAGTGTGGAGCCTCCTTATGGTGAAAGTCCAGATGTGAAAGTTCCAGAAGTATGGAAAGACGAATTGTCTTCAGGTATTAAATTATTTGGAATTGAAAACAATGAAGTGCCTTTGGTGCAGTACAGAATTCAACTTGATGGCGGAATGCTTTTAGAAAATTCAGAAAAAATTGGTGTTTCAAATTTACTAGCAGGTCTAATGACTCAAGGAACTGCTACAAAAACTCCTGAAGAACTAGAAAATGCAATTGAAAGTCTCGGGGCATCTATAAATACTGTAGCTACAAAAGAAGCTATTATGATTTATGGAAATACATTGGCTAAGAATTATGATAAAACGATGAGTCTTATTGAAGAAATTCTACTTCAGCCAAGATGGGATGAAAAGGAATTTGAACTTCAAAAGCAAAGTGTTTTAAGTCAAATTGAACGTCAGAAAGCAAATCCAAATAGTATTGCAGGTATTGAATTTGACAAGTTAATTTACGGTGAAAACAATATCTTATCGCACGATAATTTCGGAACTAAGGAGTCTGTAGAGGCTATTACTTTAGATGATTTAAAAACATATTACAACACATATTTCTCACCAAACATTACTAAATTTCATGTAGTGGGTGCTGTGTCACAAGCTGAGGTTTCACGCTCGTTAACGTCATTAAATGATAAATGGGCGTCAAAAGAAGTGTTGTTTCCTGAAATAGCTGATATTAAATACCCTGAAACTTCAAAAATTTATTTTTATGATTTTCCAGGAGCGAAACAATCTGTTCTTAATTTTGGTTACCCGGCTATAGCTGCTACACACGCCGATTTTTATCCTGCTAGCTTAATGAATTACCGATTAGGCGGTGGTGGTTTTGCGTCGCAACTTACGCAAGAATTACGCGAAGGTAAGGGTTACACTTATGGTGTTCGCTCTGGATTTACAGGTACAAGTATTGAAGGGACGTTTATGATAAGCAGTGGTGTTCGCTCTAACGTTACCTATGAGTCCACAGCCTTGATAAAAGATATTTTAGAAAACTATGGTAAGAATTTCAATGAAAATGATTTGGAAATTACCAAAGGCTATATGCTAAAAAGTGGAGCAAGAGCTTTTGAAACATTAAACAGCAAGTTGTCTATGCTTTCAAATATTAGCAACTACAACTATCCAGTTGATTATGCAAAACAACGCGAAGCAACCGTTAAAGCCTTGACCGTAGAAGAAGTTAAAGCATTAGCTGAAAAATACATTCGTCCAGATAAAATGATATATGTGATAGTTGGCGATGCAGCAACTCAATTGGGTAAACTGGACCAACTAGGGTTAGGAAAACCAGTGCTTTTGAATAAGTAATTAGAAATTGATAACTACGAGAAAATAACTCGTAGTTACTTTCATAAATAAAAAAACCGTTTACAAATTTTCTGTAAACGGTTTTTTATTATCTATAGAATAGATCTACTTCTTTTCAATCCATTTTCTTGCATTAACTAAGGCTTCAACCCAAGGAGAAACTTTGTCATCCTTTCTATCTTGTGGGTAGTATGCCCAGTTCCAAGGAAAAGTAGAACGCTCTAAGTGAGGCATCATTACTAAATGGCGACCTGTTTTATCAGTCATCATTGCAGTGTTGAAATCACTTCCGTTCGGATTTGATGGCAATTTATCATAACCGTATTTTGCAACAATATTGTAGTGGCTTTCCTCTTTTGGGAAACTGAACTTCCCTTCCCCGTGAGCCGACCATATTCCTAATGTACTTCCTGCCATTGAAGATAACATCACAGAATTATTCTCCTGAATTTTTACAGAAGTAAACACACATTCAAATTTATTGGTATCGTTATGAAGCATTTTTGGTTTTTCTTCATCTTCAGGATTAAGTAATCCTAACTCCACAAATAACTGGCATCCGTTACAAACACCTAAGGATAATGTATCGTCTTTAGCAAAGAAATTCTTTAATGCTTTATTCGCTTTTTCGTTGTAAAGGAAAGCTCCAGCCCAACCTTTAGCACTTCCTAAAACATCACTGTTACTAAATCCACCAACAGCAACTAAGAATTTTATATCCTCAAGATCTTCCCGACCTTCAATAAGGTCGGTCATATGCACATCTTTTACATCAAATCCTGCCAAGTGCATCATATAAGCCATTTCGCGCTCACTGTTACTTCCTTTTTCACGGATTACAGCTGCCTTGGGTCTCGACTGCGCTCGACCTGACATTGTCTCCTCGAGCGTAGTCGAGAGGTTGCCTGTGAAATTCTTGGGAAACACAAACTTTAATGGCTGATTCTTATAATTGTCAAAACGTTCTTTAGCTAGTTCTGAACCGCTTTGATTTCTGTCTAATAAATATGAAGTTTCATACCAAGCATCACGCATTTCAGGAATGCTGAATGAAAGTTCTTCGCTGTTATTTTTAATGGTTAGTGTTTCATTAGTTGTAACAGTTCCAATCTTTTTGAAATCGATATTATTTTCAGATAGAAGTTTTTCAACTGAAGTATCTTCAGAAGCTTGAATTACAAGTCCTGCGTTTTCAGCAAAAAGAACTTTTACCATATCACTTTCACCTAAGTTTGAAAGATCTAAATCTGCTCCAAGATTAACGTTGGCAAAGCACATTTCTAATAAAGTAGTAATCAATCCACCTGAAGCAACATCGTGTCCAGCAAGAATTTTACCTTCTTTAATGAGATCTTGTAACGTATTGAAAACGGTTTTTACGTATTCAGCACTTTTTACATTTGGCGCTTCGTTTCCGATAGCGTTTAAAATTTGTCCAAAAGAAGATCCGCCTAGTTTAAAGTTGTCTTGAGATACATTGATATAGTAAATACTACCACCACCGTTCTGAAGAACAGGCTCAACTACTTTTTGAATATCGTTACAGTTTCCTGCAGCAGAAATAATTACAGTTCCTGGAGAAATAACCTCTTCGTTTTTGTATTTCTGCTTCATTGAAAGTGAATCTTTTCCGGTTGGAACGTTGATTCCTAAATCAATTGAAAAATCTGAAACAGCTTTAACAGCTTCGTATAGTCTTGCGTCTTCTCCTTCGTTATTACAAGGCCACATCCAATTGGCTGAAAGTGAAACACTTTTTAAACCATCTTTTAATGGAGCCCAAACAATATTGGTTAGAGACTCGGTAATAGCATTACGCGATCCTGCAGCGGGGTCTATTAAGGCTGTTAATGGAGAATGCCCAATAGAAGTGGCTACACCCTCTTTACCTTGATAATCTAAAGCCATTACACCGCAGTTGTTTAATGGTAATTGTAATTGTCCTACGGTTTGTTGTTTTGCAACACGACCAGTTACACAACGGTCAACTTTATTGGTAAGCCAATCTTTACAAGCTACAGCTTCTAATTGAAGAACTTGTGTAACGTATTCTTTTATTTTTGAAGCTTCGTAAACAGAGTTTTTATAGTTTCTATTTACGGTTTTGTCTTTCATTATTGTTTTTGGTGAGCTACCAAACATGTCTTCAAGAGCAAAATCCATAGGTTTTTTGCCGTCTTTGTTTTCAAAACAGAAACGTTGGTCGCCTGTAACTTTCCCTACTTCGTACATAGGAGAGCGTTCGCGGTCTGCAACTCTTTTAAGGTTTTGAATGTCTTTATCACCAATAACTAAGCCCATTCGCTCTTGGCTTTCATTCCCCATTATTTCTTTGTCAGAAAGAGTAGGGTCACCAATAGGAAGTTTGTTTAAGTCAATTTTTCCACCTGTTTCTTCAACTAATTCACTTAAACAGTTTAAGTGTCCACCTGCACCGTGATCGTGAATAGAAACAATTGGGTTGTGGTCGCTTTCTACCATTGCTCGAATGGCATTGGCAGCGCGTTTTTGCATTTCTGGGTTACTACGTTGAATTGCGTTAAGTTCAATTCCGCTGCTAAATTCACCTGTATCTGCCGATGAAACTGCAGCACCACCCATTCCAATTCGGTAGTTATCACCACCTAAGATTACAATTTTATCACCTTCTTGAGGCTTGTCTTTTATTGCTTGACTTGCTTTTCCGTAACCGATACCACCAGCAAGCATAATCACTTTATCGAAACCTAATTTACGAGCGTCTTCTTCGTGTTCGAAAGTAAGAACAGATCCAGCGATTAATGGCTGACCGAATTTGTTTCCAAAATCGGAAGCTCCATTACTAGCTTTAATTAAAATATCTAAAGGCGTTTGGTAAAGCCAATCGCGTTCTTTCATTCCTTTTTCCCAAGGCTTTTCTTCGTTCAAACGTGAATAAGAAGTCATATAAACCGCTGTTCCAGCAAGCGGTAAAGAACCTTTTCCTCCTGCCAAACGATCGCGGATTTCACCACCACTTCCAGTTGCAGCACCGTTAAAAGGCTCTACTGTAGTTGGGAAGTTGTGCGTTTCAGCTTTTAATGAAATAACACTGTCGAAATCTTTTTCTTCGTACCAATCTGGCTTATCTGCACTTTTTGGAGCCCATTGTTTTACTTTAGGTCCTTTTATAAAAGCTACGTTATCTTTATATGCAGAAACAATATCGTTCGGGTTTTCTGATGAGGTCTTTTTAATAAGTTTGAATAGGGAAGAAGGCATTTCTTTTCCATCTATTTCAAATACACCGTTGAAAATTTTATGACGGCAATGCTCACTATTTACTTGGCTGAAACCAAAAACCTCACTATCGGTAAGCTTTCTACCTATCTTTTTTGATAAGTTTTCAAGGTATTCAACTTCTTCAGCATTTAGCGCTAAACCTTCTTTTTCATTGTATTCAGAAATATTTTCAATTTCTAAAATTGGTTCAGGTTGCACATTAATATCAAAAACCTCTTGATTTAGTTCCTGAAATTTTTGAGAAATCATAGGGTCGAAAGCCTCTTTTACAACTGAACTGTTGTGAAATTCCTCTATACGAATTACGCCTTCAATCCCCATATTTTGGGTGATTTCAACGGCATTAGTACTCCAAGGAGTAATCATAGCTGCGCGAGGACCAACAAAAAAATCCGACGTGTTTGTGGACAGGACGGATTCCTCTAGCTTAGCCTGATTGCCAAAAAGCCATTCCAGCTTTTTAGTATTTTCTTCTGAAATTATTCCGTGGGTTTGAACTGCAAAAACAGTGTTTTCTACGTTACCAAAAAAGTGAATCATCTATTTTTATTTTGAAGCTGCAAAGTTAACTATTTTAAAGGATAATCTATTTATCTAAAAAGCTTCAAAATTCTCTAATTATCATTTTTAATTAACAACAATTCGATTTTTTGAAGTTCTAGAGGTGTAAAACAGAAAAGAGCAGACTTTTGCCTGCTCTTTTCTTATATAAAATCAATCTTTTTTTATGCCTTCTTTTGTAATAAAGAAATGTAAAAACCATCATAACCACTTTTGCTTGGCAAGATTCTTTCTTCATTTAATAACGTAAAATTCTTACCAGCTTCACTAGCTAAAAATGCTTTCACTTGTAATTCATTTTCTGAAGGCAGGATAGAGCAAGTAGCATAAACCAAATCTCCACCTGGCTTTACCATTCTAGAGTAGCTTTCTAATAAATCCTTTTGAGTAGCTCTAATCTTATCTAAAAATTCAGGCTGAAGTTTCCACTTAGCATCAGGGTTTCTTCTTAAAACTCCTAATCCAGAACAAGGAGCGTCAATTAAAACCTTATCGGCCTTTTCTATCAACTTCTTTATAACTTTAGTGGAATCAATTACTCGAGTTTCAATATTGAAAATATCGTTTCTTCGAGCTCTACGCTTGAGTTCGATAAGTTTATTCTCGTAAATATCCATTGCAATTAGCTGGCCTTTATTTTCCATCATTGTTGCAATATGAAGGCTTTTTCCGCCCGCCCCTGCACAAGCGTCAATAACGCGCATTCCAGGTTTTGGGTCTAGCATAGCAGCTACTTTTTGTGAAGAAGCATCTTGTACTTCAAACAAACCGTTTTTAAAAGCATCTGTAATAAATACGTTTGAACGCTCTTTAAGTTTTAAAGCATCTGGATAACCTTTTATTGTTTCAGTTTCAATTTCAAGGTCCGATAATTCATTTTGTAACGCTTCAACTGTAGTTTTTAAGGTATTTACGCGTAAAACAACGTCGGCTTGTTTGTTTAAGGCTGCAATTTCCTTATCCCATTTCTTTCCTAATTCTTTTTCACCTAACTCATCCATCCAATCTGGAATAGATTCACGGTATTTTCTAATTTTAGAAAGTTCGTCGAATCTTCCTTTTATACGACGGGTAGGAGTATCTTCAAATTGTTTCCATTCTGGAATTTTAATTCCGTTTAAGGTTGCCCAAACAGTAAATAATCTAAATAGATTAGGACGGTCAAAAGGTTCGCGAACTTCAGCAATTTCTGAATATAGGCGTTTCCACCTTACAATATCGTAAGTGGTTTCTGCAATAAATGCTCTGTCTCGCGCACCCCAACGTTTATCACGTTTTAAGGTGCTTCTTAATACTTTATCGGCTTGTTTATTTTCGTTGAAAATAAGGTGAAGTGAATCAATAGTAGCGAATACTAGGTTTCGGTGTAATTTCATTTAATAGGGTATTCAATTTATATAACACAAAACCAGATTAATTAATAAAATTACTCCTGAAATTTGTGTTTGACTTTAAGGCTTTCAATCAGTTGAAAACTTTTGCGAGTGCAAAGGTATCTCTTTGAAACTGAAATTGAAACTTAAATCGAAATCAAAAAAAATATTTTATAAATTATTTTTTACAATTTACTACCAAAAGACTTAAAAGTTGAAAGATATTTTCAATTTATCTGATGTTCCCAAGCATTTATAAATAGGTTATGATATTTGGTATTTTAGAATGTTTACTTTTGCCAAAAATTTTAAAAATGCGATTTCTTTTTATCCTATTAGCTGCATTAACATTAGTTTCTTGTAACACTAAGCCTGAAGTAGAATTTAATTCTGTTGATATTACACCAGTTTTTATAGACAGTTTGAGTATTCGCGCTATTCAACCCTTAGATGAAAACAGAGTTTGGTTTGCAGCAGATCAAGGAAAAGTTGGTTTTATTGACGGCGACACTCCGAAGCTAGCTGTAATTAAATATGAAGATACCTTACTTCATTTTAGATCTATAGCAACAACAAACGAAGCGGTTTTTGTCTTGAGTATCGCTAATCCTGCAGTGCTTTATAAAATTGGTTTTGATGGAAAAGATGCAACCAACATAGAAGAGGTTTATTCAGAGAAAAACGAGAATGTGTTTTACGACTCGATGAAGTTTTGGAATGATATGGAAGGGATTGCAATTGGCGACCCTACAGAAGACTGTATGTCTGTAATAATTACCCGCGATGGTGGAAATACTTGGCAAAAGTTATCTTGTGAAAATCTTCCAAAAGTAGAAAAAGGCGAAGCAGCATTTGCGGCAAGTAATAGTAATATTGCCGTTTATGGAGATAATGCTTGGGTGGCAACAGGTGGTAAAAAAGCTCGAATTATGCATACTTCTGATAAGGGAAAAACTTGGGAAGTATATAAAACACCAATTATTCAAGGACAAGCGATGACTGGAATTTACTCTGTTGACTTCTTAGATGAGAAAAACGGCGTTATTTTCGGTGGAAACTGGGAAGACAAAGAGTTTAATGAAGGGAACAAGGCTATTACTAAAGATGGCGGTAAAACTTGGAAATTGATTGCAAATGGAAAGGAGCCGGGGTATCGCTCTTCTGTAAAATATGTACCTGGCACAAAAGGGCAAGGGCTAGTTGCGGTTGGCTCACCTGGAATTTCGTTTAGCGGTGATGGAGGTAAAAACTGGAAGGAACTTTCAAAAGTTGGTTTTTTCGCTATTGAATTTGTTAACGATAGTGTAGCTTTCGCTTCAGGCAATAAAAGAATTTCAAAATTAGTATTTAAGAAGTAGCGTTATAATTTCTTCATTGTTAAACTACATTTATTATTTATATCTGTAAAATATTGATAGTTAGGTATTAATAGGCTTTTGGTTTGTAAAAACTTACAGTCATTAACACTTGCTTAGTATCATTTTAAGAATAATTTAGGGCTTTAAAAATATCATTTCACAATATAGGCCGTTTTAGGGGGTATAAGTCGAACTAATTCTAAAACCTAAACTTATGAATTTGATTAAAAATTTTAAAAAACCTTTACTCGCCATTGCTTTAGCGGGCGCATTTACAGCGTGTTCAGACGATGACGATTCGTTATCTGTTGAAGATGGAAATGGAAAGCTTGGTATTTATGCTTCAGCCAACTATTCTTCAAACGCAGGTAAAAACACCGTTTTGGATGGTCCAGTAGTTGAACTGTCTAAGTTCTTAATTAATTTAGAAGAAATTGAGTTGGAGTACGATGATATCATCGGAGATGACAACTTCTATAATAGTGAAGAAGAGATTGAATTAAAAGGTCCTTTTGAATTGGATTTATTATCCCCAACTCCAGTTGTAATTACTATAGTAGATGCACCTAATGGTCGTCTTGAAGAAATTGAATTCGAATTTGATAAAAACGAAAATCCAGATAGCGAAATTTATGAGCAGAGTATAAGAATGGAAGGAACTATAGACGGTGTTCCATTTGTATTCTGGCACGATTTTGAAGAAGAACTAGAAGTAGAGTTCGACGAAGGAGAAACTAATACTGTTATATCAAACGATCAGAATAGTGTTGTAATTAACTTCGACCTAAACAGTGTTTTTGACGCTACAACAGGTGTAGATCTTTCAAACGCAGTTGACGGAAATGGTGATGGAGTTATTGAAATTAGTCCTAACGATGAAGATGGAAACCGCGATATTGCAGATGCAATGAAAGAACACATAAAAGATAAAATTGATTTACTTGACGATTAATCTTGTAAACAAATAATTCCACTTTTATCACCGGCTCCAATTTGGAGCCGGTTTTTTTTTGAATAATTATCACTTTCACAATAAATTCAGGTTTTCTATAGTAGTTTAATAATTTTCATTTTTTATTTAATAATTTGATTGATAAAAATTGGGCAATAAAATCTTCACAAGTTTTATAATCTAATAAATTGATTGTTCGTCTATTACCACAATTATTAAATTGAAAAAACCGGACTATTTAATCTTTTAAAATTCTTCAAAAGCCCTTGATTAGCCCGTAAATCCTAACATCCTAATTTTGGATTCCGATATATTAATGACATATTTGGTAAAATTTTAATAATTAAACCAATATAATGAAGAACAAATTACTTAGAAAAGGGTCAATTTTATTAGCGTTGATGATTTCATTCGCTATGACCCAAACAATGAATGCTCAATACTGTGTTCCAGAAGGGACAAACTCTGATCGATTTATCGATAATTTTTCAACTACTAATGGAGTTGAAAACATTTCAAACTTAGGAAGTGGATTTTCAACCGGCGGTTACGGCGACTTTTTTGATACGCATACCTTATCACAAACTGCTGGTGGCTCAGTTGATTTTTCTGTAGATATTGAAGACGAAACTGCTGGATTTAGAATTTGGGTTGATTGGAATCAAGATGGAGTTTTTGATGTAGCTAACGAAGTTGCATACTCATCATCATCATACGACACTAACCACACAGGAACTATTAGCGTACCTGCTAATGCCCCAGAAGGTGAAACTAGAATGAGAATTGTAAGCCATTGGTTAAGTTCATCTGGCGATATTGATCCTTGTGTAACAGGTTTTACTTACGGTGAATTTGAAGACTATAAGCTTATAGTAACTGGACTAAGTTCTTGTACAGGAACACCTGATGGAGGTGTTACATCGGTAGATCCAACATCTGGAAACCCAAGCTCAACGTATACTGTATCAGCCCAAAACTACACAGTTGCTGGTGAAATGACGTACTTATGGCAGTCTAATACAAACAACGCAGGTTGGGAGGATCACGGTACAGCATTTGCTTTTTATGAAGATTTTACTGCAACGGCGTCTAGCGAGGTAGGAGATATTACAGAATGGAGGTTAGAAGTAACTTGTACTGCATCTGGAGAAACTTCTTACTCTGATGTGTCAACTTTTACAACAGAAATTTCATATTGTGGAGCTAATAGTAGTAATGTTGAAGCAATTTCTAAAGTTGTTTTTGCAGGAATTGATAACGATTCTCCAGTGTCAAGTACATTAGGATATGAAGATTTTACTGCTATAGTAGCGCAAGTAGAAGCTGGTGGAACATATAGTTTTGCAGCCGAAGGTAATACAGGTGGAAATTTCACAAATTATTTTTCAGTGTGGATTGATTGGAACCAAAATGGTGTGTTTGAAACAACCGAATTTGTAGAAATTGGTTCAATTATAAATTCTGATGGAACAGATGGGCAACAAGCAGTTAATGATATTGTTGTTCCTGTTGATGCAGTTGAAGGTGAAACCCGTATGCGTATCAGAAAAAACTTTAACTCTCCTTCTTCAAACCCTTGTGGGACTAACACATATGGACAAGTAGAGGATTATACTGTAAATGTTGCAGGTACTGCGCCTTTCCCAAGTCCTTATTGCGATATAGAAGATGCTGTTGATGTAATTGTTGAAGAAATTACTAAAGTTGAATTTGCAGGAACAACTATTACAAACGAAGACACAACTTCTGTATTAGTAGATAAAACTGATATTGTTGTGAATGTTACTGCAGGAGAAACTTATACAATTAGTGTAGAAGGTAACACTTATGGTGATTTTGAAACCAATATCGTTGCATTTATAGACTGGAATCAAAATGATATATTAGACGATTCAGGTGAAGTTTATGAATTAGGAACTTTACAAAATTCAACTGGAGACGATGGAATTTCAGTGAGTATGGACATTTTGGTTCCTTCAGATGCTGTAGTTGGAGCTACAAGAGTTAGAATTACAAAAACTTATTTTGATGATCTTTCTGATGCGATTGTTACTCCTTGTGGTATTCAATTTGATCCATTCGGAATGGGAATTGAACCAGGATATGGTCAAGCTTTAGATTTTACATTAGAAGTTGAAGAAGCGAGTACTGTAGATTGTTCAGGAACTCCTGAAGCAGGTATCACAACTGTTACTCCAGAAGAAGGTGAAGTTGATACTGAATACACGGTTGCGGCTACTGGGTTTACAACCGGAACTGGATTGGAATACCAATGGCAATCTAATACAGATGGTGCTGGATGGATAAATGAAGGAGATGCATCAGATACTTTCTCTACATATTTAGCAACTGCACCTTCTGAAAGTGGAGTTACGGTTGAGTGGAGATTAGAGGTTACTTGTACCTTATCATCAGAAACAGCATATTCTGAAATTGCAACATTTACAACTATAGAGACTTCGCTTTATTGTATTCCTACATTAGTTTGTAGTGATGGAGATAATATTGTAAATGTTACTTTCCAAGAGATAGATAATACTACTGACTGTAGTGCTGGTGGATATTCCGATTATACTTCAATGGTAGCTACTGTTGAAGCTGGTGGTACTTATCCAATTTCTGTAACTGTAGGTAATGGATGGGATGTTGAATCGGCTTCAGTTTGGATTGATTTTGATAACAGTGGAAGTTTTGATGAAAATGAATTCTTTTACATTGGAACAGGAACCGGAGAAACTCTAACCGAAGATATTGCTATTCCTGCAGATGCTGCAGATGGAAACTATAGAATGAGAGTTCGTGTAGCAGCAGTTCCAGAGACAGATGCTACTTGGGATATGGCTTGTGATGAAGATCAAGGATATGGTGAAACTGAAGACTACACAGTTACTGTTGATGGTGTAGCAGGAATTAATGACTACACAAGTTCTAATTTCACATACTTCCCTAACCCAATGGAGAATGAGTTAAACATTACTTCCAATAAAAACATTGAGTCTATTTCAGTGTATAACTTATTAGGACAAGTTGTGATGAACAATGTAAATTTTGCAGCTGGTAAAGTTGATGTTTCTTCACTTTCTACAGGTGCTTTCTTATTCCGTGTTACTTTTGAAGACGGAGTAGTTGAGAACTTTAAAGTTTTGAAGAAGTAAGAAATACTTTTAGACTGTATATTATAAAGCTGCCCTTTTTAGGGCAGCTTTTTTTTTGTAGAAAATCATTAAATAATCCCATATAATTCCTTCCTCATGATTTCTAAACATTGGGTTTGTTCGACGTAAATTTTATGAATATATTTGGTAACATATTAACAATAAAACCTAAGTAATGAATATTAAACTACTTAAAAAACAATCATTAATTTTAATTTTAGCTTTTTTATTGTCTATTTCTCATAATGGTTATGGGCAGTCTCTAGATAGTTCTCTTGACTCAAACAAAACGGTAATTTTAGACTGTGGACAAGGGGATGACAGCAATAATTTTGAGAATGGAAAAGAAATAGCAGGTGCAGAAATTATTAGGCATGCAGACGATTTTGACGTTGCTCCAAACAGCACTTTAAATATCCGTTCTGTAGAGTTAAATATAATGACGCTCCAACCTATCAATACTTTAGACTTAACATTTTATAACGATGACAATGGTTCTCCGGGCAGTACAGTTTTGGAAACAATCACTGGTCTTGAGCCATATGCCCAAGTGCCAATAGGATTTGCATTTAACGCCTATAGTGTTTATACAGTTATGGTAGAAGTAGATTTAACTTTTGAAGGAGGTGCTTCAGGTGCTAAATATTGGATGGAACCGGTAGGTCAAAATAGTAGCGTTGAGGTTTACTGGGAGATTAACACTTCAGGAACTTTGGGGAAACCAATACATGGTAGAGCAGGAGGTCCGTGGATTGAAAGTACAGATGGAGCGCAAGGAGTTTTTAAATTACATTGCGAGGTTGCTACGCCACCACCATTCGAGTGTATGTTTGATATTAATGCTTGGGTAGAGCCAATTACTAGAGTTGTAATGGCTGATGTAGATAATACATCATCTCCAACTAGTACATTGCCATTAGAAGACTTTACAAGTACAGTAATTAATGCTGAAGTAGGAGCATCAATCGATGTTGCACTAGAAGGAAATACTGAAGGACCTTATGATAACTTTTTTACGGTTTTTATAAATACAGCCGGAACAGGTGAAGAGTGGAGTACTTTTGAAGCTTTTGAGATTGGTTCTATCAATGGATCTACAGGTACAGATGGACAGCAAGCAACTGCAACAATTACTTTGCCTAATAGTTTAGAGGAAGGTGAATATCTGTTACGAGTAGTAAAGAATTTTAATGTTTCACCATTAGACCCTTGTGTGAATTACGCTTATGGACAAGCTGAAGACTATACACTTAATATAGGTGGCACAGTTGGAGTTAACGATTTTTCAAATGTAAAATTTACTTATTACCCTAATCCAATGGGGGATGAATTGATTATAAATTCTAAAGAAAATATTGAGACTATCTCAGCTTATAACCTATTAGGTCAAGAGGTGTTGAGCAATCATAAGATTACTAATGGTAAAGTAAATGTTTCTGAGCTTACGGCTGGAACTTATATTTTCAAGATTACTTTTGAAAACGGAATTACTGAGAACTTTAAAGTTGTGAAGAAGTAATTTCTAACCGAATACTTAAATTAATTAAAGCTGTCCTAGTTAAAGGGCAGCTTTTTTATTGAATGAGTTTTGAAATATAAAACACCTAATTGCTGATTATTGTAGTAAAACCGAATTCTTCATATCAAAAGCTAAACTGATATAAGTGTTGTTGTTGAATTCAAACTCATCTATAATTACCCAGCCTAATTTTTTAGTGTGAGCCTTTTCAGAAATTACATTTACTTTATTTATAAAGGTAATAGAGATAGGATACTTCTTATAAAACTCTATTCTCATCTCCTCAAAAAGCTGATTGAGTAATCCCGTTCCTCTATATCTTTTATCTATACATATAGGTCCGTATTGGAAAGTGTTTTCGGTGGTAATTTTATTTCCGTTAAATGAAAGTTGAGGCAACCGAGCTATCATTACCTTGAAAATATCCCATTGCTCAAAATACTTCCAACTTCCAGCGAAAGCATAAGCTACAACATCGTTAGTTTCATTTTCTGCGATAAATAATCCATTAAGGCTAATAATTTCTTCCAATTGGGAAGTTGTAAAAGGAGTGGTTACAAAACCTTCTTTACGTTCTTCTTCACTTAAATTGCGATATAGATACTTCTCCTGAAGTAAAAGAACGCCTTCAATGTCCTGTTTATAAGCCAATCTTGTATTTATCATAACTTCAGAATTTAGAATGAGAACTACTATGAAGCTATTTCTTCCTCTTTTTTATTGTTCGGCAAAACAGTTTGAAGTATTACAGCAATAGTCATTACAATTACACAACCAACTAAGTTAAGCCATAAATAAGGCATTAAATCGATATACCAGAAGTAGATTATTATTACTTGAGTAATTAGCGCTGCAATGAAAACCGCTTTGCTACGCACATATTTTATGAAGAAGGCTAGTAGGAAAATTCCTAAGACGTTTCCATAGAAAATAGATCCGATAATATTTACTAACTGAATAAGGTTGTCAAATAAATTTGCTGTACAAGCTACACCAATAGCAATTACTCCCCAAAGAAGCGTAAAGCCTCGCGAAGCTGCAACGTAATGCTTTTCACGTTTCCCTGGTACATTTCTTTTGTAGAGGTCTATTGTGGTTGTACTTCCTAAAGCATTCAGCTCTGAAGCAGTCGATGACATTGCCGCACTTAAAATTACAGCAAGTAATAAACCAATAAGTCCGCGTGGAAGGTTTGTTAAAATAAAATGTATAAAAACGTAATCCTTATCGTTAGTTTCAGCATTAGGATTTGCTTTCTTTATAAGTGATACCGATTGATCGCGAAGTTGTTTTTCACTCTTGTTTAAGTCTTTTATCTCTTGTGCGATGCTTTGTTTTTCAGCATCTGTTTCTGCTTTTGAATAGCTTAATTGAGCTGAGTTTAATTGTAAATCAAGCGCACTTTTCTCCGCTTCTAAAGCAGTGTATTCATTTGAATACTTCGATTGTTTTACATCTTTAACTGCAGAAGGATTAAAGTGAAGTGGAGAGCTATTGAATTGATAAAACACAAAAACCATTATACCTACAAGCAGAATAAAAAACTGCATTGGTACCTTTAGCATACCATTCATAATTAGCCCCATTTGGCTTTGCTTAACACTTTTTCCAGAAAGATAACGCTGCACCTGACTTTGATCTGTACCAAAGTAGGAGAGGGCTAAAAAAGAACCTCCTATAATTCCACTCCAAAATGTGTAACGATTATCAAAATCGAATGAAAAATCAAGAATGTCCATTTTTCCGTTGGCACCTGCAATTTCTAGTGCTTTGGTAAATGTAATGTCTAGTGGAAGGTAGTTTAGAATTAAAAGGAAAGCAATCAGCATACCGAAGAAAATCACAGCCATTTGTTGCTTTTGAGTAACACTTACGGCCTTTGTTCCACCACTTACCGTATAGATTATAACTAGAACTCCAATTATAACATTTAAGTAAATAAGGTTCCATCCAAGAACAGCTGAAAGAATAATAGAAGGAGCAAAAATGGTAATTCCACAAGCCAAACCTCGTTGTATCAAAAACAGAATTGCCGTTAAGGTTCGAGTTTTTTTGTCGAAACGACTTTCAAGGTATTCGTAGGCTGTATAAACGTTGAGCTTGTGATAAATAGGAATAAATACCAAGCAAATAATTACCATAGCTATTGGCAATCCAAAATAGAATTGCACAAAGCCCATTCCGTCGTGAAAAGCTTGACCTGGAGTAGAAAGAAAAGTAATCGCACTGGCTTGTGTAGCCATTACACTTAATCCTATTGTCCACCAATGAGCGTTGTTTCCACCTTTTAAATAATCACCCGTATCTTTTTGCTGGCGCGATTTCCAAGTGCCATAAAGTACGATAAATACTAGGGTTCCGATTAAAACAATCCAATCTATCTGCTGCATTTAGGCGAAGTTTTGCATTAGTAAATAAAACAAATAGATGTACACAGCATTCAAAAGAAGTACTATCGTAAAACTTCTTTTCCAAACAAATTTTTGTTTTTCCTCATTCATAATTATATAAATTACTTTCCTATTGATAACATATTAGCAAATATTCTAAATGCTCCTGGAACACCTGCAGGAAGTTCCCTGAAAAAACTTAAACCTGTATAAATATAGTGTCCTTTGCCATATTTGGCAACTAAGAGTGAGCCTTTTGTTTGAGCTTCCCCACTGTCTTTCATACCCAGAATTGGTGTAAATTCTTTTGCCCATTCATCAGGGAAATACAAACCGCGTTCCTGTACCCAACCTTCAAAATCTGCTTGAGTGATTTTGTTTGGTGTATTCATTACAGGGTGTTTTGGTGATAGAAACTTTACATCAGAAAACTCATCAGTAACCCTGTCTCTTGAAAGTTTTAAAGAGTAAGGTGCAAGATCTTTTGTTACTAAATCGTGGCTTGTGTTGTATTGTACAATCATTGTCCCACCATTTTCAACGTATTTGTTCAAAATAGGTTGTGCAAAAGCTAAGTCTGAAACTACGTTATAAGCGCGTATTCCAACTACAATTGCATCAAAACCTTTTAATGATTGTTCTGAAATGTTTGAAGGATTTATAGTTGTAACGGAATACCCAATTTGCTTCAGGCTTTCTGGAATAGCATCGCCAGCTCCGTTTATATATCCAATACTCTGACCTTTCTTTTGAATATCTATTTTCGCAACTTTTGCTTCGGAAGGTAGAAGTACACTTTGATAAGGTATGTGGTCATAATCGATAAGCACTAACTCCTTATCAAAAGTTTCATTTTCAGCATTTATAATTGTTTGTAAATACCCTTCACTTTGATTATTTGGTGGAGTAACTTTAAAACTAAAAGTTTTTGTTTCACCTTTTCGGCTCAGCTCAAAATTTTGCTGACTTGGTTCAATTTTCCAGCCTTCAGGATATTTTAAACTTACATTCCCTGAAATATTATCTTTTCCAGCTCTAACAATTACCGAAACATTTCTTGAACTATTATCTGCGAAAATTAAAACCTTCTCAGGAATTGAAGCGGTAACTTTTGGTAGAATTTCAAGAGGACGATACACTTCTCCTTTTACGGGGTCGTTGAATTTATATATGATATCCTTAGTAAATGGAATTACAGTATTTCCAAATTGAAGTTCAAAAATTAACTGTTCAAATACAGGGGTTTCTCCAAGGCCAATTAATTTCTTTGGTGCAGCATACATGCCCACTGTTCCTTTTTCATTTAGCCAATAGGGTGAGGAGTAAGGTGGGGTGTTTTTTTCTGAACGAAGGGTAAGTTCAATATTTTTTTTGTTGTTAAATGGAAGCGATTCGGTAGTATTCCAAAGTGCTTTTCCATTAGCATTTTTAATCGATTTTAACGCCACACTATTCCCTCCTCGATTAACTGCTTCAACTGTTACATTAAAGTTGTCGTTAGGATTGATTGTGTTTTCTTCGGAAACTGCTTCCAAGAAAATTCCGCCACAATCTAAAATGAGTTGTTTTAGTTGCGCTAACTTTATTGCTCTCCAGTGCTTATCTTTTAAGTTTGACACAAGTGGATAGGCTTCCAATAATTGCGGAAGCATTTGTGAAGGATTTTCAAAGTTGAAGTTTTCTTCTAAAGGCTTTAGGATAGCTGCAATTTCATTTCCTCCTTCAAGTCTCGACCAGTTAGTGTTTATTCCTTCAAAAAGATTGTTATCTGAAGGTTTTGAACCTTTAAGAATTTCCAAATATTCAGTTTCAGAACCACGGGAGCCCGTACTTCCGAATCCTTGTGATTTGTGCATACTTCTACTCAACGAGGCTATTTCACCATTGGATAATCCGAGAGAAGGAAAGTAATTACCAATTTCTACTTTTACGTGATCTGATTTATCTGCTTTTTCAAATTTTTCTTTACTTCCATAAAACCAATACGATGTATTAAAAAACAAACGTTGAGGTTTCCATGTACCGTGTTCATTTGCAGATTCAGGGAATTTTGTTGCATCATTTGCCAAGTCGAAACCTTCTAAACTCAACATGGCCGAAGCTGTGTGATGCCCGTGTGTGCTACCAGGACTACGATGGTCGAAACGGTTTACAATGATGTCTGGTTTAAACTTTCGGATGGTCATTACTACATCGCTTAAAACATCCTCTTTTTTCCAAAACTCAAATGTCTCATCTGGATTTTTGCTATACCCAAAGTCATTGGCGCGAGTAAAAAATTGCTGCCCGCCGTCAGTTTTACGAGCTTCAAGAAGTTCTTGCGTACGAATAACGCCAAGTAATTCTCTAAGCTCTGGGCCTATTAGATTTTGCCCGCCATCACCTCTTGTTATTGAAAGATAGGCAGTATTTGCGTGAACATCATTTACCAAATACGAAATTAGCCTTGTGTTTTCATCATCGGGGTGTGCAGCAATATATAATGCCGACCCTACAAAATTTAGTTTTTGAAGGTTGTGATATATTTCGGATGCGGTTGGTTTTTTCGGGGCTTGAGCAGTAGCAGCTAGTGTAAATAATAAAAGCAGAAAGCTATAAATCGATGTTTTTTGCATAAAAATAGTACTGTTTTATTCGATAATTTTTCAAAGATACCTATTTGAGAAAACTATATGGGAGGCAACTCTTCCTTATTTTTCTCGAGATTTTGTAAGTGCTCTTGAATTTCTTCTGGGCGAATAATACTCACACCTTTCTGAAGCATCATACTATTTGGGTAGGTAATAATTTCATTGTCTGGGGTATGCAGGATAATATGAAATGTTTTAATATCCTCAATAGTTCCTTCGCAAGGGGCTTCCTTATCGTGAATTTTTATATAATCCCCGATTTTATATGGGAAAGTAAAAAACATAATCACCCCACTCGTAATATTGCTAAGTATAGACCACTGAGCAAAAAACGCAATCCCGATAACGGCAAAAACCGACGACATCACTAATCCTAAGTTTTCAAAATCAAGTCCCCAAATAATAAAGAATCCTAAAGCACCTAAAAAATAAATAGAATAATCTATATGCTTCATTATAAGACCTGTGCGGTGCTCCAAACGTTCAATTTTGTCGGTGAAATTTCGAACTGTTCTTTTTAAAATTATTCTTATCAGGATTAGTACAACTATTAGAATGATAGATTCTAATAGTTCTGGGTATATTTCTTTAAGGTTTATCATATTAGTAGGTTTTCAATCCCAATGAATCGCGAAGGTGCAAAAACTCATTTTTGTTTTCTTTCCAATAAGCGCTTTGTATACGCTTAGATTTTATGGCAGTTGTTTTAAGATGACTAGTGTCATTAGTTTTTTGAGCATTTACCTCTTCCCATTTTTCAATTTCATATGGAAAATTACTTTGAAAAAATAGCGTTAGTTCTCTTTGTAAATCAGGATAGTTTAAGGTGTAAATTGAAATAGAATCCCCTTGCTTTAAACTTGCTGTAGCATTGTAGGCTTTTACTTCTTTATGATAAAATCTCAAGTATTCAAATGAAGGGATTAGCGTTAAATTACCCGTAGGTAATTCTTCTGGGTTTATACGGATGAGGTTCCAAAGTTCATTTTCTAACCAAGTTTTAGGCACACTAAAATTTTTATCACCTTCATCAGCAAAGTAAGAGTGGCTTTTAATTTCGTATTCATTTCTATTGTTGAGTTGCATGTAAACCTGCCCACACCATTCCTGCACACTATTACTGATCTTTATTGCATTTTCTTGAGTAGAAATTGGACTAAATGTGCTTGTCATTACAGAATAAGGATAGATACCAGTATTGAAGTTCTTAGTTTGATTTAATTTTAATACTGAAATATTTTCTTTGGAATCGTTATCTGCTTTTACTTGTTCCTTGGGTAAGAAATTTTCTGAAACAAAAATGTTTACCGCTTTCCCTTTTCTAATTTCACCGTAGCGTACTTGAGATAAATCGTACGAAGTAATTTCTGCCTTTCCGCTGTACCAATAATCTTTAAACTCTTGCGAAACGTTTCTGTAGGCAACATCTTTTTCCTTAATGGTCTCTTTTTGATTTTTAGAGAATTCTTTTTTTTCTTCGGAAGAATTACAACTAAATAAAAATAGAGATAGGAAAAGTACTGCAAGAAGTCTGAAGAGATACATGGGCGAAGGTTTTACGTAAAAATAGCAAAAAATCAGCGCTCGACAATCTCGGTTAACGTTTTATAAACAAGGCGGGTAGGTAATCCCATTACATTAAAATAGCAACCTTCAATTTTCTCGATTCCTATATATCCAATCCATTCCTGAATTCCATAGCTTCCCGCTTTGTCAAAGGGTTTGTAAGTTTTAATATAGTAGTCAATTTCCTCTTCAGTGAGCGTTTTAAACCAAACCTTTGTAGTGTCGTTTACTGTAATTTGAAACTCTTTGGATGTAAAACAAACGGAAGTTATAACTTCGTGAAATTGGCCGCTTAAGCTTTTAAGCATTTCTTTGGCTTCTTGACTATTTTTTGGTTTGCCAAGAGCACTATTATCCTTCCAAACAATAGTGTCGCTAGTAATTAATATATCGTTAGTTTTAAGTGATCTAAACGCGGATGCTTTAAGCTGAGAGAGGAAATCCGTAATTTCTTCTCGATTTAAATCTGAATTGTATTTTTCATCAACCTCTTTTACTTGAATGGAATAATCTACATCCAAATCTTTAAAAAAAGCTTGTCTTCGTGGCGAGCCTGAAGCAAGGATGATATTGTAGTTTTTTAATTTTTCTTTTAGCATTTTTAATTCAAGGTTTCTCTGTGTTGTGGTTTTATAGATAGATTTGTGAAACCACTTATTCAAGATTTAAATTATTTACTCCAAAACTACATATTGAAAAAGCGGAATTGAGCAAATTCCCAAAAACATTACAACTTTTAATACTTTAGAGAGTAATGCGTAATGTTTTACTGTTTTTGCGTCCCAAATTTTCACACAGAAAAAGAGTAGGGGTCCTACAATTGCAAAAAGGAAGTAAAGTGATAAAACTTGATAATTGTAAAGGTATTCGTACATGTAATAAATAATCCCGAAAACCATCAAGGCCGCTAATACAAAAACAATTCTACTTGTTCTTTTTCTACCAATAGCAATTGGCAGCGTGTTTATACCTCCTTTTTTATCACCGTTTATATCTTGTAAATCCTTAACTATTTCACGAATAAAATTAAGTGCTAGCGCAAAAAATGAAAAGTAAAGCACAACTTTAAAAACCGCCGATTGTAATTCCTTATTTTCGATTGTAATTGCAGGTAACAAATCAAAAAGCGTTACCATTATAAGACTCATTGCAACTAAAAAGGAGACTACTAAATTTCCTAAAAGAATAATTCCTTTTAAATAAGAAGAATACAAATAAAGCAAAGCAGAGAAAACGATGAAAAGCGCAGCAAAACCTGGCTTCCCGATGCTGTTAGAAAGATAAAACCCTATTCCTACACCTATAACATTTAGGGCGATAAATAGGTTGTTCGCGGTTTGTTCCGAAATCTTTTTACCGATTAAAACTTTCTGTGGCTTGTTGATTCTATCAATTTCAACATCATAAATATCATTGATAATATTTCCGGCTGCAGCAATGCAAAGTGTTGCTATTACAAGCAAAGCAAAATTGAAATCACTTAGTGTAATATCAACTTCAAAAGGTATAAAAAGCCCATACCTAATAAGTATTTGCACCAAGGCGATAAAAAACAGGTTTTGGTAACGAACTAGATTAAGGTAATTCAAGAGTTAGATTTTAAATTCAGCAATTTTGTTAGGTGTCAATCTTCAACTTAAATTAATCGTATTTAGCACTAACTTTTTCAGTCATTAGCCATTTTCCGTGTACTTTTAGCACTTGCTCAATAACATCTCGAACGCATCCTTTTCCACCGTTTTTATGTGAAACGTATTTAGAGATGTTTTTTATTTCCGGTACTGCATCTTGTGGGCATGTAGGCAAACCAACTTCCTGCATTACTTCATAATCAGGTAAATCGTCACCCATATAGAGAATGTTCTCTTTCTTTAAATTATGAGTTTTTAAGTAGTCGTCTAAAATTTCAGTTTTATTATGAGCTCCAAGAAAAACATCTTTTATTCCTAGATTTTGAAGTCTCACTCTCACGCCTTCATTAGATCCACCAGAAATAACACATACATTAAAACCTTTGTCTACAGCAGTTTTAAGTGCATAGCCATCTTTCACATTCATTGTGCGAAACATTTCACCTTGGGTGTTAACTTGGATGCTTCCGTCGGTAAGAACACCATCAACGTCAAAAATAAAAGTGTTTATGTTTTTTAAATATTCTTTATAACTCATTTTCTTATTTTTCTATGAATACTCATTTTCTTATTTAAAATTGTTCTTTAAGGCATCAGTAAATAGTTCGTAAACTTTTCTATAATTACTGTCATCCAACAAATTTAAGTGTTTTTCAATGGTTTTAACGTCATTTCGTTTTGCTGGACCTGTTTGTGCCTCTTTTGGGGATAGGGTTTCAATTTTTAAAGCTGTTTCCTGAATTAATGGCCTAAGCAAATCAAAAGGAAGGTTTTCCTTATTTAAAATATCACCGCCTATATGATATAGGTAATTGGTGAAATTATTTACAAAAACTGCAGCTAAATGTAGTTTAGCCCTTTCCTCGGATGAAATTTCTGTAACATTTTCAGAAATGGTCTCTCCCAACTTTTGAAGTATTTCCAAATCTGAAGCGTTTTCGGCTTCTATACAAATTGGGATATTCTTAAAACTAACTTCTCGTTGTTTTGAAAAGGTTTGCAGTGGATAAAAAATTCCACGTCTGTTGTTTTTAGAAAGTACATCCATAGCCGCGCCGCCTGAAGTGTGTACAACCAATTTATTTCGAAGGGCCAAGCTTTCAGAAAAAGATGAAATAGCGTCGTCTGGAATGCCAATAATATAGACATCGGCTTCTTCAATTTCTGAAATTTTATCAGTAAAAGAAATTGATTGAGATGAAGAATCTAAGTCGATTTTACTTCTGTTAAAAACCTGTTTTACAGTTGCTTGACTGCTGTTTTTAAAAGCTTTGAATAAGTGGCTATTTACGTTGCCAAAGCCTAAAAGAATCACATTTATCATAACGCGAAGTTAGCCTTTTTATAAATTTCAAAATTGATTTTGAGGTTAATTATATTCTCTTTAGATAAGTCGAATGTTAGATTTTAATTTTCTCAAGTCTAAAGTCTTATTCTCACCTAAACACTTTATGCTTGATAATTTTCACTTCACCTTCTTGCTCTAGTTGCTTGATGGCTCGAATTACGGTTTCAACTCTTTGTCCCGTTAAATCTGCAATTTGCTGTCGAGTGAGTTCTACTTGAAATAATTCGTCGCTTCCATATTTCTTTTTTAGAAAATCTATCAAAGTCAAAATGCGATGTTCTGGAGAGTGAACAGATATTTCTTTTAAAATTGTGGCTTTATAGTAAAGTCGTTTAGCTAAAGCTTTGGTGAATTTTAAATTGATTTCAGGATTGTGGGTGAGTAATTCAAACAATTTTGTTTTCGGCAGTTTGTAATACTCTGTTTGTTTTACTGCTGCCGCTGAAGCGGGATACTTAAAATCTGCAAATAGAGGAGGCTCCGCAAAGCTTTCACCATTGTAAAAAAATCCTTGAACAAATTCCTTCCCGTCATCGTTTACATTAAACATTTTCACCTCTCCAATTTTTATCTGAAAATAGAAATCTGCACGAGTATTTTCGTTTAAAATAATCTCTGAAGCGGCAATGTTTTCTAGTGTTGCTTCATAATCTAATAATAATTCTTCAGGAATCATCTCTTTATGATTTGCCTCATAAAATAAGGCTTGGTTCGCTTTGTAAATTTACTCCAAATTATACAAAACCCTAATATTATGAGACATCTATCTATAAAAGAAATGCAGCACGAGTTTTCAAAGGACTATTATATGTATATTCCCTTAACAATCATTCTAAATAGTTGCGTGGGTTCTATCGCTGCGATGGCAATTTTGGCTCAAGGTACAAGTTTATTGTCGGGAATAGAACTTACAATTGTCGTCTCTCTTTGTATGGGCTATAACGCAGCACTTTTGGCGGGCTCTAATAAAAACTTCGCCTTTTGGCTTTTAACAGTAAGTATGGTTGTAAACATATTGCTGATTTTGATAACTTTGCTGTAAAAACAATGAAAAAGAAAATTGAATCTCGGGAAGATGTATCCTTACTTGTAAATACTTTTTATTCGAAAGTCAGGAAAAACGAACTTCTCGGACCTATTTTCAATGGAATCATAAAGGATTGGCCTTCACATCTGGAACTACTTACAGATTTTTGGGAGACCAATCTTTTCTTTCAACGAAAATACTTCGGAAACCCAATGCATGCTCATGTTGAAGTTGATAAGAAAGTGGGCGGTACAATCAACGAACTTCATTTTGGAACGTGGATTAATCTATGGCACGAAACCATAAATGAACTTTTTGAAGGCGAAACAGCCGAAATAGCCAAAAATAGAGCTAGAAATATGGGGACATTTCTGAATTTAAACATATTCAATTCTCGAAATAATTAACTTCAATAATTACTGAGTTTAATAGGTAAAAATCAATGTGTTTAACGAAAATATTGAATTAAATTCAAGTATTTATAACATTAAATAAACGTGTGTTTTAGCAGTGTAAGTACTATGTGTTTTTAATAGATTAAATGAACGCAATTACTTATTTTTGCAGCAAAATTTATCGAAATGCAAAAAAAGATTGCTTCCGTCCTTTTCTCTACCAAATTAACAGCAGTTTTATTTATCGTTTACGCCATTGCAATGGCAGCGGGTACATTTATGGATGCAGACTCCCAAAGTCCGCCAACGCCATATACTCGTGAACTTATTTACAATGCCTGGTGGTTTGAAGCAATTATGGTATTGTTTGCCATAAACTTCGTAGGAAATATTTTTAGATATAATCTTCATAAACCTAAAATGTGGGCTACTTTATTGCTTCACGTTTCTCTAATTTTAGTTATAGTTGGAGCTGCGGTAACAAGATATATCGGCTTTGAAGGGGTGATGCATATTCGTGAAGGACAGACAGAAAATTCTATTCTTTCTGAAGAAACCTACCTAGACGTATTTATCGATGGAGATTACATGGTCAATGGTGTAGCGCAACGCAGAAAAGTAAAACCAAAAAAACTTCGTCTTTCTGAAAAGTTAAATAACAACTTCACTATAAACACTGATTATAACGGCAAGGATGTTACAATCAAGTATAAGAATTTCATCAAAGGTGCTAAGCAAGATTTAAGAGAAACTGAAGATGGCGAAGAATATATAAAGATAGTTGAGTCTGGAGATGGAGAACGTCACGAACACTGGGCTAAAGTGGGTGATGTTTCTAATATTCACAACATTCTTTTTGCTATTAATAAACCTACTGATGGTGCGATAAATATTACTTTTTCTGAAGACGGGAATCACACAATTTCTAGTCCATTTGCCGGAAACTTTATGCGAATGGCAGACCAAATGGAAGGGGAGGTTGTAGCCGACAGCGTTCAACCGTTTAATATGCGATCGCTTTACCGTATGGCAGGAACATCATTTGTAATTCCTGATCCAATTACTAAAGGTGAATTTGGAATGGTTAAAGCTCCAGCAGATGAACCTAGCAACCAAGATGCACTTATTCTTGAAGTTTCTACTGATAATGAGACCAAAACAGTTGAGCTACTTGGAGGAAGAGGAACTTCGCCAAATCCAAACGAAGTGCATATCGATGGCTTAAAAGTTTATATGTCTTACGGCTCTGAAAGTATTGAACTTCCATTTTCTATAACATTAAACGATTTTATTGCTGAAAAATATCCTGGTACTGAAAAAGGGTATTCTTCATTTATGAGTAAGGTTACTGTTATCAATGAGGATAAAACACATTTTGACGCCGATATCTTTATGAATAACGTACTAGACCATGAAGGTTACCGTTTTTTCCAATCTGGATTCGATCCTGATGAAGGAGGAACAATTCTTTCTGTAAACCACGACTGGTGGGGAACTTGGATTACATACATTGGTTACTTCTTACTATACGTTGGATTAATGGCAATTCTTTTTACTAAACACAGTCGTTTTGGTAAGCTTGAAAAAACGCTTACTAAAATTAAAAAGAAGAAGAAAAACATGATTACTGTTTTGGTGCTACTACTTTCTTTTAGTGGTATGGCACAACACAGTGAGCACTCAACGCATAGACCACCTGTTGATAAAGCAAAGATAGATTCGTTAATCGTTGCTAATGCTGTAAGCAAAGAACACGCAGCCGAATTTGGACACTTGATTATTCAAGACAATGGGCGAATGAAGCCTATAAACACTTTCTCAAGTGAATTATTAAGAAAAATAAGCCGAAGCGACCACTATCAAGGATTGGATGCTAACCAGGTGTTTATTTCGATGACGGAATTTCCTAGACTATGGGTTGAAGTGCCTTTAATTGCGCTTAAACGCGGAAACGATAGTATCCGTCACGTTGCTGGAGTTTCTGAAGATCAAAAAAATATTTCGCTATTAGATCTTTTTGACGACAAAGGAAATTACAAACTAGAACCATTTTTGGCGGCTGCAACAAGCACTAATACTCCTAACCAATACCAAAAGGATTTTATAAAAGCTCACGAAAACTTTTCGCTTTTAAACTCTGCATTAAGTGGAGGGATTTTAAAAATCTTCCCAATTCCAAATGATGAGAGTAAGAAATGGGTTTCATACCCAGAATTGAATGAAGCCAACCTAACAGGAATGGACTCGTTGTATGCTAAAAACATACTTCCGTTGTATTTTGATAGCCTTAAAAAAGCACGTGAAAACGGTGATTACTCCAAATCTGATGAGTTATTAGAGAGTATTACCAATTTTCAGAAAAAATACAGCGCAGATATAATGCCTTCTGAAAATAAACTGAGAGCAGAAACTTTTTACAATAAAGTTGATATTTTCAATCGCTTGTATAAATACTTCGCAGTATTTGGAATTATAATGATTGTATTCATTGTAGCTCAGCTTATAAAAGATCGAAAAGTACTTAGAGTTTTAATAAGATCTACAAAAGTTATTATGTGGGTTTTATTTATAGCAATGACGCTAGGGCTTGCTTTACGCTGGTATGTAAGTGGTCACGCACCTTGGAGTGATGCTTATGAGTCTGTAATTTATGTAGCATGGGCAACAATTTTCTTTGGACTTTCTTTTGGTAACCGTAGTGATTTAACTGTAGCAGCTACATCGTTTGCGGGTGCAATTATTCTATGGGTTGCACATCAGAGTTGGTTAGACCCTTCTATTGCAAACCTACAACCGGTACTTGATAGTTATTGGTTAATGATTCACGTAGCAGTAATTGTAATGAGTTACGGTCCATTTACACTCGGAATGATGCTAGCAGTAGTTTCTATGTTCCTTATGATTTTCACTACCAAGAAAAACTTTAAGCGAATGGAATTAAACATTACCGAGCTTACAGTAGTGACGGAGTTAGCGCTAACTGTTGGATTGGTTCTGCTTACCATCGGAAACTTTTTAGGTGGACAGTGGGCTAACGAAAGCTGGGGTAGATACTGGGGCTGGGATCCAAAAGAAACTTGGGCACTTATTAGTATTATGGTTTATGCTTTCGTAATCCACGCTAGGTTAGTACCAGGATTACGCGGAAAATGGACATTCAATATGTTGGCGTTGTTTTCATACGCTTCAATTATGATGACTTATTTCGGAGTAAACTTCTACTTAAGTGGTCTTCACTCTTACGCTAGTGGTGATGCACCTGCAACACCAACGTTTGTATGGTGGATTACTTTATTTGCAGTAGTATTAAGTGCGGTGTCTTACTTTAGATACAAGAAGTTTTATATTAAGAAAAAGAAAAAATCCAAACGAGTTAAGTAAAACCTTAATTCGTTTGGATTAGTAATAATTCTATTTTATAAATAACTAAAAGCCAACAGCAGTATCGTCGCCGCGATAGTCTGCACCGCCTTGTAATTTGCCGTTTTCTAATCTTAAAATTGCATCAACTTTTCCAATAATTGGATCAGTTTCGAGGTTTTCAGGATATCCTTTTTGTTTTAATTCCTCAATGATTTCACGAGGGAATCTTTCAAATTCATATCTAACAGCATCAGGTAACCATTGATGATGGAAACGAGGTGCATCAACAGCTTCTTGCATATTCATATTAAACTCATAAACATTTAAAATTGTTTGTGCTACCGAGGTGATAATTGTAGAACCTCCAGGCGTTCCTACTACCATAAAGAGTTCACCATTCTTTTCAACAATTGTTGGTGTCATAGAGCTTAACATTCGTTTTTGAGGGGCTATAGCATTAGCTTCGCCTCCTACGAGTCCGTACACATTAGGTGCTCCTGGTTTTGCACTAAAATCGTCCATTTCATTGTTTAGGAAAAAGCCTAGTTCACTAGCGTAAAGTTTAGAACCATAAGCTGAATTTAATGTTGTAGTAGCCGAAACTGCATTTCCAAAGGAGTCTACGATAGAATAATGTGTGGTTTCTGTATTTTCATACCCCATAATTACTCCTGGTTTTACTTCTGAAGAAGGCGTAGCAGCATCAAAAGAAAAACTTTGCATTCGCTGTGATAAATAGGCGTCATTGAGAAGTGAATCTGTTGGAATTTCAACAAAGTCGGGATCTCCAAGGTAAAAACTTCTGTCGGCATACGCACGACGTTCGGCTTCAGCAAGCACCTGAATGTATTTTGCACTGTTGTGCCCATAGCTAGAAAGAGGAAAGGGTTCAACCATTTTTAAGATTTGTGATAAACAAATTCCACCGCTGGATGGAGGTGCCATCGAAATTACTTTTAAATCTTTATAGTTAAAAACAATTGGCTCACGCCACTGTGCTTCGTAGGCTGCTAGATCTTCTAGCGTTATAATTCCTCCTTTTTCATTTAAAAAGGAGACTAATTTTTTAGCTGTTTCTCCTTCATAAAACTCAGAACGTCCGTTTTGAGCAATTAACGTTAAGGTATTTGCTAAAGCTGCGTTTTTAAGAGTGTCACCTTTCTTATATGTTTCAGTAAAAAGATTTTTTTCACCGCTTACTTCTTCAAATATGGTTTTGTAATGTTCCAACCTTTTTGCCTGTTGTTCGGTAATAATATATCCGTTTTTAGCAAGGTCGATAACAGGTTTTAAAATTACTTCCATTGGTAAACTTCCCAACTTCTCGTGTACTGCAAACATTCCTGCTACTGTACCAGGCACGCCCACAGCAAGCGCTCCTACAGAGCTTTTTTCGGGTATAAAGTTTCCTTCTTTGTCTAAATACATGTTTTTTGTAGCGGCAATAGGAGCTTTTTCACGATAGTCTAAAGACCCTATTTCACCGTATTCGCTGCGGTAAACCATAAACCCACCGCCACCTAAATTACCAGCATAGGGAAAACAAACAGATAATGCCATTTCGGTAGCTATCATAGCATCAAAAGCATTTCCACCCATTTTTAGGATTTCTGTGCCAATGCGAGAAGCTTCTTCTCTAGCTGAAACTACCATTGCACTATCAGCTACTACAGCTTCTTTGCTTTCGGTTTTCGGTTTTTCGTAGCTGTTTTGGGTGGTAACTTTTTCTTTGCAGGCAAATAGTAATAAAACAATTAAAATTAATGAGTAATGTTTCATAATTCGATAAGTTTTTGGTTAGAATGTATTATTAATTCATCAAAAAATGAGGTAAATTCAGATTCAAATTCTTCGTAATATTCTTCGAGTTCCACTACTGCTAAGTTCATTTTTGCAACTCCTTTAGTGCGTACATTCATTTGGGCTAGTATTTTTCCTATACCTTCAACAGTGGCGTAGCTCAGCAACCAGTTATCAGCTATCATATACGGCATCATTCGCTGAATTCTAGCGGGAAGTATGGTGAAGTTATTACGAAGCAACTCATAAAATTCTTCAACATATTCATCCAAAGGTTGATCGGAATATTTTTTCCAGTTTTTTGCAAGATAATGGTCGTAAAGTATATCTACAATTACGCCACTATAATGGCTGTAGTTTTTGTGAAGTCTCTTGGTGCTTTTATGAACAGTGGGGTGAGAATCGGTAAAGGAATCGATCTCGCGATGCAATAAAATACCTTTTGCAATCTTAGGCGGGTATTTTAGGTAACGCTTTCCTTTTATGCCATCTGCAATAAAATTGCCAATTGTAATTTCGTCGTCATCTCCGGAGAGATATATATGTGCTAAAAAATTCATTCAATAAATATATGTATTTTTGATCTGTAAATACTGAAAATTGAAGAGGTTACCCAATTTAGACCCGTTGCGGTTTTTTCTAGCATCCCTTGTGTTGCTGTTTCACTTGCCTCAACTTTCCGCTAACCAGGGACTTCCTTATTTTGATGGGCTTCCTATATTTCATCGTGGTTTGGAGGCCGTTTATATGTTTTTTGTACTTAGCGGGTTTTTAATTATTAGAATTATTTACCGCGCCAAAATTCGGGGTACATTCTCTATTAGAGACTTTTACATTAAAAGAATTCTGCGAATATTTCCTTTGTATTATCTAGTTTTAGGTTTTGGATTTTTCTTTTACAATGTGATTTTACCCTATTTAAATATTTATTTTGAGATAAAATATACGTGGAAGGAAGCTCTGTTATATAATGTTTTCTTTCTACCGAATGTGTTCGCAAAAGTTTACGAACCCGGTGGAATTATTGAAATTCTATGGTCAATTGGGATTGAAGAACAGTTTTATTTATTCATAGCCCCTTTACTTTTTTTTATTAAAACCAAATGGATTTTGCCAATTCTAAGCGCTTTGCTGCTTGGGTATTTCATTCTATACTGGTCAAATATTTTTGAAGTACTTCGCAATTATACTTTTGTGTTTTTCTACCTTTTCACAGGTGGAGTTATTGCTATACTTGAAGAAAAGAAAATGTTAGAGATTTTTAAACGTAGAAAATTTTTTCCTCTGCTAGTTTGTTTGGCAACATTACTGTTTTATTTTACCGATATATTTATGTTTGAACCTTTGTGGCTTCGTTCTTTAATAACCTGTTTGTTATTCGGATTCTTTGTACATACCTTGGCATTCAACAATCGCGGAGTGGAAATGAATAATAAAATAATTAATCATTTTGGAAGTATTTCGTACGGAATATATATGTATCACGCCATAATTCTAAACGCTGTTGTATTTTTGTTTTTAGAACTAGAAATCCTTCAAAACCTTAATAAAAAATTAACCGTATTTTTGATGCTCCTGCTTACCTTCGCAGGAACTATTTTAATAGCTCATATATCGTATACTTACTTTGAGCTTTACTTTTTAAAATTGAAAAATAAATTTAGAAAATGACTTTAATTAAATCTATATCAGGTATACGCGGAACAATTGGCGGCCTACAGAGTGAAAACTTAACTCCAATCGATGCTGTAAAATACGCTGCTGCATACGGTAGTTGGGTAAAGAAACAACGCAACAAAGAAACACATAGAGTAGTGGTGGGTCGTGATGCCAGGATTTCTGGTGAAATGATTCAGCAATTGGTTATGAACACCTTAGTAGGGATGGGTATAACGGTAATAGACCTAGATCTTTCTACCACTCCTACAGTTGAAATGGCAGTAATGATGGAACACGCCGACGGTGGAATTATCCTTACAGCTAGCCACAATCCAAAGCAATGGAATGCTCTTAAATTATTGAACAATAAAGGTGAGTTTTTAAATGCTGCAGCGGGACAAGAAATTCTTGATATTGCTGAAGGAGGAAATATAGAATTTGCAGAAGTTGATGACTTAGGCGAAATTCATAAAAACGATGCCTATATAGACTTACACATCGATGAAATTTTAGATTTACCTCTAGTAAATGTCGATGCTATTAAAGCTTGTAAGTTTAAAGTAGTGGTTGATGGTGTTAATTCAACAGGAGGAATAGCGATACCGTTATTATTAGAAGCTTTAGGAGTAGAGCCAGTAAAATTATATTGTACTCCAAACGGTCATTTTCCTCACAACCCAGAGCCTTTAAAAGAGCATTTGGGCGATTTGATGAAAATGGTAGTAGACGAAAATGCCGATTTCGGAATTGTAGTAGATCCAGATGTAGATCGTTTAGCTTTTGTTGATGAAAAAGGTGAAATGTTTGGGGAAGAATACACTTTAGTAGCTGTTGCTGATTATGTTTTAAAACATACACCAGGAAACACTGTTAGCAATATGTCTTCGTCTAGAGCCTTACGCGATGTTACCGAAAAACACAACGGAACTTATACGGCTAGTGCAGTTGGGGAAGTGAATGTGGTTGAAATGATGAAAGAAACCAAGGCTGTAATTGGCGGTGAAGGTAATGGTGGAATAATTTATCCAGAATTGCATTACGGTCGTGATAGCTTGGTAGGAGTAGCTTTATTCTTAAGTCATTTGGCGGAACAAAAAATGGCTGTTAGCGAACTTCGTAAAACATACACTTCATATTTTATGAGTAAGAAGAAAATTGAGCTTACTCCAACATTGGATGTAGATGCAATTTTAAAAGCTATGGAAGCCAAGTATGCATCAGAAGATATCAATACCATAGATGGAGTTAAAATTGATTTCCCTGAAAATTGGGTACACTTACGTAAATCCAATACAGAGCCTATTATTAGAATATATACCGAAGCCAAATCGCAAGAAGAAGCAGATAGCTTAGCCGATAAGATTATTGCTGAAATTAAAGCAATAGCTAATATTTAGTAAACATCATAGATTAAATATTAATGGCCCCAGTTGGGGCCATTTTTTTTTGAATTTTAATTCCCTCAATTCAATATAAAGAAGATTCTTAATTAAGATGAAGCGAGCATTTTAAGCTTATTTCTTTGTGAATGGAATTAGCATAGGCACTTCGTTTTGATAGGTTTCATATTGTTTTCCAAGTGCATTTTTTAAGTCATTTTCTTCTAGATACTTTACAGCTATTAAAATATAAATAGTGGTAACAACGGTAAATAATAAATGCCCAACCGTCATTGTAGGAGCTGCCCAAAAGGCGACTAAAAAACCTAACATAATTGGATGTCTAACTATTTTGTACAAATAGTTGGTTTGAAATTTTGGGCTAGATGTTTTCTTATTTTTAAGATTATTGAAAATTTGAGCTAATCCAAAAAGTTCGAAATGGTTTATCATAAATGTAGAAAGTAATACAATAAGCCAACCTAAAAAGAAGAGTATAGTTATAATTAAAGTTATAGTTTCACTTTCAGTTTTCCACACTATAGTAGTAATCGGCTGCCACTGCCAATAAATTAGCAGCAAAGCTAAACTTGATAAAAGTATATATGTACTTCGCTCCATTGCAGTACTAAATATGGAGGTAAACCATTTTTTAAATTTTGGTCGTGCCATTATACTATGTTGCAATGCAAATACACTTAGTAAAATTATATTTATAAATAGGGCAGAACCTATTGTTGTTTCAGGTCCAGAGTCTATAGATTTAGGAACAATTATATTGCCTACAAAACCAATAGCATAAAGGAATGCGATTAGAAATATTATATAGGCAAGAATACCGAAGATGAAAATCATTGATTTTTTCATAATATTTGTTTTTAAAAATTACTGTTAACGACAGTGTTTGTGGTTATTGGAATGCCTTTTTTTATTGTTTGATATACAATACAGCTGCGTTTAGCTCCATTTATAAGGATTGTCATTAACTTATTGTTTGTATTTCTAGCGGATACTAATATCTCTAGATGCATCGATTGAAAGCCAACAGGAATAGATTTGTCTATCATTAAAGTTCCTCTAACATCAATATTTGCAGTTGCAATAACTTTTGTTTCAACTAGTTCAATATTTAATTTATTTGAAATTAATCTAACTGTACTTTCAAAACAAGATGCTAAGGAAGCACATAGTAAATCCCCAGGATTTGGAAAGTCGTGGTCGCCACCAACAGCACTGTGAACACCAATTTTAAAAGGAATTTTCATTTTTTCATTTACTGCAACCCAAGTGCGAAATGGATCATGTAAATCTTTTCCAAAAACTTCAGCTGAATCTGTAATCCAAGCAGAAGAGGGGTCATTTAAGTATTTTTCGGTGAGAATCAAATGTCTTTGATTAACAATTGAATTGTCTTTAAGAGCGAATTTGGTCTTGGATAAATACTTTCTAGTTGCCATTACATCATTATTTAATTCGAGAATAATGTAAAGGTTGCGTTATTATAGATTAATTGGCTTTCTTAAAAGTTCAAATAATGTTCTTAAAAGCCCAGGTAGTAATCGCTAGGTTTCTGCATTGCGAATTCTAAACTTGTTGGGAGTTATTTTGGAAGTTTGTTTAAACGCCTTAATGAAGTGCGAAATGTTTTTAAATCCACATTCATACCCAACTTCACTTACGGTTAAGTTTGTACCTAATAGTAGTGTTTTTGAATGGTCTATTCGTTTACGAATTAGCCATCTTCCCGGTGTGGTGTTGAAAATGATTTCAAATTCACGTTTAAAAGAAGAAAGACTTTTCCCGCATAATTTTGCAAAATCGGGTATTTTTAAATCGTATTGAAAGTTTTCTAACATTATAGATTTAACGTCAGACGTTTTACTTTGCAATATGGAATTGAAATATATTAGTAGATCTTTATTGCTAGAGTTAAGCGCAATAGCATAGAGTAATTCGTTAAATTTTAATTCAACTAGTTTTTTAGGAGTTTCAATTTTGTTGTTTAAATATTGAAATATACTTGCTATCAGGGTTGTAAATACTTCATTTGTAGTAATATCAAAAATTTGGCTGTGTTCTTTTCTTTGATTATTCTGCCTTATAAATGAGGGATTTTCAGAAATGAATCTTTGTATAAATGTGTTGTTAATGAAGAATAACATAACACAATATTCATTTTCTAAATACTGCTTTGTAGTGTAAACACCTTTCCTAACAAACAATGCATCCCCTTCGTTAAGTTTATAGGTTTTTTTGGAGGTAATCCAATCTTTTTTGCCACTGATTACGTAAGTGATTAAATGATTTTCTATCCATAAATTATACTCTTCAATATGAAGCGGACATTTATATTCTACAAATAAGTAGTCATCGCCAACGAGTTTGTTGAATCTAGGATGTTGTTTGAAATATTCGTAAGCATTAATCACAGGGTTGATTTTGAGATTTACTCTCTGTGTCTTAAAATAATGATTACGAGGAGCTTTAGAAGATAACTAAGACTAGTAAAAGAGCTCTAATATTTTATAATGTACTAAGCTACGTATTATTTTCTTAGAAATAGTCTTAGATTGGTTTTTTATTCGATTGATTTTGAGTTAGATGAGTGCGAATTTTGCGTGATGAAGTATTTTTTGGGTTCTAAGTATACATTATGAAGAAAGGCACTATTGATATCTATAAGCTAAGTATTATAATTACAGGTTTTGCCCATTTTAAATTTTCCAAGACTTTCTAGCATTACATTACTCTTTTCAATATCAGAATATACATAAAGTGAAAAAGCTGTTTTTCGGGGAGAAAATCCAAGTATAGGAGCATCTCCATCATGTCCGCTTGCATATTTGTAATGATAATTTCCGAAACTTTTATTGTCTTGATAATTTTCTAATGAAAATATCACCACAGTTTCTGAACCCCATACAAAGGATAAGCATGATTATTTTTAATTTTGATTTCCTTTACAGGGTAATAATCATCAAATTCAGGAAATTTCCACATTATTTCTTTTCCTGATTCTAACCTACCACTACTTTCTGAAATAAAGTACTTGGTCATTATCTCTGGATTAACAATTCCTTCGAAAACATCTTCTACAGGTATTTGAATTTGAATTACGGTATTAGATTCTAATATCATTTTTTCAAATTAAATTCTTACCTGATTTTTTCTAATATTTCCTTTAGTTCGGTTTCTTTCTGAGTTCCGATTAGTAATTTTTTTCCATTCAGAAGTTCTATAGCTAAACCTCTATTTCCTTTAGTGTTGTAGACAGTTCCATATTTTGTACCAAGCCGGATACCCCATCCACCTACAAATCCGTAATTCACTACTTCAACACTTTTAACATCTTTCCATTTTACTTGTTTCTTAACCAATGGGAAGAAACGCATTCGGATTTCATTTTGGTCAATATTAGTTTTTAGTCGCATAAACCAAAACAAAGCAATTAAGCCAAAAATGAAAATAGAAAAAATAATGAGCTCTAAATCGGACATAGGGCTATCACCAAATTTTTCCTCGATAATTAATTGCTTATAAATCCCTATAATGGGTAATACTCCAATTCCGATTAAAATTAACCAAAGCCACCATTGTGTGAATTTTTGTTCTTCTTTGAAAACGATCTTCATATTCAATTAACTAATAAGGTTAAAATAAAAACACTTAAGTTTATATAGAATTAAATGTAAGGAATTTTCGAATGAAAATGGGTGCTGTAAACCTTAAACTAGCGCAGATAAAGCCTAAAATATTCTATCCAGCTAATTTTAATAAATGTCTTATGAATTTCTTTTTTCCAATTCTTGAACTGCTAATTTCAGAATTTTTATTTGTCCGTAAATATTATTCCACGGTTCAGCATTAATTTGAAAAGTTTCTGTTTTTTTTCCGAAAGAGTTTTTATACTTAACGACAAATCCTTTAAAGTGATCCAATTCAATAATTTCACTGGTTTTAAGGTTTAGTTCTTTTTTACCACCTAAAATGGAATAACTTATTAGGCTTATCTGATTTCCATTCACATCTATTTCAAGTAATAATTTCTGTTCTTTTATTGTTAAGTACATCGGATAAATTAATAATATCAACCAGGTATACCATTCAATTCGCTTAACGGTATTGAATAAATATATAATCAAGCCAACTGTTATAATGTTGACCAGCAATCTCCAAATTATTGATATTTTAAGGTTATGTATTAAGTGGTCATTCATATCTAAATTCCTGAGTTTTAATTAGTGCCAAAGTATAGAATAAGGTGCGTTTGAAGGATAATATTTGCATTTCTATGTTCCTTTCATTTTTCTAAGTTGCCGATATTTAAATACTTGACATTATTTGTAAAATTAAAATCTGTTTTGTTATTATATACGTAACCGTTCATATCTGTAAAATTAAAATCGGGGAATATCTGCTATTTTGAGTATGCCTTTTAAACTTCATAAGTTTGTAATATGAAGTCCATATTGATCAAAATGCTGAATTAAATAAGCTTTTTCTTTTGGGGATTTGAAATAAAACGGAATAGAAAACTCGATGTAATCAGGAAAAAGTTTACCCTTAAAATTAGTAAAAGAAGTTTCCCCATCTCTGAATTTGACTTTGAAACTAATATATTTTTCTTCTTGCTTTAGCCATATACCTATGTCTTCACTAAACTCTCTTTTTTTAATAACGCCATAATTATATTGATGATTATAATCAACGGCTGTGTAAGTGATTTCTTTTGTGATTTGAGCTTCATTATTCTCCCACACAAGCGTTTGAAAAGGGAACGTCCATGCACCCACACAGGAATAAAATCCACTGCTTAGCATTCCAAATGTTTTCTTAAAGAAATTAGGATGAGAAAGTTTTTCCTCCTCCCAGCTACCGGAAATATCTAGCTCGTCCGGCCATAGGTAATGTGCCAATGCGGGAATAAATTTCACGCATTCTTGCTTTACTTCTTGTTCTCTTTTTTGCATCCGTAAGGACTTTTCATAATAAGGAGATTCCTTGTCCTTAATAACTGAATAGTCATATAAACACAAATTCTTTTTTTCTTCTAAACAAGTGAATAAATAACCTCTATGATGTTTTGATAAGGAGAAGTAGTTTTCATTGTAAAAATAAAACACAGTAGTTTCAATAAAAGATTCTCTGATACCTGGACCTTTTTTAGTGACTAGTGCAAAGGAATAATCACCAGGGGGAGGAAACTTATCTTTTTCCCAAGTGGCTGGAGCGGTTAATACAAAACTTCGTCTATTTTCTTGAAAGGGAGCTACAAACTTATTCTCCTCCTCCTTTGAGTTAGCCCAGAAACCACATTCCTCCCATATTTCATGCATGGCTTTAATATCTTCGGGCTTGTCAGAATCCTTCAAAATACGCAGTAAATCGTATATATGGTTAGAGTTTTTTAGCTCATATATTGTTGTTTTTGCCATTATTGGATGATTGGATTTGTTAAAGTCTTGGCTTTAGACCAAATCTGTTTACCTTTCTTAAACCGTTCTTTGTATGATTAGTGGCTTGTTGATGTAACCAATTTAACAAAAAAATCACAAATAGACATGAGTGAAGCGCACTTTGGAAAATAAAACCATGTGCCGTTAGCTATCGGGATTGGTAAGTAGGTGAGAACTAGCCATTAATTATTCAGGGTATTGTAGTACGTTATTCATTCACTATTCGTTCTTGTAATTTGGAATGAGCCTTTCTTCCCTCTCTAATTATTATATCAATAATCTCTTTAATATCTTTTTTTGAAGTCCTGAAATTAACAACGCAAGCTCTTAAACAATACATTTCATTTACAATAGCATTTGATAAAAATAGCTCGCCACCAGTTTGTAATTTATTTAATAATGCTTCATTTAGTTTATTTAGATAATCATTACTTTCTTTGAAATTGATTGGAATATATCTAAAAGTAGTAATGCTTAAATTTTGAGAAACTGCCTCTAATTCAGCATTTTCTTTAGCCAAGTCAAATAATATTTCTGATAGTTCAATGTCTTCACCAATTAGTTTTTCATATCCACTTCTACCTATTTGTTGTAATGATAACCAAACCTTTAAAGCTCTAAAGCCACGTGAATTTTGAAGTCCATATTCATAAAAATTTTGAGCAATTTCGTTTTCATCGTTGCTAAAATTATAATATTCTGGATGTGAGCTATAGGTATCTATTAAGTGTTGAGGGTTTTTAACCAATGTACATCCGGCTTCAAGAGGACTATATAACCATTTATGTGGGTCGAGAGCAATAGAATCAGCTTCTGAAAGACCATCAAATAGTTTTTTGTATTTTGGAATAACTGTGGCTGGTACACCATAAGCTCCATCGATGTGAAACCATAAATCATAATCTTTGCAAATGGTTGAAATTCCTTTTAAACTATCAACCACTCCAGTACTAACATCACCTGCAGTACCTATAACCATTATTGGCTTAAAACCATTTTTTATATCTTCTTTAATTGTTTCTTCTAGCACTTTATTGTTCATTTTATTTGAAGAATCAGTTTGAATCCAGCGAATAGATTTTGTGCCTAAACCAAATAATATAGCTGCTTTGTCAACCCAAGTATGTGTGGTTTTTGAACAATAAATAGTTAACTTCTGGGATATATTTGAAAGTCCATCTTCTTTTATGCTTTTGGGTGCTTTAGCTGTTCTAGCTGCTAAAAATGCTGTAAAATTTGCCATATTTCCTCCGCTGACTAAAATTCCTCCGTAGTTAGGTGAAACACCAATGAACTCTGCCAGCCATTGAATAGTTTGTTTCTCAATTTCAGTAGCCATTGGACTTAAAATATGTGCTCCAACATTTGGATTTACAGATGCAGCTAATAAATCGGCTAAGGCTCCGATTGGGGCAGCAGATGAAGTAATATAGCCTAAGAATTTAGGGTGTCCATTAAGTAATGAATGATTAAGTAATAAGTTCGTTGCTCTAGAAATCAGTTCGGTTGCGGGTGTTCCTATTTCTGGCAGGGAAGTGTTTCCCAATATACTTTGTAATTGATTTGGACTTTCTTTTACAGTAACAGGTTTTTTATCAATGCTAGAAAGGAAGTCAGAAATATCATCTATTAATTGATGTCCGATTTTTCGAAACTCTTCTTTATTAATCTCTATTGAATTATTTCGATTTTCAGTCATAATATTATGTTTCGCGATGATATGTTACAAAGTTTATGTGTAAGGAACGTTTCGTGTTTGAGTGCGAGGACTTTCCTTCGCCAGTTCGCTACTCTCGTGTTGGAACGAAATACGGAAGAAAGCAAACAAAGTAATGAACAAATGATTAATCTAAATTAAGCAATGTTTTTTACACGGAGTTAGCCTACGTTTTTTATTTTACTAAATCTAAACATTATTTTTTTTAGAGGTTTCGCTTTATATCCAGACTAGGTTAATGTTTTGCGTCATTAATTTCTATCCAATAACCGTCTGGATCTTGAAAATATATTTGTCTAATTCCGTCTGGTCTTGATTGGATTTTTTCACTTTCTCCAGCAAAATTGGAATATTCGATTCCTTTTTCTTTTAAATGTTCTAAAAATCCATCAAAATTGTTAACTGCAAAGGCAAGATGAAGCACTTTGTTAATTTTTATATCACCATACTTATCAACCTGAGCTTGTGCAATGTGAAGTTGCTGGTTTGTGCCAGTATCAAAGAAACGAATCAACTTATACTCAGGCCAAGGTGTATCTAATTCCCTTAGGTTTAGTATGTTTTTATAAAATTTGGCACTGATATCAATATTTTCAACTTGTATTGTTGAATGATCATGTTTGAGTTCAAAAGACTGGGCACTAGCATTTAAAGAACTGAAAGTTAAAGCGAGTAATAATATAAGACGTTTCATAATTACTGATTTTTGTGTAAGAATATGTAAGTTACAAAAATCATTCTAACTCGTTAATTACGAGAATTGTAAGCGGGTTTTGGTGAAATTGTAAAAGGTGTGTGGCTATAGTTTGTTGCGTGGTTAAGCACCTAATTTAGCAAATACAAACAAAATAGACACGAGCAAGGTGAACTATGGGAAGTAAAAATCCGCGTCTCGATATCTATCGGGATTCGTAAGTAGGCGAGGACTAGCCATAAATTATATGGGGCTTAAGTTTACAATGCATTAAATTTATTAGATAATCAGAAAGAACAAAAGACTGAAATAAGGATAATGTACAATTGCTTTTCGGTTTGGCATTTATCCCATTTTGCTTATAGCTAATGTTGGTGGTAGTGTTTTTTTGAATTCTTGTATTTCTTCGTATTTCTCAATTCCCAAATATTCAATCAATTTTAAAAAATGAATCTTATTTTCAGAGTAATATTGTAGTAATAGTTCTCTCATTTTCAGGAATTCATTCTCATACATTAGTTGAAAATTCACTTTAGTTTTATGTCCGTTGATTAGGGTTAACTCACAAACATTAGAGGTTCCATTTGTTCTTCCTGGAGCAAAGTCTCCTCCCGCTTGGGATTCCCATTTATCAAAATAATCATTTATATAAAACTCAATTTTCTTAATTTCATTTAGTTCAATCTTTAAGTCATCAATTAAGATTTCACGGGTTCTGAACCTCAATTTTTTGTTTAGATTTCCATTAAGTGATTTTCGTTTTGACGCTTGAGTGATTTTAAAATATATCATTAACATACAAGCTAAAATTCCAACTCCTTGACCAAGATTTTCAATTGTGCTATTGTCAAGATATTCTCTGGCTAAATATGCGATTCCTATACCTATAAATAACAATGAATAAACAACAATATTCACTGATAATGTAAAACCTTTGTTTTTAGTAAAAATTTTGAATTCGATTTCTTTTTTCATTTTACATTATCACAAATGGTTATACTCGTGTAGGCAAACTTTTTTTAATTACAATGCAATACCCAATATCTCTCTTCTTTTCGCTTTAAGATTACGCCTGTTATAGGATCAATTATTAATCTTTCGTAATCCCCAAGACATTTTTCCTGATATAGAGTATTTTCAATTTGCCAGTAATAAACTTCAGTTTTATTGTTAAACCTAACTTCTTTTTTTAAAGGATATTCTGAAGGTTTTAAATTTTGAAGTGCAACGATACTATCCAGTTCCATTGGAGTTAGCCAATTGGAAGGTTGGTTTTTTAAAATGTAATCCGGAATTCTTTTGGTATTAATTTTCTTTATAATATTTAAATCAGCATCAAGGACAACATTGAAGGTTTTTGGAACTTCTAATTTGGCAAACTCTACATTACCAAAGTCAAATCTGATTTCCGCCTTGTCAAGTCGGTTTTTTATTTTTTTCCCCCGTTCTATTTTTTTCCATTTATTTTTTCCTCGCTTATTTTTATATCTATAGTAAGAATGACTGTTATACTCAAAATCATTGAATAGGTTTTCACCTACAGATTCTTTTAAATGAAATTCAGCTATTCTAATTAGGTCATCCGTTGTTTTGTTTTGAGAAAAACAGTTTCCAAGGCATAAGAAAAATAATATTAAAGTTGAAATCTTATTCATTTTAATGTTTGCCGACGGTTAGTATTACCGTTGTTAAGGGATTAAAATTAATTATTTTCGATTAAATATAGGCCTTAGTAATTTTGAGGTGGATAGATTGGCCAGTTCGCATTCCGAGCTAGTTTAATACGCAGTCAAATTGGCCAACACGAATGCAGGGAACTAGCGAAGCAAATTACGGTTATATATTGTTGTGCTATGTTATTTTTCTAATTAGTTTATTATAGTAGCAGTAAATTTTCTCTTTTCGTTTTTTTCCTTTGATCCACCCATACACTTTATTCGACTCAGGAATATATTCTATCGAAGTTTCTGAACAATTGCCGAGAAAATAATCATCATACTTTTCATTTGGCATTTCCTCATATTGGGAAAGAGTTGGTGTCATTAAATAAACTTTATTGATTTCGAAGTCTCTTACACCTGTTCGGCAATCAGCACCATTTGATGCAAATATTCTTATGATTTTCCTTTTTTCCTTGCCTTTAATAACAGAGATAATTTCCAGGTCAATTGATTCATAAAATTCAGGAGGATTATCATATTCCTCCTCAAATGATGCATTGACGGCTGCTTCGATGGTTGCAAATGTCTTTCCATTTTCAAGGTGAAAATTTCGTTCAACAACTTTTGCTAATACTACTAATTCTGCACTTTTTGCTGTTTTAATAAAATTTCCACCCCAATAACAACTACAAGCGAAGGTCAGGGTTGAAATTAAAATAAAAATTATCGTTAGAATTGGTTTTTTCATAATGTTGCACAACGTTTATGCAATGTTGTAGCGCGTTTGTATTTCCTTCCTTAATTCTTCTACTTCCGAAATTTTCATTTGAAGAACAGTTTCAAGTGAATTCGATTTGGTTTTTAATCTTAGTCTTCCAAGAGGTTTATCAAATTGTTCTTCGCGAATTAATTCAGTTTCTAAGTCCTGTATTTCGATTTCTTTATGTCTATCTTTGAAAAGCCTGTAATCAGCAACATAAGAAATCTTTTCAGTCTCCATACTTAAAATTTCTCTGCCAACAGAATTCCAAAGTGTTAGTTTCAACAAATAAAAGCCAATACCCCAACAAAGTAGAAATGAAAAAACTATTCCGATAAATGGTCCTTCTCCAGATTTCAAGACAAAAATCGTAACCGCAATTGGAATCAATGCTATTAAGACAAGAAAAGTCGTTAAAACAATTCGAATAAATATAGGCGATTTCCTCGCGGAAATAATCAAGTGATTATCATCAATATTAAACTGCTTATTTTTCATTTTTAAATGCTTGCTAACGGTTGGGCTATGAGCAGTGCGCCAAAAATGCAATTATTTTCGGGTTTGAACTCATTTTATAAATATACAAGTGCTTTTGGGTTTAGCACAAATCCAGTATTGCTTATAGCCTCGTGTTGTAACCAGTTTTTAATTCTTCAGTCTAAAGTTCTCTAGAGTGATAAGTTTTGGCTCAACCAAATTTTTAATAAACGTATGGTCGTTTTTAAAATAACCAGATGTTTTAAGAGTGTAAACAATATTTTTCTTTCTATATAAGAAAAGCACTCCATTCGGTTCACCGTTCCAATTTCGAACCGCGTAGAAATTTTGATCTCCTGATAGAATAATTGAGTCATATTCTATTACAGTTTCATTAGAAGTCGAACTCCTTGGCCTCAAAATTATTTTCTTTATTAAATCAAATTTTCTATTCGCTTCTTTCTCAGAATTACTTTTGCTAATTTCTATGGAATAGTATAAAGGTGAATATTTATCGGATTCGGGTGAATCATAAGTATAAGTCAAATCGAAATGACCGTCTTTCCATTTTTTTACAAATGCGGATTCCGAACTTCCACTAGTATCTACTTTAATATTATAAAATTCCCCAATTTCTATTGGCGTGGTAAGAATACTATATTTTTTAAAATCCACATTCTTTTCAATTGTGCAGGAAAGCACACTCAAAATAACAGTAAAGTATAAAAAAAAATTTAATGTTTTCATCAAATTGGTTACAACGGTTAGTATATGAAAAGTAGGCGATTTTGAAGTACTAAACTGTCGGTTAAGCACAAACTTTGAAACGAGCCTAAACCCTTGACTTTACCACTATTTCGCCTATTTTTTATATACATTGTTGGCAGCTGGGTTTATTCATTTAAAACTATTTTTCACTTCTTCAAACTTCTCTTTGCTAAGTAATTTGTTTTCATCTAGAGTAATTATTTGTGCTTTATCAGCAAATGGCTTGAGTTGTTCATTTTCCATAGCGCTCATTATGATTTGATTGCCATCTAAAAAATCGTCTGTTAATAATTCTACTATTTTTTCATAGTTTGTAAATGACTGTTCCTGCTGATTTGGGGTGTCAATGACTAGAGGAGATTTAGCTTCATTTCCAAATTTTTCTACCATTGAAAAAATAGTCAAGTAGTACCCTAATATGGCTCTTGCTCCTTCAGCGGCTCCACCTTCTTTTATGACTTTATTGTAGTCTAGTGGTGAGTTTATTTCAGATAGGTTTACTGCTTCTGCGTCAAGTAGCTGAACATAATTTGATAAAATTGAATTAAAGGAGTTCAAAATACTCTCAGTTTCTTCTTCGGTTGTTAAAGACTTTTGTTCCTTTTTTAAGTCTTTGATTTCTTCTTGCAGTATTGCTATTTCAGCATTTTTAATATTCTTAGTTCTAGTCACTTTGGTTTTGATAGAGTTTCCGGCAACACTTTCAATTATTTGATTAAAATCAATTTTGGATTCAGTTTCGTCTTCAATCACATACTTTTCATTTATTTCAGAAATTTGAGACCTGATACTCTCCAATTGTCTTTCATTAGAAGCTATTTTCTTATCAATTTTGTCAGTAGATTGGATTATTTCTCTAAGCTGATTTTCAGCTTGATTTTTATCTGTCATAATTGAAGCACGATTAACAATTGAGTTTTCATGTACAACACCACATAATGGACATTCGATTTCATCATCTTCAATGTTTTCAACGGAAAATTTGTAGTCTTTATCAAGTTCTGATATCAGTTTCTCAGTCATTACTTGCTGCTGATAGAGATATGATTTTTCAGAATTATTAATAGCTATTGCATGAAGCAATTCTTCTTGACCTTTTTGAAGCGATTCTAAATCTTTTTTTATGTTGTCTGTAATTTTATCGATTGCTGAAACCGTGGTAACCGTATTTACTGAATTTGGAACGTAGCTTTCAATAACTTCAAGAGTTGTATCAATTTTCCCAACTTCATACTCAATGTTTTTTTGTGATTCCTTCTTATCTGTTCGTTCAGATTCCAATTTAAAATGTTCAGGTTTAAGCAGTCCTACATGATACTTTACTATAGTAGACTTCCAATTACGATATTGACCTAATCTATCAAAATTGTCCCAAGCTTTAGCCCAACTTCTCTTTTGGTCAATATAGAATGGGATAAAGTAATAAGCAGGAGGTGGTGTCTCTAACAATCCTGAGTTTTGATTTGGTAATAACGCGCTGAATCCAACTATATCAGCAAATTTTTGAGAATATTCACCTGTTATTTTTTGAAAATTTTCATAATCAGAACTACCTTCTTTAATAGAAATTTCATTTTTATATCTTTTTACTCTAAAAGTTTTGTCGTCAACTTCAAAGTCAACAATTGTTTTGCAGTCCTGAGCATTCCAAGTAGTATCAAGTTCAGGTTCGCACCCAAGTCCCCAAAAAATCAATTTTAATAATGTTGATTTACCTACACTATTATCTTTTGCCGTTATCAGATTCAGGTTTTTGCCGAATTTGAACTGATTTGCTGACTTTGTTGTGTTTGACAGAACTAGCAGTTGTATCAATCTTAAGCTTTTCATTTTGTTTAGTTCTAAGATTTCTTATTAATATTTTAAAGTTGCTCTTGTCCATTACATCATCATTATATATTCACATATTATAGCTGACGTTATTTCATCTTGTGAAGAAAATTGTCTTCGAATTTTCGCAGGTAAATTAGTCGATACTTGAGTGATTAATTCTTTGAAATCAGATTGTCCTGAAGCAATTGCTTCTTCGATTCTTCTTTGAAGGATAGTTGTTGTATCGTGTTGAAAACTGCTACTATTACTTATCCTTTGTCTCTTGTATCTTAAAAATGAACGTTTTAATAACTTGGATTTGATTGAGTTCAGACCTATTTCTGTACAAATGCGGTTGAACTCTACATCCAATTGAGCTTCGTCTTTAATATTTGTGAATTCATTTATGACACTAGTTACTTTTTCTGAAGTCAACGCTTTATTTTTTATGAGTTCATCCCATTTGGTGAAATCATAGGTAACTTTTCCTTTTCGTATAAGTTCATCAATAAGAAGTCTATAAATCGATTCGTCATTAAAACGTGATTCAGGATAAAGGCGATTAATCAAACTTGAAATTTCACCTACAAGGATTTTCTGGTAATCTTTTTCGGCTAAATCTGGTACAATAAACTTTAACGTTGACGGTAATTCAGAAATTGAAAGTTCATTTTTTATTGCGGCTTCTAGTTTTTTAAGTTGACTGTCTGCTAAATCTTCTTTTCGAATTATTTTTAGTTCAACATCATCTTTTTTTAATTCAAGACTAAAGTTACTAGTGCAAACAAGATTCAAAGAGGTAATCTTGTCAGCATAAGGTTTAGAATTTACACTTTCAATTAGCTTACCTAAAACAGACCTACCGCTCTTTTTTTTCTCAACTAATTGATAATTTGTAAATTTTGCTGAATTCGTTTTAACCTGATTGAATTCGAATTTTGCATTTTGAGAACTTAGTGAATCACTAATCACGACATCTTCATGAAGTTCAATAAATACTGCATATTCATTCGTTGTGTCATGTTCACTAATAACTCTGTATAAAGCCCAATGATACTGATATAGGTACTTATCAATAGTTTTAGCCCCAGCCTTTTCTCTTTGCGAGTCGAATAAGGGATTTGTATTGTCTTTATCAGTCATTTATTGTTTTTTACCTTGCTGCCAACGGTATTGTGTATGGTTAGTTGCGTGGTTAAGCGAATAAGTTAGCAAATAAATCACAAATAGAACATTCCGCAGGAATGTTCGTAAGTAAGCTAAAACAAGCAATTAATTATACACGGTGTTGGCAATAGTATATTTTACTAATATTTCGTTCAGTTTTCGTGTATCAGATTCCGCAATTTCATTTAAGTCAATCGTAATTTTTTTTCCGTTATCTTTTGTTATAATCAACGTTTTTTCATTCAGTTCAGTCGTTTTTACCTGGTCAAAACTCAATGATTTACCCAAAAATGAATTTACCTTAATATTTATACCTTTTTTATTCCATTGCACATAGTTCTTATACCAAAACATTTGACTGAAATAAAGAGCTTGTAATAAAAATCCGATTTTCAAAATGTATTTATTCAAGTCATACCTTGAGAATTCAATAGGTTCAAAAATTCCAATTATAAAACAAATAATAGATAATATTAATATTGTAATCCAAAATTTATTTCTCATACTATCGAAATGTATTCTTTTCATTTTTTCACAATTGCTTTAAAGAGTTTGTATGCTGATAAAATTCCAATTAAAAACATAATTCCGCAAATCAAATATTCCGCTTTAGAAAAATAATCAAGTCCTCCAATAATTCCAAAAGCAGTCCATAATAGATGTGTCAGAATTTCACTTTTATTCGATTTGTTTTTTTTTTCGTGGTGTTCTGTCATATTATTGCCAACGTGTTTGTATATGGTTTGTTGCGTGGTTTAAGCAACTAATTTAGTAAATAATTACCGACCAAGAAAGTCCGAGAGGACTTTCGTAAGTAAGCGATAAGCCAGCAATAAATTATATACGGTGTTGGCATTTCGTTGTTTTTATTCAGTTTTATTTTGGTCTTTATCTGCTTGTTTTTTTAAATTATATCTGGTCATAAGTGCCATAAATATTCCGAAAAAAGAGGCGTGAAATATAAATTTCCATATTTTGAAATCTTGCCCATCAGAATAGTCAAATCCAGCCATAAGTCCAGCATAAACAATTCCAGAAAATAAACCTGATTTTATTATTGCTTTTGTCTGCGTATTCATATTTTTTTAAATTCCGTTTTTAGGTTAAATTTATTTCCGATTGAGTGAGAAATTCCGCTTTAAATTCGGGTTTTGCTTTTCAATTCAGTTTCCGATTCCTCAAACGAACTAAAAGTCAAACGTTTTAAATCACTCTTTTTTATGCGACTTTAAATTCTCATTTACTTTTTTGTCAAGTAATTTGTTTTCAGTTCCTCAACGATTTTAAATTCAGTCAGATTTGAGTCATTCGCATATTTTTCCATTTCCGATTTAATGTCTTTTAAATTACTCATAATTGTCATTTTTAACGGTTCTGCTCAATGAATGCCAACGGTTTGGCTATGGTTTCGTTGTGGAATTGTCCGCGAGGACCATTCCGCCGTAACCAAGCGATGGTTTAAAGATAGGAATTTCCGGAGGGAAAATTCCGCCACAATGAATTATAGCCGTTGTTGTAGCAAGTTTTCATTCAAAGACTATTGGTAAAACAGTCTTTTTAATTTTTACAATATGGTAAGGTTGTGTAATCACAGTGGTTGCGTTTCCATTAGGAGCTAAATCAGTTATATTGACCATGATGTTTTCAGGATTAGAGGTAATATTTAATTCAAGGCTATGACCTCCATTTCCTTTTATTTCATCAAAAACAGCAATAACTGTATATTCAGAAAAATCAATTTCTGTTTCCGAAAAGTTATCAGACACATTGTTTATTGTATTCATTTGAGTTATTAAATCGTTCCAGACGCCGTCGTCGGTTATAACAATATTTTGCTTATTTATTCCTTCGCCTCCATTTCCATAAAGATTATCTTTAGAAATTAAGATAGATTGAATACTTACAATTTTAGTGTCATCATCAGTGTTGCAACTAAAAACGAGTATTGTCAATAAAATAATTAGGACGTTTTTTATCATTTTGACATAGGTTGTTTTTTACTAGATGCAAAAATTCTCGGAAGGTTGTGTAAAATTTGCTACAACACGTAAATATACGTAATTTAGTAAAATACCCCGAAAATCACTAAATTTTTTACTCAGCTACCAATACATAAGCCTTTATACAGTTTTTTCTATGCGTTATTTTGTATATCTTTAGGTGTATATCACTAATTTTCAGATTGTTTGATATACAAAATGACGATATGCTATGGACCTGAAAAACTATAAATTCGAACCTGGATCTCATCAGAATAAACCCGTTATTTGGGTTAGATTTCCATATCATTTCCATCTAAAAAATGCCTTAAAAAAAAGATTTCCATCAGCTAAATGGAGCCAATCCAATAAATCTTGGTATTTATTAGACACGCCTGCCGTAAGAGAAGTGCTAAACCTACCTAAAAAAAACAATGAAGATAAATTGCTGTATAATATTCATCCAGTAAATCAGCAAGCTATGTTAAACTTTGTAAACCAATTAAATCTTAAGGCTTATAGCGAAAATACAATTCGGGTTTATTGCACAGAACTAAAGCATTTATTGTTATTGCTAAATAATTATCCTGTAGAAAAGCTTACTCCAGAGAAACTTAAGGCCTATTTCCTCTATTGTTTAAAAAATGAAAGAATGAAAGAGCGAAAATTAAATGGGAAAATAAATGCAATTAAATTTTATTTCGAACAAGTCTTACACCGGGAGAAGATGTTTTTTGATATCCCAAGACCTAAAAAGCCGGCAACGCTACCAAAAACATTAACCCAACGTGAAATTTCTTTACTTTTTAAACAAGTTACAAACATCAAACACCTCTTAGCATTACAATTATGCTACGGTATGGGCTTGCGAGTAAGTGAAGTTGTTAACCTTAAACTAGAACACATTAATACTAAAGATGGAATAGTGTTGATAGCTCAAGCAAAAGGCAAAAAAGACAGATATGTACCGTTACCAAATTCGGTTTTGCCATTGTTGAGAGAATATTATTTTCAGTTTAAACCCAAAAAATACTTACTAGAAGGTAGGTTTGGTGGACAATATTCAAAAGGAAGTGTGCAAACGGTTTTTAGAGAAGCTTTAAAGAATGCAGGAATTAATAAAAATGTAGGCCTACACGGCTTGCGACATAGTTACGCTTCACATTTATTGCAAACCGGGACAGATATTAGGTTAATTCAAGATTTATTGGGTCACCACAGTATTAAAACAACTATGATATATACCAATGTAACTCAAAAACAACTCAATAAAATTAAAAGTCCATTGGATAGTTTAAATTACTAACCCCCTTATTATTTCAAAGGGCGTCTTTTAAAAGACGCTTAATAATATGTTGGACTTGTTATTGTTTTCTGTGTTTCCAACGTTTGTGCGACCATAGATAATGCGCTGGGTTTTCACGAATTTGCGTTTCTAACATGTCAAAAAACATTCTTGTAATTTGAAAGTCTTCATAAGTCTTTGGGTGATCTGCAATAGGAACAAATGTGGCGGTATAATACCCGCGCTTTACTTTTTCAACTTTTAAATAAAGCACTGCAAAGTCTAACTTTTTAGCCAATTCCTCGGTTCCAGTAAACATAGGAACATCTATACCCATAAAAGTATCGCGATATTTAAAGGCATTCAGTTTAGGAGATTGATCGGAAAGAATGTAGGTGAGCGTTTTTATTCCTTTTTTCCATTTTCGGAAAAGTACCGGAACAATTTTTCTGTTACTTACAATTATACCTCCAAAATGCTCCCGAGTTTTTTTAACCAAATCGTCAAATTGTTTATTGTCTAACGGCTTGTAAACAGCGTGAGCTTGATGTTTCATGAGTTTGTTTAGAATGCCACTCCATTCCCAATTTCCATAATGCCCAGCCATCAATAAAATACTTTTATCGCTGTTGTAATAGCCGTCTAGAATTTCAACATTGGTAACTAGAAAGCGCTTGCGGATTTCTTTTTCTGAAATGGTAAAAGCTTTTATGGTTTCAAAAATAAGATCGCAAAGATGCTTGAAAAAGGCTTTGGTAATTTTATTGCGTTCTTCCTGGGTTTTTTCGGGAAAAGCTAAGGCTAAATTCTCTTTTACTACTTTCTTACGATACCCTACAATGTAGTAAACCAATATAAATAAGGCACTTGATTTTATATACAAAATACGCATTGGCAATTTTGAAATAAGCCACAGAATAGGGTAAACGAATATATATAGAATTCTTTGCATAGGTAATGAAACCGCAAAACTACTCAATTTATTTCTTGAAAGTGTACATTGGAAATAGGAAATTAAAAGTGATTTTATAATTATTCTCACTCCTTTTATCATTTCATAAAGTAAGGTAGCGGCATCACTAACTGAATTCTCGCTTCAAATAAATGCTATCCTAGGGAATCTATAGTTTTGTCGGTAATTGTTGAAGGTAAAGAAGGTTTGCAAATAGCTACTAATAAATTCACAATTCGGCTTAAATACTCCTAATTTCACCCTTGGTTTTCGTATTTTTGATTTCAAAATTTTCAACTATATATATGTTAAACATAGACATCGCAACAATTGTAATTATCGCTGCAAACGTAATTATATCAATGAAAGGTTTTAACGACATAGCCTTTTTTAATAAGTATAAATTCAATATTTCGGGGATACGCCACGGAGAGCAAATAAGAATGTTTAGCTCGGCATTTTTGCACGCAGATTTTTCGCATTTATTATTCAATATGCTTACCCTATACTTTTTTGCTCCCGTTGTAATTAATAGTATTGGTGTAACTTCCTTCGTAATTATTTATGTTGTAAGCTTATTAGCAGGGAATTTACTTTCGTTTTACTTTCATAAGGATGAACCCCATTACAGCGCAATAGGAGCAAGTGGTGCAGTTATGGGAATCTTGTATTCTGCTATATTATTTCATCCAAATATGGGGCTGTATCTATTTTTTATACCCATTGCTATTCCAGCTTGGTTATTTGGTGTGGCATATTTGTTGTATTCTATCTTCGGAATGAAAAAAAGACTAGGAAATGTAGGTCACGATGCGCATATAGGTGGAGCTTTAGGAGGTTATGCACTAACACTAATGTTTGTACCTAGCTTATTTACTACAAGTTTGTGGATTGTTGTTTTACTTGCTGTTCCTTTAATTATTTTATTCATTATGCATAAACTTGGGAAAATTTAAAATCTCAAAAGTTATTAAACTAATTCAACAAAATATGAAAGCACTTCAAACCATTTTAATTTTAGCATTAACAACAACCGCAGTTATGGCTCAAAACACTCTTCCACCTCCAACTATAGATGTTACAGGCGAAGGTATTGTACGTGTTGTTCCCGATGAGGTAACAATAAATATTCGTGTAGAAAATACAGGTGAAAACGTTAAATCGTTAAAAAAGCAAAACGATGCTATTGTAAACGATGTTATTAAATTTCTGAAGAAAATGAACATCGAAAATAAAGATGTTCAAACCCAGTACATGAATTTAAATAAGAATTACGATTACAATACCAAAACATATACGTTTGCTGCAAACCAAGCTATCTCGATAAAGTTATACGACTTATCTCAATACGAAGCTATAATTAGTGGCCTTCTAGATACGGGCGTTAATCGTATAGATGGTGTTATGTTTTCGTCTTCAAAAAAGGAAGCTTTGGAAAGCCAAGCGCGTAAAAATGCAATCGAAAATGCGTTGATGAAAGCAAAAGAATACGCAGGTGTTTTAAATCAATCTGTAGGTAAAGCAGTTTCAATCAGTGAACAGACAAATGCTGGACCTGGGCCCATAATGTACAAATCTGCAATGATGAGTGATCAAAGTGGAGGAGGTCAAGAAACAATAGCTCCTGGCGAAATGGAGATTAAAACCTCAGTAAATGTTAGTTTTCTTTTAAACTAAAAAGAATAGGGTAGAAGGAAAGTACCTCAACAAAAAAGCCTCGAAAACCAATGTGTTTTCGAGGCTTTTTTAATATTTATTTTTTTAAGAAATTATTCTCCACCTAATAAGGTTGAAATTTTAGCTTCTAAAGCTGCACCTCTAAGGTCCTTATCTATAATAACTCCATTTTCATCTAGTAAAAAAGTTGCTGGAATAGCACGTATATTGTATTGCTGCGCAATAGGATCTTGCCACCACTTTAAGTTAGAAACGTGATACCAATCCATTTTATCATCTTCAATAGCTTGAAGCCATTTGTCTTTCTGAGTGTCTTTATCTAAGGAAACGCTAATGATGTTTAATCCTTTTTCGTGATATTTATTATAAACCTTTACTACGTTAGGGTTTTCTACACGGCATGGCTTACACCAAGAAGCCCAAAAATCAATTATAGTATATTTTCCTAATGCATCTTCCAACGACATCATTTCGCCTGTAGGAGTAGGAGCGCTAAAATTTGGGGCTTTACTACCAATACTCGCTTTCTTTAAAGACGATACGTTGTTTTTAAGGTCAATAACCAACTCGTTCTCGGCTAGTTTTGGGTTCAGATTGTCAATAAATGTTGAAGCCTCGTTTGGGTTTAATTCCTTTTTGCTAACCATTTCAGAGATTAGCATTACAGCGAAAATAGAATTGTTGTTTTTACTTAAGAAATCTTTTTTGAATTCAATTTCCTCATTCATCAAGTTTAAGTTTTCACTTTGCACTTGTGTAATAGCAGCAGTATCATTTTCTTGTTGTGCAGCACGGTAACGCTCCATTTGTTGCTGCTTAACTTTGTTTAAAGAAACCATCTTGTCAACAAACTCACTATAAGCTTCGTTTTCTTTTCCACCGCTCACTCTTGAAGCTTGTAGGCTATCCTTGTAAACTACAGCTTTCATATCTACGTTTTCAGGGAAATATAAAACAGATCCGTTCACACCATCTATTCGTAAGAAGTTTAGGTTATAACCTTCACTCTTATTATAAGTAGCCGAAAACTTTCCATCGGTTACCGTTAAGGTGTCAACAGCTTTAGGTTGTTTATTTTCTAAGGTAAATACATAAATCTTGGATCCATTTTCAAACCCAATAGCATCACCTTCAAACTTGTAGCCATTACTAGCTGAATCGTTACAAGAAACCAGTGAAATTGCAAATAATAAAGCAAATATAAATCTCATAATATTAATCTATTTTAATTTTTGGCAAAAATACAGGTTTAAAACCTTAAAGAGATAAATACCTATTCATTTTGGTTTTAATTAACATACCTAGGTAGTTTGCTGTATTTTATACAATAAAAACGAGTTGCTATATTTAATTATAGCAACTCGATATTGTTTTTAAGAATTGGATTGGTTTTAAATCAAAACCAAGGCTCTTCTGGATTATACCGCAACACCGTACTCGCGTAAAGCGTCGTTAAGCGATGTTTTTAAGTTTGTGCTTTCTTTGCGTTTTCCAATTATTAGCGCACAAGGAACTTGATATTCACCTGCTGGGAATTTTTTGGTATAACTACCAGGTATTACTACCGAACGCTCAGGAATATAGCCTTTCGTTTCAACAGGAGATTCTCCTGTAACATCTATAATTTTTGTTGAAGCAGTAAGCACTACGTTTGCCCCTAAAACAGCTTCTTTCCCTACGCGTACACCTTCAACAACGATACAGCGGGAGCCTATAAAAGCATCGTCTTCAATAATTACTGGGGAAGCTTGTAAAGGCTCTAAAACCCCTCCAATACCTACACCACCACTAAGGTGAACGTTTTTACCAATTTGAGCACAGCTACCAACTGTAGCCCAAGTATCTACCATTGTACCTTCATCAACGTAAGCTCCAATGTTTACATAACTAGGCATTAGGATTACCCCTTTTGAAATATAAGCTCCGTGGCGCGCCACAGCATGAGGTACAACGCGAACTCCTTTGGCTTCATAACCAGATTTTAACGGAATTTTATCGTGATACTCAAAAATTCCAGCTTCCATAGTGCGCATTTTCTGGGTAGGGAAGTAGAGCACAATGGCTTTTTTTACCCATTCGTTAACTTGCCACCCATCGGCTACAGGCTCTGCACAACGCAATTTCCCTTGGTCGCATAAATTTACAACTTGACGGATAGCCACAAGTGTTTCAGATTCGGTTAGTAAGGATCGATCGTCCCAAGCTTTTTCAATAATCGTCTTTAGTTCGGTCATTATATATAATCGTTAATAATTTTAATTTACTTTCTCTATTTGTTAATTCTATAGTAGTTGGCTTTAACTCACATCAACTTCTAACTTCTAACCTCTAACCTCTAACCTCTAACCTCTAACCTCCAACTTCCAACTTCTCACTTCCAACTTCCAACCTCTAACTTCCAACCTCCAACTTCTACCATCTAGCCCCTAATCCCACAAATATACTCTTCATAAATCAAAAATACGGTTCATAATAGTATAGTAATTCACAAAGGCTTATTTTTGTCGCAGTTATGGGAAGAATTTTAGCATTAGATTACGGTAGTAAACGAACAGGCATCGCCATTACAGACGAGTTGCAGCTAATTGCTTCAGGGTTAACCACGGTTCCTACTTCCGAATTAATCGATTTCTTGAAGAAATATATAGCTTCAGAAAAAGTTGAATTGGTTTTGGTAGGTGAACCTAAACAGAAAGATGGAACACACTCAAGTATAGAAGAGGAAATTCAGAAGTTTTTAAAGAAATTTTCAAATATCTTCCCCGACTTACAAGTTAAACGCGTTGACGAACGTTATACTAGCAAAATGGCATTTCAAACTATGATTGATAGCGGTCTTAAAAAGAAGCAACGTAAAAATAAGGCGCTGGTTGATGAAATTAGTGCAACAATAATTTTACAGGAGTATTTATATAATAAATAGCTTTGTGAACTCGCAATTTATCGCACGCCCATCATAATAATGAATAAAAATAATAATAGATAATAGAGAATGATTTTACCAATAGTAGCTTACGGCGATCCAGTTTTAAGAAAGGAAACCGAAGAAATAACAAAAGATTATCCAAACCTTAAGGAGGTAATCGAAAATATGTTCGAAACAATGTATGAGGCACGTGGTATTGGTCTTGCTGCACCACAGGTAAATTTACCGATTCGTCTTTTTATTGTTGATGCTACCCCTTTTGAAGATGACGAAGATCTTACTGAAGATGAGCAGAAATATGTTTCAACATTTAAGAAGGTATTTATCAACGCTAGAATTTTAGAAGAATCTGGAGATGAATGGGCTTTTAATGAAGGTTGTTTAAGTATACCAGATGTTCGCGAAGATGTATTCCGCCAACCTGAAATTGTAATGGAATATTACGATGAAAACTTCAAAAAACACAAGGAGTCTTTTAAAGGAATGGTAGCGAGAATTATTCAACACGAATACGACCATATCGAAGGAATTTTATTTACCGATAAACTATCTCCGTTAAAGAGAAGATTAATCAAAAGTAAGCTTGAGAATATTTCAAAAGGAAAGATTAACATAGATTACCGAATGAAATTTCCAAATGCAAAAAAGAAACGCTAACTCACTTGCGTATCTAAACCAAACCAAAGATATTTGTAACCATTAAAAAATAAAGGAATTTTATGAGCTTAGAAAAAGTGTTATCAATCTCCGGTAAACCTGGATTATATAAATTGAAATCCCAAACAAGAGCAGGCTTTTTAGCAGAGTCGCTTTTAGATGGTAAAACAATTAACGTAAGTGGCCGTCACAATGTGAGCTTGCTTTCAGAAATTGCTATATACACACTATCAGCAGAGGTTCCACTACGCGAAGTCTTTAATAAGATTGCAACAAAAGAAGAAGGAAAAGAAGCTATTAGTCATAAGTCTTCTAAAATAGAATTGGAAGAATACTTCTTTAGTGTATTACCAGACTACGATGAGGATAGAGTGTATGCTAGTGATATTAAAAAAGTACTACAGTGGTACAACCTTTTAGTTAAAAATGGTCTTACAGATTTTTCTGAAGCAAAAGCTGAAAATAAAGAAGAAGACAAAGAAACAGTAGCAGCAAAGCCTAAAAAAGAAACAGCTGCTAAAGCTGCATCTCCTAAGGCTGCAAGTGCAAAAGCGTCTTCAGCAAAAAAGGGAGGAACAGCTAAAAGTACTGCCGCTCGTAAGAAATAATAATTTGTTATTACTTAAAAAGGTTATAGTATTTTATAACGAAAGTCTTAAAATCCAATTGGGTTTTAAGACTTTTTCTTTTAGTAAAAATTTATCACCCGGTATTTTATAATAAACCATAACTTTATAGCCTCTGTGTTATTTAGTCTTTAGGCATCGCTATAAATTTGCTTCATTTATTAAATACATTAAAACTTAATTACACCTCATTTACAATGAAAAATACGCGTCAAGACCAACTTAAAGCCTTCGATAGATTGTTAACCATTATGGACGAATTGCGAGAGCAATGCCCTTGGGACAAAAAACAAACTATGGAATCGCTTCGTCATTTAACCATAGAGGAAACCTACGAACTTGGAGATGCCATTCTAGATAACGACCTAGATGAGGTAAAAAAAGAGTTGGGGGATGTTCTTTTGCACATAGTATTTTACGCAAAGATAGGAAGCGAAACAAACGATTTTGACATTGCAGATGTATGTAATAGTATATGCGATAAACTTATTGCACGTCACCCACACATTTATGGCGATGTAAAAGTTGCAGATGAAGCTGAAGTAAAGCGCAACTGGGAAAACCTAAAATTGAAAGAAGGAAAAACAAGTGTTTTGGAAGGTGTTCCTAAATCCCTACCGGCAGTAGTTAAAGCGAGTCGAATTCAAGAAAAAGTAGCTGGTGTAGGTTTTGACTGGGAAGAACCACAACAGGTTTTTGAAAAATTACAAGAAGAATTAGGTGAATTACAGCACGAAATAAACGAAAACAACCAAGATAAAATTGAAGCCGAATTTGGCGATGTGCTTTTCTCTATGGTTAACTATGCTCGATTCTTAAATGTAAACCCTGAAAATGCATTAGAGCGCACAAATAAAAAGTTTATTAAACGTTTTCAATACCTAGAAGGAAAAGCTAAAGAGATGAACAAATCTTTAAAGGATATGACGCTTGCAGAAATGGATGTTTTTTGGAATGAAGCAAAACTTCAATAACAACAGCATGGCTTAGAAATAAAAAAAGATTTAATCTTTCTCAAGTGGAATGATTAAATCTTTTTTTATGCTTAAAAGTTCAATTTTAGTCTTCTCGAACTTCTTTAATTTTCGAAAGCTTAGCCTTCCAAACTTCTAATTGTTCTTTATGACGTTCGATGTTTTTGCGAACTTCTACAACCATAGGATTGTCGTCGTCTACATGGCGGAAGAAACCTAAGTTATTTTCTAACTGACGGATTTCATCTTTCGTTTCTTCAATCTTTTTAGAAATGAAGAAGTGTTCGTTTTTAAGTTTACGCTCGTCATCTCTGTTTACAAGCGTATTCAGCTTGTTGTCGAACTTGATAAGTTCCGCTTCTTTTTTACCTAAATCAAGCTTTTTGAAAAGTGCATCCAGTATTTTATTAAACTTTTGCTCTATATTACGCTTGTTATAAGGTACGCGACCAATTTCTTTCCAAGCAGTAATGTTGTCTTTTATAGCCTTAATATCGGTTTTATGATCTCCACTTAATTCAAAAGTAGCAAGTTTTGAAAGCATTGCTTCTTTTGCTTCATAGTGAGCAACCTCTTCTTTATTTGCTTCATTTTTCTGAGCGTGAAGTCGGTCGAAGTAGTGGTTACAAGCTTTTTTAAACTGCTTCCAAATCTTGTCGCTATATTTTCTTGGTACGTGACCAATATTCTTCCAGTCATTCTGAATTTTCTTCATCAACTGGGTTGTAGTTTCAAAATCTTCGCTGTCTTTATTGTCTTCAGCAATTTTAATAAGCTCACGCTTCATCTCAAGATTTGTAAACTGTTCTTTCTTTTGATTTTTGTAGAAAGAGTTTTTCTGATAATTAAAGCTACTTGTAGCATCTTTAAAAGATTTCCAAACCTCCTTGTTGTTTGCTCTTGGTACACGACCCGTATTAAAAAAAGTATCTCTTAACTCTTGAACCTTTTTAATTGAGTTTTGCCATCCTTGGTGACTTGGTTTCGTCTCTTCGGTTGTCTTTTTTATTTCCTCGATAAGTTGTTTTTTCTTTTCGAGGTTGTTTTCAAACTCTTTTTCAGCCTCGGCTAAATACGCTTGGCGTTTATCGTGAATAACCTTTGTAGCTTCACTAAACTTATCCCAAACTTCATCACGATATTCCTTAGCAACTGGACCTATATCTTCTTTCCACATTTTGTGAAGCATCTGTAACTCACGGAATGCCTTGTTTACATTTGCTTCTTGCGCAAGTTCCTCAGCTCGGGTAATCAATTTCAACTTAGCATCTAAGTTGTGTTTGAAATCCATATCTCGGAATTCACGATTCAGGTGAAGATAATCGTAGAAATTTTCAACGTGGTGATGGTAAGTATTCCAAACCGTATTATACTTGTCTCTCGGTATTGGACCTGCAACGTGCCACTTTTCTTGTATTTCTTTAAAGTGCTTGTAAGTTGTATTGATGTTTTCTTCAGCACCTAAAAGGCTCTTTAATTCCTCAATTAACTCCCAGCGCTTATCTAAGTTTGCTTGAAGATCCTTTTTAAGGGATTTGTAATAGTTGTTACGCTTCTCCTTATAATCGAAATAAAGTGAATTAAACTTTTTCTTTAACGGAGTAGTGTAGTGGAAGTCAATAATGTTTCCGCCCTCAGCAAGAAAATCTTCCTTCTTATGCTCTAATTCCTCATTAAACTGATTGTTAAACTCCGCGCGAATTTCTTCAACATCGTGTTTTAAATCTTGAATTTTCTTCGTGTTTAATAAAGTTTCAAACTCGGCAATCAACTCTTTTTTAGATAGCGTACTGTAATCTTTTTGTGCCTCTTCTTCTTTAGTTTCGTCTTCTTCCTCATCTTCTGAAGAAGCTACTTCCTCTTCATCTTCAATTTCAATTTCGTCCAGATCAGCAGTAGCAGGAGTAGTTTCCTCTGCAACTGTATCAGAAGCTACTTTTTCTTCTGTTTCAACTTTTTCAGTTTCTACAGGTGCAACAGATTCTTTTTCAGATGTAGTTTCGTTATCTGGAGTTACTTTTTCATTTTCTTGATTACTCAATGGAGTAGATGTATCCTTTGGCATTTTTTCGTCAGACATTTCTTTCAATGTTTAGGTTCATTTATCTTAGAGGTTCAATATACTAACAACTCTGCAACTAGCAAAGCACACGAGGCTTTTTTGGAAGTTTTTCCTCAAATTTTATGAATTCCAGATCTCCCAAGCTTTTTCAGCCTGAAACTCTAACATTTTTAATCCGTTAGAGATTCTTGCTCCTTGATGTTTTCCGCGTTTTAGAAATTCAGTTTCTGCGGGGTTGTATATCAAGTCGAAAAGCAAATGTTTTTCTGAAAGAAACTCGTAAGGGATGCTAGGACAGTCAGTTATATTAGGAAAAGTGCCTAAAGGCGTACAGTTAATAATCAAACAGTGATTTTGAATGATGTTTTCATCAAGTTCATCATAGCTTAAATTACTCGATGTTTTCTTTCTACTTACAAATTTAAAGTCGAATCCCAGCTTTTCAAGGGCGTACGCAATTGCTTTTGAAGCCCCGCCAGTTCCTAGGATTAGCGCAGTTTTCTTTTGAATAGGTAGAAACGCTTCCAAAGACTTCTGAAATCCATAATGATCGGTATTAAATCCCTTAATCATTTTAGATTCTGACACTTTAATGGTGTTTACAGCTCCAATTTTCTTAGCCTCTTCATCTAAGTCATTTAGTAAAGGTATCACTTCCTCTTTATAAGGTATCGTAACACTTAACCCAAGTAAATTTGAAGTTTCAGAAATAACCTTAGGAAAGTCATTTATTGATGGAATATCAAAGTTTTCATAAGTGTGATTCAGGTTTTCTTTTTCAAACTTTTCGGTGAAATAAGTCCTTGAAAATGAATAACTAATATTTTTTCCAACCAATCCGAATTTAGACATTTTGTTGTTTTTTATAATTGTCGTACCAATCTAAGCTTAACACAATAACAACACCTACTACCATAAACACTATAGCGAGTATAGTTTCCGTTCCAAAAGATTCTGGAAAATAGCGAGTATATCCTGTAATTATTTTTCTTCCGTTGGCGTCAACAGTAATGTTTCCTAAGCTATCAATAACGTATTTTTCTTCCTTCCAAGGCCAAACAACGCCTAAAGACCCAGCAATAAACCCTATAATTACTGCGTAAGTGGCTTTTTTAAATCGTTTTAATACATAAGCCAATAAGTGCGAAAGTGAAACTAATCCTACTAATGAGCCAATAGAAAAAACAGCTAAAACTTTAAGTAATTCAATGCGGTGCGGATCGTAAAGCCAACTAAAATCTCCTTGAAATACGTTGGCAATAGAGTCGAAAAGCGCATTTACAGAATCTACTAGAAGCAGTACATAATTCCCGAGGAGAATTAATATAAACGATCCCGAAAGCCCTGGCAAAGTCATTCCTGAAACACTGATGATTCCACAGAAAAAAACAAATAGTAGATTGCTGTTTTCCTTAGCAGGTTCTAAAAAGCTTATGGCTACCCCAGCAATCACTCCAGCCATAAGATAGGCGATGTACTTTTTGTTCCATTCACCAAAATCTTTTGCAATAAAGTAAATAGAACCGATTATCATTCCAAAGAAAGCACTCCAGACGTATAGCTCGTAGTGAACGATGAGGTAGTCTAATAATTTAGAAATACTAAAATAGCTGATTACCATTCCAGTAATTAGCAATGTTAAAAACTGACCATTTGTATAGCGATATAAACTCTTAAATCGTCCACCGATTAAGAGTTTAAAAGCTTTTTTGTTTATTTTTTGTAGCGAGTAGATAAACTCTTCGTAAAAGCCAGCTACAAAAGCAACAACACCCCCCGAAACCCCTGGAACCTTATTGGCAGCACCCATTCCTAGCCCTTTTAGGACTAACCAAACTTTATCAGAAAGGGAGCGGTTTTCGTACATTATCGGGATATGTATTTTTAAGTTTTAACTCTCAGTAGGATTTTGCTTTTTTACTGCTACACGTTCAAGTAAAAATATGGTTAAAAAGCCTATGATAGCAAAAGCTATAGCTAATATTACTTGAGGGTTTCCATCAAAATTTTGTGGAAGAATACTCCTCTCTAAAAACGGAACTTCTTCTCTAGCGTGATTTAGCCTGTATTGAAGCACTTCTTTCCAAGGCCAAATTTTATTTAAAGCGCCAATCATAAACCCAGTTAGCACTGCTAATATTAGGTTTTTATGGTGTTTAAACAACCAGTTTAACACTTTAGAAAATAATTTTAACCCAACTATAGCACCAAGTCCGAAGACTAAGATTTTTCCTACGGAATTTAGAATAAGACTAGTGTCTAATGTAGAAATACCTTCTGTAAGTTGTGTGATAATCCCGATAACTGTGGTGTAAGCGCCCATTAGTAAAAGGATAAAAGCTCCTGAGATTCCTGGAAGAATCATCGCGATAATAGCAATAAAACCAGCTAAGAAAAGAAACCAAATACTATCTGGTGATCCTATTGGCTCTGCAATAGTTACTAAATAGGAGAGGACTGTGGCAATTATTAATGCCAAAACTACTACAAGTCGCCATTTCGAAATCTGTTTCCCTACGTATAATATACTTGCGATTACCAATCCGAAGAAAAAAGACCACACAGCAATTGGGTAAAACTCCAATAGCCAAGTAATTAATTTTGCAAGGGATAAAATGCTTATAAGTACCCCTGAGAATAGGGCTAGTAAAAACGAAAGATTATAGTGTTTCCAAGCTTTAGAAAAGCCTTCTTTTTTCCAAATTTTAAAGAATCCTAGGTCTAAATTGTGAATGGTTGTTATCAACTCTTCATAGATACCTGAGATAAAGGCAATAGTACCTCCCGAAACACCGGGAACAACATCGGCAGCGCCCATCGCTAAACCTTTCGCAGTAATTAATAAGTATTGAATGAAATTTCTTTGAGGCATAATTTTAAATTGCTAAAGCCTCAAAAATACACAAATTAAAGAGAAGGATTTTTGTGTTGTTTGATTATTTCTTGAACCCTTTTAATTTCTAAAACTGAAGGAAATAATTCTTCAAGTATCATAAAAAATTCAGGTTCAGATTTTAGTGCATTTTTCAAGTGAAATGCACCTTTATCATGTTCGTTTAAGATGAAATACAAACCAGAAAGTCGGTATTCTAACTCAGCGTTTTCTGAATAAAATTCAAGAGCCTGATTTAGATTGTTTACAGCTGCTTCAAATTCGCCTAACTTTGTTAAAATATCACTACGTGTTAACCAAGATTCTAATTCATAATTTCCTAATTCTAAGGTTTTACGAAATCCAACTTCAGCTTCTTCAAAAAGACTTAGTTTGTTGTTGATTTTGGCGTAACGTTTCCAATAAAGCACATTTTCACTATCAATATTAATAGCTTTCTCGATATAGTACAATGCTTTTTGATACTGCTTGTTTTTGTAGTAATAATCAGTAATAGCTATCCAACCTTTATCTAGTAAGGAATCTTCTTCTACACATTTAGTAAAAAACTGTAGTGCCATTTCATCATTACCTAATTTCTCATAACATTTTCCAATGCGAAGTAGGGCGTATGATGTAGGGTCGTCTAATCCTAATGTAATAGAATAACTTTCTATAGCTTCTCTATATCTTTTGAGCTTTTCAAGTACTCTCCCTTTTTCAAGGTATGCGCCAATAAATCTATCGTCGCTAATAATAGCGAAGTCGAAAGCCGCAAGTGCTTTTTTATAATCTTTTAAAGCGAAATATTGTTTCCCCACTTGATGCCAAGCTACTTCGCAATAAGGATTTTTGTTTAAAAAATCATTTAGATAATCTATTGCTTGCTCGTATTCTTCAAGATATTCGAAACAGTAAATAATGTTGTAAAGTGCAGAGTAATCCTGTTCGTCTTTCTCTAAACACTTCATAAAATATCGCTTGGCGTTTTGGTAATCTTCCATAAAAAGATATTCCATACCTAGCAATGAAAGCACATCACTTTCATCTGTTGTGATGTCTAAAGCTTGCTCTAATAGCGAAATTGCTTCTTTGTGTTGATCTCTACGAGAGAAGATATTTGCTTTTTGAATGTAAATTTCCTCGTTGCTTTGCTCTAATAGATAAAGTTCATTTAAAAGCTCTTCAGCAATATCTAATTGATTTTCGAAAATGTAAATTTCAATTTTAAAAAGCTTTAGGTTGGTAGAAGTAGGGTGTTGCTCTAAACCTAATTTAGTAGCTTTTTTAGCTAGTGCCATTTTTCCGTTTGCAAGGTAATGATGCACTATTTCTTCAAATTCCTCGGAATCGAAAAACAGTACGCTGTTGGTTTTCAGCATAGATTCGAATTTCTCAAGGGCAAAGTTGTTATGCTCGTTTGAACTTAATTGCATACGCTCGTTTTAACGGTTGTAACTATTTTAAAGATAGTAATGATAATTTAAGTTCAATTGTTATGCCGAGTTTCTTGTTAACGAACTTATTAACAAGAAAATAAGAGTGTAAATACCTGAAAATCAATAAAATAATTTAGTTTACTTTCTTTTGAATTGAATCTAAAACTTCTAAAATTATATTACAACCCTCTGTAATTTCGTCATTGCTAATTGTTAGGGGAGGTGTAATACGTATGGCTCTTCCTTCGAACAGTAGCCAGAAAAGAATTAATCCTCGGTCCTTACAAGCAAGGATAACTTCGTTTGCAATTTCTGGGGTTTCCACCATTGCTGCAAGCATTAAACCTCGTCCGCGAACTTCTGTAATTAACGGGTGATTTAGTAGTTTTCTAAAAAGCTTTTCCTTTTCAAGGGTTTGTTTTATAATATCGGTTTCAGTTAACTCTTGTAGAGTTGCCAAGGCAGCTGAAGCAATTACTGGATTACCACCAAAAGTAGTAATATGCCCTAATTTTGGATTGTCTTGAAGTAACGTCATCACTTCGTGTGAAGTCGTAAACGCTCCAATTGGCATTCCTCCACCCATTCCTTTTCCCATAACTAATATGTCTGGTGCTATCCCAAAATGTTGAAATGCGAAAAGTTCTCCTGTGCGGCCAAAGCCTGGTTGAATTTCATCTAGGATTAACAAAGTGCCAGTTTCGTCACACTTTTCACGTACTTTTTTCAGATAGTTGTTTTCTGGCTGAATAAAGCCTGCTCCCCCCTGAATGGTTTCTAAAATAATAGCAGCAGTCTCTGAAGTTATTTTTTCAAGGTCTGCTTCGTTATTAAAAGTAACAGGAAAACAATCGGGTATTAAAGGTTTAAATGCGTTTTTGCGCTCTTCGAAGCCCATAACACTCATAGACCCCATCGTGTTGCCGTGATAGGCGTTATTTGCGTATAGAATCTGCGTTCTACCCGTTGCGCGTCGTGCTAGTTTTAAAGCTCCTTCTATGGCTTCTGTACCGCTATTTACTAAATAAGTGGTGTTTAGATTTTCAGGTAAATTTTCAGCGAGTAATTTAGTAAGCGCTACGGCTGGATCTTGAATGTATTCTCCATAAACCATAACGTGAAGATATTTTTCAGTCTGATTTTTAATAGCCGAAACCACTCGTGGATGACAATGTCCAAGTGTACAAGCTGAAACTCCAGCGACAAAATCAAGGTGTTTTCCACCAGATTTGTCGTAAATATAACTCCCTTCTGCACGAGAAATCTCCATCGCCAATGGGTGAGGAGTGGTTTGTGCCTGATATTTGAAGAAATCGTTTTTCATTGTATTATGAATAATTATATGCGCAATTTAAATCTATAGAACTGCTTTTGGTTTTGTAGAAATTGAAAGTAAGACCAAAAGAATTTGAGAACTTTTAAAAAAGAAATTTATTTTCCAACCACCACCTTCCAACTTCTAACCTCTAACCTCTAACCTCCAACTTCTAACTTCTAACTTCTAATCTCCAACTACTCGTCTTCTTCCGTTTCCGCTTTAGGGTCGTCTGGGCGGTTTTGTAGATCCTTCGGACTTAACTTAGACTCTTTTGGGAGTTGAATTTTATCTTCGGGTATATCTTCAAAAAACTCACCTTCGTCGTAAGGCAACGGAATTCCTTGAATTTTAGGTAAAATAGGGGCTGGTTTATCTTTAAATAAATCTTCTACTTTTAATAAACGTTCGTCACCTCTCCATGTAAAACCAGGTAAAATCCGAGCGTTTTCAGGAAGCATAGATGGTGGATATACCTTACCTGTTGCTTTTTTAATAAATCTAATTCCTGTAATTTGCTGTTGCTCCAAATACATTTGGATCGAACTCGAAACAGTATTGTTTATCCCAACTAATTGTTCTTTATCGTCTCGAGAATAATAAATTACTTGAGTGTTTTTGTTGATGTTTACGGTATCTAACTCGTTGTTTGTAAAAAGCCCAATGAGACTTTCTCCCTTTACTTGATTGTAACCCAAACTATCTTTCTGAACTAAGAACGCATTATTAAAAACTTTTAATGTGTCTAGTTTATTCGTTAACGTGTCTGATAAAATATGAATGGTGTCACCAGTCATTTGATTTTCACCACTCCACATCACAGGGTTTCGCAATAACTTTGTGATGCCTCGTTTTTCATTTACGTAGATAGAATCGCATTTACCGCTAGTAGGTTCATCGCCTTCTTTGCCAGGTTTAAACATTCTTGCTTGGTAAAAACCTTTTAGAATTCTATTTTCAGGCTTTCCTGTTACTTGTAATGTATCGGCATGAACGTAAATAGAGTCGTTGTCACGAACTGTAATTGCAACAGCTCTTTTGGTTATAAAAACAGAATCTTTAGCGCGAAAAACTTCAGCATAATGCCCGCGGATAAAGCTTTTGTTAATAGTGTCTATTACTCTAATGTTATTGGTGGCCGAAGCAAAACTTTTATTTCGGTCGAAATAAATACTATCGCCATAGAGTGTTCTGTTTTCGTAATCTACTCTAGAATTTTTTACAAAATAACCTGTATCCCCGCGAGTGTCGTAATATCCTCGCTCACAATATACAGTGCTAGTTTCACTTTCTATAGTTGAAGGACCGTAGAGGTAAGCATCACCAGATTCAGAATAAAAGTCTAGTTGATTACTTTTTACCGTGTATTTTGGATTTACAATCTTTACGTCTGATAAAAACTGGTACTTCTGACTTTCTGCAAAATACCTTCCAATTCTACTTGTCAATACACTCGAGGTATCTTGTACAGTTCCCCCAGATCTGTAAAAAGCTTGTTGTTTAACCCTATCGAAGTAAAGGGTATCTGTTTTTAGTGTAGTTTTTGGCTCAGTAAGTACTACATCACCACTTGCAAAGGCAAACTGAGTATTTCCGTTATACTCGGCGTATTTACTATTCATTGAAATAGTATCGCCCTGTGTAATTCGTACTTGACCGTATGCTTTAACGAAGTTGCTTTTTAGATAAACAAAAGCTTGGTCGCACCACATTTCTACACCTTCATGAACAATATAAACTTGTCCCGATTCGTCCTTAGTGTAAATTGCTGCATTCGGAAACTCTGGTCGTATTTCTAGATAACCAGATTGTATATCAACTTTCTGTTTTTCCTGTGCGGAAAGATGTATTCCGAAGAAAAGAAAAAGTAAAATATATGCCGATATTGCTTTCAAATGCTGCTTCTCTTTTATTTGTTCTCCGCTTTAAACTCAAATACCTACAAGGTTTTAAAAACCTTGTAGGATTATGTATTTGAAAGTTATGATGTTTAAAAACTAATTCTTAGTCTCTAAGAATTGTTTGTTTTCTATCTGGACCTACAGATACTATCTTGATAGGAATTTCCAATTCTTTTTCAAGGAAATCTATGTAGTCTTTTAGCGCTTGAGGTAACTGAGATGCTTCACTCATCTTAGTTAAATCGGCTTTCCAACCTTTCATTTCTGTATAGATAGGAGTAACGTTTTCGGCTTCTACGTTGTACGGTAGATGCTGAATAATTTCGCCTTTGTAATTGTATGCAGTACAAATTTTTAATGTATCAAATCCGCTTAAAACGTCGGCTTTCATCATTATTAATTGTGTTACACCATTCACCTGAACAGCGTATTTTAATGCAACTAAATCTAACCATCCACAACGTCTTGCACGCCCAGTAACAGCTCCAAATTCGTTACCAATCTTTGCCATTTTTGCGCCTATTTCATCAAAAAGTTCGGTAGGGAAAGGACCACTACCAACGCGGGTTGTGTATGCTTTAAATATTCCGAATACATCTTTTACTTTGTTAGGAGGTACTCCCAAACCAGTACAAGCACCAGCAGCAGTGGTATTTGAAGACGTTACAAAAGGATAAGTTCCAAAGTCGATGTCTAATAACGAACCTTGAGCTCCTTCAGCTAAAATTGTCTTTCCAGCTTTTTGTGCTTGGTGTAAGTATTCTTCACTATCAATAAATGTTAGTGTTTTTAGCGTTTCTACTGAAGCGAAAAATTCTGCTTCAAGATCTGCTAAATCGTACTGAACATCAACATTGTGAAAAGCAATCAACGCCTCATGCTTATCTGCTAATGCGCGATATTTATCTTTCCAGTTGTCTAATTCTAAATCACCAATACGAATTCCGTTTCTTCCGGTTTTATCCATATAAGTTGGTCCGATACCTTTTAAAGTAGAACCAATTTTCGCCTTTCCTTTAGAAGCTTCAGAAGCTGCGTCAAGCAAACGGTGTGTTGGTAAAATGATATGTGCTTTTCTTGACAGAATTAAGTTTTTCTTGTAATCGATATTGTATTTGTCAAGTCCTTCAAGTTCTTTTACAAAAACAACAGGATCGATAACAACACCGTTACCAATTACGTTCATTGCGTTTGTGTGGAAAATTCCAGATGGAATTGTTCTTAAAACGTGTTTAATACCGTCGAATTCTAAGGTGTGGCCTGCGTTTGGCCCGCCTTGAAAGCGTGCGATTATATCATAGTTTTTTGTAAGTACGTCGACAATTTTTCCTTTGCCTTCGTCGCCCCATTGTAGTCCAAGTAGTAAGTCTACTGCCATAATTTATCAAGAATTGTCCGCGTCAGAATTTGTTGCGGGTTTTTTATTTCCGTAGAAATATAGTGAATGGTTGGTTATTTCAATATTGAAAACTTCTTCAATAGTTTTTTTAATGCTTTGTATTCTAGGATCGCAAAACTCGATCACTTCGCCATCCGAAAGGATAACGTGATCGTGGTTGCGGTCGAAATATGACTTTTCGTAATGCGCTTGGTTTTGTCCAAACTGATGTTTGCGAACCAACCCACACTCCAAAAGTAATTCAATAGTATTGTAAAGCGTTGCACGACTTACGCGATAATTTTTATTCTTCATATTTATATACAACGATTCAATATCAAAATGGTCGTCGTGGTCATAAATTTCTTGAAGTATAGCAAAGCGTTCTGGCGTTTTACGGTGTCCTTTTTCCTCTAAGAAACCCGTGAAAACGTTCTTTACAATAGCCTGATTATTTAAGTCTGTTTTAATGCTCATAATAAGGATGCAAAGTTACTCAAAATTTAGATGTTCTATTATGGAAATTAAAGAAAAAGAAACTTGAGGTATTTGGCACTATAAATTTCAGCTTTTTAGGCCTAAATACGTGATGTATACTGCAGTTTTCAATTCTTGGAACACCTTAATTCTTCATCTATTTTACTTATTCTCTGGAAACTTTGTCAATTCCATTAATCTTTTTAATGTTATCCATTAAGTTGTTAAGGATGGTTCTGTTTTTAACAATAACAATAATTTTCCCTGTGAAAACTCCATCGTCACTATCAAAATGAACACTCTTCATATCGATATTAAGGTTGTTTGAAATTACCTTGGTAACTTCATTTACAAGTCCAATTGTATCTATTCCACTAATGTTAAGAATAGCCTTGAATTCACGCTGAGTAGAATCCACCCATTTAGCAGGCATAATTCTGTAGCTATAATTACTCTGTAATTGTAAAGCGTTTGGGCAGGTGGTTTTATGCACCTTTATTCCATCGGTTACTGTAACGAATCCAAAAACATCATCCCCAGGAATCGGGTTACAACAATTAGCTATTTTGTAATCCAACTTGTCTTCGTTTTTTCCAAACACCAGCTGATCGAACTTTTCGGTAATTTCTTCTTTGTGGATATCTTCCGGCTTGTCTGGCTTTCTGATTTTATTTTTAAAGAAACTGATAAAGGCATTACTTCTGGATGAAGCAAAATCTTTCAACTTTTGGTTGTCGATAATTCCTGCTCCCACACGGTAATACAGGTCGAGGCTAGTTTTTACCTTAAAGAATACAACCATTTGATTGATGGTGTTTTCGTCAAGATTTATTTTTAATGATTTTAGCTTCCTCGTTAAAATTTCTTTTCCATCTGCAGCAATTTGTTTCTTTTCGTCTTTTAAAGAAGATTTAATTTTTGAACGCGCACGACCCGTGGTTGCATAGTTTAACCAGTTGGCAGTTGGTTTGGCATTTTCAGATGTAATTATTTCAACTTGATCCCCACTTTTCAGTTGATGACTTAGGGGAACTAATTTTCCATTCACTTTTGTACCACGAGTATGCATCCCGATTTCGGTGTGAATGTGAAAAGAAAAATCTAAAGCTGTTGCGCCCTTTGGAAGGGAGTATAAGTCTCCTTTTGGTGTGAAAACGAAAATCTCTTTTGCGTATAGATTTAGTTTGAATTCTTCAACAAAATCTACAGCGCTTATTTCTGAATTTTCTAAAGTATCTTGTAATTTATTTAGCCAATTCTCCAAACCACCATCGTCCTTCTCTTTGTTTTTGTATTTGTAGTGAGCTGCGAAACCTTTTTCAGCAATTTCATTCATACGCTCACTTCTAATTTGTACTTCTACCCAACGCCCTTTAGGCCCCATTACGGTAATGTGAAGGGCTTCGTATCCTGTTGATTTAGGTGAGGAAATCCAATCGCGCAAACGTATTGGATTAGGACGGAAATGATCAGTAACTATAGAATATATTTTCCAAGCTAAAAACTTTTCGTTTTCAGGTTTACTCTTGTAGATAATACGAACGGCAAACTTATCGTAAACCTCATCAAAAGTTACGTTTTGAGCCAGCATCTTCCTACGAATAGAGAAAATAGATTTTGGACGACCTTTAATGTCGTATTCTAATTCTTCAGCATCTAAGGAATTTTTTATAACATTATTAAAAGCATTGATATAAGCATCTTGCTCTTCTTTGCTTTCTTTAATTCTGCTTAAAATATCGGCGTAAACATCGGGTTCAGTAAACTTAAGACCTAAATCTTCGAGTTCTGTTTTAATGTTATAGAGTCCGATGCGATGTGCAAGAGGCGCGTATATATAAAGTGTTTCGGAAGCAATTTTACGCTGTTTATGCGGCGGCATGCTATCCATGGTTTGCATATTATGAAGCCTATCCGCGATTTTAATGATGATTACCCTAATGTCTTCATTTAGAGTAAGCAACATTTTACGGAAGTTTTCTGCTTGCATAGAAACATCTTCCGAAAGGGATATGTGGGCAATTTTTGTAAGTCCATCTACAATGCGAGCAACCACTTTGCCGAACATTTTTTCAATATCCTCAACAGTGTACTCGGTATCTTCCACAACATCGTGCAAAAGTGCTGCTGCGATAGAGGTGGCATCTAAACCAATCTCCGAGGCAACAATTTTTGCAACTGCAATAGGATGAAAAATATAAGCCTCACCACTTTTACGGCGTTGCTCTTTATGTGCATCTACAGCAAGGTCGAAAGCGCTGCGAATCAGTTTTTTATCTTCCTTGGTTAAGGTGCGATAACTGATTTTTAGCAACTCTTTATACTGCTTTGCAATTTCTTTTTTTTCTTCTTCTAAGTCTGCTTCTGTCATACATCTAAAAGTATTGAAAAGTATTTAAACGGGCAAAAAAAATAGGGGTTTGTGATGATTATAATTTGAGGATTAGTGTCAATAAAAATCGAAAAAATTGAATTGAAATTCTCCTCAAAATTACCCTTTAAATTAAACATAACAATATTAAAAACAAAGAGCCACTCAATATTGAGTGGCTCTAAATTTAAGATGTTATAGAAACTTAGTTTTTAATAACTCTATAGGTTCCAATTTGTCCTTTTACAGTAACTTCTAAGATGTAAGTTCCAGTGTTTAAACCTGCAAGGCTAATCTCTGAAGTAGTAGCATCTATGTTAGTGGATAATACCTTTTGACCTAACATATTGTAGATAGTTACAGACTCTATATTGTTTGCAGAGTTTAGTGAAAGCATATCTGATGTTGGGTTAGGGTAGAAGCTAAATCCAACAAGACTGTTTTCATTAACGCCTAATAAACCTACTTCAATGGTATAGTCTTCCGTTTGTCCGTAATTAGAGCCTGGATTACAAGAATCGATAGCATAATCGTTTGCAGTGCTTGTAAATCTTTTGATTACTCTCATTCTTGTTGCACCTGCTGTAACGCCCATAGGCACTACTATGTCACCAGTTGCTTGCTGTCCATCGTTACCGTTTGAATTGCTTATCGCACCAATTTCGTAACGCTCACTGTCGTTGTCTAAAACGCCATCTTGGTTCCAATCGATAAATACAGTGAAACTAGAAATAAATCCACCTGTGTGTCCTTCTAAGGCGATTGGGTAAGTTTCTCCTTCTGTCATATTACCTACAATTGAAGTAAAATCTTCGTGACCTGGAGAACCATCAACGGTATTATCAGTTCTATTGCTTATTCCAGCAACCTCAACCAAAGTAATTGGCTCTACCGCATATAGGTATTCAATTGGACCACAGTATGGGTCTGGGAAAGAACCTGCTGTTACGTTTATTGTGTAATCTTCAGCTTGTCCGTAGTTAGAACCAGGAGTACAAGAATCTATTGGATAATCAGATCCCGAGCTTGTAAACCTCTTGATTACTCTCATTCTAGTATTTCCTGCAGTAGCTCCTACAGGTACAGCAATACTTCCAACCGTTTGAATACCGTCATTTCCATTAGATTCAGAAATAACTCCAATATCATAACGCTCTCCTTCATTGTCTAAAATTCCATCTTGATTCCAATCAATAAATATTGTAAAGCTATTATCGTAGCCTCCTGTATTACCTTCTAATGCCACAACATAAGTTTCGCCTTCTGTCATTTCACCTACAATTGAAGTGAAATCCTCGTGTCCTGGCGATCCGTTTATAGTATTATCGGTTCTATTGCTAATTCCAGCAACTTCAACTAAAGTTATTGGTTCAATATCTAGATTGTATTCTAATGGGCCACAATATGGATCAGGGAAAGATAAAATGTCAACATTAATTGTATAATCTTCAACTTGCCCCCAAGCACTAGTAGTACAAGAGTCTACAGTATACTCAGAACCAAATTGCTTATGAACTCGCATTCTAGTAGGGCCAGGAGTTACTCCAGCAGGAACAGTAATTGTTCCAGTTGCTTGAATTCCGTCAGTTCCTGTTGAATTTTGTATAACACCAATTTCATAACGTTCATCATCGTTATCTAAAACACCATCTTGATCCCAGTCTATAAATACTGTGAAAGAGTTAGGGTAGTCTCCGTTAGTGTTTCCTTCTAAAGCGATAGAATAGCTTTGTTCTTCTTTCATTATACCTGTAATAGCAGTAAAGTTTTCGTGAGATGGTGAGCCATCTACAACTTCACTACTTCTGTGGCTAATAGTCGCTACTTCTACTAAAGTGATAGGTTCAACTGTGATATTGCTTACTTCGCAGTATGGTGCAGGGAAACTTCCACCTCCAACAATGTCTCCGTAAATTACGAAAGGAAAACCTTGTGGGGTACTTGTACCACTATCAAGGATAGATACCCAAGAACCACTTTGGTTTTGAAGCGCATTTCCTGTAGTAGGTTCGCCTAAAATTACAATAGGAGGAGCCCAAGGTCCAGACGAACCAGAGCCTTCAAAAGTATATTCTATCCAGTAAGTACCTGCTGAAAGTGATAGACCTGGTGTAAGAGCTTTTACTCTTTGAATTTGTCTACTTGTGTCGTTTGGTTCGGTTTCAGTAGTTCTGTTTGCATCAGCATAAGTAGCTACATCAATGATGTTTGTTGTAAGGTCTCCCCAAACAATGTTTGCTCCACCTGCACTTGGGTCTGCATCCCACACGCGTACATATACGGCAGTAACTGAAGGCGCAGTAGAACCAGTTTGGTATGCAAATACATCTATAGATGAAATTTCAACATCTTCGGCAAATATTACGTCATCGGCAATACTTGTACCATCAGTTAATTTGGCAGAAGAACCTAAAGTGTTCATTCCTAGAGTAACAGACTCTAAAAGACTGGAGTTTGGATTACCTGCTGTATTCCAATACGGACCATTATAATACAAGATGTCGTTAGGAGACAGATTACTGTAATGAGTTCCTGTGTATGGTACTGCAATATTGCTACTTCTTTGATCGCTGCTAACTGCACCGTTGTTTTCAGCTATAGCTGGAACTGTGCTATTGTAATAAGCGGCAGGTAGCTCTACTGTTGTGTTTTTGATTACTTTACTTTGGTTCTGAACTCTATTTTGGGCGAAGCCAATAGAACAGACCGAAAGAAAAGCTAATAGTGTAAGTTTTCTCATGATAAATTTTACGATTATTAGATTAGGGGTTGTTTTGAAAATCGCAAATATATCTTAAAATATTGTTAATGCAAATGGAATTTTGTTAAGGAAGAATGAGTATTTGCAAGGCTTTATGCGATTTTTATCAAATCGATTTATTTTGATGCTTTTTAATTGTCTTAAAATCAAAACCTTGTGGTGTTGAAAATGAAGTAGTTGAGGATTTGTAAAAAAAAATAAATAGAAATAAGTTTTTATTGAAAAAAATTAGAATGATTAATAAAAAAAGCCACTCATTTTAATGAGTGGCTTGATTGATTATTTAGTTTGGTATTAATTTTTAATAACCTTGTAAGTTCCAATCTGACCTGCAACAGTTACTTGCATTATGTAAGTTCCAGAGTTTAAATCTGAGATGTTAATATCAGAAGTAGTAGCACCTATTTTAACGTCTTTTACTTTTTGACCTAATAGGTTAAAAATAGAAACAGACTCTATATTGTTTATAGATTTTAATGATAGAGAACCTGAAGTTGGGTTAGGAGAAAAATTAAATCCAGCTAACTTATTGTCGTTTACACCAGCAACAACATCACCATAAATTAAAAATGGTAATCCTTGTGGAGTAAATGTACCGCTATCTTCAAGAGCTACCCAGCTGCTAATTGAAGCTTGGTATTGTATAGCGTTTCCAGTTGTTGTTTCACCTAAAATTGCAATTGGTGGAGCCCAAGGTCCAGAAGAACCTGTACCATCAAAAGTATATTCAATCCAGTAAGTTCCAGCAGCAAGAGAAAGTCCAGGTGTAAGTGCTATTACAGTTTGAATTTGTCTAGATGTATCCCCGATATTGGTTTCTGAATATCTGTTAGCTTCAGAGTAAATAGCTTCATCAATAATGTTTGTGGTTAAGTCTCCCCAAATTACACTACCACCAGCGCTTGGGTCACCATCGTATACTTGTAAGTAAACAGCATTAATTGAAGGAGCGCTAGAGCCTGTTTGGTAAGCAAACACTTCTATAGAGGTAATTTCAACAGGTTCTGGAAAGATTACGTCGTCAGCTACGCTATTTCCGCCGCTAAACTGAGCGCCAGATCCTAAGGTGTTCATTCCTAATGTAACAGATTCTAAAAGGCTAGCGTTTGGATTACCAGCGGTATTCCAATAAGGTCCGTTATCATATAACAAGCCGTTAGGGGCCATGTTGTTATAATAAGTTCCAGTAAACGGTATTGAAACATTGGTGTTTCTCGGGCCATTGTTTACAACACCTGCGTTTTCACCAACTGTGGTTGCACTATTGTTGTAATAGGCAGCAGGTAATTCTACAGTTTGAGCTTGGCTCAAACCGATTGCACAAAATGAAAAAAGTGCTAAAAAAGTAATTTTCTTCATAATAAGAGGGTTTTAAAGGGTTATTTAAGATTTTAGTTTAATCGTACTAAATGTATTCATAATTAATACATAAACAAATAGTAAATGTGTAATTTTTTAAGATATTATTTAAGGATATTTCATTTGTATTAATTTTCTTGAATAATAGCTTTTAGAAGAGGGTATGCACTTGATTATCAAAACATTGTAATTTTGCAGAATAAAATTTTGTGATTTACATATTGCTGTTTGATAAGTTATTGTTATAGGATTTAGGTGAGGAAGTTGGAAATACGAATCTGAATTGAGTAAAAATATGATGAAAATCGTGTGAAATCTGCTTGATATTGATTGAAATGATGAATCAATATTCCTTTTTAGGACGACTGAGTTGAATAAAAAATAGTGTTGACTAAAGAAAATGATTAAACACCATTTTAATTATTACTGTATAATAGAGTAGGTCTTACTAGTCGTTATTAATTTTTTTACTCCTGATTTTATCAGAAATGGCTAAACCTATTCCAGTTAAGACGAAGGGTGATAGTTTTAACTAAGAAATATAATTCCAAATATTTCGATACTTCACTAGTTGGGCATAGGTGCTTTTAATTGGTCTGTTTTCGTCGGAAGCGAGATTTGGATCTGCTTTCAATGTTTGTAAAGCGTAACTGCGGGCTATTTTTAAAATTTCGGAATCTTTTACAATATCTGCGATTCGAAGATTTAATACGCCACTTTGTTGTGTTCCCATCATATCTCCTGGGCCGCGAAGTTTTAAATCTACTTCGGCTATTTCAAAACCATCGCTGGTGCGAACCATAGTTTCGAGTCTTGTCTTAGCGTCGGCAGAGAGTTTATGGCCTGTCATTAATATGCAGTAACTCTGTTCGGCACCTCGGCCTACACGACCTCTTAATTGGTGTAACTGTGAAAGGCCAAAACGTTCGGCGCTTTCAATAATCATTACACTGGCATTTGGAACGTTTACACCAACTTCAATAACAGTTGTAGCAACCATGATTTGAGTTTCTCCTTTCACAAATCGGTTCATTTCATAATCTTTATCGGCTGGTTTCATCTGCCCATGAACTATAGAAATTTGATAATTTGGACCTGGGCCATTAGGTGGAAATTCACGAGAAATACTTTCATATCCATCCATCAAATCTTTGTAATCCATGCTCTCACTTTCTTGAATTAAAGGGTACACAATATACACCTGTCTGCCCTTCGAAATTTCCTCTCTAATAAAGTGAAAAACCTTCAGTCTATTTGCGTCAAAACGATGTACAGTTTTGATGTCTTTTCTACCGGGTGGAAGCTCATCAATTATACTAATATCTAGGTCGCCATAAACGCTCATTGCAAGGGTGCGTGGAATAGGGGTGGCGGTCATCACAAGTATGTGTGGAGGGTACTCATTTTTGTGCCATAATTTGCTTCGCTGTTCAACTCCAAAACGATGCTGTTCATCTACAATTGCAAGGCCTAAATTTTTGAATTTCACCTTATCTTCGAGTAGCGCATGGGTACCAATTAAGATGTCTATTTCTCCATTTTCAAGTTTTTCGTGAATCTCCCTTCTCTTTGAAGTTTTAGTTGAACCCGTAAGAAGTTCTATACTGGTATTCAGTTCTTTGCATATCTCAACTAACCCTTGATGGTGTTGGACTGACAAAATTTCAGTTGGAGCCATTAAACATGCTTGAAAACCATTGTCAAGTGCTATTAACATTGACATTAGCGCAACTATGGTCTTCCCGGAACCTACATCTCCTTGTAAAAGACGGTTCATTTGTGCATTGCTGCCTAAATCGTTGCGAATTTCTTTAATAACTCGCTTCTGAGCATTGGTTAAATCGAAGGGTAAATGTTCGTTAAAAAAGGTGGTAAAATTCTCTCCTATTCTATCAAAAGTATACCCCTTAATTTTAGATTTATGTACAAGGTTTTTTCGTACCAACTGAAGTTGAATATAGAATAATTCTTCAAACTTTAATCGATATTGAGCCCGTGCTAAATGGGCCTGACTTTTTGGGAAATGAACGTTCAAAAGTGCGTCCTTTTTTGACACTAATTTTAGCTGTTCTAAAAGGGGTGTTGAGAGGGTTTCAAAGAAGGCATTTTTACTCTCTAAAAACAGCTGTTGCATCAGTCCATTTATCACCTTATTTGTGATGCCACTATTACTTAATTTTTCAGTAGAAGGATAAACAGGTTGCATGGCAGATCGAATACTTTTTTCGTGTATTTCGAGCAATTCCATTTCTGGATGTGGCATTGAAAAGCTTCCATTGAAAAAATTCGTTTTACCAAAAATCACATAAGGAACATTGATTTTTAAATTCTCTCTAATCCATTTTACTCCTCTAAACCAAACCAACTCCATTTGTCCGGTTTCATCTCTAAAAGTTGCAACAAGTCTTTTTCCTCGTTTTTGCTCTACTGTTTTTATATGTGTGATTTTCCCAACAATCTGTACTTCTGCATTAGTTTGTTGTAATTGGGAGATTTTATAGTATTGCGTTCTGTCTAAATATCTATTAGGGAAAAGATTTAGCAAATCCTGAAATGTATGAACCCCTAGCTCTTTTTTAAGTAAAGTAGCACGATTAGGTCCAACGCCTTTTAAGTAATCTATAGGGGTTTGCAAGAAATTTGCATTCATAAAGCTCACTTGATATTATGGAGTAAAACTAAATTAAAATTAAGTTTTGAAAGCTATAATTATATATTTGTTGCTATATTTCAGCTAATTTAAACAATCTATTTAATCAAATACTCTAGAAATTATCATAAACAACCTAGGAAGAATGATTGAGTATTTCATCTTCCCTCAAAACCAATTAATCAATGAAAAAAATCTACCTTTTATTTCTCTTGGCAATCGCAATGCAGGTTTCAGCATTTGCACAAACCACATTGGAGCTTTCTACGAGGCTTACGGAGGATTATCCTTTGGAGATGCCTACCTTAAGAGCTTACCCAATATATCTGAATGCTGAAGTAGAAGAACCAGATAGCGTTACTGAAGTAAGCTTAACTATAAATGGTGAAGAGTTTCCTGCTGAAATAGAAACTGGATTTTATTACTATTTATGGGAGCCTAATAGTTATGGGAATCACGAAATAGTGATGACGGCAAAAACTGCTCAAGGTGAAGAAACAACCTTAACTCGTAATATAACTGTTACAAATACAGTAAATTCTCAAGTGGTAAGAAGCTTAGAAGATGTAGTAATTGAGTTTACAGGACAAAATGATAGATGGTACTATGGAACGCACACTTTTCCACAGTTTGTAGGTGCTTACAACGATATTAATGCTATTTTAGAAGTAGAATGCCCTAATATTCCAGGGGGATGTGATGATTGGGATAGATTGGCTTACATAGATATTAAAGCTCCAGACGGTAATTGGATTCAACTTATTCGATATATTACTCCGTATCGTGTAGCATGTGACCACGAACTTAACGTTACAGATTATATGTCGTTACTTCAAGGTGAAGTAGAAATTCGTGTGTTTATCGATACTTGGGGAACAGGTGGATGGCAACTTACTCTAGATGCTGAATATACTGCAGGTACGCCTCAATACGCATACAGCAATGTAGTAGAGGTGTGGGACGATGCCTATCCTTTTGGTGATCCTGCAAACTTACAACCTGTAGAGACTTTTAATGTAGAAATTCCTGCAGGAGTTCAATCTTCACATTTAAGAGTATCTAATACTGGACACGGTTGGGGAGGAAACAATACTTCTAATGCTGCAGAGTTTTTTAATGCTACGCACTATTTTGATATAAACGGAGAACAAACTTTTACACAAAACCTTTGGAATGCTTGTAACCCAAACCCTGATGGCTGTACAGGACAACAAGGAACTTGGAGTTATCCTCGTGCTGGATGGTGTCCAGGGGCAATTGCACCACCAGATATTTATGATTTAACTTCTTATATTGGTAGTTCTTTCGATTTGGATTACCGTTTCCATCCTACATATCAAGATTATTGTCATCCTAACAATCCAAACTGTGTTTCAGGGCAAACTTGTGCAGATTGTAACGATGGATATAACCCACATTACTACGTAGATACCCATATTATAAATAAGAGTAACCACCCGATGGTTTATGGAAATACTTTAGGAATCAATGTCGTAGATAATACTCAGGTTTACGATGTGAGTGTTTATCCAAACCCATCTAAAGGTGTATTTCAAATTAATACATCTTACCCAGAATCTACTACAAGATTAACGGTAAATACAATAGAAGGGAAAACAGTAAAAGCGTATTACTTTAAGACTCTTGCAGAACTTAAAAACTTTACGTTTGATGTTACTAGTCTTTCGAGTGGAGTTTATTTCATAAATCTCGAAAATAGTTACGGAACAGGAGTAAAAAGAATTATTTTAGAATAGAATTTTAATTCTCACACTTTTAAAAAGGTTATTTTTGAATATCAAGAATAACCTTTTTTTATGCTTTATTTTTTGAATTTTAACTCCACCAATTTCTCACAAAGATTTTTGTTTTTACTATTTTCTGTGATTGCAGCTACCTTTAGGTTGCAAGCACAGCAGACCGATGTTGTGGATTTTATGAAGATTGATGCTTTAATTGAAGCAGATGTTGTTACCAAGAAAGTATCGGGGAAATTTACTGCGACGTTTAATGTTTTAAAAACAACAGATTCCATTTTTATGGATGCTGTAAATATTCAAATTAATGAAGTTGTAACTGAAGAATTCAAAATTGCATCTAATGAGAAGAAAGTTTGGTTTGTTGGTAATTTCAAAAAAGGAAATACTTACATAGCAGATTTTTATTATGAGATGAAACCCAAACAAACTCTTTATTTTTTTGGGAATGAGATTTGGACACAAGGTCAAGGGAAATACACTTCGCATTGGTTGCCCAGTATAGACGATGTAAACGATAAGATTGAATTCGATTTAAAAATTAAAGCTCCTAAAAACAAAACTGTAATTGCAAATGGGAGACTAATAGAAATTGATAATTCAGAAAATCGAAATAGCTGGAGGTTCGATATGAAAGAGCCAATGTCTAGCTATTTAGTAGCCTTTGCAATTGGAGATTACAATAAGATGGAGCTAGTTTCAGATTCTGGAGTTCCAATTGAATTGTACTATAAACCGAACGACTCACTAAAAGTTGAACCCACATATCGATACAGCAAACAGATATTCGACTTTCTTGAAAATGAAATAGGGGTGTCATACCCTTGGCAAAACTACAAGCAAGTTCCCGTACGAGATTTTTTATATGCAGGCATGGAAAACACCACTGCTACATTTTTTTCAGAAGCATTTATTGTTGATGAAATTGGGTTTGCCGATAGAAATTACGTAAACGTTAACGCTCACGAATTAGCACATCAGTGGTTTGGAAACTTGGTTACCGCAACGGCAGATAAACATCACTGGTTGCAGGAAGGTTTTGCAACTTATTACGCGCTGTTAGCAGAAAGAGATGTTTTTGGCGAAGATTATTATTACTGGCAATTGTATCAAACTGCCGAGCAATTAAAAGCAATGAGTGATGAAGGTAAGGGAGAATCGCTATTAAACCCTAAGGCAAGTTCACTTACTTTTTATCAAAAAGGTGCGTGGGCATTGCATATTTTACGTGAACGAATAGGGGATGAACCATTTAAACTGGCCGTAAAAAACTATCTCGAAAAGTATAAATTCAAAAATGTAGCTACCGAAGATTTTTTAAATGAAGTGAAAATGGTTTCTGAAGTTGATATTACGGCATTCGAATCGCACTGGCTGCAACAAACAGCTTTTCAAAGTGAAGATGCGTACCAAGCTTTACTTAAATCACCTTTTATAAAAAAGTACTTTGAAGTTTCTGCGTTACGTGTGATGCCTTTTTCAGAGAAAAAAAATCAGTTGAGAACCGCACTTACTTTTCCAAACGATTTTATTGGGCAAGAAGCTGTTTATCAGCTGATGGATGAACCTATTTCGGAAATGGTTCAACTTTATAAAAGAGCTTTTGAAAGCAATAACATCTACGTAAGACAAGCAATTGCACTATCGTTACAAACAATTCCAAATGAACTTCAAAAAGAGTATGAAGGACTTTTAAATGATGTTTCTTATGTAACCAAAGAGGCTGCTTTATATCAATTATGGATGCAGTTTCCAGACAAAAGAGAAGAATATTTGAATAGAACGAAAGGCGTAATTGGATTTCAGAATAAAAATGTAAGGCAATTATGGCTAGCTTTAGCATTAATAACGGAAGGATATAATACTTCTGAAAAGCTTGATTATTTAAATGAATTGAAGAGCTATAGTGCTACAGTCTATAGTTTTGAAATTCGCGAAAAAGCGTTTGAATATATTAATGAATTACAACTTTGGGATATTGAAACGCTCGAAAATTTGGCTGAAGCCTGTGTTCATCCCACTTGGCGCTTTTCAAAATCTTCTAAAATGTTGATGAAAACTGTAGTGGAAAGCAAATCGTTTAATAACGAATTAAAAAGTATAGAAGCAAATATCTCGAAAGAAGCTGCTGAATACTTGAAAACATTAAAGATATAAAATGAGAGCATTAGTTATTTCGGGAGGAGGAAGTAAAGGAGCATTTGCTGGAGGTGTTGCACAATACCTTATGGACGAACTTCACGAAGAATACGATCTTTTTGTCGGAACCTCTACCGGTAGCCTACTAATTTCACATTTAGCATTAGATAAAGTAGATAAAATTAGAGATGTTTTTACTTCTGTTAATCAAAATAGCATCTTCAACAGTTGCCCATTTATCATAAAAAAAGACAAACTAGGAGGGAAGCAGATAGCTATAGATCATTACACGGTTTTAAAAAATTTTATAAAAGGAAAGAAAACTTTTGGAGAAAGTTTAAATCTGCGTAAACTCATTGAAAAAACTTTTACCGAAGATGAGTTTCACATATTGAAAGCTTCATCTAAAGATGTGGTTGTTACCGTTTCCAACCTTTCACTTAATCAGGTTGAATATAAGTCTATATCCGATTTTGATTACAAAGATTTTTTAGATTGGATTTGGATTTCGTCAAACTTCACACCTTTTATGAGTCTTGTGAAAAAGAATGGCTGTGAATATGCAGATGGTGGCTTTGGGAGTATGGTGCCTATTGAAGAAGCTATAAATCGAGGAGCTAAAACTATAGATGTTATAATTCTTGAAACCGAGGTGACCTACTATAACCGATTACCTTCAAAGAATGTTTTTTCGCTTCTTACCAACATGCACACTTTTATGGCGGATAGAATTGAAAAACAAAACATCCGCATAGGGAAGTTTGTAGCTGCTAATAAAGGGGTGATTATTAATATTTATTATACGCCAACAGTGTTAACAACCAACTCCTTAATCTTTGAAAAAGACAAAATGGCTAGCTGGTGGAAACACGGCTATGAGTACGCTCATCACAAAAATGAAGCATTAAGTGAGCTCCGTACTAAAGACAATTAAGCAATATAGAGTCTTACTTTTCAAATTTCAAAATACAATGGGGGAAACCCCCTAATCTTTAAGTGTATTCCCCAATTTTTATGGTTAATGCAATTGTAGTTGTTTATAAATCAATATAATTGAGTTATATTCACTAATCGTATTAAAATCATCTTTTTACATAACCATAACCAAATTTATTATGAAATCAATTTTGAATTATCGTTTATCCTTATTTTGTATTTTTTGCTTCTCATTATTTAGCTGCCACGAAGGCACAACGACTACTGAACCCCCTTATGAAGGACCCCCTAAAGGACATATAATTACTGTAGAACGTGCTCAGGAAATGTATGACTCTTATTCTCAACGACGAGTTTCAATTATAAAAAAATACGAAGACAGTATTAAACCTACACCAGAATCATTTGGGGCAACACGATATGCAGAATTCGACCTAGCAACTATTAAACAATATATAGCTTTTATCGAACACGAAGCTAATAGAGCTAAGGTGGACGTAAGTACTTTGCGATTTTACTTGTCTAACTATCCAAATAGCAATAAATATCCAAACGGTGATGCTGTAAAATACCCAAGACAAAACAGCATTTTTGTTGTTCCAACTATGGACCACAATGGAAAAAACGTAGGTTTTTCAATAGAAGAATTAGAAGGTAAATATACAGCTGTGCCTATCAGAAAAAGGGATGGCGGTAATAATGATAAAAATGGAGTAGTGAATGAAGCTAGTTTTTTATCTTCAAATACTACTACACTTCAAGTAAATACCACTAGTTTAATACTTAATGACGGAACAATAATGCCCCCACCAATACTTGGGTCCGACGACTTTGGAGACAATAACTAATTTAATTTAAGTTTTGTGGAGGCAGTAGTAAAACCCCTTGAATATATATTCTTGACTTTATACTTGGTTGTATTTGTCATCTCTTTAATTCGTTTCCCGCTTTATAAAGATTCCCCTCTAAAATATTTTCCGTTAATTTTATTATTTACGGTAATTACAGAGTTTTTAGGGGGGTATATCAGAGATTTTATCGGCACGTCGAATTTGATAATCTTTAATATTTATTACCTTTTTTACTTCACCTTATTTCATTATGTGTTTCTAAAAGTTATTGAAGAAGCGTGTTTTAAGAAGTATATAAAGGTGGGGATAGTTTTATTTTGGGTGTTTTATATTCGAGATTTAATATTAGTAGATATTTTTAATTATTCCTTTATTGCCTCCTATATAGTGGGTGCAGGAGTATTAATCTTCTGTATAATTCTATACTATATAAGTGTTTTACAATCTTCATTGGTTTTAGTAATCAAAAACGATTTGTTATTTTGGGTAAGCGTCGGCTTGTTTTTGTTTTATATAGGATATCTTCCTATAAAAATTATGAGAACATTGTTTTTTGACCTTACAAATTTTTATTTAATCTTACTTATCATTCAGTTTTCACTTATTATTGTGATGTATTTGTTTTTTCTTATCGGATTTATATGGATGAAAAAGAGATAATCGTACTAATGGCAATTGCGATACCTGTGACTTTGGTTATCATAGTTATTGTGCTCTTTAGTGTGTTTTCTAACAGAAAAAATAAATTACTTAAACAACAAGAAGAAGCAAAAAAGTCATTTGAGCGCGAATTAGCTGAGTCGCAAATTGAAATGCGAGAAGAAACATTAAGAAACATTAGCTGGGAATTACACGACAACATTGGCCAGCTAATGACCTTAGCTAAAATACAATCTCAGTTAGCTGTAGATAAACCTGAGTTATTACCAGAGGTCTCCGATACTATTGGCCAAGGAATTAACGAACTCAGATCACTTTCAAAATTAATAAACCCGGAAGCATTAAAAAGCTTGAGTTTAGTAGAAGCTATTACTCTTGAAATAGAACGATTTAATAGATTGAAATTCATAACTTCAACTTTAGAAGTAAATGGAGAAGTAGTTCCTTTAGAAAGTAACATACAAGTTATCTTATTTAGAATACTACAAGAATTCTTTTCCAACACAATAAAACATTCTAAGGCTTCTAATTTAACCGTAACGCTCGATTATACAGATAACCAATTGACAATTTGTGCAAAAGACGACGGTATTGGGTTTGATGATAACGATGTGTTTTTAGGTATCGGTCTAAAAAACATGAAAACTCGTGCTAAACTTATTAATTCAACTTTATCCATTAATTCGGAAAGAGAACAAGGGACTACTTTGCATTTAAATTATAACTTTACATAATTTAAGTTTATAAGTGTAATTCTTAATTCCAAAATTTATGAAGTATTCGGTTGTAGTAGTAGATGATCATTATTTGCTTTCTCAAGCCATAGGAGGAATGGTTCAGGGGTTTGAGAAGTTTGATGTGCTTTACTTATGTAAAAATGGGCAGGAATTATTAGATAAACTAAAAGACCCGAGTAATATCCCAGATATAGTTTTGATGGATATTAAAATGCCTATTTTGAATGGTATTGAAACCACAGAAATTATTAATAAGGAATATCCTAATCTAAAAGTTCTAGCGCTTTCTATTGAAGAAGATGAATATACTATATTAAAAATGTTGCGTGCTGGTGCGCGTGGATATCTATTAAAAGACACCAAAAAAGAAATTCTTGAAGAAGCTCTAACAAAAGTAATTGAAGTAGGTAGCTACTACACAAATAACGTTTCTAAAATCCTTACAGGTTCACTCGAAAATGATGTGAAAACTGAAATTAAAGATAGAGAGCTCGAGTTTATTAAATTAGCTTGTACCGAAATGAACTATAGAGAAATTGCAGATATTATGTGCTGCAGTTACAAAACAGTAGAAGGGTATCGAGATTCTCTGTATAGAAAATTAGGAATTAAAAATAGAATAGGACTTGTGCTTTTTGCAATTCACCACAATCTATTTACACCTTAAAATAGTTCAGATACCTCTTTTTTAACGTATCCCATTGCTTTTTGTGAAGGAGAAACTTCTTCCATAAATTGCTGTAGTAAATATTCTCTCATTTTATCTACATCTCCATCCTTCACGTGCATATTTCCTTGTCTAATAATGTTTATAGTAGCGTTTTTAGCCGCTTTTACAACATTCCAGCATTCAACACTTACGTAAACTTGCTGCGTTAAATTATGGTCAAATTCTTGCTCAATATTCTGAACTAATAGCTTCTCATATTCATCCTTAGCATCCGAAAATGGCTTTACACGTACAAGCAACTTATTTAGATCTATACGCTCTAAAAACAAAGTAAGGCGTTCGTAAGCTTGTAAACGTAGTGGTAATACCTGCTTTTGAGCTTCCTTTTGAATTAAATACCTGCGCCTTCCTTCTTCATTGGCAGTATGTCCTTTAAAAAAATAATAAGCCACAACACCTACTACAGCAGCAGGGAGTAAATAGGCAAAATAACTAATAATTTGAGTTGCTTCGTTCATAGTGTTTTTTTAATCAGAACAAACTTAATCGTTTTATGAAAATTGACAAGAGATATAATGTTATAAAAATGACTCAGTTTTTACTTTTTTTAAATATATAAATATTGATTAAACTTGTTAAAACAAATATTATGAGATATCTATTAATAACTCTTACAATTTGCATTGGGCTAATGCTAGGTTGTAATTCGAAAAATAATAGTAAAACTGAAGATGTAACTTCTGAAGAAACAATAGCAGAAGAGCAGAATTCAAACTCTGAAACTCAAGAATTTGTTGAAGAAGCAAATCATATAGAATATGATCCATCTGAAACATTGTACTTTAGTCACGCTTTTATCTATAAATATACCGATGAAGATGAATCGAATGAACTTTGGCTATATTATAATCCCGAAAATGGACAATTGCTATATGTGCCAGAAGATGAAATGATAGATTTTGTTATAAGTGATCCTGATGGTAATTATTACTTCTTTGGAAATGACGGTCACGGCAATGATATGGTAGATGCTCAATTTGTTGAATGGGTTGCCAATCCTGAGTTTTATGATGAAAATGAAAATTATCCAGTTTCAGACCAATACGTAAAGCTGATCCCTACAGGCAAGAAAAAAGTACTAAATGAATACTTTAAAATAGATGGAAAGGAGATTATATCAGAAGAGTATAAATGGGAGTTTACTAAAATGAAAGGTGAGCAGTCTACTTTTATCACGAATGTAATTCCAATTAATTTTTATCAGGTTTATGGATTTAATAAATTAGAAGGTGATATATCGCTGCCTTACCCTTATTTTGATTTCGTTGGAATATTTGGTAAAAATCAAACCATAACTGAATTTAAATCTGGAACAACAAAAATAGAACTACTATCTTATGAGTACAACACTTATTTTGTTGAAGCTGCCAAATATCAATATGTTGAACAACTGCCAAACGGAGATTGGCAAGAGAAAGCTTTACCTCTTTTAAAACCTAAAAAATAATAGGTAATTAAGAATACTGAAAGCGACACTCGTATTTCTCTAGAAATATTTATTAATCACAAACTAAGTACCCTCCTCAAGAGGTTACTTATTTTTGTTTATAATTTGACTAATAATTTCGGGTTTAAAAAGCTTATAATGGCTAATTTCACACTTTGAAAAAAAGCAAAATTTTGGAAAAGTATTTAGAACAACTTAATGATGCTCAACGTGCGCCAGTACTGCAAAAAGACGGAGCGATGATTGTAATAGCAGGTGCTGGATCTGGAAAAACTCGAGTGCTTACATTTCGAATTGCGTATTTGATGTCGCAGGGAGTGGATCCATTCAATATATTAGCACTAACGTTTACCAATAAGGCCGCTCGCGAGATGAAAGGCCGTATTTCTAGTATTGTTGGAAGTAGTGAAGCTAAAAATCTGTGGATGGGGACTTTCCATAGTATATTCGCAAAAATTCTTCGTTTTGAAGCTGATAAACTTGGCTACCCTTCAAACTTCACAATTTATGATACACAAGACTCCCAAAGTGTGATTCGATCTGTGATTAAAGAAATGAGTTTGGATAAGGATGTCTATAAGTACAAACAAGTTTACTCACGCATCTCTTCTTATAAAAACAGTCTGATTACCGTAAAAGCCTATTTCAATAATCCAGAACTAATGGAGGCTGATGCTATGGCTAAAATGCCTCGATTGGGAGATATTTATAAATCATACGTTGATAAATGCTTTAAAGCAGGAGCAATGGATTTTGACGATTTATTGCTGAAAACAAATGAGCTATTAACCCGCTTTCCAGATGTATTGGCTAAATATCAAAACCGATTCCGCTACATACTTGTAGATGAGTATCAAGATACAAACCACAGCCAGTATTTAATTGTTAGAGCGCTTTCAGATAAATTCCAAAACATTTGCGTAGTAGGGGATGACGCACAGAGTATTTATGCATTCCGTGGCGCGAACATCAACAATATTCTGAATTTCCAGAAAGATTATGACGATGTAAAAGTATATCGACTAGAGCAAAACTATCGTTCTACAAAAAATATAGTAAACGCTGCCAATAGTGTAATTGAAAAAAACAAAACCCGTCTAGATAAAGAAGTTTGGACAGATAATGTAGAAGGAAATAAAATTCTTGTAAATAGAACGATGACAGATGGTGATGAAGGCCGATTTGTTGCAAGTTCGATTTTCGAAAACAAAATGAACCATCAGTTAAAAGAAGGGGATTTTGCAGTTTTATATAGAACAAACGCTCAGAGCCGTGCGATTGAAGATGCTCTCCGTAAAAAAGATATTCCTTATAGAATTTATGGCGGATTGAGTTTCTACCAAAGAAAAGAAATTAAAGATGTTCTGTCGTATTTAAGATTGGTTCTCAACCCAAAGGATGAAGAAGCGCTTAAACGAGTAATAAATTATCCTGCTAGAGGAATTGGAGGAACTACGATGGATCGTTTAATTATTGCTTCAAATCATTACAATCGTTCGATTTTTGAAGTGATGAAAAACATCGATAAAATCGATTTAAAAATTAATTCTGGAACAAAATCTAAGTTGTTAGACTTTGTGGCTTTAATTGAGAGCTTCCAAGTTTTAAACCACAATTACGATGCTTTCACTATTACCGAGCATGTAATTAAAAAAACAGGTTTATATCAAGAATTAAAGAAAGACGGTACACCAGAAGGAATTGCTCGAATTGAAAATATTGAGGAATTGCTAAACGGTATGCGTGATTTTGTGGAGGAGCAAAAAGAAATTGCCGATGCTACAGGTTCGCTTTCAGAATTTATGGAAGATGTAGCGCTAGCTACTGATTTAGATAACGACAAGGGCGACGACGACCGAGTAGCACTTATGACGGTGCATTTGGCCAAAGGACTAGAATTCCCTTATGTTTATATCGTTGGGATGGAAGAGGATTTATTTCCTAGCGGAATGAATATGAATTCTCGTAGCGAACTAGAAGAAGAACGACGTTTGTTTTACGTAGCGCTAACAAGAGCCGAAAAACAAGCTTATCTTACCTATACACAATCTCGCTATCGATGGGGGAAATTGATTGATGCAGAACCAAGTAGATTTATAGAAGAAATTGATGAAAGCTATTTGGAATACTTAACTCCAATCACTGAAAATCGATACAAACCTCTATTAAATGCAGATATTTTTGATGAGGTAGATCATAGTAAACTTCGACTTAGAAAGCCTACTGCAGGTAAACCACCTACAGGTCCTACAGAAGAACAATTACGAAAATTGCGTAGGCTAAAGCCTGTTACAAGTGATACAAATAAAAATTTTAGCGCTGAAGATGCAAACCTAAGTATTGGAACTATGGTTGAGCATGTTCGTTTTGGAAAAGGGAAAATTTTAAAAATTGAAGGTGTTGGTGCCGATACTAAAGCCGAAATAAACTTTGATAATGGAGGCCTTAAAAAACTACTTTTACGTTTTGCCAAGCTTAAGGTTTTAGATTAATTATTCTGAAACCTTAAGGTAAGTATTTATGTAGCTGCTTATTTGTTCAATCATATTTTCAATGTCACTTTGTGCCCAATCGCCATGGCCACCGTTATAGACGGTAAAGTTATGGTCTATTTCTGCAATATTTAATGCAGTGTTTAAGGTTTCACCGTTTGATAAGGGTACAATTGAGTCTGTATTTCCATAAAACAATAGCGTAGGACTAGAAGCGTTAGAAACCTGTAATGCAGGGCTTAATACTTCTGAGTAATTTGTTTCAAGAGGGTATGCAGTTTCATCTACTAATGCAGCCAAGAGAAAGGGAAAATTCGGATTCGAACTGTAAAATTCATCTGTAAAATCTGTTGGTCCTACGATATCCGCAATCATCTTTACTTGATTATCTGAGTCATAAACATAATCGTACATAAGTGAGATATGTGCCCCAGCACTAGCCCCAATAAGTGCAAATTCAGGTAAGATTTGTAAGGCTTCCTTTTCTGATGTTAACTTATTTATTACTTCATCAATGTTTAAAAACTGATTTGGAAACGCAGGAGTGTTGATGTCAGCCAACACATAATTAATATTTACTATTGCGTGATTTGGATGTCGTTGCTTTATCTGCGGAATCAAGAAATCCATATCTGCTTTATCTCCTTCAACCCAACCGCCACCGTGAACCAAAACAATTACTTTTGTTTTATCTTCCGAACGATTTGCTGGAAGGTAAAGATCGTATTTTTGTTGTGTATGGCTACCATAAGATACATTTAGTAAAACCTGCTCATCTTGTGATAGTTCAGGGCTGTTATCATTGTCTTTAGAACAGGAAACAATGGCAAGTAGAAGTAAAGAAAACAGTAAAAAGAAAAAGTTCTTTTTCATAAAATTAGGTTTGTTGTTTTCTATAACGTAATTATTTTATCTTTATGTTAAGTCAACACTCGATTAGTTGTTATTTCTTTAAAATTGGATTATATTTAAATTAAAATACCGCGCTATGGCTGAATTCATTAAAATTTACGAAGAGAATCCGAATCCGAAGGAAATTAAACGCGTTGTAAAAATTCTTCGCGATGGTGGTGTTATTATATATCCTAGTGATACTGTTTACGCGCTTGGTTGCGATATAAAAAATACCCGAGCGATGGAAAGGGTGGCTCAGCTAAGGGGGGTAAAACTTGAAAAGGCTAACTTTTCATTCGTATGTGAAGATTTGAGTAATCTTAGTGATTACGTAAAGCAGATTGATACTTCTACATTTAAGTTGCTTAAGAGAAATTTACCTGGTCCATATACCTTCATTTTACCTGGAAATAATAACCTTCCTACAGTGTTTAAAAAGAAAAAGGAAGTGGGAATTCGCGTGCCAGATAATGCTATTACTCAGGCAATAGTTCATGAACTCGGTAACCCAATTATTTCTACATCTATAAAAGATGAGGATGAGGTGATAGAATACACAACCGATCCTGAACTTATATTAGAGAAGTGGGGTAACTTAGTCGATTTAGTTATTGATGGCGGTTATGGTGGTAATATTGCCTCTACAGTGATTGATCTTACCGGTGATGAACCAGAAGTTATTCGTGAAGGGAAGGGTAGTCTTGAACTTTAAATAATTTATCTTTCTTGAAACACTTGTTATTTTTGTAACAACTGCTTTAACCCGCGATAAATATTTTGTTCTAGTATATCCATTTCACCGTCTACTAAAAATAATTGTTTAATACTTCTAAAGGCTTCATCAATTTCCTCTTTTGAATAGTTGAAACGTTCAATAGCGGCATGTATCTTTTGGATTTGCTGATAATCGTTATCGTTTTCAAATTCTTTTCGAATTTTTTGATACTTCTTATCTCCAACCCTAGATTTTATATATTCCTTTTCTTCTTTAGAAACACTAAAATCTGCATGAGCACAATAGAGTAGTATATACCCTTTAAGCTCTTCGTGAGTCCAAGTCGTGGTGAAATCTTCCATAGCATTTCTCTTTAATTAATTAGCACTATACAAGATACAAAATATCGAGGAGGTTTTCCAATTATAAAAAAACAAAAAACCCAGCCTGTTATGGCTGGGTTTAGTTTTAAAGGTTTTCAGAAAGATTAACTTCCAGAAGCCTCAAGGTTTTTCATTTCTTTTTCAATCATATCGTAGAATTGATCGATCTTAGGAAGTACTAAAATACGAGTACGTCTGTTTGTAGCTCTGTTTTCAGCAGTTGTATTAGGAACTAAAGGAACGTATTCTGAACGACCTGCAGCAACTAAACGACCTGGTTCAACTCCAAGTTTCTGAAGCTCTCTAACGATAGCTGTAGCACGCTTCACACTTAAATCCCAGTTGTCTATTAAATCACCTCTTTTTCTATAAGGCACGTTGTCTGTATGTCCTTCAACCATAGCTTCAAAATTAGGCTTGCCGTTGATTACTTTTGCAACTTTACCTAAAATCTCAGTAGCTCTAGTAGAAATATCGTAGCTTCCACTTCTAAAGATTACTTTGTCTGATAGTGAAATATAAACTACACCTTTTTCAACATTTACTTCAATGTCTGGGTCGTTTATACCAACTTCTTTCTTAAGACTTGTAACAAGTGCAAGAGTTACACTATCTTTCTTGTTAAGTGCATCTTGAAGACGGCTAATTTTAAGATCTTTTTCTTTTAAGCTCTCTAAAGACTTTTCAAGGTTTGTAGCTCCTTTTGAAGTTAACATTGTAAGCTCTTTTGAACTTTGGATAAGATCAGCATTAGTTTGTCTCATGTCTGCCAATCGCTCTTCAAGTTGTTTTGCACGAGCATTTAAAGCTGCTCTTTCAGCAAGACAGTCATTAAGTTTAACTGTTGCAGTGTTTAAAAGATCTTGGGTATTTTTTTGTTTTGCTTCAAGCTCAGTGTACTTCTTTTTTGAAACACAAGAAGTGAATACTAAACCTGAACACATTGCTAAAATCAATAGTTTCTTCATAGTTTGTAGGTATTATGTTTAGATTGTTGTTTTAAAATTTAATCAAGAACAAAAATATTAAAATAGCGCTCTAGGAAGAAACGATTAACAATACTTTAGGTTAAAGTTTCTCGAAATTTTGTCTTTTTTTTATAAAGTATTGATAAACAATGGATTTTATTTCGAAATATTCAAAATTTGAAGCATATTCTCTACGTTTTTTGATAAATTTAGGAAGTAAGCCATAAAAATTAAAGTGAGCTTTTACAATTGCAATACAATGTTTGGGTTTTCCTTTCAATAGAAATTGTATACCTGCAACACCATCCAATATAAAACGCACCAAAATCGTAAAAATAACCTCTGTGCCTTTTACATTCTTTAATAAGTTTAATAGTGAATTTCGGAAGTTATAAAAGGTTTTTTTAGGATTTACAGCATCCAATGTTGCACCACCTACGTGAAATACTTTTGATGCTCCTATGTAAACTACCTTTCCTCCTTTAGAATTTAAACGCCAGCAAAGATCAATTTCTTCTTGATGGGCAAAGTAATCTTCATCGAGAGCTCCTGCATTCCAAAAAGCAGCAGACCTAACAAAAAGACAAGCCCCAGATGCCCAAAAAATTGTAGCAGTATCATTGTATTGACCGCTATCTTTTTCCAAAGTGTTGAAAATACGTCCGCGACAATAAGGATATGCATACTTATCTACAAAGCCTCCTGCAGCACCAGCATATTCAAAATACTCTTTATTTTTATAGTCTAAAATTTTAGGTTGTGCAGCAACAACTAAAGGATTACTTTCAAATTGTGAAATTATAGGTTGTAACCAATTCTCTGTTACTTCTACATCACTATTAAGAAGAACAAAGATATCTTCAGAAAGTGTTTTTAAAGCATCATTATAGCCTTTAGCATACCCACCATTTACACTGTTCTGAATAATTTTAACCGTAGGAAAATTTTCAGAAACGTATTTAACCGAGTCGTCAGTAGAGGCATTATCTGCTACATAAATCGTCGCTTCCTTTGAAAATGCTACAACTGATGGAAGAAATTTTTGTAATAAACTCTTTCCATTCCAATTTAAGATGACTACGGCTACTTTCACGTTGTAAAGATAGATTTTTAGGGGGTTTTTATGAATTTATTTATAGTTCGGAATGTCTTTTAGGAAAACATAGCGTTCGTTTTCATAATCCATCTGGCAGTAGTAATGCTCTAACCCGTTGGTAACCATTAAATAACTAGCGTTTAAAGCCAGATTGTATCTAGCAATCTGATCAAAAGTGATTTGAGTAATCGGTATAGAAGGCGCCTTACATTCCACAATCAGAAATATGCTCCCGTCATTGTTAAAAACCACAATATCATAACGCTTGGTTGTATTGTTCAGTTTTAATTGCTTTTCAACATTTATAAGACTTTTTGGATATTTTTTTTCTTGTAAAAGAAATTGAACTACGTGTAAACGCACCCATTCTTCGGGAGTAAGTACCACGAACTTTTTTCTAATTTCATCAAAAACCAATGTTTTATTTTCGCTACTTTTGAAGCGGAAGGAATACTGTGGAAAATTCAATTTTTGCATTTGCAAAGATTCAAAAATTAAAATTTAAATTTCAAAATTAGATTTCTTCTAATTAAAATCTTCAATCGTTAATCGTAAATCGTCCAATGCCACTCGACAAAGTAAAGTCCATTATAACTGATATAAAAAACGGAAAAACAAAACCTATCTATTTTTTGATGGGTGAAGAGCCGTATTATATTGATGGGATATCTAAATATATAGAAGAGAATGTTTTATCTGAAGAGGAAAAAGGGTTCAACCAAATGGTGCTTTATGGTCGTGATGTTTCTGTTGATGAAATAATCAGCAATGCCAAACGCTTTCCGATGATGGCGGAAAAACAAGTTATTATTGTTAAAGAAGCGCAAGACCTATTTCGCACAATTGAAAACCTTGTGCCTTATGCCGATAATCCACAACCAACTACTATATTAGTACTTTGTTATAAATACAAAACCTTAGATAAACGTAAAAAGCTCGCAAAAACCATCGCTAAAAACGGAGTTATTTTTGAAAGTAAAAAACTTTACGACAATCAAGTTCCGGATTGGATTAAGCGAGTTTTAGCGGGTAAAGGGTATACCATTACTCCCAAAGCAGCCCAAATGCTTGTCGAATTTCTTGGTAACGACTTAAGCAAAGTAAATAACGAATTAGAAAAACTTCAGTTGATTCTAAAACCTGGAGAACAAATTACACCTCAAATAATTGAAGAAAATATTGGAATAAGTAAGGACTTCAATAATTTCGAACTTCAAAATGCAATAGGATCTAAGGATATAAAGAAGGCATTTGCAATTATTCAATACTTCTCGCAAAACCCGAAAAACAATCCGCTGGTGATGACAATTGCATTACTGTATAGTTTTTTCTCAAAATTATTGAAATACCACGCGCTTTCAAACAAAGGTGAAGCAGCTAAAGTATTAGGAGTACATCCGTTTTTTGTAAAAGATTATCAAACAGCAGCAGCAAATTACCCAATGAAAAAGGTGAGTGCAATTATTGCGGCCATTCGTGAAGTTGATATGAAAAGCAAAGGGGTAGGTGCAGCAAACGTTCCACAAGGCGACTTGCTGAAGGAGTTGCTGGTAAAGATTTTCAATTAACTTTTATCGTTCAATTCTAAATAGAACAACTTATTTCTTATCTATAGAAAACTTTCCTGGACCTAGTAAAGCAATTGCAATAAATCCAATTAAAAATAAGATAGCTTTTTCTTTTACTGCAAAAGGGTCATTTGCGTGTACGATAAAAGCTGCAACCGCCATTGTAATAATTACGGGAATTGAAGATAGACGAGTTTTAAATCCAATAATAATCAGAATTGGGAATATTACTTCGCTAAGTACGGCTAAAATTAAAGAAGCTGGCTCTCCCACACCAATAGGGTCTCTAAAAGTTAAATCTCCAGCAAGTAATTTCTGCAATTTTGGTAATCCGTGAGTAAGCATCAAACCACCAAAACCTAAGCGTAACAGCAGTAAGGCAATATTGTTAAAACTAGATTTATTCATTCGTTTTTAATTTTATAGATGCGAATATAAAAAAAATGAATCTAGAAAGCACTAATTCAAAAAATTGGAGCAGCACTTTTTTAAATGTATTTTTGCGAGCCAAATAAACAGTGAATGAAAAAAATTAAGGCTTGGTTTGCTGCCGCTAGATTACGTACCCTTCCACTTTCGGTTTCGGGAATTATCATAGGAGCAACTGCTGGAATAATTCAGAGAAATCATGTATTACAGTCTCAAGCTGACCTCGATTTTGGAGGGGTAGAATACTTAACTCACTCAACTGTATTAAGTTCTCCTATTTTTTGGCTAGCGATTATGGTTACTGTTGGCTTTCAAGTTCTGTCCAATTTTGCAAATGATTATGGCGATGGTGTTCGCGGAACCGATGCTAAAAGAGAAGGCGAAAAACGAATGGTTGCTTCGGGAATTATTACACCAAAGCAAATGAAAATTGGAATGTTTGTGGTGGGAGCATTCACTTTCTTGTTGGCGACTTTCTTAATTTTCTTAGCCTTCGGAAATGAAAACTTTATAATTTCTTTTATATTTTTTAATCTCACAATTGCATCTATTGTAGCAGCGGTAAAATATACAGTTGGTAAAAAAGCTTATGGATACTCGGGCTTAGGAGATATTTTTGTATTTCTGTTCTTCGGATTATTAAGTGTATTAGGTAGTTACTTCTTGTTTACACATAATTTAAAATGGGAATTACTGTTGCCAGCCATAGCCGTAGGTTGTTTTAGCACTGCAGTGTTAAATTTGAATAATATGCGCGATATTGATAACGATGCTGCTGCTGGTAAAAACACTTTAGTAGTAAAACTTGGTATAGACAAAGCTAAAAGATATCACGCCTTTTTATTGATGTTTGGAATTGCTTGTGCTATTCTTTATACTGCATTGAATTATCGAGAAGCATTGCAATTTGTTTATGTTATTGCTTTTATTCCTTTTTTATTAAACATTAAAACCGTGTTTAATAACAAAATTCCAAGATTGTTAGACGCCGAATTAAAAAAGGTTGCTCTAGGCACTTTTTTGTTTGCTGTCTTGTTTAGTATATTTATGTAGAAAAAACACATATTATGAAAATTACATATTACGGACATAATTGCTTAGCCCTTGAAATTAAAGGGAAACACATTTTAGTAGATCCATTTATATCTGGAAACGAACTTGCAAAAGATAAAGTAGATGTTGACTCCCTAAAGGCAGATTACATTTTACTTACTCACGCACATCAGGATCACACCCTAGATGCTGCAAATATTGCCAGAAGAACGGGGGCAATAATTGTAAGTAATTTTGAAATTGCAACACATTACGAAAAAAAGGGTATCGAGGTTCATCCTATGAATCACGGCGGTAGCTGGAAATTCGATTTTGGAAATGTAAAATACGTTACAGCTATTCACACAAGTTCTTTTCCTGATGGTAGCTATGGTGGACAACCTGGCGGATTCGTTATTGAGGGCGAACATAAAAACATTTACATAGCAGGTGATACAGCCTTAACTATGGATATGAAATTGATTCCTCTGCGAACTAAATTAGACTTAGCAATTCTACCTATTGGAGATAATTTTACAATGGGAATAGACGATGCTATTATTGCTAGTGATTTTGTTCAATGCGATAAGGTTCTGGGTGTTCATTACGATACATTTGGCTATATAGAAATAGACCACGAGGAGGCAAAGCGTAAGTTTTATGACGCTAATAAAGATTTAATGTTATTCGAAATCGGGGAGTTTATTGATTTATAATTCTAACTTTTCCCTAAGCATAGGCAAGGGGTTGTTTAATGATTAAAGCACATTTCAAAAAACATATTCTAAACTTTAAACGCCCGAGTGGAACCTCTCGAGGCGTTTTAAATACTAAAGAAACTTTTTTCATTATCCTGAAAACTGAAAACAGTTTTGGAGTAGGAGAGTGTGGTATTTTAAGAGGTTTAAGTATTGACGACCGCCCAGATTACGAAGAGAAACTTCAATGGGTATGCGATAATATTAATTTTGGCAAAGATAAACTCTACGAAGCTTTAACAGAGTTTCCATCTATTCAGTTTGGGGTTGAAGCTGCTTTCCAATCTTTAAACTCCAAAAATCCTTTTGAAATCTTTCCTTCAGAATTTACGCGTGGAGAAAAAGCTATTCCGATTAATGGTTTAGTTTGGATGGGGGATAAAAGCTTTATGAAAGAACAAATTTCAGAAAAGCTAAAGCAAGGCTTCACTTGCATCAAAATGAAAATTGGAGCTATCGACTTTAAAACTGAAATAGAACTTTTAAAATCCATAAGGAAAGAGTTTTCACCACAAGAAGTAGAACTTAGGGTAGATGCAAATGGTGCATTTTCACCTAAGGAAGCTTTAGAAAAGTTGAAGGTATTATCAGATTTAGAATTACATTCTATCGAACAACCAATCAAACAAGGACAATGGCAAGAAATGGCGCGTCTTTGTGAAGATACACCGCTTTCTATAGCTTTAGATGAAGAGTTAATAGGGATATTTTCAGAAGAAGAGAAACAGAAGTTACTTGACACTATAAAACCGCAATACATTATTCTAAAACCTTCATTAATTGGTGGGATTCAGGGAAGTGATACTTGGATTCAATTAGCTGAAAAATACAATGCAGGTTGGTGGATTACCTCTGCCTTAGAAAGTAATATAGGTTTAAATACAATTTCACAATACACTTTTACAAAAAACAGTAAATTGCCTCAAGGTCTAGGTACAGGTAGTTTGTATACAAATAACATAGACAGCCCTCTTAACGTTGCAGATGGAGCTTTGCATTACGATGCAGAAGCAGAATGGAATTTTAAGTTTTAACAATCAAATCACTTTCATAAAAACAAACTTTTATAAAATGTACATAAAACAAGCTTTTAATTTTCTTCACGACTGGTGGCGTTATTTAGTAGGATTTCTAATTATTTTCATAGCAAGTCAATTAGGTTCAATTCCATTTTTGATTGCTGTAATGTTGAAAGTAATGACTGAAGGTGGAGATATAGAATCGGTACAAGATCCTGGTGTTTTGATGACGGTATTAGATTCGAACTTAACCTTTTTCCTGATGTTGTTAAGTTTTGCTGTAGGCTTGGCGGCAATTATTTTGGTGGTGAAATACCTACATAAACAACCTTTTGTAACCTTAACAACTTCGCGTAAAAAGACCGATTGGGGAAGAGTTTTTTTTGGTTTTGGGCTAATTACAATAACGACTTTGGTAGTTACATTGTTAGATTACAACAGCAATCCAGAAGATTATGTAATTCAATTTGAATTAGTGCCATTTTTAATTTTAGCATTAATAGCAGTGGTAATGATACCCTTACAAACCAGTTTTGAGGAATATCTTTTTCGAGGTTATTTAATGCAGGGAATCGGTGTTATTGTTAAAAATAAATGGATTCCTTTGGTTGTAACATCTGTAATATTTGGTGCGCTGCACCTAGCAAATCCAGAGGTTGACAAACTAGGGAATGTTATTATGATATATTATATCGGGACAGGGTTTTTCCTAGGAATTATGACCTTAATGGATGAAGGAATGGAGCTTGCTCTCGGATTTCACGCAGGGAACAACTTAATTACAGCACTACTAGTAACTGCAGATTGGACGGTATTTCAAACTAACTCAATTTTTAAAGATGTTTCCGATCCTTCTGCTGGATTTGATGTAGTTGCCCCGGTATTGATTATCTACCCAATTTTCCTGCTTTTAATGGCGTGGCGCTATAAATGGACAGATTGGAGTGGAAAACTATTTGGTAGAGTTGAAGAGCCAATAGTTGTAATTGAAGAAAATGAATCTAATTCAACTTATATAGATTAGTGAAACGTTTGCTACATCCAAGTTTTAGATTAAATGGAGAAGCTTTTTCTACTGAAAAAGGTTTGAAGAAGCACGCCGAATATTTACTCAATAGCAAGGAAGAATACGAAGTAGCAATTGGAAGTTTCATTTTAGAATGGCTAGATGAAAAGGATTTTATTACCGTTAAAACTTCTGGGTCTACAGGTACTCCTAAAGTTCTTAAACTTCAGAAAGATCATGTTTTTAACAGTGCCACTGCAACTGTAAATTACTTCGACTTAAAAGAAAACTGTAAAGCGTTATTATGTCTTCCAGCAGCATATATTGCAGGAAAAATGATGCTTGTCCGCGGAATGATTGCAGGTTGGGATTTATATACTGAAGCACCTGTTAAAAGCCCGTTGGAAAATTTAGAAATAGACTTTGATTTTGCAGCCATGGTGCCTTATCAAGTTTTTCATTCGTTGAAAGATTTGCATAAAGTGAAGAAGTTAATTATAGGTGGGGGAGCTGTTTCAGTAGAACTAGAAAAAGAATTACAACTTCAAGATACACTAGCTTTTTCAACGTATGGGATGACAGAAACCATCACTCATATTGCAATCCGAGCTTTAAACGGAATTGATAAGTCTAAGGCTTTTAATGCGCTTCCTACAGTAAAGTTTTCTCAGACTTCGGAAGGGTGTTTACAAATATCAGCTCCTAAAATTTCAGAAGAATTAGTTGTAACCAATGATGTAGTTAATTTACTATCACCAACATCATTTATTTTCCTAGGAAGAATAGATAATGTTATTAATTCGGGAGGCGTTAAAGTTCATCCTGAAGAAGTTGAAGAAAAATTATCACTTCATATAGACACCCCATTTTTTATCGCTTCAGAAAAAGATGAGGCATTAGGGGAGCGAGTAATTATGATTGTTGAAGCTGAAAACACTTTAGAACTTAAGGACTTTTCAGAAGCTTTTACATCACTTTCTGCATACGAAAAGCCTAAAAAGGTTTATACCGTTCCACAGTTTATTTATACTGAAACTTCAAAAATTAAGAGAGTTGAGGTATTACAGACTTTAAACAAGGGTTAAGCTAACCAAGACTTTTTATAAGCTTTAGTAGCGAACTTTATTGTGTTTCTTCATCTCTTTAACTTCTTTTTTAGCTTCTTTTTCATGGAAATCTCCTCCTAGATATGGGCAATGTGCAAGAGCTTTCATACTCTCAAAAGGCACCGGTACTTTGTGATACATAAACGATTGGGCTAAGGTTTTAATAAGGTTCTTATCTCCAACGGTAAGATCTACATCATCCATGGTAAATTGTGCAGGATGCTCGTACCCACAGGCGTGAGTCATTTCTAAAAGTTCTTTTCTAAAGTTTTTAAAATAGAAATGCGCTCTTACAGATTTATCTTCAATATTTATTCCTCTTTGTAACCACTTATTTTGGGTAGCTACCCCTGTAGGACATTTGTTTGTGTGGCATTGTTGCGCTTGAATACATCCAACGCTCATCATAGCTTCACGAGCAACGTTTATTAGGTCTGCACCCATCGAGAAAGCCATAGCAGCCTTTGCAGGAAAACCTAGTTTACCGCTGCCAATAAAAACTACTCTATCACATAAGTCGTGTTTTTTAAAAATCTTATAAACTTCAGCAAAACCAAAGAGCCAAGGAAGCGAAACGTGGTCTGCAAAGCTAGGAGGGGCTGCACCGGTTCCACCTTCACCACCATCAATTGTAATAAAATCTGGACCTTTACCCGTTTCCTTCATTATTTTAGCCAACTCTTCCCATTCGTTTAATCTACCAACAGCCGATTTAATTCCAACAGGTAAGCCAGTTTCTTGAGCAATATCTTCAACAAAATCAAGTAAGCCTTTTACACCTTTAAAAGCTGAATGTGTAGGAGGAGACAATACATCTTTTCCAATAGGCACGTGTCTAATTTCAGCAAGTTCTTCCGTTATTTTAGCTCCCGGAAGAACACCGCCTTTCCCTGGTTTTGCTCCCTGAGAAAGTTTTACTTCTATAGCTCGAACCTGTGGGTTTTCATTTACCATTTTAACCATTTTCTCCATCGAGAATTTGCCTTCATCATCTCGAACCCCAAAATACCCTGTTCCGAAGTGAAACACTACATCGGCACCGGTTTTATGATATGGCGATAATCCACCTTCACCTGTATTGTGATACGCATAGGATAGCGCACAGCCTCTATTTAGTGATTCTACAGCACGTGCCGATAAAGAACCAAAGCTCATTGCAGAAACGTTTATAATAGATGTAGGGCGGTAAGGTCTGCGACGTTTATTATAGGCTCCCATAACTTTAGCACAAGGTAAAAAGTAAGGGTTTTTGTAATTCGGATTGTCTTTTTCAACCTTATAAGGTAATAACGCATTATTTATAAAAATATAGTTAGGCTCGTAAATATCACGGTCTGTACCAAAACCTTCGTAGTTATTTTGATTTTTTGCCGACGCATAAATCCAACCTCTTTCAATTCTATTAAATGGGAGTTCCTCTCTGTTGTTGGCAACTATATACTGTCTTAATTCAGGGCCAATACTTTCGAGCATGTAACGAATATGACCAACTATAGGAAAGTTGTGACTGATAGTGTGACGTTTATTAAAGAAAACATCACGTATGGCGATTATTGATAAAACTATAAGTATCCAAGCCCACCAAGGGATGTTCGACAAAAACTCTAATATTCCGTTCATCATTTTTGCTTATTAAATTTCAGGTTTCGAAAAGAAAGTTAATTAATTTTAAAACATAAAGGTATCAAATTTAAATGTTGATTTAGTAAAATTATTAACCATATTTCTGTGAATTTAATAAAAAAACCGTGTTAGAAATATATTTTTTCTAACACGGTTGCTAAACTAATAACTTAAGTACTTGTTAAGCTTCTGGATGATTATCGGTTGCTTTCATCAACCAAGCATCTAGCATCCAGCTAATTTTTTCTATGTGGCCAATAAAACCTCCAACCATATCAATTGTTCCTTCATCATCAGCGCTGCTAGCTTTCTCAACTACCTTACGCATCTGCTTTAAAAGTTTCCCATGATCGTCAAGTAGAATTTTCACCATTTCAACATCTTTAGTGTTTTCTGAAGATTCTTCTAGGTTACTCATTTTAATATAATCTGAAAGATTACTTGTAGGTTGAAAACGAAGGGTTAAAATTCTTTCTGCAATTTCATCTACCTTTAATTTGGCATCGTCATACATTTCTTCAAACTTTACGTGAAGTTCAAAAAAGTTACTTCCAACGATATTCCAGTGGAAATTACGTAGTTTTTGATAGTATAAATGGTAGTCTGCTAAAAGGACATTAAGTTCTTTTGCAATTGTTGCAGTTTTCTTTTTATCTAGATTTAAATAGCTCATATTTTTTTGTTTTAAGGTTTTCTCAAAAATAAGAAACTATTATACTGAAATCAATGTTTTAGAGGGGTTTAGCTTTATTTTAACGATAATAATCGAAGTAATTTCTTTTAAAACCTTTTAGCCCTTGTATTATATCTTGCCCTTTGTTTTGGGGATGATACTTATTAAAATAGATTTTAATTCTTGGTGAATCCATTGGCTAATCTTTCCTAATAAACTTAGACAAGGCATCGCGGGAGTTTGGCAAGCAACTTTTTGATCTGTAATAAGCCAATCTGCAATTTCCTCTCTCTTATTTCGACTAGTGTCAACTCCTGATAGTTTAAGCTTTAAAATATTTGAAAGTACGAGTGGATTTATTTAAACATTAAGACTTAAGCATGATTTACAGACATTTTACTTGGATGATTTCTGAAATAGTCCATAGTGTTGTTAAGTTCTAAAATTATTCGTGTACCTAAAGGCTTCCCTTCGTCGTCTTTCTTATCGATAATCTTATAATTAATTTTTCCTTCGTTCGTTTTATTGTAAAGTTCGATACGCTCCTTAATTATTCCCATCCCCATACTATTATGGCTTTTAATGGTGTTTATTTTATTTTTATTATCTCTTCCAGCGCCATTATCATCAATAATAATTTGTGTTGTGTTTTCATCGATATCTATATGAATACTTAACAACTTCTTTTTACGTGGGCTGGCTAACAAGCCATGCCAAATAGCATTTTCTAGGAACGGCTGAATTAATAATGGCGGAATTAAGACATCTTCAAGGTCTGGGTTCTCAATGCCCGAAATAACATATTTAAAGTCATTGGAGAACCTGTTTTCTTCGAGCTTAAGATAGTTTTCGGCTAACTCTAATTCTTCTTGTAGAGAGATAACTTGCTGTTTTGATGTTTCAAGTACCATTCTTGTGTAATGACTGAATATCCCTAAGTATTCAATTGCTTTACAGTTCTGTTCACTTTGTATGAGATAGGTAATGGCGTTAAGGCTGTTGAATATAAAATGAGGATTAATTTGAAGTCTAGTAACAAGAATTTCCGCTTGTGCTAAGTTTCGTTCGTAAATAGTAACCATTTTTTCTTTTTCAGCTTGATTTAAACGCTCATTAGCTGTTTTTCTAATACGGTAATTTCTATACTGCATAAAAAAGATAATCAATATCGCACCTAGTGCAATCGCTAAAAGGATGGTGATAATTTGTCTTCTCTTAAGTTCATCTTTCTGGGTATTCAAAAGCACTTGCTGTAAAGCTTTATCCTTTTCTAAAAATTGAATGTGACTTTCCTTTTTTTCTAAATTGTACTCCTGTGTAAGAGCTTCAATTTTTACGTTTTGTTCATTTATATTTATACTATCCTTATAAACCTGAGAGAGTTTAAAGTTTGATAATGCCGATTTATAATCTCCTCTTTGTTCAGAAACTTCAGAAAGCTTTAAAACATTTGTACTTATCATACCTAAGGCATTTAGGTTTTTAGAGAGTTCTAAGGATTGATTATAATAATCTTCGGCGCGATTTAATTCACTTTTCTTTAAATAGGTGTTCCCTAAATGTGTAAGAATTTCTGCTTGTCTGTGGATATTTTTAAGAGACTTGTACCCATCGGCAGAAGTTTGAAAATAAGTCACAGCTTTATCTAAATCTTTTCCTTCCTTTAACTTAGAAATCCCCATATACTCATAAGTAATAGCTATTCCAAATTCATCATTTCTATCTTGATTTAATTTTAAAAGTATTTTCAAATATTCATTAGCAGTCTTAAAATCACCTTTCACGATATAATAATCGCTAATAGAAAGATAGTTCATTGCAACTCCTAAGTCATTGCCTATATCTTGTTGTGCTTTTAAAGACCGTTCAAAATATGGTAAAGCTTCATTTTCACGTCCAGGTATATTGCTTAATGTGTTACCAATTCCGTTAGAAGAAATAGCTATGTTTTTTAAATTATTTTCGTCTTCGGCAATTTTTAAAGCTTGCATATAATAGAGAAATGCAGTGTCGTTATTATGATTGTATCGGCCCGCAACACCTGCATTATTCCCCATTATCATTTTGAAAATCGGGTCTACATCTTTATCTTTTATTAATTCAAAAGCTCTAGTGTGAAGTGATAGCGCTTGATCGTAACGTTGATGATAACGGTACAACAACCCAAGATTGTCTAAGGCTCTGGCGTATAATACCGTATCATTTATTCGCAATGCTCGATCTACTGCTTCCTTAGCGTGAAAGTATTCCGACTCTAGGTCGTGTTGCATTTTATGAATTCCCTTAGCTAAATTAATTTCCGCTAAAACTTTTAAGGAATCATTGGTTTCATTTTCAAAAGCCGTTTTCAAGCTGTCAATACGTGAATTGGATTGCCCTAATATTTCATTAGAAGTGCATAGGAATACTAAGGCTAACAGAGAAAATGTTATGCTTTTTATATTGCGTACCAAGGGGAGTGGGGAAATTATTTTTTGTTTCAAGGGGTGTAGATTTATATTCTGAAATTTATGAAAATAGAATAATTCTGAAGTATTTTTCTATCAAATCTATAAGGAATTTAAACTATAAAGTTAGAATGTTTGAATTATGTTGAAAAATACAAAAAAAATAATTTAGCATCTATTAAAACAGCAAATCTTATTATAGATATTTAGGACATACTCGCAAGTTTCTTTACAACTTTAGGAACACCTGTAGAGGCTTTTTCGGCATAAACTGAGATTTCTTTAGTTGGGTTTATTGAAGGATTGGGGTCTATAAAATAAACTTGAGCATCAGGTTTGGCATATTGTATCAAGCCTGCAGCGGGATATACTTGCATAGAAGTCCCTACAATAATTATAGCATCGGCATCTTCAATAATCTCAGAGGCAACTTCAATCATAGGAACCATTTCGCCAAACCAAACTATATGTGGGCGAAGTTGGTGGTTGTTTTCACAGCAATCACCTATGTTTAAGTCGTCCGTCCATTCTAAAATTAAATTTTCATCAACAGTGCTTCTTGCTTTTAGAAGTTCGCCGTGTAGATGAATAACATCAGTACTTCCGGCGCGTTCGTGAAGGTCGTCTACATTTTGAGTAATAATTGTTACATCGTGATGTTTTTCAAGTTCTGCCAACGCAATATGAGCACTGTTAGGTTCTACGGTTTGCAGCTGCCTTCTACGTTGATTGTAAAAATCGAGTACCAAGGCAGGATTACGCTTAAATCCTTCGGGTGAGGCTACTTCCATTATATCGTGATTTTCCCATAATCCGTTGCCATCTCTAAAAGTTTTTATGCCACTTTCTGCACTTACTCCAGCTCCTGATAATACTACAATTTTCATAATTTTTGCCCGCAATAACGGGGAGTTTTATTAATAGAATTCTTTACTAAGTTATTTAAAAATATGAATATAAGAAACCATCAATAAAACAAATACTTTTATCTTCGCAGATTTAAAATTGAATTTGAAATCTAAGTTGAAAAGTTGATTTTAATTCACAAACCTATAAACCCAAAACTCATTAGCTTTTCAAGTCGATTAATGAGCGAAATCGAAGTATGGATTTAGAACTTTTAGAATACCTTCAAACTTACCTTACAGAAAATAGAAAAGAGCGCTTTCAGGAAGTGCTATCAGAACGAACTCGCCATTTTACGGTAGTTACCGAAGATGTTTACCAACTCCATAATACAAGTGCTGTAATGCGTACTTGTGATGTTTTTGGTATTCAGGATTTACACGTTGTAGAAGAAAGAGTGAGCAAACGCATAGATAAAGAAATTGCTATGGGGGCCCAAAAATGGGTTTCGTTTAAAAGGCATAATGCAATAAAAAATTGTATTAGTGAGTTAAAAGATTCTGGATATCAAATAATTGCTACAACACCACATAAATCTTCAATGATGTTACATGATTTTGATGTGTCTAAGAAAAGTGCTTTTTTCTTCGGAAAAGAAAGTGATGGTTTAAGTGATACAGTGATGGAAGCAGCCGATGGTTTTTTAAAAATCCCAATGTACGGTTTTACTGAAAGCTTAAATATTTCAGTTTCTGCTGCAATTATTTTACAAAGTGTGGTTTCAAAACTGAAACAAAGTAATATTAATTGGCAGCTTTCAGAAGAAGAAAAACGTGAAATAGAACTTGAATGGGCTAAAAAAACTATAAAGTCTTCAGATGAAATTATTGAGCGTTATAAAAACTCTAAATAAGGAACTATAAATTCCAAATATCGTAAATTATAAATCGTAATTCCTTTATTAAAATGAAACTCGTCTTCGCTACTCACAACAAAAATAAATTTGCAGAGGTTAAAGCTCTTCTGCCGCATCATATCGAATTATTAAGCTTAGACGATATAGGGTGTAATGAAGATATTGAAGAAACTGCCGACACCATCGAAGGAAATGCTATTTTAAAAGCTAATTATGTTCGCGATAATTATCATTTAGATTGCTTTGCAGACGATACCGGGTTAGAGGTAAAATCGTTAAACAACGAACCTGGGGTTTATAGTGCTAGATACGCTGGGAAGGATAATAACTCTCAAGCAAATATTGAAAAGCTCCTGAATAATTTAGCTGATAAAAAAGATAGAAGTGCAAGATTTAAAACTGCAATAGCACTTTCAATGAATCACTCAGAAGTCTTGTTTTTAGGTATTTGTGAGGGTAAGATTATAGAAGAATTACGTGGGGATTCAGGTTTTGGTTACGACCCAGTTTTTCAACCTGATGGCTTTGATGAAACATTTGCCGAAATGACGCTTCAGCAAAAAGGTGAAATAGGTCATAGAGGAAAAGCAATGCGTCAATTAATTGATTATCTGACCGAATAAGTGCCGATTTTGTTGGCGATAGAAATTTATTTTCGTGTAAAATCTTAAATATATCCCAATAAATATTGTTAGTTAAAAAGTAAACACTACTTTTGCGGCCTTGAAAAATCATAGCGTAAGGCTTTTGATCATCAAGAAATCCTCAGGGTGAGGAGTGTTATAGTGAAGCTGTCCGTTTTTATTTTATATGTCCAGTCGCTTCTCGTTAGCACGCATATAAAAATTTATTTTACAAAAAATGACAGCATTTAAAGCACTCGGCTTAGAAGAGCATCTTCTAAAAGCCATCGCAGACTTGGGTTTTGAAACCCCTTCAGAAGTTCAAGAAAAAGCAATTCCAATCTTATTAGACCGCGAAACCGATATGGTTTCATTGGCACAAACAGGAACAGGTAAAACCGCAGCTTTCGGTTTTCCTATGTTGCAAAAAATAGACGTAAACAGTCGCACTACACAAGGACTTATCCTTTCACCTACACGTGAATTGTGTTTACAGATTACAAATGAAATGGTGGCTTACGGTAAGTATATGCCAGGTTTAAACGTTACTGCTATTTATGGTGGTGCAAGTATAACCGATCAAGCACGCCAAATTAAAAGAGGTTCGCAAATTATTGTAGCTACTCCAGGTCGTATGAAAGATATGATTGGCCGTGGCTTAATAGATATTTCAAAAATTGAATATTGCGTTCTTGATGAAGCAGACGAAATGCTTAACATGGGCTTTTTCGAAGACATCACCGAAATTCTTTCGCATTCACCTAAAGACAAGAGTACATGGTTGTTTAGTGCTACAATGCCTAAAGAAGTATCTACAATTGCAAAAAAGTTTATGCATACTCCAGTGGAAATCACTGTAGGAACAAAGAATGTAGGTTCAGATCAAGTAACACACGAATATTACCTAGTTAACGCAAGAGATCGTTACAACGCTTTAAAACGTTTGGCAGATGCAAATCCAGAAATCTTTTCTGTAATTTTCTGTAGAACAAAACGCGATACTCAAAAAGTAGCTGAACAACTTATCGAAGATGGATATAACGCAGCTGCAATTCACGGAGATTTAAGTCAAAGTCAACGTGATACAGTAATGAAATCTTTCAGAAATCGTCAAATTCAAATGCTTGTTGCAACAGATGTTGCTGCACGTGGAATTGATGTAGATGATATTACACACGTTATAAACTATCAACTTCCAGATGAAACTGAAGTGTACACTCACCGTAGTGGTCGTACCGGACGTGCTGGTAAAACAGGAGTTTCAATAGTTATTGTTTCTAAAAGTGAAGTTAGAAAGATAAGAACTATTGAAAAGATAATTCAAAAGAAATTTGTTGCCAAGGAAATTCCTTCAGGAATGGAAATTTGTGAAGTGCAAATGTTCCACCTAGCAAATACAATAAAAAACACTGAGATAAATCCTGAGATTAACGCTTACCTTCCGAATATAAACGAAGTATTAGCAGATTTTTCAAAAGAAGATTTAATCAAGAAAGTATTTTCAGTAGAGTTTACTCGTTTCTTAAATTACTACAAAAACAGTAAAGATTTAAATATCTCTGGTGGAGATCGTAACTTTTCTGAAGAAGGAGGAGGAGATAGCACTCGTTATTTCTTAAATATTGGTGGAAAAGATGATTTCGATTGGATGAGCTTGAAAGACTTCCTTCGTGATTTATTAAGCCTTGGAAAAGACGATGTTTACAAAGTTGATGTAAAAGACAGCTTCTCATTCTTTAATACCGATACAAAGCATCAGGAAATGGTGATGAGTGTATTCAAAGACTTTAAGCTTGATGGCAGACAAATAAACATTGAAATTTCTAAAGACACAGGTCGCAGCGGAAGCGGTCGTAGTCGTGGAAAGAAAAGAAGCGAAAGAGGCGATAGAAGCGATCGTAGTGATAGCGGAAGAAGAGGTGGATTTAAGAAGCGCAGCAGCAGTTCAAGCAGCGATAAACCAGCTTTTAAAGGAAAAAGTAGAAGAAGTACCGAACGTCCAAATGCAAAAGGGACTGGCGGAAGACGTAGGAGAAATGCTTAATTAATTCATCATACTGAATTATTAAAATTTAGCGACGTCTTAACGACTATATAATTATATTTACGGGCCTTTTAAAAGGGCCCGTTTTTTATTTATTTAAAATGAGCTTTTGGCATAGAGCGTGTACTGATTAATTAGGAGGTTTACTATCCCTAAGGTTAGCTTCTTAAAAATGTTACTTTAAATTATAATGTTTACCATATTAGGGTTTGGATAAACATTAATTTGTCTTAGTTTGTTAATTGTTATTTTTGAATAAGACGAATGCAATTTTTACTATGAAAAAAAATCTCTTACTAATTCTTCTGTTTTTTGTTTCAATTTCATCATTCTCCCAAGAATTACACGATATAAAAGGAGTTGTAATGAACGATGCTAACGATAAAATTTTAGAAAACGTAAACATCGTAAACCTTAATCAGGTAAAAGGAACTACTACTAACGATAAAGGAGAGTTTGCATTAAAAGCAGCAGTAAACGATACACTGTATTTTTCATATCTAGGATTTAAATCGCTTCGCGTTCGTGTTACAAACGATTGGCTTAGATTCGGAGACATTAAAGTAAAAATGACTGAACTTGGTATAGCGTTAGAAGAGGTAGTTGTAAAACCTGTTCAGTTAACGGGTTATGTAGAGATTGACGCTAAGTTAATACCTGTTTATGACAATTACCGATATAGAATTTCAGGATTGAGCACGGGTTATGAAGGAGGTAGTAATCAACCAGGCGCTGTAAGCAAAGTTTTAAGCTCTATTTTTAATCCTGCCGACTTCCTCTATAATGTATTCGGAAAACGGCCACAACAGATGCGGAAAATGCGCAAGATGAAAGAGGATGATGAAATAAGAAACTTGCTTCAAAGTAAGTTCGACCGTGAAACCTTAATGGCCGTACTTCAGTTAGAACGTGTTGATATTGATGAGATATTAAATAAATGTAATTACTCTAAAGATTTTATTAGAACAGCAAACGACCTTCAAATTTTAGATGCAATTAGTGGTTGTTATGAGGAGTATAAAATATTGAATAGAGATAAGTAGTGTTGAAATCGAAATCGAAATCGAAAACGAAATCGAAATCGAAATGGTCTGTTGGGCTTCGCTTAGAGACTTTAACCTGAAAGTTTAAATCTTTTAACTGATTATTTCTTTAGTATCTCTGTGTTGCTTTGTGCCTCTGTGGTGTTTAACTTACAGAAGTGTTCAAAATTTAAGAAAATACAATAATCATGAAAGAAATCATTAATGCGCAACGTAACTTCTTTAATACTCACGCTACAAAAGACATTCAGTTTAGGAGGGCTCAGTTAAAAAAACTTCAACAAGCTTTAGAGCAAAATGAAGCATTACTTCACGAAGCTATTTACAAAGACTTCAAAAAATCTGAATTTGATAATTACAGTACTGAACTTTCCCTGCTTTACAAAGACATAAAGGAAGCGCGAAAAATGATTTACAAATGGGCGCGAAAGGAAAGTGTGCCTACTGGAATTCTCAATTTCCCAGCTTCAAGTTATATTATTCCTGAGCCTTTAGGAGTTTCTTTAGTTATTGGGGCGTGGAATTATCCTTATCAGCTTTCCTTTGCTCCAGCAATTGCTGCAATTGCCGCAGGGAATACTGTAATTTTAAAGCCTAGTGAATTGCCGACCAACACCGCGGCAGCTATGGCTAAAATTGTAAAGGAGAATTTTGATCCTGCGTTTTTTACAGTGGTAGAAGGTGGAGTGGAAGAAACTCAAGAATTACTAAAACAGAAATTCGATAAAATATTTTTTACTGGAAGTACTACAGTTGGTAAGATAGTTTATAAAGCTGCTGCCGAAAATTTAACTCCGGTTACCTTAGAGCTTGGAGGCAAAAGCCCTGCTATTATTACGGAGAATTGTAATTTAAAAGTTTCAGTAAAACGTTTAGTTTGGGGTAAATTCTTAAATTCCGGCCAAACTTGCATCGCTCCAGATTATATATTGGTTCATAAAAGTATTGAACAAAAATTTCTCAATCAGCTAAAAATAGAAATAGAAAGTCAGCATTTTGCTTTTGAAAATGATAATTTTCTTCAAATTATCAATAATAAAAACTTTGATAGGTTGGCTAAAATGCTCGACCCACAAAAAATATTTTACGGAGGCGAAATGAATCGCGAATCGCGCTATATTCAACCTACCGTAATGCAAAATGTAAGTTTTGAAGATGCAGTGATGCAAGAGGAGATATTCGGGCCTATACTTCCTGTAATTACGTATGAAACTATTGAGGAAGCGATTGCCAAAGTAAATAGCCTGCCAAAACCATTATCTTGCTATGTGTTCACAAAAAGCAATGCTACTAAAAAGAAAATTTTAAAAGAAATCTCCTTCGGTGGCGGGGCAATTAATGAAACCGTAATGCACATCACTAACGAAAATTTACCATTTGGAGGTGTTGGTTTTAGTGGGATTGGTAATTATCACGGAAAAGCAGGATTTAAAGCTTTTACACACTATAAAAGCGTAATGGATAAGCCAACATGGTTCGATCCTTTTATTCGATATTATCCTCACACAAATTTTAGATTAAAGCTAATGCGCTGGATTATGAAGTTGTAAGAACATCTCTTTAACTTCACGCTTATCTTTTACAAGTAGGAAGAAACTCATTTTGAGTAATCTCATTATTATTGCTTATATTCTGTACTAATTAATAAGTCAATATATGAAGTTGCGATTAACGCTAATAATGGTTCTTTCACTTATGATGCTCTCTGCTCAAAATCTTACAGATAAAGCAATTAAACTGGATGATGCATCTAGTTTAGACCCACTCATTGCTGCTTCAGGCGATAAAAAGTTGGTCTTGCTAGGAGAAGCCAGTCATGGTACCCATGAGTATTACATATGGCGCGATAAAATTAGCAGAAGGCTTATAGAAGAACACGGTTTTAATTTCATTGCCGTGGAAGGTGATTTCGCTAGTCTTTATAAGTTAAACCAATATGTAAAGAATATTGAGGGTTCAGGAAATTCGGCAAGAGAGGTTTTAATGCAGCTCAATCGTTGGCCAACGTGGATGTGGGCAAACGAAGAAGTTGTAGCTCTTGCTGAATGGTTACGAGAGTATAATGATAGTTTGCCACAAGACAAAAAAGTTGGTTTTTACGGAATGGATGTTTACGATGAATGGGTTTCAAAACAAATGGTGTTGGAAACTCTTAAAAAAATAGATGAATCGAGCTATAATTACGTTAAACTCCAATACAATTGCTTTAATCCTCATAAAGGCGATAGTTGGCAATATGCTCGTGCAGTAAAAGACGGAAAACCAGATTGCGAAGCTGCTACTGAAAGGGTAGTTTCTTATATTAGAAATAATCGTGAAATCTTAGAAGACCTTTCAGATGACGAATATTTTTACTTGCTTCAGAATGCAATTGTAGTACATAATGCTGAAGAATTTTATCGTGAAAGTATAGCTTCTAAAGATGCTGTTTCTTGGAACTCTAGAGTTTTTCATATGCGAGAAACAGTAGGCGATTTACTGGTGCTCTATGGTGAAAATTCTAAAGGTGTGGTTTGGGCTCACAACACGCATATTGGCGATGCTTCGTTTACCAGTATGCGAAATACTGGTGAAAAAAATATTGGTCAGCTAAAACGAGAAAGTTTAGGAAAGAATAATGTTTTTCTAATAGGTTTTTCTAGTTACAAAGGAAAAGTAATTGCTGGTTCTAGTTGGGGCGCCAGAATGGAAGAAATGACGATTCCTAGAGCTTTAAGAAGTAGTGTTGAGTATAAACTTAAGAAAACAGGTTTGAATTCTTTCTATCTTATTTTTGACGAAGAGGATAGAAAGGAAGAAAATTTAAAGGTCATGGGGCATCGTGCGATAGGAGTCGTGTACAATCCTCAATTTGACAGAAGACAGTTTGTGCCTACTATTGTGCCACTTCGTTACGATGCGTTAATTTTTTTCAATGAAACAAAAGCTTTGCAGCCCTTGCATAAATAGAATTGCTACTTATTCAAATTCTTAAATCTTTGCAACAGCGTAGGGTGTGAATAGTGTGCAAAAACATACAGTGGGTGCGGGGTAAGGTTGCTTAAACTATTCTTCGAAAGCTTTTTTAAACCTGAAATCAGCGGTTCTGATGCGAAAGTGTTTTTAGCATAATCATCTGCTTGGTATTCAAACTTCCTACTTAGGTAATTCATTGTTAAACTCGTAATCCCGGAAATCGGGCTATATAACACTCCAAATGCTACCAACCCAACGTGAAACGAAGGTTGAGAAATATTTAATGCTTCAGAAAGTAAGGGATTACCAATAAATAAAGACAATAACCACAAAGTAAATCCTGTGGTTAAAATGGCAACTATTAGGTTGATAATAATGTGATTTCGTTTATAATGACCCACCTCGTGAGCAAGTACAGCTACTATTTCTTTTTCGTTTAAATCATTAATTAATGTGTCGTAAAGTGTTACTCGTTTCTCGCTTCCAAATCCTGAGAAATAAGCATTTGCTTTTGTACTTCTTTTACTTCCGTCAATAACAAAAATTTTATCTAAAGTAAAACCAACTTTCGACGCGTATTTTTCAATTTCTGAACGCAGTGAGCCTTCTTCTAAAGGAGTTTGTTTGTTAAATAAAGGAACAATAAAACGTGCGTAAAATAAATTCATCAGCACAGTAAATACGGTTATAATTCCCCAAGCATAAAGCCAAAAATATTCTCCTGTGGTTTGATAAAACCAAATTATTGCTCCTAGAATTATTCCACCAAGAATAGCACCCATAAGCCATCCTTTCACTTTATCGAGAAAGAATGTTTTTCGAGTTGTTTTATTAAAACCGTATTTTTCTTCAATTACAAATGTGCTGTAATAGCTAAATGGAGTACTTAAAATATCACTAGCAATCATAATAATGCCAAAGAAAACCAAGGCAATTAGGATTTCATTGTTGGAAATAGAACGCGCTAAATTATCAACATATGCGAAGCCATCAAAAAAGAAGAATAGGAGCGTGGCTATTAAAGAAATGGTTGAAGTAAGCAGACCGAATTTATAGCGTTCCGTTTTATATCTTTGGGATTTTTGATACTCCTGTTCATCAAAAATATCATCTAACTCCTTAGGTAGCGTATCTCCAAAGTGTTTTGCATTTAAGTAATCCAACGCCTGGTCAATAATAAAACTGACAATTAATATCGCTATTATTATATAGAAAAGAGTTTCTGGACTCATAATTTAAGTTCTAAATTTTAAGCACCAAAATCCAATAAAAGTCATTAATTAAAACTCTGACTTTGTTTGGGATTTAGGATTTGGACTTTTGTGATTTGCGAAATTTACTTTAGAAAATTTCGCTGCCTTTTAGCTTCAAATATAAGGATTCCCGCAGCTACAGATACATTCATACTGTCAATTTCCCCTTGCATTGGGATGATGATGTTTTGATTGCTGTTTTCTAACCATTCATCACTTAAACCAGTTGCTTCGGTGCCAACTACAATTGCTGTACTTTCTATAAAATCGCAAGTGTGATATGGTACGGACGCTTGTAAGGCAGCACAATAGATGTTGATGTTGTTTTCTTTTAGAAATGCGATAATTTCCGAAGTACTTCCCGTCGCAATGTTATTTGTAAATATACATCCCACACTACTGCGGATAATATTTGGATTGTACATATCAGTTTTAGGGTTGGCGATTATTACAGCATCAACATTAGCAGCATCGGCAGTACGAAGAATTGCCCCAATGTTGCCGGGTTTTTCGGGAGCTTCAGCAATTAAGATTAAAGGTCCTCTAGATTCGTTCGAGGAACCGTTATTAAGCGAGTTCGAAATCGTTAATGTAGAAAGACTTAAATCTTTTACCATTGCAATCGCCAAAACTCCTTCCGTTGAACTTCGATAAGCTAGTTTTTCATAGATCTCCGAAGTGATTTCTATGATTTCAGTGTTAGTACTTACATATTTCTTTAGCGCATCAAAATCTTTTTCAGAAATAATTTCAGGACAATATAATAAGGTTTTTAACTGATATTCTCCTTTAACTGCAAGTGAAATTTCACGTAGTCCTTCTACAAAGAAAAGACCTGTTTTTCTACGTTCACGCGATTTTTCTTGAAGGAGAACAATCTGTTTTATCAACGGATTTTGAAGACTTTTAATTGATTTTTGCATTTTCCAAAGATAAGTTACATATACTTATGTGCAGTCCCTAAATTTATACGAAGTCCGAAACTAATGTTGAGGTAATTAGCACCATTAAAAGTGTCTTTTAATTCCTTAGGAACATTCACATTCATAAAATCGTGACGTAATTCAGTAGAAGCGTAAACACCTAAATAGTTTGAAAATCGATAGCTTAGCTCAGGATTTAACCACACTGCAGTCGCGGTATCGCTAAAATTGTCACCTGTGGCGTGATTGCGATAGGTTGAATACCCAACACCAATTCCGATGCTAGCGTCAAAATCTCCTATGTGCTTTTCATAATTAACCATTCCTCCAACTAAATAGTTGTTTGAACGGAAGTAGTTTCCTATTAGCTCTGGGTCCGAAACATTAGATTTGAAAAAACTAAAATATGGGCCAACATAAAAGTCTTTAGTTGTTTTAATTTTAAAAGAAAATCTCGCCCCCATTTTTAAATCCAAACCATTATTTGCAAAATTATCACCAAATGCAATTGGAAAATATGGGCCAAAACTGATGTTGCCAATGTTCTTACCTGGTCCTAAGCTGTCTATTTTAGTAGTCTCTGTTTGTTGTGCAAATGCGGTAGATGAAATAAATAACGCCAACACAAAAGTTCTAATATTCAAAAACATATGTATTTTCAGGGTTTGTTAGTGGGATGGAAATTGTTTGTTCAGGCTCGCCATTCAATTTGTAAATAAACGCTACGGTCGTACCTAATTGGCTTTCTACATTGATATGAATATCTGAGTATTCTGAATCTAAAAACCGAAATTCAGATTCATCATCTTCACATTGGTTTAAATCATTGCCATTTAAGTTTACTCTACAAATAGCGGAATCATAATTTAGTTTGTATTCAAGAGTGTTTGTGTCTCCTGGAATATTGTTAATATGAAGGTTAAGTTTTGCATACTTATTTAGCTGAATAACACCTAAATTATATGTAGAAGCATTACGATTATTGCTTTCGTCGTAAAAGGCTTTGGCAGAATAATCTATATTTTCAATTAGTTCGGTATCATAGTGGTAATGCCAGATTTCGCTAAACGGTTTTGAATTAACAGCTATATAAAAATTATATGGAGGTTTTGACATAAGCGAAGTGAATTCAAATTGTCCATTCTCGTCACTTACAGTCTCACCTAATAATGCTTCACGGCTAGTCTCAGAACGAACAGAAATATTTGAAATAGGATTGTTGTTGCTGTCAACAATGGTTCCTGTTACTAAAACACGTTTATCATTCATTATATCAACCTCACAAGATTGAAGAACAAACACAATACCTAAAAATAAGTATTGAAATAAATGTTTTCTTTTCATAAATAAGCAATTTTCAATGCGGCAAGAATAATAAAAAAATATCTCAATTATTAAAGAAATCGCTAATTTTTACTTAGAAAACTGGGCTGATTTAATCATTTCATCAATTAAATCGTCTTATTTAATTATTATTCAAAGACATGAAAAGGATTATAAAGTTCTCCCTTCAAAATAATTAACCACCAAAGCCACCATATAATTATAACTTTTTATACCATCACTTTGGTTATTTGCTTTTAAGAAATTATCCCAAAATACTTTTGAAAATGTTTCGAAAGGATTTTCATAGCTTCCCCAAAAATCTTGCATTTCTCTATAACTGGCTAAAATTCCTGGGTTAATGGTTTTTGTTAATTCAAAAAAATCATCTTCACTGTTTCTAAACACATCGCTTAATAAATAACGAAGTGTAAATATGTGACCAGCATATTGTATATAAGTGTCGTTGTTGTGAAGGGTTGCTAAAGTCGCAATAAAATTAGCTTCGTTTTCTGCAGCATAACCAATTTGATGCGCTTCTTCGTGGCAGGCCACTACAGGGAATTTATAAGTTTTAATTAAATTGTTCACTTGTGCTTCTCCAGAAAACGGATTTAGATATCCACTGTAACCCATATACGTCAACCCTAAGCTCCAACCGCTATTCTTAATACTTCGAGGTGAATAGGCGAGTTGTGGGAATTCTTTTTCTAAATTAACATAGCCGTTTGTGGATCTTTCCAACATTGTTTTTTGAGTATAGGGAACCTCTACTTTTAGAGTATCACCCCCGTTTAATTCATTGTGCAATGTGTTACTCTTTTCAATAAATTTTTTAGTTGTTTCCAGCAATTGCTCGTAGCTGTAATCGCTTTCTAGTTGCAGCGATCTATGAAGAGGTAGTCTATAATAATTGAAAGCCCAAAGTATATGGAACATAAAATATACCACTGAAACGGCAGCAGTAATGTCTATTAAAACTCGAAATGGTTCAAAACGAAGTCGGTAATAGTTTTTGTAAACCCATCGTATAGCAATAATAGCAATCAGTAAATAAAAAACGTCTCCAACAGAAAATGGAACCCACCCAAACAGATAGCGAGAGATTTTTGAAAGCATAGGATAGAAGCCTAAACTGTAATACTTCTCTACAAATTCGGGAAAATTCTTTAGAATTTGAAGCAGAAATATCTGTATTGGTAGAAGCAGCGCAATGATTAGTGAAGTTCGTCTTTGCATAATTCAAACTTACAAAGGAATTCTTTCTCCACATAATTTTTATAGCGGATGAAAAACGGTAATTTTGTGGAAATATGCCTCGAATTCAAAAATAAATTAAACTTACAAGGAGCCCCACATAAATAGCGGGGAACACCTCGCAGGATATTCATGAATTCGCGGTAAAAATTTTTTCACAATAAAAATTATAAATTATATGAACCAAGAAATAAGAAACTTAGAGCCTAAAGCTCTTTGGAACAAATTTGCAGATCTTAACGCTGTACCGCGACCTTCAAAAAAAGAGGAGCGTGTAATTGCTTTTATGAAAGACTTCGGAAAAAGTCTTGGATTGGAAACCATAGAAGATGAAGTAGGAAACGTAATTATCCGCAAGCCTGCAACTAAAGGAATGGAAGACCGAAAAATGATTATTTTACAAAGTCATTTAGATATGGTTCACCAAAAAAACAACGACACAAACTTCGATTTCGACAAGCAAGGAATTGAAATGTATGTTGATGGTGATTGGGTACGCGCTAAAGGAACTACACTTGGGGCAGACAATGGTTTAGGAGTTGCTACAATAATGGCGATTCTTGAAAGTAACGATATAGAACATCCAGCAATAGAAGCGCTTTTCACTATAGATGAAGAAACAGGAATGACTGGTGCAAAAGGCTTAAAAGGAGGAGTGCTGAAGGGTGATATTCTTTTAAACTTAGACACTGAAGAAGATGATGAGATTGGTATTGGTTGTGCTGGTGGAGTAGATATTACTGCTTCAGGAGATTACAAAAATGTTGATGCCTCTAAAAATGGGCAATCATATATTATTAGTGTAAAAGGACTAAACGGTGGCCATAGTGGAATGGATATCATTAAAGGTCTTGGAAATGCAAATAAGTTGATGAACAGATTACTTTTTGCTACTAATGACTTTATGGAGTTAGCTAATCTTGAAGGAGGTAGTCTTCGAAATGCAATTCCGCGTGAAAGTGTTGCAAAGGTTGTAGTTACAGATGAATCGAAATTTCAAGCTGCATTCGAAAGCATGAAAAAAGATATTCTTGTAGAGTATAAATCATTAGAAGAAAATCTTTCAATTACTGCTGAAAAGAGCGATGAGGCTTTTTCTAAGGTAATGCACAGCGAATGTCAGACTAAGTTTTTAAATGTTATGAATGCTGCACATAACGGTGTTTATAGAATGTCTCCAGACATTGAAGACTTGGTTGAGACTTCAAATAATATTGCAAAAGTATCAGTTGCAGGTGGAAGCATCAAAATTGAATGCCTAACTAGAAGTTCTGTTGAGTCTTCAAAAGCGACTTTAGCAAATGCTTTAAAATCAACTTTTGAATTAGCAGGTTACGAGGTTAAACTTTCAGGTGATTATCCTGGGTGGGCACCAAATATGGATAGTGCTATTTTAAAAGTAATGGATAGTCTTTACGAAAAAATGAATGGGGAAAAAGCTAATGTAGCTGCTTGTCACGCAGGATTAGAATGTGGTATTCTAGGTCAGAATTATCCAGGGATGGATATGATTTCCTTTGGTCCAACTATTAGAGGAGCGCATTCTCCTGATGAGCGTGCAAGCATTTCTTCAGCTCAAAAATACTGGGACTTTACTCTTGAAGTAATGAAGAATATACCGAAGAAATAGCGCTGAGTTGTTTCGCTACCCAAATTATTCAAAAATAGGGTAGGGTTATAGCTTATTGAGCTCTTTACAATTAATTCAAATAAAATAGAGGAACTGATTTTAAATCGGTTCCTCTTTTTTTATTTAGCAAGATTTGAAATTACTTCACAATCTCTACAAGTTCTAGTTCGAAAATTAATTCAGAATCAGCAGGTATAACTCCTGGAACTCCTCTTTTTCCATATGCTAAATGAGAAGGGATAAAGAGTGTAGCTTTATCGCCAACTTTCATATTTAGTAATCCTTCGCGGAAACCTGGAATTAACTGAGCGTCTTTGCTGTAATCTGTTGGTACTGGTACGTATTGTCCAGCTGCTTTACGCATTTCATCAACCATTTCGTATTGCTCAGCATTTTTTAAAATATTCGAATCGAATAATTTTCCGTTTGTTAAGAAACCAGCGTAGTTCATTAAAATTTTGTCGCCTTCGTTAGGTTGTTCTCCTTCTGCTTTTTCGTTGAAGTAGATTTTTAAACCTGAAGGAAGAGAATCAGCTTTAGCCTTTAGGGCTTTTAATTCCTCTGCTTTAGTAGATGCAATTTTATTAATGCGCTCTTCTTTCTCTTTTTTCTCTTTTTCTATTTTATTCATCTCTTCAGTAAAGTAAGGAACTTTCACCTTCCCTTTATTGATGATGTTTACTTTTTCAATAATTACTGGAGAAATTGGTTTATCACCAGGCTTTTCTGTTTCTACTACTCCAATTGCGTCAACAATGTCTTGCCCAACTACAATCTCACCAAAAATAGTGTGACGGCCGTCTAACCAAGGAGTTTCTTTTAAAGTAACGAAAAACTGACTTCCATTTGTCGCTGGGCCTGAATTAGCCATTGCTAACAGTCCTTTTCTGTCAAATCGAATAGTGTCGGTAATTTCATCTGGAAATGCGTAACCAGGGCTTCCTGTACCATCACCTTTTGGGTCCCCACCTTGAATCATAAAATCTTTTATAACTCTGTGGAAAGAAAGTCCATCGTAAAAGCGCTTTCCTTTGTAAATAGAATCTACCATTCCGTTAGTACCTTCGGCTAATGCTACGAAGTTAGAAACAGTAAGTGGTGCAGTTTCATTTTTTAGTTTAGCAACAAAAGTTCCTTTATTAGTAATAAATTCAGCATATACACCATCTTCCTTTAATTCAGGATATTTCTCCTGACAAGACGCAAATGCAAGCGTAAGTGATAAAAATAGAAATGATAATTTTTTCATAAATAATTAATTTTCGTTTGATTGTTCAATTGAGTGTAAAGTTACAGTGCTCTGCACAGGAATATTAGTGCCGAGTTTTTGTTCGATCCCATAATAACCATAGGCTTTATAGGAAGGAAATAGGAAAGTTACTGTTTCACCTTCCTTCATAAGTTTTATGCCATCACGTACACCAGAGATAAGTTCTTGATTGCTTTGGTCCACTTTGTATTGCTGTAAACCATTATCTTTTTCTGAAAGAATCAAAGAACCGTTTAGGTCTTTAATGTCGTAAGTGAATTTTACAATATCTCCTGGATCAGGCATATCTGAAGATGTAGTATCGCGTTTATTGTAAAAATACCAGAACCCACTTTCAGACGTAATGTAGTTGTGAGTTGAGTCTTTTGCGATTATTTTTTCGATATAATCTTTTTCCTCTTCATAAAGTTTTTTATTCCTTTCTGCAGATTCTTTTATGAATGTACCAGACTGACTTTGTATAGGCTTCCTGGCTTCAGGGCTTTTACAAGAGGTGATTAAAGCCGAGAATAATAATATGTATATTAGCTTATTGAGCATTTGCAAGTTCGTTTTTATAACGTGGCAAGATACTAATAAATTCGTTTATGGTTTTGTTAAGGTCTTGCGAACTTTTCCCCCCGGCAGCGTTAATATGTCCACCACCACTGTAATGATTACGAGCAAAATCATTTACTGAAAACGTTCCCTTACTTCTAAAAGAAATTTTCACAATACTCTCTTGTTTGTTTTCAATGAATATTACAGCGAAAACAATACCTTTAACCGACAATGCATAATTTACAAACCCCTCGGTATCTCCTTTTCTAAAGTTATTTTCGTCTAATTCACTCTGTGTAAGCGTGATGTAGGCTGTGTGTAATTCTGGAATTAAATGCAAGTTGTTTAAGGCAACGCCTAGCAATTTCATTCTTTCAGGGCTGTTGTTGTCGTAAACATTTTGATGGATAATAGCACTTTCTGCACCAGTTTCAATCAATTTTGCTGCAACCTTATGTGTAGTAGGAGAGGTAGACGAAAAACGAAATGATCCCGTATCGGTCATTATCCCAGTATAAAGATTGGTAGCTATTTCTTTTGATAATTTTTCAGTTCCATCTAAGGCGTCTATAAAATGGTAAACCATTTCTGCAGTAGAGCTCATTTTAACATCGCTATATGTTGCAACAGCGTAGTCTGATGGTTGTTGGTGATGGTCTATCATTACAAATTTTGCAGAAGATTCTTCCAGTACACCGTTAAGTGGATCGCCAACTCTACTTAAATCGTTAAAATCTAGAGTGAAAATTATATCAGCTTGGTTTAAAGTCTCAGTGCTTTTTTCAATCTCCTTTTCATAGATTAAAATATCATCTGCTCCAGGCATCCACTTTAAGAAATCTGGAAAGTCATTAGGCATTAATACAGTTGTATTATGTCCTTCACTTTTCAAATAAAATGAAAGGCCTAAGCAAGAGCCAAGCGCATCCCCATCAGGGTTTCTATGGCCGATGATTACTATGTTTTGAGGCGATTTAAGTAGGTTTTTTACTACTTCTGTGGTTTCTTTATTCATAGGGCGCGAAGATACGATAAAGCCTTTTAACCCCAAAGAATCGAATATGGTTAATTATTGGTGGAAATACTGCTGAAGTGATTGAATTATATCTAATTATGTGTGTTAAGTGTTTAAACAAAAAGCATAGGTTTTGAATGTTGAAAATAAAATACCTATTTTTGCCGAAATTTAAAAAACACAATGAGAACAGACAGAACATTTACAATGTTAAAGCCAGATGCGGTTGAAAAAGGACACATAGGCGCAATTCTTGAAAAAATTAACGCTTCAGGTTTTAGAATCGTAGCGATGAAACTTACTCATATGACTACAAACGATGCTAAAGCATTTTATGCAGTACATAGTGAGCGTCCATTTTATGGCGAATTAGTAGAATATATGACACGCGGTCCAATCGTTGCTGCAATTCTTGAAAAAGAAAATGCAGTTGAAGATTTCCGTACATTAATTGGTGCTACTAATCCAGCAGATGCTGCTGAAGGTACTATCCGTAAAATGTATGCAGCTTCAATTGGCGAAAACGCAGTTCACGGAAGTGATAGCGATGAAAACGCTGCAATTGAAAGTGCTTTCCATTTCTCAGGTCGTGAAATGTTCTAAGTATTTACAAACTATTTATATTGAAAACGCCTTCCAATTTGGAAGGCGTTTTGTTTTTACTTTAATTTTTTGCTCTATCGTAATATCAACTTTTTTATTAATTCTCTTCCCAGCTCTTCATTGAGTAGTTTAACTATTTTGTCTTTTCCGTAACTGAGCTCTTCACGTAAAACTGAAGAAGTAAGTTGCACGTATAACGTCTCACGATCCAATTTTACATCGGATGTGTATTTTACAATAGCGTGACCCATAACGGCTACCCACGCTTCTTTAGCGTTTACCTTGTCCAAGCCTTTGTCAAGCTTGTTTTTACCGATAAACTCTTTTAAAGCGTCTCCAAGTGATATATTTTCTGCGTATCGTTTAGCCATTTTTCAATTTTAGAAATGTGAATTTTAAGGTTTATCATTTACTATTCAACATCTGTAATCAATCTACAATGTCAAATTTTTTAAACCTATTGTACGTGTAAGTTTTATTATCTCTGTTTTTTAAAACCAAGGTGCTATCTTTTGCTTCAACTACTATTTCTTTCCATTCGTCAAATGAAGTTTTGTAGTGCATGATTAATTGGTTTTCTTCAATATTTAAGGTGAAGTCCTCCGTTACACCATTTGTATTAAAGGTTCCATCAAATTTTGGAGAAACCTTTGTGCGAGTTCCGCTATCGCCATTTATCTCAATATAGTCTATTATAGTGTTTACACCAAAGTTTTTAACTTCTCCGTCTGGCATTTCTACGGTGTTTATTTCCCAATAACCGTTGAGATGTTGCTTTTGTTCCTCTGGATTAGGTTTTTTACAAGAAAATAAAACGGTAGTAAGTATTATTAGTATTATTCTAAAATTCATCTTTTCTTAAGTTTATAGCTGAAACATTTTATATGTCTGGTGTACTTTTTTTATTACTTCTTCGGTTCGTTCGGCGTGAGTATCACTGATGAATAGCTGCCCGAAGTTTTCTTTGTCTACTAAAGTAATTAAATGTTCTACTCGGGTTTCATCGAGTTTGTCAAAAATATCATCTAAAAGTAAAATCGGGTTAGTTTTAGTGTGATTTTTTATAAAATCGAATTGAGCTAGCTTTAATGCTATAAGATACGATTTTTGTTGCCCTTGTGAGCCAAACTTCTTGATAGGATGTCCGTCAATTTCAAAAATTAAATCGTCTTTATGAATTCCAAAGTTGGTGTACTGCGTGATTTTATCCTTTACAATATTTGTTTGAAGAAGCGTTAGCAAATCATTTTCTTGTAATTGACTTTGATAAATTAAGTTTATGGATTCGTCACCACTGCTAATCGACTTGTATCTATTTTGAAATATTGGAAAAAATTCTTCTAGGAATGCGTTTCTTTTTCCGAAGATAGATGTTCCGTAATTGTGAAGTTGTCCATTGTAAATGTCAATTGTATCTTGGTTAAAAGTGTTGTTTGCAGCAAAATACTTTAACAGGGAATTACGTTGTGATAATACCTTATTGTATTTGAGAAGAGTTTGTAAGTAATCTGGATCTCTTTGCGAAATAACACCATCAATAAACTTTCTTCGTGTATCGCTTCCTTCAATAATTAAATCTCTATCAGCGGGTGAGATTATCACTAAGGGTAGAAATCCAATGTGCTCACTTAATTTCTCGTAAGCCTTTCCATTTCTTTTAATGATCTTTTTTTGTCCTTTTTTGGCACTTACAACAATTTTTTCCTGACTTTCTTTTCTATCGTAAAACCCTTCAACTACAAAAAACTCCTCTCCGTGTTTTATATTTTGAATTGTAATAGGATTGAAATAACTTTTCCCAAAGGAAAGGTGATAGATAGCATCTAGAACGTTAGTTTTTCCTACACCATTATTCCCTACGAAGCAGTTGATTTTGGGATCAAATTCAAAGGATTTGGCTTCAAAATTTTTATAGTTAAGTAAGGATAGCTTTTGTAAATTCATATAAAAAATTGACTTAGGACATTTAGACCCATACGATGATATTAGTGCTTTTGAGAACTATTTTAGAGGTTGTTTTAAATAAGGATGTAAAAATACAAGGTTTGACGTGATTTTGTCTAAAGACTTATGTTCTTTTGTTTAAAATCTATTTTAAAAGGTTTATTATTGCACGTAAATGGCGCTTTGAGGTCTATTAATAGTAGGATTGAGTATTAATAAAAAATAAGAAATATTAATCCTTTTAAATTCCATTAAAAATTTTATTTTTGCGCCACTATAATCAATAACTATGGCAACGTACAAAAAACGCGGAGGCAAACCTAGAACTAAGGTTGAAAAAGAAGAACAATTAGAAGACGGCAGCACAACTGCAGAAGTGTTTAATACCCTTGACGAAGGCGCATCTAAAACGGAGGCGTGGATTGAAAAGAACCAAAAAGGTATTTTAGGTTTCATTATCGTAGTAGCTGTTTGTGTTTTAGGATATTTTGCTTACGACCAGTATATAAAAGCTCCTAAAGAGGCAGAAGCAATGAACGAATTGTTTCAAGCACAAAACTATTGGGAACAAGCTTTAACTGCTCCAGCTAAAGACTCTCTATACAATCTTTCACTTCAAGGAGGAGAGGGTAAATATGGTTTTATTGATATAATTGAAAACTATAGTGGAACAAAAGCGGCAAACCTTGCACATTATTACGCAGGTATGGCTTACCTTAACACTAATAAATATCAAGAAGCAATTGCTCAGTTAGATAAATTTAGCAGCAAGGACGATGTTCTAGCTCCTTTAGCTAAAGGTGCAATTGGTGATGCGTTCGCTCAACTAAATCAGAATGAAGACGCTTTAAAATATTACGAAGAAGCTGCAAAAATGCGCTCTAATGAATTTACTACGCCACGTTTCCTATTGAAAGCTGGAATTGTAGCGATAGCTTTAAATCAGAATGACAAAGCATTAAAGCACTTCAAACAAATAGCGGATGAATATCCGAATTCAACTGAAGCTGCAAAAGCCGAAATTTATACCGGTCGTGCAGAAGCAATGAAATAAAGAATGGCAACAGAAAATACAAATTTATCGGCTTACGATAAAACAACAATCCCAAATGCGAAGGACTTTCGATTTGGGATTGTTGTTTCAGAATGGAATCACGAAATAACAGAAGGAATGTTTCAAGGCGCTTTCGATGCTTTGAAAGATTGTGGCGCTATTAACGAGAATATAGTTCGTTGGAATGTTCCTGGGAGCTTTGAGTTAATTTACGGTTGTAAACGTATGACTCAGAGTTATGATATGCTTGATGCCGTAATTGCAATAGGTAGCGTGATTCAAGGAGAAACTAAGCATTTTGATTACGTTTGTGAAGGCGTAGCACAAGGAATTAAAGACTTAAATGTTCAAGGGAATATCCCTGTTATTTTCTGTGTTCTTACAGATAATACTATGCAACAAGCTATAGATCGTAGTGGCGGAAAGCACGGGAATAAAGGAACTGAAGCAGCTATTGCAGCAATCAAAATGGCGCAACTTCGCAAAGATTCTAAATTTTAATATTTATACTTCGAATTCGCTCGGTAACCGAAATTTAAGATTCAAATTCCAATTTTGTCACTCTGAGCGCAATCGAAGGGTGCAATTTACTACGCACTGCCAATGAGCACGTAATACACCATTGGTACAGTAATTGTTCAAAAAACATTTAAATTCAGAATTGAATTGAGTAACTTTGAGGCACGACAATTATGGGACTAATAGGTAGAAGAAAAAATAAGAAGTATAGTTATAAACCACGTCATTTTGAATATGACGGAGAAGGTAGCCCTTTTTCAATAGGTCATAAATTTGATCAATACAGGACTACTGTTGGTGAAAACACAGGGATAAAAGCTAAATTTAGAACTGCTTGGGCAGATTTAAGACAGTCTTCAGATAGAAAAACCAATTTAAGACTTTTGGCTATAATCGCAATTCTTGTGCTTATTTTCCTATTTATTATTGATTTCGATTTATCCATTTTCTACGCATAGATTTTAATGTCAGACATTATTCAGTTATTACCAGATCACGTTGCTAACCAAATTGCAGCTGGGGAAGTTGTTCAACGCCCTGCTTCGGTAGTAAAAGAGTTATTGGAAAACGCCATTGACGCGAAAGCTACTGCTATAACACTTGTTGTTAAAGATGCAGGAAAAACACTTGTACAAGTTACCGATAATGGAGTAGGGATGAGTGTTACCGATGCGCGATTGAGTTTTGAGCGCCACGCGACTTCAAAAATAAAATCGGCTGAAGATTTATTTAACTTAAATACAAAAGGATTTCGAGGAGAAGCTTTAGCTTCTATTGCTGCAATTGCACACGTTGAATTAAAAACGAAGACTGAAGATTCAGAAATAGGAACACATTTAACTATTGAAGGTAGCAAAGTAATTTCCCAAGAACCAGCTGTTGTACCAAAAGGAACAACTATTTCGGTTAAAAATCTATTTTACAATATTCCTGCTAGACGAAACTTTCTTAAAAGCAATACAGTTGAAACTCGTCATATTATCGACGAATTTCACCGTGTAGCTTTGGCACATCCCGGTGTTGCTTTTCATATGCTACACAATGGAAGCGATGTTTTTAATCTTCCATCGTCAAATTCGCGTCAACGAATTGTAAATATCTTTGGAAGTAAAACAAATGAAAAACTAGTACCGGTAAGTGAAGAAACCGAGATTCTAAAAATAGAAGGTTTTGTAATGAAACCCGAATACGGAAAGAAAAGTAGAGGAGAGCAGTTTTTCTTTGTAAACGATCGTTTTATAAAAAGTCCATATTTACATCACGCGGTAAATTCAGCATTTGAAGGCTTGATGAAAAACGATGTTCATCCAGGGTACTTTTTGTTTTTAGAAGTAGATCCACATTCTATAGATATCAATATTCATCCTACAAAAACCGAAATTAAGTTCGACGATGAACATTCTATTTATGCAATGCTTCGGGCAACTGTAAAACACAGTTTAGGACAGTTTAATATTGCTCCTGTACTCGATTTTGAAAGAGATAAAGGGTTCGACACCCCTTATGAATACAGTAAAAAAACACCTACAGCACCGACTATAGAGGTTGATAGAGATTTCAATCCGTTTAAGGAAAAACCTAAACAAGCAAATATAAAATTCCCGTTTAACAGAGGTAAAGAATCTTCTTGGGAATCGTTATATGTTGGACTAAAAGGTGAAAATGAAACTTCTAGTTTCGGTACCACGCAACAAGCCGAAGGGAGATCGTTGAGTGCCGTAGAAATGGAGTTTGAAAGTGAAGAAGTTACGGGAAGTCTTTTTACTGATAAAGAAACTGAACGTGGACAAACAACGTTTCAACTTCAGAATAAATACATTATAAGTCCGTTAAAAAGCGGAATGATGGTAATTCATCAAAATCTAGCGCATCAAAGAATTCTTTATGAGGAATTGCTGAAGAATATAACAGTTAAAGAAGCGGTTAGTCAGCAGTTATTATTTCCACTTCAGCTTAGTTTTTCTAAACCTGACGTAGCTATTATTGAAAAAATACGGGAACAGTTGGAGAACACAGGTTTTATTTTTTCAGAGTTAAAAGATGAAACTATTGAGATTAGCGGAATTCCGGTATTGATACTAGAAAGCCATGTTGTAAATTTGCTAAGTCAGCTTATTAACGATATAAAAGAAGAAGTGCCGGATAGTGGCTTCAGTCAGAACGATATGTTATCTAAATCGATGGCAGCAAGTATGGCGATTAAAACGGGTGTTTCTTTAAATAGCGAAGAGCGTGAACATTTAATAAACCAATTGTTTGCTTGTAAGGAACCGTCTGTAAGCCCAACCAATAAGCCAGTTTTCATTACTTTAGACGTAAATGAACTGGATAAGAAGTTTATGTAGAATTAACCTTTAGGGGTTTAAATAATTTTACCGAGGTTTATTAGGATGTGGTGTTTTAAAACACATTGTATAATCAGAGGTAGTAATAATTATGGGAAGAATAACAGATACAGTAAAGTTTCTATTAATCCTGAATGTGATCTTTTTTATAGGCACACAGTTTACAGGAGGAATTGCGGAGAGATTATTCGCTTTATATTATTTCGAAAATTCTAATTTCCAGTTTTGGCAGCCGGTTACATCAATGTTTATGCATGGCAGCTTTTTCCACATACTTTTTAATATGTATGCTTTGTGGGCTTTTGGTTCACCTTTGGAAATGCGTTGGGGACAGAAGAAATTTCTGTTCTTCTACTTTTCTGCAGGAATTGGTTCGGCGTTAATTTATACCCTTGTAAATTACTTCCAGCTTCATAGTGGCATGGATGATTTGTTAAGTGCAGGTCTAAGTCAGCAGCAAATTATGGATATCTTGGAAACAGGAAAGTATAACACTGCAATTTTAGAGTATGTGTCTCAGGACACAATTCAGAGTATGTACAATATATACAACGGAGTTGCTTTGGGTGCTTCTGGAGCGGTATATGGAGTGTTAGTGGCTTTCGGAATGATGTTCCCTACAGTAGAGCTGATGATGATTTTCCTGCCTATACCTATTAAAGCAAAATACTTTATCCCAGGTATTATTGTTTTAGATTTAGTTTTTGGAATTACAGGAGCTCAAACAGGTATTGCACACTTCGCACATATTGGAGGAGCATTGTTCGGGTTTATTATGGCTTGGTACTGGAAGAAAAATAGTTTTGATAACCATCGCTGGAATTAATTATGGCAGCAAACAACCTTATAGATAAATACAAGTCGGCCAATATACTGGTGAAGCTTATTGTGATTAATGCAATTGCATTTTTTGCAGTTTATCTAGGCTCTTTCTTTTTAAACACTAGTCAATTTTATTTTTCTCGTTGGTTTGTTTTAAGTGATGATTTTGGAAGTCTATTAACTAAGCCTTGGACTTTAATTACTTATTCTTTTTTGCATTTCGGGTTTTTACATATCCTATTTAATATGATATGGTTGTATTGGTTTGGACAATTTGTGCTAAACCTGTTTACAGGTAAAAGATTGCTCACGGTATATTTGTTAGGAGCACTTTTTGGCGGACTTTTATTTGTAGTAGCTTATAATCTTTTTCCTGTTTTTAATGAAAGTAGAGGCTACTTGATTGGGGCATCTGGAGCGGTTACTGCTGTAATGATATTTATAGCTACATATACTCCAAATACAGCATTCCGATTATTTAGTTTTACAATCAAACTTTGGCATATTGCGCTATTTCTTTTTGTGTTAGATTTAGTTAGAATTCCAGCTGGAAATGCAGGAGGAATTTTAGCCCATGTAGGAGGAGCAGTGTTTGGTTATGTATATGCAATTCAGCTTGCAAAAGGTAATGATATTGGGAAATGGTTCGAGAATTTCATGGATTGGATAGCCAATCTTTTTAAGCCAAGAACAAAAAAACCGTTTCGAAAAGTTCACCGTACAACACAACCAAAATCTAAGCGTTCTAAGCCTAAAGAATCAAAGTCTGATTATCAAAAAAAGATAGATGAGATTTTGGATAAAATAGGTAAAAGCGGTTATGAAAGTCTAACAAAAGAAGAAAAAGACTTTCTTTTTAAAGCCGGGAAAGAAGATTAATTCCATGCGAAGATTTATCAATAAGATGATTTTTTGGGGCAACTTGCTCGCAGCATTTCTATTATTGATATCTTTCGTTTTACCCTACCTGCCTCCCAAGACCTTTCCAATACTTTCTTTGCTAAGCTTGGTGGTTTCATTGCTAATTATAGTTAATATTATTTTCGCTATTTATTGGGCAATACAGTTTAGAAAACGATTTTTTGTTTCGTTCACTGTTCTTTTAATTTCATATTTCTATTTCAATGTTTTTTATGAAATTTCATCGCAAGTTGATGCTTCACAGTATGAAAATAGTTTGAATATTTTGTCGTATAACGTTAGACTTTTTAATGCATACGAGAAGAATTTGGACGATGAAGCTTTTGATATAATGACCGAAATCCTCTCTGAAGAAGACCCCGATATTGTCTGCATTCAGGAGTTTTATAAAGGCAATAAAATTGACTTCTCAGCATATCCGTATAAATTTATTCATTATAAACACAACAGAGCAAGTTTAGGTCACGCTATTTTATCAAAATATCCAATCATAAAAAGAGGTTATTTTGATTTTCCGGATACTTATAATAATGCTTTATATGTAGATATAGTTAAAGGAAAGGATACCCTTCGAGTTTATAATTTGCATTTACAATCTTTAGGTATAATACCTCGGGTTAGCTTTTTACAAAAAAATGATAATGAAAAGTTGATGAAGCGGGTTTCTTATGCTTTCAGAAAACAGCAATCACAAATTGAAGAAATAAATGCACATAAAGCTAAAGTATCGTACCCGATTATTATTGCAGGTGATTTCAATAACACTCCATTTTCTTATACCTATAGAAAATTAAAAGAAGGCATGCACGATAGCTTTAGGAAACGTGGGAATGGCTTAGGAACAACTTTCAACTTTGAAAAATTTCCAATGCGTATTGATTATATTTTTGCTTCTGAAGAGTTGGATGTTTTATCATTTGATACTATGAAAAAAACCTTCTCCGACCACTACGCTATCCGCTCTACTGTGGGTTGGTAGCCTTTTAGCTTTTGATGTAATTCTCAAAAACTTCGGCATTCTCTAAATACGTTAGTGTGTTTGGCCCTTCGTTAAACAGTAAATCTAATACCGATAGATTTGGTAAAAATGAATGATTTGCTTCGTGAACTTGCGTGTATTTTTCACAATTAAATGCCGACTTCCTCTTAGCATTAACTAATATACGTAGGTCATCAATTTCGGGTTCCTTTTCAAATTCTGTGGTATGTGAAACTTCAATCTCTATTCCTATTAATTCGCATAGTATATTAAATATATTTAGGTTGAACTCCATTAAGTTTTCAACCTTTTCGGTGAATATAGGTTCTAGGTCATCTTCATAAAACTCAAAAAAAGGAGAGGTGCGATAAGCGCTTTGCAAACTCTTCCAATGATGTTCTTGCCAAGGAAAATCGTTTTCTACTAAAATATCCTTAGTTTTTTGACGATTTCCATTTTTGCTGTGCTTCACTGGAATGTTCATTAGTAATTTCCCGTTGCTATGCGCAATATATGTTCGATTTCGGTAAGTTTGTTTTTGGTAGTTATCCTCCACTTCAAAAACCACTTTTTCAGCCTGCGCTACCGCAGCCATTTGTTCGATAGTAGGAAAATATGATGGGTATAAGAGGATTGTTTTCATTTTAAATAATTGAGCGTTTCAAAATTAAAAAAGAAAACCATACTCAAAACAAAATTGATTGACATAGTTTTAAATAGTGTAAAGCTTTTAGGCTTTCACTATAACCTGAAGTAATAAAAAATAAACCTAAACTAACAACCGGAGTGCTATCTAAGGGTGGAACTTGAAACCATTTTCCCTACCTTTGTAAAAATCTTTTAAATATGCTCATAATTGGCATTGCCGGAGGAACCGGTTGTGGTAAAACTACAGTAGTCGATCAAATTGTATCAGAACTTCCAGAAGATGAAGTGTGTATAATATCTCAAGATTCATATTATCACGATACAAGTCATTTAACATTAGACGAACGAACTAAAATAAACTTTGATCATCCACAAGCTATCGATTTTGAATTGCTAGCTAGTCATTTAAAAGAACTTCGCGCTGGAAATTCGTTTGAGCAACCAGTTTATTCGTTTATAGAACATAATCGTACAGGAGAAACAATTACTACCTACCCAAAAAAGGTTATAATTGTAGAGGGAATATTAATATTATCAGATCCTGTTATTCGCGATATGTTTGATATTAAGATATTTGTACATGCTGATAGCGACGAACGATTAATACGCAGATTAAAACGCGATATTGCCACTCGTGGTCGTGACTTAGAAGAAGTTTTAAATAGGTATCAAACCACATTAAAACCGATGCATCAACAATTTATCGAGCCTACAAAAGAGTATGCCGATATAATTATACCAACAAACAAGTACAATACTGTAGCTGTAGAAGTTATAAGAAGTATTATAGACCATAAAATAAGACTTAAAGAATAGTGGGTTTATCAGAACTTAGGAATAATAAATTCGTGCGGTTTGTAAGTAACAAATACGTACTAATTCTTGTTGTGTTCATTATTTGGATGTTGTTTTTTGATGCAAATTCCTATCTAACTCACCACGAATTAGACAGTGAAATTAATGCGCTTGAAGAGAATGCCGAATTCTATCAAAAAGAGATAGAAAATGATAAAGCATTTATAAAGAAAATGCAAGATAAAGAGGAAATGGAAAAATTTGCTCGAGAAAAGTATTATTTGAAAAAAGAAAACGAAGATATTTATATTATCGAAAATCAAGATAGTATTAAAAAAGAAGATAAGCGATGAGTGAGTTTCTATTTGAAGAATTTGACGAAGTTTCAGCTAAACAGTGGAAACAGCAAATTCAATTTGACTTAAAGGGCGCAGATTATAACGAAACATTAGTTTGGCAAAGTCCTGAAGGAGTACACGTAAAACCTTTTTATCATCAAGATGATTTTGATAATGAGTTTTCTCCAATTCCAGGGCAGCCCGAATCATGGAAGATTGCCCAAAAAATATTTATCGATGACGAGCAAATAGCTAATAATATTGCTGTTGATGCAATTAACAGAGGTGCAAATGCTATAATTTTCACTGCAGACGAAGATTTTGATATTAAAGTTGTTTTTAAAGATTTTCCACGTGAGAATGTCTCAGTTTATTTCAACTTAAAATTTCTTTCAGAAGCGTTTTACACTAAACTTTTCAAGTTCTTTGCAAATAAAGAAGCATCAGTATATTACAATATTGATATTATTGGAAATTTAACTCGTACTGGAAATTGGTTTCATAACTTAAAGAAAGATCACGAAATTTTAGAGAGTGTTATAAAGAAAAATACTTCTTTAAACCTCTTATCTGTAGATACAACTGTTTACCAAAATGCTGGTGCTAACATCGTGCAGCAATTGGCTTACGCCTTGTCTCACGCAAATGAATATCTAAATCACTTAATTAATTCGGAAGATTCTCAAGCTACTACTGAGATTTTAAACAAGGAAGAAGCTCAAAACTTAAATATGACTTTTCAATTAGCTACAGGAGCTAATTATTTCTTTGAAATTGCAAAAGTCCGAGCCTTAAGAAAGCTTTATAAAGTTTTGGCTAACGAATATGGGGTAAAAGAAACCTGCCATATTGTTTCTACACCTTCAAAACGCAATAAAGCCCTTTACGATTACAACGTAAATTTATTGCGAAGTACTACCGAATGTATGAGTGCTGTTTTAGGAGGTGCTGATACAGTTTGTAACTTGCCTTATGATGAAATTTATCACAAAAGTAACGAGTTTGGTGAGCGCATTTCGCGAAATCAATTATTGATTTTAAAACACGAAAGTTATTTTGAAAGTGTAAGTAATCCTGCTGACGGAACTTATTATATCGAGCAACTTACAACTGATTTGGCTGAAAAAGCATTAAAACTGTTTAAAGACATTGAGAAGAACGGTGGTTTTCTAAAGCAGTTAAAAGAAGAAACAATTCAGAAGAAAATTAAAGAAAGCGCTGAAAAAGAACAGCAGCTTTTTGATAGTGGCGAATTAAAACTATTGGGAACCAACTATCACATTAACAAGAATGATAGAATGAAAGAGGATATTGAGCTTTTTCCGTTTGTAAAGCACAATCCGGTAAAAACCCTAATAGTTCCAATCATTCAAAAACGTTTGGCAGAAAAAGTTGAACAAGAAAGATTAAGCAATGAGTAGAAGAGATATACAACATATTAGCCTGGATAATTCAGAATTCAGAATTCAGAATTCAGAATTGAATGATGATACTTCTTCCACAGCGGAGAATATTGAATTAAAAAAAGAATACTCCAAGGAAGATATTGACAAGCTTCAGCATCTAAACTTTGTAGCGGGAATTACTCCAAATCTTCGCGGACCATACTCTACTATGTATGTGCGTCGTCCTTGGACAATTCGTCAATATGCAGGTTTTTCTACTGCAGAAGACAGTAATGCTTTTTATAGAAGAAATTTAGCTGCAGGTCAGAAAGGACTTTCAGTAGCTTTCGACCTTGCTACGCATAGAGGTTATGATAGCGACCACGAAAGGGTAGAAGGTGATGTTGGTAAAGCAGGAGTGGCTATTGATAGCGTTGAGGATATGAAGATTCTTTTCGATCAAATTCCTTTAGATAAGATGAGTGTATCGATGACGATGAATGGTGCTGTACTACCAATTATGGCATTCTACATTGTTGCTGCCGAAGAACAAGGTGTTGCACCAAAAGATCTTTCGGGAACTATTCAAAACGATATTTTAAAGGAGTTTATGGTGAGGAATACTTATATCTATCCGCCTACACCATCGATGAAGATTATCAGTGATATTTTTGAATTCACTTCTAAAAATATGCCTAAATTCAACAGCATTTCTATTTCTGGATATCATATGCAGGAAGCTGGAGCAACGGCAGATATTGAACTTGCATATACCTTGGCTGATGGATTGGAATACATCCGAACAGGAATTAAAGCAGGAATGGATATAGATACCTTTGCACCTAGACTTTCTTTCTTTTGGGCAATTGGGATGAACCATTTTATGGAAATCGCAAAAATGCGAGCTGCTAGAATGCTATGGGCTAAGATTGTGAAGCAATTCAATCCTAAAAACGAAAAATCACTTTCGTTGCGTACGCACTGTCAAACCAGCGGGTGGAGTCTTACCGAGCAGGATCCGTTTAACAATGTTGCTAGAACTGCAATTGAGGCTGCAGCAGCGGCATTCGGTGGTACGCAGTCTTTACATACCAATGCATTAGATGAAGCTATTGCTTTACCAACAGATTTCTCTGCCCGTATTGCGAGAAACACACAAATTTATCTACAAACTGAAACCCAAATCACAAGAACTGTTGATCCGTGGGCAGGAAGTTATTATGTAGAAAGTCTAACTAATGAAATCGCTAATAAGGCTTGGGCTTTAATTGAAGAAGTTGAAGAGTTAGGAGGGATGACAAAAGCTATAGAAGCGGGTATTCCTAAAATGCGCATTGAAGAAGCTTCGGCTAGAAAACAAGCGCGAATAGATAGTGGTCAGGATGTAATTGTTGGGGTTAATAAATACCGATTGGCTAAAGAAGACCCATTACAAATTTTAGATGTTGATAATAAAAAGGTTAGAACTTCACAGATTGAACGCTTAAATCAAATAAAATCTACTCGCGATAATACTAAAGTTGAAAAAGCACTTGCAGATATTACCGAATGCGCCCGTACAGGTGAAGGAAATTTATTAGCTTTAGCTGTAGAAGCTGCTCGTTGTAGAGCAACTCTTGGCGAAATCTCTACCGCAATGGAAAAAGAATTCGGAAGGTATAAAGCACAAATAAGATCATTTAGCGGCGTGTATAGTAAAGAAATAAAACAAGATGAAAGCTTTGCAAAAGCAAGGGAGATGGCAGACCAGTTCGCAGAATTGGAAGGACGTCGTCCACGTATTATGATTGCAAAAATGGGGCAAGATGGCCACGACCGTGGAGCGAAAGTTGTTGCTACGGGTTATGCCGACGTAGGCTTTGATGTGGATATAGGTCCACTATTCCAAACTCCAGCCGAAGCTGCTAAACAAGCTGTAGAAAATGATGTCCACATTCTAGGCGTGTCGTCTTTGGCAGCAGGCCATAAAACGTTAGTGCCTCAAGTAATTGAAGCTTTAAAAAATTACGGCCGTGAGGATATTATGGTTATCGTTGGCGGTGTAATTCCTGCACAAGATTATCAATACCTTTTTGATGCAGGGGCTATAGCTGTTTATGGTCCCGGAACCCGCATTAGCGATGCAGCAATTGAGATGTTGGGAGTGTTGATTGAATCTATAGAGTAGAGGAATTGGGGGCAATTGACTGCTTTATTGTATGAATTATCAGAATGAATGAGAATTTTTATATAAAGCATCAAGATCATTTAAAGTTGTATGTTTTATGGAAAGATAAAATCAACTTTGAAAATGCGATGACCCGCAAACAATTGCCATTCTATTCTGAAGTAAAGGAACAAGCATTTTTAGATGGTGGAATTAGGTATTTCATTCTTGAAACTGATAGGCAAAAAGTAGATTCATTGCTAATTGAAAATGATATAGTTGCTAGTATTGAAACAATACCAAATCAAGATTTTCGCGATATCAAGAAGTTTTATAATGTGTATGCTTGGGTTGCCGTAAGTATTGTGGTTTTGATAGCTCTTGCTTTAATTATAGAATTCATTGTTTTCAACGATTAAATTACTTCCATAAAAATTTTAATGCTTCAAACGATTATTCATTATACATTACATTTATTAGTTCCTGGACTAATAGCTTATGTTTTCTTCAGAAAAGAATGGAAAAAAGCTTGGTTAATAATGTTGGCTACAATGCTAGTAGATTTAGATCATCTTTTGGCTACGCCTATATTTGATTCAGGAAGATGTAGTATTAATTTCCACCCATTACACACTTATTGGGCAATGGTGGTTTATGTGGTGATGTTGTTTTTCAAAAAAACAAGAATTATAGCAGTAGGATTACTATTCCACATGCTAACAGATTTTATAGATTGTCAATGGTGATTAGCCAATAAAAGCTAAGCATCAAGATTAAAATATGAAATATTGAACAATTGAAGGTGGCTGAGTATTTCTGTTTTTTGTAAAAAAAATTAAAATACACCGAAGCCCTGGACTACCTATGATGATAGGGTTCATTTCTTAAAATAGTGAACCCGCGATATAGTTGCTCAATAAAAAATAACCTTACCATTTGATGAGAAAAAGTCATTGAAGAAAGTGATACTTTTCCGTTTGCGCGTTTATATACTTCCTCGCTAAATCCATAAGGGCCGCCAATTACAAAAATTAGATTTTTCAGGCCGCTATTCATTTTCTTTTGTAAAAATTGAGAAAATCCTTCAGAAGTATATGTTTTTCCTTTTTCATCGAGAAGAATCAATACATCAGCCGTATTTGTTCGTTTTAGGATCTCGTCACCTTCAGCTTGTTTTTGAAGGGCTTCAGATAAGTTTTTTGCATTTTTAATATCTGGAATTACTTCCAATTCAAAAGGAATATAAAACCCCAATCTTTTGATGTAATCATCCATTAGGGATTGTAACTGTTTATTGTCGGTTTTACCTATTGCGAGTAGTGTAATTTTCATCTAAAAGTTTTCAGATTTCAAAAATACAAAGATAATAGCTGTCTCTTCCTACTTCTCACTTCGACTTTCTAACTTTTTAAAGTATTTTAGCTAAAATTTTAAGCTATGATTTCAGAAAAACAATTCAACAAAGAGATAGATATCATAATCGCAAATGCAATTCGTGAGGATGTAGGGAATGGCGATCATAGTTCATTAGCCTGTATTCCAGAAGATGCTACCGGTTCGGCTAAGCTTTTGGTAAAGGACGAAGGTATTATTGCAGGGATAGATTTTGCGAAACAAGTTTTTGAATATATAGATCCAGGTCTTGAAGTAGAGGTAAAAATAAAAGACGGCTCTCCAGTAAAATATGGAGATGTGTGTTTCTATGTTTCAGGACTTTCACAGTCAATTTTAAAAGCTGAAAGATTGGTTTTGAATGCTATGCAACGTATGAGTGCAATTGCAACTAAAACAAATCAATATGTTAAGCTTTTGGAAGGCACTAATACCAAAATTCTAGATACTCGTAAAACCACACCTGGAATTCGCGCATTAGAAAAATGGGCTGTAAAGATAGGAGGTGGAGAGAACCATCGTTTTGCGTTATATGATATGATAATGCTAAAGGATAACCACATCGACTTCTGTGGAAGTATTACTAAGGCTATTGAAAAAACGCAAGCATATTTAAAAGAAAATCATTTTGATCTTAAAATAATTGTTGAAGCAAGAAATCTTGCTGAAATTGAAGAAATCCTTCAAAGTGACGGAGTATATAGAATATTAATCGATAACTTTAATTACGAAGATACTCGTAAGGCTGTAAAACTAATTAACGGTAAGTGTTTAACAGAGTCTAGTGGAGGAATTACATTAGAAACAGTTAGAAAATATGCAGAATGTGGTGTAGATTATATTTCAAGTGGTGCGTTAACGCATTCGGTTTATAATATGGATCTTAGCCTAAAAGCGGTTAAATGAGCGAAAACCAAGAAAAGGAAATAAAAATTCCTGTGATACGGGAATTGGTTGATGTAACAAAAAGAATTAAACTCCCAGGATTAGGTCAGTTTTCACTATATCATTTATTAGAAATTTATGTAAATGGTATTTTAAAAGGTTCCTTTTCACCGCGAGCTAGTTCTATTGCTTATAGTTTCTTTTTAGCGTTATTTCCTTTTTTGCTTTTACTTTTAAACCTTATTCCTTACATCCGTATAGATGGGTTTCAAACGCGGTTTTTAATATTTATTGAAGCTTTATTACCTCCGCAAACCACACAGTTTTTCTATCCAATTATTGCAGATATTGCGGTAAACCCACGCTCTGGATTGCTGTCGTTTGTGTTTATACTGTCGCTGTTCTTATCAGCAAATGGGGTGAATGCTATATTTAGTGCATTTGAATACTCTTTTCACGTATCTGTAAATAGGAATTTTTTCCGTCAATACCTTGTAGCTCTAAGTGTTGCTATTTTCTTGGCATTGTTGTTGTTAACTTCAGTAGGGGTTATCCTTTATGGAGAATTTATTATTCGCGACTTCCAATCTAGAGCTTATATCGATAACGATTTGTTTTGGATTCAGTTCTTTCAATTCCTTGTATTCCTAATTATGATCTATGTAGTAATTGCGACCTTGTATTACTTCGGTACCAAAGAAGGGAAGTCTTCTAGCTTTTTTTCCATTGGAGCAGTAGTTACTACAGTGTTGTTCTTGTTAACCACATATTTTTTCGGAATATATATTAATAATTTTTCAAATTATAACGAGTTATATGGCTCTATTGGTGCACTTTTGATATTGATGTTATATATTTGGATAAACGCAAACCTTTTGCTGCTAGGTTTTGAGTTGAATGTTTCAATTAAGCAGCTTAAAGAAAAAATTAAAAAATAACTTAATCTCTTCAAATTATGAATAAAATATTTTTAACACTCTCATTAGCTTTAATGACTGTTTTTGCTGCTTCGGCTCAAGATGTAACTGGAAAATGGAAAACTATTGACGACGAAACAGGTGAAGCAAAATCTATTGTTGAAATCTATAAGCAAAACGGTAAAGTTTATGGTAAAATAGTAGAAATTTTAAATCCTGCTAAGAAAAATTCAGTATGCGATAAATGCCCAGGAGCGGATAAAGGGAAGCCAATAGAAGGGCTTGTAATACTTAAAGGCCTTCAGAAAGATGGCGATGAATACAACGACGGAACAATTATGGACCCATTAAACGGGAAAGTTTATAAAAGCTATATTAAATTAAATGGAGCAAATAAGCTTGACGTACGTGGATATGTTGGTTTTTCACTTTTAGGAAGAACACAAACTTGGTCTAGAGTGAATTAAAAAATCATAAAAACAGTATCTTTAGGCCACCATTTTGGTGGCCTTTTTTGTGTCTTCAAATCAAATAATTAATCTAATAATTTTTCCACTTGTTTTTCATAGATGTTATTCTTCCTATTCCTTTAAAACAAACCTTCACCTATAGTGTAAATAAGGATGAAGCGGCTTTTCTGCAACCGGGTATGCGTGTAGCTATCCCATTTGGAAAGTCAAAAGTTTTTACGGGAATTGTTTATCAAGTTCACGATCAAGCTCCGGTAGGTTACGAAACCAAGTCTATAGATCATATTTTAGATGAAACCCCCATAATTACAACTCATCAGTTAAAGCATTGGGAGTGGATTGCGAAGTATTATATGTGTTCGATAGGGGAAGTGATTAAGGCTGCTTTACCAAGTGCTTTTTTATTGGAAAGTGAAACAATGATTAAGCTTTCTACCGAAATTAATATAGAGGAGAAATCACTTACAGATGAAGAGTTCTTAGTATTTGAAGCGCTTCAAAATCAAACTTCATTACATATAAATGAGGTGCGCTCTATACTCGATAAGAAAAATGTAGTTTCTGTTATTAATAAATTAATAGATAAAAAAGTTGTTGATGTTGAAGAAACCGTTTACGAGCAATACACCCCAAAGCTTGTTCGCTATGTGAAGCTTTCACCTGAATATAATTCTGAAGAGAATTTACGTCAACTTTTAGATTCGATGAGTCGTGCTCCAAAACAACGCGAAATGCTTATGAATCTATTTGTACTGAGTAGTCAGACAAAAAAACCGATTACAACTACAGCACTTCAAAAGAAAAGTAATGCCTCGGCTTCCACTTTAAAATCGCTTATCGATAAAGGAGTTTTAGAAGAATATTTTATTCAAAAAGATAGGGTAGAGTTTTCTGGTGAAGCTACCACAGATATTAAGGAGTTAAGCGAAGCACAAACAAAAGCCTACCAAGAGATTAAAGCTACTTTTACTGAAAAAGATGTTGTGTTACTTCACGGCGTAACATCTAGTGGGAAAACCGAAATTTATGTTCGTTTAATAGAACAAATGATAGCTACGGGAAAGCAGGTTTTATATATGCTACCTGAAATTGCCTTGACTACACAATTAATTACTCGACTTCAAAAATATTTTGGAGAAAAAATCTCTGTTTACCATTCAAAATTTTCAGTAAATGAAAGGGTTGAGGTTTGGAATAATGTATTAAATGAAAAGCCAAAAGCACAAGTGGTAATTGGTGCGCGTTCATCATTATTTTTACCTTTTAAAAATTTAGGATTCATAATAGTAGATGAAGAGCACGAACCATCATTTAAGCAATACAGTCCTTCGCCACGTTACAACGCTCGAGACAGCTCTATAGTATTAGCAAAACTTCACAAAGCAAAGGTTTTGATGGGTTCTGCAACGCCATCTTTAGAAAGCTATTACAATGCTAAAACAGGAAAATTTGGGTTGGTAACCCTAAAAAAGCGTTTCGGAAACGTACTAATGCCTGAAATTGAATTGGTAGATATAAAGGAGAAAAGCCGTAAAAAGCAAATGACGGGGCATTTCAGTGATAGACTGCTGGAAGAAATGCGTGAAACGTTAGGAAATGGGGAGCAGGTTATTCTTTTTCAGAATAGAAGAGGTTATTCGCCAGTGGTAGAGTGTACAACTTGTGGTGTTTCGCCTCAATGCCCTAATTGCGATGTAAGTCTAACTTTTCATCAATATAAAAATCAGTTGCGTTGCCATTACTGCGGATACAAAATAGCGATGATGCTAAGTTGCATAGCTTGTGGAAGTGAAACGCTAGACACAAAAGGATTTGGAACCGAACAAGTTGAAAACGAATTAAAACCACTTTTCCCGAATCACAAAATCGCACGGATGGACCAAGATACTACCAGGGGAAAACACGCGTATTCAAAACTTATTGAAGCACTGGAAAACGAAGAAATAGATATTTTGGTGGGTACTCAAATGCTGGCTAAAGGGTTAGATTTTAGAAATATAGGTTTGGTAGGGGTGATGAATGCCGATAACCTTTTAAACTTCCCCGATTTTAGAGCTCATGAACGAAGTTTTCAATTACTTCAACAAGTGTCGGGTAGGGCAGGGCGTACACAAAAAAGAGGTAAAGTTTTAATACAAACGTACAATCCGTATCATCAAATCTTAAAGCAAGTTAGCGTGAATGATTATGCCGAGATGTATGAGGAGCAATTAGAAGAGCGGTACAATTTTAAATATCCTCCATACTATAGAACTATAAAAATTGTTTTTAAAGACAAGAATTTAAAAAAAGTTCAAAAAGCTTCTGCTTGGTTTGCTCAAGCGTTACAAGTTCCGTTTAAAGAAAATGTTTTAGGTCCTGAACCCCCACCAATTGGAAGGATTAAGAATATGTATATTATTAATATCCTCATCAAAATTCCGAAGGATCAGTCTTTAGATAAGAGTAAGAAATATATTAATAATGTACAGCGTAGTTTTAATACGATTAAAGATTTTTCAAGTGTGCGTATTAATATAGATGTGGATAATTATTAAAATTTAGAATATGTCGAGTATATAAAAACTTTAGTAAAGTGTATCAACTTGAAGATTTATTGGGCATTTCTTTAAATTCTATTTAAAAATAGGTTTGATTAAACCAAATAATGTATTACTTTTGCACCCTCTTTGGCAGGAAGTCAAGGAGTTTTAATAATAATTTTAATAGATTTTTTATGAATCATTACGAAACTGTTTTCATCTTAAATCCCGTTTTATCTGAAGATCAGATAAAGGAGACAGTAAAGAAATACGAAGATTTTCTTGTTTCTAAAGGTGCTAAGATGATATCCAAAGAAAATTGGGGCTTGAAGAAACTTGCTTACCCAATTCAAAAGAAAAAAAGTGGGTTTTACCACCTGTTTGAGTACACTGTAGAAGGTGATACTGTAAACGAATTAGAAACTGAATTCAAAAGGGATGAGCGTTTTATGCGTTACCTTACTGTAAGCCTTGATAAGCACGCAATTGCTTGGGCAGAGAAGAGAAGAAATCGCAATAAAAAATCAGCTTAAATTATGGCAACATTACAACAACAAGCAAAAGGAAAAAAAGACGGAGAGATCAGATATCTTACTCCGCTTAATATAGAAACAAACAAGACTAAGAAGTATTGTATGTTTAAAAGGTCAGGTATTAAATACGTTGACTATAAAGATGCAGATTTCTTATTAAGATTTGTAAACGAACAAGGTAAAATTTTACCAAGAAGACTTACTGGAACTTCATTGAAGTACCAAAGAAAAGTTGCAGTTGCAGTTAAAAGAGCACGCCACTTGGCACTTATGCCATATGTAACCGATCTATTAAAATAAAAAACCAGAACGTATTATGGAACTTATATTAAAGAATGACGTAGAAAATCTGGGTTTTGCAGATGATATTGTAACTGTTAAGAACGGCTACGGAAGAAACTACTTGATACCTCAAGGACATGCGGTACTTGCTACTCCTTCAGCTAAAAAAGTACTTGCTGAAACTTTAAAGCAACGCGCTTTTAAAGAACAGAAAATAGTTGATGAAGCAAAAACACAGGCTGAGAAATTAAACGGACTTGAAATTAAAATCTCTGCCAAAACTGGTGAAGGTGATAAATTATTCGGTTCAGTAAACAACGCTGATCTTGCAGAAGCACTTGAAAAAGCAGGTGTATCTATCGAGAAGAAATTCATCATGATTCCAGGTGGAGCCATTAAGCGTACAGGACCTTACGAAGCAACTATCCGTTTCCACAGAGACGTGATTAGCAACTTCGCATTTGAGGTTGTTGCGGAAGCAAAATAATTTATTCAATTGAATATAAAAAAGCCTTTCTCAATTTGAGGAAGGCTTTTTATTTGGAAATAGGTTTTCAATTACAATAGATAACAGATACCAAAAATGAAATACGCCAGATTAACAAAAGAACAATTTGAAGAATTACACCAGGAGTTTATCAACTTTCTAGCTACTCAGTCTATTACTGCAGACGAATGGGCTAAGTTAAAAGTTGAAAAACCTGAAGTAGCTGAAGAAGAGTTAGATGTTTTTAGCGACTTAATATGGGAAGGTGTGCTTAAGAAAGTTAAATACCTAGAGCACATTTCGCCTAAGCAATTAATGCTTTTTCATATTACTGATGCTTTTATGGAGCTTATCGCAATAAAAATTGATAAGGAAGAGGTTGATATTACAACCGAATACGGCTACAAGTGGCTTCAGCAAAATTTACACGACGATGCTGTAAGCTTGTACACATCTACTAAAGCAATAAAAGAAGATAGAAATAAAGATGTTTTTATTCTAATTCAGCAAGGTGCTGTTATTACAAAAGGTGAACTTTATATTTATTTTAGCGACCTATTGAAAGAATAATTTTCAAATTAAAAAGCCCCAAATTTCAGAAGTTTAATTTTGAGATTTGGGGCTTTTCTTATTTTATGGTTTTACTTATTCATATCTTAAACTCTCAATAGGATCTAAACGTGCAGCTTTTGAAGCAGGATAGGAGCCTGCAATAACAGCTACTATAAAGGTTATTATTGTAGCCCAAATCATTGCAGTCCAAGGTAGGGTAAATTCGAAATCGAAAGCTTTTGCGAAGCCATATCCAGTTAGGATTCCGAGAATAATCCCGAGAATACTTCCAAACTGACCAATTACTATAGTTTCCATAAAGAACTGTGTAGATATTGTAGATCGTTTGGCTCCTAATGCCTTGCGGACACCAATTTCCCGAGTACGCTCGGTAACAGATACTAGCATAATATTCATCAGAGCTATTGAAGACCCCAAAATTGTGATAATACTAATTATCCAAGCGGCAATTTCTAAATACCCCGTCATTGTTGCAATTCTATTTATTAAATCGTCACTGCGTTCAAGACCGAAATTATTTTCTTCTACCGGACTAAGTCCGCGTATGTTTCTGAAGGTAATTATAGCTTCATCTTGTGCCGCTTCCATATACTGTTTGTCGCCAACCATTACACTAATGTTGTAATTAATATTAGGCTGAGTGTACATACTTCGAGCAACTTGAACGGGAATTAAAACCCTTAAATCTTGATTATTGCCAAATGTAGAGCCTTTAGATTCTAGTATGCCTATAACTTTAAACTTAACCCCGCGTATGCTAATTGTTTTATTAATAGGGTCTTCATTCTTAAAAAGACTTTTCATAAAATCGGAACCTATAATACACACCTTATTGTTGTTTTCAACATCAAAAAATGTAAAATTTCTTCCTTTTTCTATTTCTGTACCTGAGGTTTCAAGATAGTTTTCATTAATACCATAAACTTTTACTTCTGGATCTGTTTTTTCAGAGCCAAATTTTACCTCGGCGCCGGCGGTACCTAAAAATGAAAGCGAAGTTTTTGTTTGTGGGAATTCATATTTATTTAAAAACTCACGAACGTTGTTGTAGCTAATTATAGGGTTTACCTTTTCGCGTTCGCCGCTTCTATTACTTTGTACTTCAAATTCGTATCGTTGAATATTAAAAGTATTAGCACCCATAGAGGCGAAATTGCCCGATATAGTGTTTTCTAGAGCTTTTACGGCACTTAAAATACCTACAAGAGCCCAAATACCAATGCCGATAATTACGATAGTTAATATAGTTCTAAGCAGTTGCCCTTTAATAGAGCCAAGTGCAATTCGAACATTTTCCCAAAAGAGTGAAAACATATTTTTAGTTTGAGTTTCTCATTAGACGGCAAAAGTTGGATAAAGTTACTATTATTTAAGATATTTGCGGTTTAAAAGTTCTGAGTTTAGAGTCGGGAGTTAAGAGTTGTGGATGTAAGGATCGAATCCTTCTTCCTAATCCTTTTACTTTATTCTTTTTACTCTGTTCTCAATTCTCATTTATAAAATCTATAATCTATTTTGAAACCGTCTATTCCAAAAGGTACTCGCGATTTTACTCCTGAAGAAGTATCTAAACGTAACTATATTTTTAATACTATAAAAGAAACATTTTCTCTTTATGGTTTTCAGCCTATTGAAACCCCATCATTTGAAAACAGTGATACCTTAATGGGGAAATATGGTGAAGAAGGGGATCGTTTAATTTTCAAAATTCTTAATAGTGGAGATTATCTTTCTAAAGTAGACGATGCGCTTTATTCTGAAAAAAATAGCACTAAAATGACTGCTAAGATTTCTGAAAAAGCCTTGCGTTATGATCTTACAGTTCCCTTTGCTCGCTATGTTGTTCAGCATCAAAACGAAATTACTTTTCCTTTTAAACGTTACCAAATTCAACCTGTATGGCGTGCAGATAGGCCTCAAAAAGGACGGTTCCGCGAATTTTATCAGTGCGATGCAGATGTTGTAGGTTCAAAATCGCTTTGGCAAGAAGTGGAATTTGTGCAGCTCTATGATGCTGTTTATACCAAACTTCGACTAAAAGGAGTAACTATAAAAATAAACAATCGTAAGGTTTTAAGCGGTATCGCAGAAACTATCGGTGCAGAAGATAAACTGATAGATTTCACAGTGGCTTTAGATAAACTTGATAAAATAGGTGAGGAAGGCGTAAAAAAGGAAATGCGTGAAAAAGGAATTTCTGAAGAAGCGTTAGACAAATTGCAACCATTATTTTCTTTCTCAGGAAATAACGATGAAAACTTAAAATCCTTAAGCGAAATGCTTTCTGAATCTGAAACAGGAATGCAAGGGGTGGAAGAACTACAGTTTATCACTAAAAACATAGAAACGCTCGGTTTAAAGTCTGCTTCATTGCAAATTGATGTAACCTTAGCGCGTGGCTTAAACTATTACACAGGTGCTATCTTAGAAGTAGCTGCTCCCAAAGAAGTGAAAATGGGAAGTATAGGCGGCGGCGGAAGATACGATGATCTTACCGGGATATTTGGTTTAAAAGACATGAGTGGGATGGGAATTTCATTTGGTTTGGATAGAACATATCTTGTGCTTGAAGAGCTTAATCTTTTTCCAGAAGCCATTTCTGAAAATAGTAGAGCGCTCTTCCTAAACTTTGGTGAAAAAGAAGCGTTGTACGCCATGAAAACAATTTCAAAGTTGCGTGGTGCTAATGTAAAAGCTGAGTTATATCCAGATTCGGCAAAAATGGGAAAACAGATGGGGTACGCCGATAAGCGCAATATTCCATTTACAATCTTAGCAGGTGAAAAGGAAATGGAAGCCGAGGCTTTTACGCTTAAAAACATGAAAACTGGAGAACAAACTATGATGAATTATTCAGAACTAGAAAGTTTTTTAGCAGAATAGATTAATATTAATTTACATTTATCAATCAAAAATCCCTCTGAAGTTTTATTCAGGGGGATTTTTGATTTTTTGTAAATTTTATAGTTGATAGTGTTGAAGGTTAGCTATTATAATCTTTAGCAAAACTCATTGATAACTATCTAATATATTCTATAACGAATACTTTTAGCTATCAGGATTTCTTAGAAATATTTTCACGACGCTTGAATGTTATCTAAAATTTTAAACAGCGCAATTTCTTTGATTTCAGGCGAATGTAAAAAACATGTTGTAACTTATAACAGAATCAATTAAAACTGTTTTATGAAATCTCCAGACTTCACCAATTTGAGTGCGATGTATGTAAATTGTACATTGAAAAAATCTCCAGAACCTAGCCATACAGATTCATTGATAAATGTTTCAAAACAAATAATGACGAAGGAAAAGGTTAGAATAGATGAAATCCGATTGGTAGATTTTGAAGTTGCTTCTGGGGTATATCCTGATATGACGGAACATAATTGGGAAAAAGATGACTGGCCAATGTTGTTTAAAAGAATCATTAATGCAGATATTCTTGTCGTAGGTACACCAATATGGCTGGGAGAAAAATCTTCAATTGCACAAAAGCTTATTGAAAGACTTTACGCAATGAGTGGTCAAACCAACGATAAAAGTCAATACTTGTTTTACGGAAAGGTTGGTGGTTGTGTTGTTACAGGCAATGAAGATGGAATAAAACATTGTGCAATGGGAATACTATATTCACTTCAGCATATAGGGTATTCTATACCTCCACAGGCTGACTGTGGATGGATAGGAGAGGTAGGTCCTGGGCCTAGTTATGGAGATACCGAATGGCAGGGTAAAGAATTAAAGCAACCCGTAGGTTTTGAAAGCGATTTTACCAATAGGAATACTACTTTTATGACTTATAATTTAATTCACCTAGCTTCAATGTTAAAATCGAATAACGGATACTCAAACTATGGAAATTCTAGAAATGATTGGGATGATGGAGCACGTTGGGAGTTTAAGAACCCTGAATATCGCTAGTATTAAAAAGAATAAAATTTTATTAAAACAAAAGATTTGGGGGCGGAACCTCCTCGATAATATAGGGTTTGTTTGTGTTTAAATTCCGCTTATAAAGATCTGTACTTACAGGATGAGCCTTAAATTCTTTTGAGGTAAAGCCGTTTTTGATTAATTCTAATACATTTCCTTCATTTAAATCAGGATTGAACCATTCGCCGTACAACCCTTCATCAAGTACAAGAGGTTGTCTTTTTTTGATATTGTGAACCTCAGTGAAAAAGGGATTTGCTTCCATAGTAAGAATGGAGCAAGTAAATTGATTTGTTTCATCGTCTATTTCAGAATAAATCCCACCAAATACAAACAAATCACGGTTATCTTCATATTTATCGGTTGGGATATAACAGAAGTAAGGAATAGAATTTCCCGCAGTTTTATGCGGTTCAAAAAAACCATCGGCTATAATTAGGCAGCGGTTTTCGAATGCTGCTTCTTTGGATAACCCTTGAAATAGGGTTTCGGACTTTATATTTAGGGTGTTGTATTTTTTTCTAAACGCTGTGATATCTCTCATTCCCCAACTTGGTACATATCCCCATTCAGCCGGATAAATAGTGTTAGGTTCATTCATTTTTACAATTTGAAGATTGGGATGAGTAAACCCAGAGCGATGGTAGTAAATCTCGTATTGTTCGGGATTAGCAAAGTCTTTATTAAAGTTTTCTTTTACTTCCTTTTTCTTTTTTGTGAGGGCGGTTTCGTAGCACATTATAGATAGGTGTGGTTTTAAGAATTATCATTTACAATAGTTTGTTCCAAATCGTATCTAATTCTGTGCTCTAAGGTACTAAATTCAAAAGTTGATTGCATAAAAAAACGGTTAGGAATAAACCTAACCGTTTGAATTTGAGTATTAACCTCTGTAGCGAGATCGGGACTTGAACCCGAGGCCTCCGGGTTATGAATCCGACGCTCTAACCAGCTGAGCTACCTCGCCATTTTAGATTTTTAATCTAAATTCGCTACAGCCAAAAGGCCTAAGCGGCTGCAAAGATAGTAACAAAATAAACTGACGCAAATTTTATCTCAAATTTATTTCATTTTTTTTATATCTTGATCTCATAAAATTTTTAAACGAATATTTCGGGATTATAATTAATATATATATATTGGGCAGCAACAAATATAGTGCTATGGATGACAAAATTAAATATGAAATGGAATTCCCAATACAGGTATCTCCATCTTTATTATATCAATATATTTCAACACCTTCTGGGTTATCAGAATGGTATGCAGACAACGTAAATTCACGTGGGGAATTTTATACTTTTATTTGGGAAGGTAGCGAAGAGAAAGCTAAGTTACTAAGCAAAAAAAGCCCTGAACGCATCAAATTTAGATGGTTGGAAGATGAAGGGGAGGAGTTTTATTTCGAACTTAGAATACAAGTTGACGAAATCACTAAAGACGTCTCGCTTATGATAACAGACTACGCTGAAGAAGATGAAATAGAAGAAGGAAAAATGCTTTGGGAAAATATGGTTTCAAACCTTAAACAGATTTTAGGATCTGCTTAAAACCGCAATAAATATATTATTTTAGAACCGTCTTAATGCTAAGACGGTTTTTTATATGATAAACTTAAATGGTCAAATAGTAAAAGAACAAGATGCATCTATTTCAATCAATAATAGAGGCTTGCATTATGGTGACGCTGTTTTTGAAACTATGCGTTATGGAAATGGAAAAATTTACTTTTGGAAAGACCATTATCTACGTTTAAAATCGTCATTGAAAATTCTGAAAATGGAAAGTTCAGAGAATTTTTCTAGCAACTTTCTTAAACAAGAAATTTCAAAAACTATAGCTGCACAGGCATCTTTAAATTCTTCGTATAGAGTAAAGCTATTAGTTTGGCGTAAGGCTGGAGGAAAATACACACCCTTTACCAATGAGGTTGAATATGCAATTATGGTTGAAGCTTTAGCTTCACTAACGTATCCATCGAATATTGGAGCGTATAAAATAGGGGCTTATGACGAACACTTAGTTTCTTCAGGAGAGCTTTCCACTTTAAAATCGAACAATAGGTTAATTAATGTATTAGGTAGTGTTTTTGCCAAGGAAAATGGTTTTGATAACTGTTTTCTTCTAAACGAAAAGAATAATGTGGTAGAGGCTTTAAATGGTAATCTGTTTATCGTTTCAGGAAAAACTATTATAACTCCTCCAATTCAAGAAGGATGTTTAAATGGAATAATGCGAAAGCAGCTTATTACTATTGTAAAAAGCGACACAGAATATTCGATAAAAGAAACTTCAATTTCGGTTATGGATTTACATAACGCTGACGAAATTTTTATAACAAATGTTATTCAAGGAGTTGTACCTGTATCTAGGTATAATGAAAAGGCTTTTGAAGATAAAGTTGCAAAAATTTTATTGCAAAAATTGAATGATTTGGTAACAACTAATTAGTTGTAAGTAGGGTTTTCTGGAGCGTTAGACCATAAAACATAATCGCCTCCAAGTTCGATCATTTTTTGTTTCCAAAAATTAGCTTTGGTTTTTCCTATTATCTCATTGTTATAAGTATTTGGGACTACTACCCAGCTGTGTACTTCTAATTCTTGGTCTAATTGGTCGGCTTCCCATCCTGAATATCCTAAAAAGAAACGAATTTGATTTTCGTTTAATTTATCTTCTTTTAGTAAATCTAAGATTGCATTAAAATCGCCACCCCAATAAATGCCTTTCGAAATTTCTATACTTTCAGGAATAATGTCTGGAATACTATGAATAAAATAAAGGTTGTCTTGTTCTACAGGTCCGCCATTGTAAACAGTGAGCTTAGATTTAACTTCCGGAATAAAGTCTCTAAGCTTATGTTTTAATGGCTTGTTGAGAATAAAACCTACAGAACCAGTTTCATTGTACTCTGCCAATAAAACGACAGAACGGTTGAATGAAACGTCACCTATAATAGATGGTTCCGCAATTAAAAGATGGCCTTTTTCGGGTTTAATTATGGTCATTAGTTTTTATTTGGTTTATTAAAGCTAAGTAATTAATTTAAGAATGCCAAAAATTTAATCAAACCAAAGTATAATTATGATTAACTCATCAATATTCATAAAAAAGAATGAATTACTAATAAACTATAAATCAGGCCAATAAAAAAAACCTTCTTATCAATTTAATTGATAAGAAGGTTTTAAATTTTGTAAAGTATTTTTTACAATTAATTTACGCTATTTTGTAAATCAGAACCAGCTTTAAATTTCACTACATTTTTAGCAGCAATTTTGATGGTTTTTCCTGTTTGAGGGTTTCTTCCTTCTCTAGCAGCTCTTTTTGAAACTGACCAAGAACCGAATCCTACAAGAGATACACGGTTACCTTTCTTAAGTGAGTTTTGAACATTTTCTAAGAAAGATTCTAAAGATTTCTTAGCAGCAGCTTTAGTGATTCCGGCATCTTCTGCCATTGCATCGATTAAATCAGATTTATTCATAATTTTTTTTAAATTAAATTGTTGGTTAAACTTCGATTAATTGCTCTACAAATTTAAAAGGATTATCCGTTCAAGCAAGTAACCACGCAGTAAATCCACTATATTGTTAATAACTTTGGTCGATTGTTAATAAACTTGATTGTTTTTAAATAAAATTTAATCAAATCAGTGTTTACGAGGGTTTACGACAGTTTTGAATTCACATCGAATGAATAACCATTTAAAAGCGATGCACTATCCATTTTTCGCTTTCCAGGTAGCTGTAACTCTTTCACTAAAATGTAACCATCAATACAAGCAACTTTTATTTCCTTTTTTGTGGTTTCAATTTTTCCTGACTCTTGATTGTGATCTGCTTTTTCGTATTTGGCTGAGTATATCTTAGCTTTTAACTCTTCATTATTATTATGTAATACAGACCAAGCAACAGGATAGGGGGAAAGACCTCTAATAAATGCTTCAATTTCTTTTCCTGGTTTGTTCCAATCTATTCGAGTGTTCTCAGGTGTGAGCTTTGGTGCCTCTTTAAGGTCGCTATTGTTAGGTTGCATTTTAGGATCAACATTACCATGCTCTATTAAGGTAAGCGTTTCTAAAACTAGTTTGCCTCCTACATCCATTAATTTATCGTGGAGAGATTCGGCGTTTTCATCATCTACAATATCAACTTCTGTATTTGCTATTATTGCTCCAGTGTCGATTTTCTCGTCTATAAAGAAGGTGGTTACCCCTGTTTTCTTCTCACCATTAATAATAGCCCAGTTAATTGGTGCAGCTCCCCTGTATTGTGGTAAAAGTGATGCATGAAGATTGAAAGTGCCCAATTCAGGCATTTGCCAAACAACTTTTGGAAGCATTCTAAAAGCAACAACTACTTGAAGATTTGCTTGTAGCTCTTCAAGTTCATTTAAAAAAGCTTTGTCTTTTAAATTTGTTGGCTGTAGAACCTTTAATCCTTTTGAAACAGCATAGTTTTTTACTGCCGATCCCATTAGTTTTCGTCCTCTTCCAGCAGGTTTGTCTGCTGCTGTAACTACACCAACGATGTTTCTTCCTGCTTCAACCATTTCTTTTAGAACTCCAACAGCAAAATCTGGAGTTCCCATAAATACTATTCTTAAATCTTTTGGCATTTTTAAATCTCTATAATAAGTTTAATGACGTAATAATATATAAATGCGATATCTAAAAAACTCCAACAGAACGCTCTAGATATTTCAATTATAAAGTCAATTTTAAGGTATGTAATATTCGTTTTTTATACTCACTTTTATCTTTTCAGCATCCAGTAATATTCGGATTACTTTTAAAACAGTGTCTTCCGCAAAAGTAAGTTTTTCTGTTATTTCACGCGAACTTAAATCACTTCCTTCAAGCAAGGCTAGTATTTGTATAGCAATGTTTTTTAATTCTTTGTTAGAAGCTTGTGGCGATGATAAATTACAATTAGAGCAAATCCCACATTCTTCTGAGGTTGTTTCTCCAAAGTATTTTACTAATTGAACACTCCGACAGGTTTTTGTGTCGTTTATATAATTTAACACCGAGTTTACTTGAGCGGTCTTTTTTCTATTTAAAGCTTCTACATCCCGTGAAATAACGTTAATAGTTTTATCATCTTCTCTTGGGACGAGGAAAGTAAGGGTAGCATCGGTAATTTGTAATGACAGTTCTACCACTTGATCGCGTTCTAACTTTTTTAAAGTTGAAATAATAGTTTCAATAGATTGCCCTGTTTTTGAAGAGATAAGTTCTAAATTAATTGAAGTGGGCATTTCAAAAACTCCACCGTAAATTCTTAAGATCGTTTTACCAATTATTGAAGATGTGATGTCTTTTTCAAAATAGCTTAATAAACGCTCTGAAGAAATTAAAAATTGAATGGTAGATTTCCGTCCAAATTCTTGTGATAATTGAATAACTCCTAATCGGTCTAAATTGTTTAAAGCATTATACGCAAGAAGAGAATTGATAGCATAGGTTTTACAGAATTCCGAAAACTCAAAGTTGTGCTTTGTAAACTCTCCTTCACCATAAGATATCTGGAAAAAATTGTTCAGTTTCCGATATATCTTTTTTAAATCTATTGCGGTAGGAAGCGATTCTATAAACTGTTTTTGAACTTGTATTTTATCGGAATCATTATAGAGTAAAACTGCTGTTGCAAGCTTACCATCACGCCCCGCGCGACCTGCTTCTTGAAAATAGCTTTCAATGCTTTCTGGAATTTGTAAATGAATTACATAGCGAACATTGGGTTGGTCTATTCCCATTCCAAAAGCATTAGTAGCTACCATAGTCGACACTTCACCTCGTCGCCAAGATTGAAGTTTTTTAGCTTTTTCTTTTGTGGAAACTCCACCGTGATAATAAGTTGAAGAGATTCCTAAGCTATTTAGTTGTTCGCTTATTTCAATGGTGCCTTTTCGGTTTCTTACGTAAACAATTGCTGAACCGGTATTGCTCTTTAAAAATTGCTCTGCCTTATAAAGTTTGTCTTCTTCTTTATAAACCTGATAGGAAAGATTTTTTCTTACAAATGAGTTTTTAAATATCTCAGGTTGTTCGAGTTTTAATTCTGCTATAGTGTCCTTTAAAACCTCTGTTGTTGCTGTTGCAGTAAGTGCAATAATAGGAGTTAAAGGGTGAATTTCACGAAGGATTGTTATGTTTTTGTAGGCAGGTCTAAAATCGTTTCCCCATTGCGATATACAGTGCGCTTCATCAATAGCAATTAAGTTCACATTCATTTGCCTGATGTAATTCTGAACTACTTCCTGTTGCAGTCTTTCAGGAGAAAGATATAGAAACTTGTATTTTCCATAAAGGGCGTTGTCCAAAAGTGTATTCAATTCAGAGAATGAAATTCCCCCTGTTAGGTTTAAAGCTTTTATTCCGCGTTCTTTTAGTGAATTTACTTGATCTCCCATTAGTGCTACCAAGGGTGAAACCACGATGCATATTCCTTCCATGGCAATTGCAGGAACTTGGAAGCATATAGATTTTCCCCCGCCAGTGGGTAATAAAGCCACGGTATCCCTTCCGTTTATTACGGAATTAATTATATCTTCCTGTTTTGGTCTAAAGGAAGTATAACCCCAATATTTGTTTAAGATGTCGTGGACATTAGTCAAACTGATGAAGTTTATTATTTACTAAGTTATAAATAACTATTTATATATATGAGGAATAAGGGGTTTACTTTAAACACCTATTCATTTAAGCTTCTAAGAATATAGTGAGCGCGATCTTCAATTGACCCTACTGGTACTTCATGGATTTTATAACCGAAATTAGTGTAACCTTTTTTTAGAAAATGAAATATTTTTTCAGCTTGGTCAAAAGACTCATACCGTTCGTTGTCTTGTTTATAGATTTCTTTCCAAGGAGGTAGTACAAAAACTTCATCGTATCTATGTTCAATACAGGTTTTTGAAAAATATTCAGGGTATTCGGTATTTACAAAATCCATATAAGCAGTAACATCTGGCATACCGCGATCGTAGAAAAGAATTTTGGCAACACAGTCATTTCCTTCTAGGTACTGTTTTAATCTTCCCTCTAGCAGTTTTTGGCTAAATAGGATGGGTTTTTCCAAAAAAAGTTGATCAATACCCTCTTTTTGAGCTTGAAGTGTAACTTCTCTGGAGATTTCTTCTTTTACTTTATACCCCTTATCTTCTAAATACTTAATCAAAGAGGTTTTTCCCGAGCCTGGCCCACCAGTAATTACAATTCGTCTTGTTTTCAAAAGTTATAATTTTATACAAAGTAAGTAAATAATTATTTGTGGTGAAAGTGTATCTTTGCAGTTCACCCAACTACTTACTATATAAATGAGTCAAGATAAAAAGACTACAGAGTTTTACGAACGTTTAAAAGAGCAACTTAAAGGAGATACTACTTGGCCTTCACCATACCTCTATAAATTTGTAGTGCCTGCAGATCTTGAAAAGATAGCAGAAATACGTGCGGTTTTTGATAAAACTGATGCAGTGATTAACACAAGAGATTCTTCAAAAGGCACATATACAAGTATATCGGTAAGGGTTACAATGTCTTCACCAGAAGAAGTTGTAGAAAAATATCTTGAAGTTTCTAAGGTTGAAGGTGTAATTTCACTTTAATTTTTAGTAATTTGCAAGTGAAATGATTTTTCAATCTTTCCAAGTAAAATAATTCTCTCCCCTAATATTAAAAATTTGATACAAGAAGTTTCACAGATAGAGTATAATACAGAGCGTCCAAAATTAATAATACCTGAATACGGTCGCCATATACAAAAAATGGTCGATCAGGCTATTGCTACCGAAGACAAAGAAGAACGCAATAAAATGGCAAAAGGTATTATTGCTGTTATGGGTAATCTAAACCCTCACCTTCGCGATGTTCCAGATTTTCAACCGATGCTGTGGGATCAACTTTTTATAATGTCTGATTTTAAATTAGATGTTGATTCTCCATATCCAATTCCTTCAAGAGAAGAGTTATTGGAAAGACCAGAACCTTTAAGTTATCCACAGAATCATCCAAAGTACCGTTTTTACGGAAACAATATTAAAAGGATGATAGATGTTGCTAATAGCTGGGAAGATGGTGATAAAAAAGATGGTTTAATTATAACTATCGCAAACCACATGAAAAAGTGTTTCCTTAATTGGAATAAAGACACTGTTGAAGATGATGTGATTTTCGGACACCTTTATGAGCTTTCAGAAGGGAAAATCAATCTTAAAAATAGTGATGAAGACTTAAGCGATGCTTCAAACTTACTAAAAGTTAAAAAACGCTATTCATCTTCAAGTTCAAATAAGAAAAACTACAAATCGAATTCTAACAATCGCAACCGAAAGCGTCACTAAATTTCCAATCTTTATTTATGGGTAGTTTCCAAATAGAAGGTGGGCATAAACTAAAGGGCGAAATAACCCCTCAAGGTGCCAAAAATGAAGCCTTACAAATTCTTTGTGCAGTATTATTAACTCCTGAAAAAGTGATTATTGAGAATATTCCAGATATTCTTGATGTTAATAAGCTTATACAGATACTTGGTAATTTAGGAGTAAAAGTTGAAAAACTTGACAAAGGAAAATATTCATTTATTGCGGATGAAATTAACCTTGAATACTTAGAATCTGAACTTTTTAAGCAAGAGGGTAGCTCTCTTCGCGGTTCTATCATGATTGTAGGTCCGTTATTGGCTAGATTTGGAAAAGGATATATTCCGCGACCTGGTGGCGATAAAATAGGAAGAAGACGATTAGATACCCACTTTGAAGGGTTTATTAAATTAGGCGCAAAATTTAGATACAATAGAGAAGAGCGCTTTTATGGAGTAGAAGCTCCAGAGGGTTTAAAAGGAGCTTATATGCTTTTAGACCAAGCTTCAGTTACTGGAACTGCAAATATAATAATGGCTGCAGTTTTGGCTGAAGGAACAACTACAATTTACAACGCTGCATGTGAACCTTATATACAACAACTTTGTAAGATGCTTATCTCGATGGGAGCTAAGATTAAAGGTGTTGGTTCAAACTTACTAGAAATTGAAGGGGTAGAAAAACTTGGTGGATGTAATCATCGTGTTTTACCAGATATGATTGAGATTGGTAGTTGGATTGGTCTTGCGGCAATGACAAGAAGTGAAATTACCATTAAAAATGTAAGTTGGGAAAATTTAGGGCTTATTCCTGAAACCTTCCGCAAACTTGGTATTACACTAAATAAGGTAGGGGATGATATCCATATCCCATCGCAAGAAGAATACGAAATTCAAGGCTATATCGACGGTTCTATACTTACAGTAGCTGATGCGCCTTGGCCAGGATTTACTCCAGATTTATTGAGTATTGTTCTTGTAATTTGTACTCAAGCAAAGGGAAGTGTGCTTATTCATCAAAAGATGTTTGAAAGCCGCCTGTTCTTTGTGGATAAATTAATAGATATGGGGGCAAAAATCATTCTTTGCGACCCGCATCGTGCAACAGTAATCGGGCATAACTTCCAGTCTAATTTAAAGGCAACTACAATGGTTTCGCCAGATATACGCGCAGGAATTTCATTGTTAATTGCAGCGCTTTCCGCACAAGGTACAAGCGTTATTCACAACATCGAACAAATAGATCGAGGTTACGAAAATATTGATGAAAGATTAAGAGCTATTGGAGCTAAAATAACAAGAACGGAAAGTAATTAAACTTTCCTGTTCTTGTTGATTTCGTCTTGAAGTTTTCTACGTAATTTTTGCTCGCGTTCTAAGCTATTTCTACGATTATCTTCTAATTCAATCTCTATTTCAGCCATTTTTAATTGAGCTGCTTTAGTGATTTTATGACTGTTTAAGAATCTATAGAATAAAAAGCCTGAGATTAAAAGAAGAATTCCTATAATAGACCACATAATGGTATTATAAGTAGTTTTTGAAGTAAGTATTCCAAATAATTCAATACCGTCTTCCTTTTCTTTAGAAGCCGCTAAATTTTCTTGAGTTTGTTTTAAGTTTTGAGTTAGCGAGTCAATTTCAGTATTCTGATTTTTTATTTCACTTTCTAAACCTGTGATTTTTCGCTCTAAAGTAGAAACAGAATCTAAAATATTTCTTTTTAATGTTGCTAGTTGGGTTTTCTTAATCACCTTATACTCTTGATAACTGTTACTTTTATCAAAGGCATCGGTCATTTGGTTGTTAAGTGTGTTTTTTTCAATTTGAACAGAATCCTGAGCATTAGCACTTAGGCTAAACAGAAATAGAGGGATAGTTAATAATAAAATTTTCTTCATGTCTTTAAGTTTGTTTGCTTGCCTTAATTAACTGCACAAGAGTAGCAAAATTGTGTAGAATACCACAAAATTAGGCTTGATTTACCTTTTTTTTAACAAATGAAAAAAATCTAGGGAGTAAAACTTAGGAAATAGCAGCTTTATACACTTTTAAACATCGTTCTCTAGCTTCTTTATGATCGACTATTTTTTCAGGGTATTTGGCAGTTTCAAATTCGGAAACATACTTTTTAATATACATGTAATCCTTATCGTATTTTTCAATCTGTGTTGTAGGATTAAAAATCCTAAAGTAGGGCGCTGCATCTACACCGCAACCCGCTGCCCATTGCCAATTTCCAACATTGCTAGAAAGCTCGTAATCCAATAACTTTTCGGCAAAATATGCTTCTCCCCAGCGCCAATCTATTAAAAGATGCTTACACAAAAAACTCGCTACAACCATCCTTACGCGGTTGTGCATATAACCAGTAGTATTTAACTGCCGCATGCCAGCATCCACCAAGGGGTAGCCAGTTTTCCCTTCTTTCCACATTTGAAATTCAACTTCATTGTTTCGCCATTCAATTCTGTCGTATTTCTTTTTAAAGGCATTTTCTACCGTTTCAGGAAAGTGCCATAAGATTTGCATAAAGAATTCACGCCAAATTAGTTCTTGCCAAAAAACTTCATTTTTCTCAGCTGTAGCCTTCTTCATTATTTCTCTAATACTAACCGTACCAAATCGCAAATAGATTCCTAAATGCGAAGTAGCATCTTCAGCAGGGAAGTCTCTTTTGTTTTCATATTGCTGAATGGTTAAAGGAGTTAGGGAGTAATCATGGACTTTAATTGTAGACTTCTCAAATCCGATATCATATAATGAAAGATTTGGTAAACGTGAATTTTGATATAAATTTTTAAAGTGTTTTATTGAATTTAATATTTCACCTTTAAACTCCATATTAAACTGCGCTTTCCATTTTTTCATATATGGAGTGTAAACGAGGTAAGGAGTACCGTCGCTTTTAACAATTTCATTCTTCTCAAAAATCACCTGATCTTTAAAAGTGTGAAGTTCGATTTTGTTATGACTTAGAAATTTTTCTATCTGCTGGTCGCGATCTCTCGCATAAGGTTCGTAATCGTGATTCGTAATCACATTTTGAACCTCAAATTTTGAAATTATTGCTTGGAAAACGTCTTTGGTTTTTCCGTGGTATATTGCTAAACTACTCCCGTGCTTTTGTAATTCCTCACGCAAACTCTGAAGTGTTTGAAATATAAAAGTGATGCGTGCATCGTTTTTTGGAAGTTCACTAATTATTTCTGAATCAAATATAAAAATTGGAAGTACTGGAAACTTCCCGTTTAGAGCTTTATGAAACCCCGTGTTGTCATGTAACCTTAAATCTCTTCGAAACCAAAATATATTTACTTTATCTGTCAAATCTTAATTAGTGTTTAAGGTTGGAGTGCTTTCGTCAAGTTTTAATAATGAGCTATAAAAATTATCTGTAAATTGACTTTTACTGACGAAATTAATTTAATTCGAAGAATTTCTTAATAGATCTGTTTCCTTCAAAAGGTTTGTTTTTAGTGTTATAAGGTGCCGAAGAGCTCGTGTAATTTGTTTTTACGATATTCGAATATTTCGTCTAGTTTCGGTTTAACCAACAGCGGGTGGACTAGTTGCCCAAGAAATCCAAAAGGAAGTTTATAATGAAGTAAGTCTTCCATTTCAATTCCGCCGTCAATTTCTTTAATAAAATGCTTGTGATGCCAAAGGGAATACGGGCCAAACCGTTGTTCGTCTACAAAATACTCTCGATCTACAACGTGTGTAATCTCGGATACCCACTTAGTTTTAATGCCTAAAATTGGGGTTACTATATACTCAATTATTTGTCCGGCAAACATAGGTTTATCTGATCCGGACAGAATATCGAATCCCATATAATCGGGAGTAATAACTTTTAGATTTTTAGGGTTTGAAAGAAACGCCCAAGCTTCATCAATTGTTATAGGTAATTTTTGTTTTGCTTGAAGTGTATAAATTTTCATTAAAGATTTATCTACTTCTTTTGATTGTAAGTCTTTTGTTCATTGATAGTAATCTGTAAGTGTCTACATCTAAAGCTTTATATCTCGACTTAACTCTTATTTTATTCCTTAATTTTTTCAACATAGCTCAAATTTTTCCTTAAAATTACCTTGTTTTAAATTGTAATAAAAAGGATAAACAAAAATTTAACACATAGAGGTCGTTTCTTGTATAGCTTAGACTTGGAAGTATTGTGTTTGTGGGTTTTTTAAGTTTTTATTAACTTTAAAGAAGGTATTCAAACAGTACCTTCGTAAGTAATATAAACACCCAAAAACCAATAAAGATGAAAAAGATAATTTTACTTTTTTCTGTTTTAATGCTAACTGCAAGTATTCAAGCACAAATAGAAACTCCACAACCGAGTCCGTTTCAAAAAATTGAACAAAAAGTAGGGCTTACAGATATTACATTAGAATATTCTAGACCTTCTATGAGAGGTAGAACAATTTTTGGCGATTTAGTGCCTCACAATAAAATGTGGCGTGTAGGAGCTAATACAAATACTAAAATCACGTTTAGTGATGCAGTTGAAATTGGAGGAAAAAACCTCGCAGCTGGTTCGTATGCAGTGTATGCAAAGCCTGGTGCTACAAATTGGGAAGTGTACTTCTACAGCGATTCGAACAACTGGGGATTACCTGAAAAATGGGATGATAAGAAAGTAGCTGCAAAGGTTTCAGTTCCAGCTTACCCAATGCCAGTAAAAATTGAAACGTTAACAATGACGTTTGATAGTCTTACAAATGACTCTGTAGTATTAGGAATTCTTTGGGCCGATACTTATGCTGGAGTACCAATTAAATTGTTTACTGATAAAGCTGTTACAGCAAACATAGAACGCGCAATGAGCGGTCCTAGTTCTAACGACTATTACGCTGCAGCGGTATACTACTTAACTGAAGGAAAAGACATCAATAAAGCTAAAAATTGGATTGATAAGTCGTTTGAGATGAATAAAGACCCTAAGTACTATCAAATCCGTCAGAAAGCGCTTATTTACGCAGCTGCAGGTGATAAAAAAGGAGCAATTGAAGCTGCTAAGCAATCACTTAAAATGTCTAAAGAGGCTGGAAACGACGATTATGTAAAAATGAACGAAAAGTCTATAAAAGAGTGGGAAGGTAAATAATCTTATTTACTAACCTGAATCTATAAAAAGAGGCTGTCTAATTTAGACAGCCTCTTTTAGTATATATATAATTGGTTTGATATTTATTTAGCCTCTAAAGCTTCCCAGTATTCATAAGCTCTTCGTAAATGAGGAATTACTATGGTTCCGCCAATAAGAAGTGAAATGCTCATCCCTTCGACAACTTCTTCTTTTGTAAGTTCGAGTTTATGACATTCTTCTAGATGATATCGTACGCAGTCATCACAACGAAGGACTAATGAGTTTCCTAAACCTAGGAGTTCTTTTGTTTTCTTTGGGAGTGCACCTTCTGTAAATGCATTGGTGTCCAAATTAAAAATACGCTTGATGATTTTGTTATTATCTTCAAGCATTTTTTGATTCATCTTTTCGCGATAAGCGTTAAACTCTTCAACAATATTATTTTCCATAGCTGTTATTTTTATTAAAAATTTTAGATGCACTAATACTCAAAATAAAGTTCGGTTGTTAATTGAAACGCTACCATAAATACTATTTCAACTTAACCTTTCAATTGGTATTTATGCATTTTTCATTTTTTTCAATTCTCTTTCTTGATTTCTAACTACAATTTTTGATATGTAGATACTTACTTCATACAGTATTAGAATTGGGATAGCCACGATTATCTGACTAACAATGTCTGGAGGAGTAATTACAGCAGAAAGGATTAACACAATTACCAACGCGAATTTTCGGTATTTGCGAAGAATTTCAGGTGTTACTAGGCCAATCTTAGTTAAGATGTACATTATAATTGGCAACTCAAATACTATTCCTGAAGCCAATACAGATGTACGTACCAATGAGATATAACTATCTAAATCGAAGTCGTTAAAAACCCTATCACTTACTTGATAGTTTCCTAAGAAATTAATTGAAAGCGGTGTAATAATGTAGTAACCAAATAAAACACCAATAAAGAAAAGTATAGATGCGATTACAATAAACCCACGGCTAGACTTTCGTTCTTTTTCTTTTAAGCCAGGGCTAATAAACTTCCACAATTCATAAAGTATGTAAGGAAAAGCAATTATAATTCCCGCGTAAATGGATGTCCACATATGAGCGGAAAACTGCCCAGCCATAGTTCTACTCTGAATTCTAAAAGGCATTTCATCAAAACAAAAGGCGTCCATACCTAGTTTTTGAGAAAAATCACAAAAGATACGATAGGTGTAAAAACTTGGCTTTGAAGGTCCAAATATTAATGTATCGAATATAAAACTCTTAAAAATAAAGGCAAGTATTCCAACTAACACTACTGCCATTGTTGAACGTACTAAGTGCCAACGTAATTCTTCTAAATGGTCCAAAAAGGACATTTCTTTTTCGGGGGAAGCTATTTTTTTCATTAAATAATACCCTCTTTAGTAAGGTTATGAATATGTACGATCCCGCTATATTTTCCATCTTCTTCAGCGATAATTTGCGTGATTCCAAATTTCTCCATCATTTCCATCGCTTCAACAGCCATAGCATTATTGTCTATTACCTTTGGATTGTTGGTCATAATATCTTTTGCGGTTAATCCTGCAAAGGTATCTGCTTTAGTTAACATTCTACGCAAATCTCCGTCAGTAATTATTCCTACAATCTTATCGTTTTCTATAACTGCAGTAACGCCAAGCATTTTCTCAGATATTTCTACAATTACCTGTTTTACATCGGTATCGGGAGCTACTTGTGGCTTTTCGTTTAGTGAAGTAAGATTGCTTACACGTAAGTACAACTGCTTACCCAAAGACCCTCCTGGATGAAATCTTGCAAAATCTTTGCTTGAAAATCCTTTTAAATCTAATAGACACATGGCCAAAGCATCACCAATTACCAATTGCGCAGTAGTGCTAGTAGTAGGAGCAAGGTTGTTAGGACAAGCTTCTTTTTCTACATAAGCATTCAAAACAAAGTCTGCTTGCTGACCTAAAAAAGATTCTGTGTTTCCTGTAATGGCTATAAGTTTATTTTGTGCCGCCTTAATTAAGGGTACTAAAACTTTTATTTCAGGAGTGTTTCCACTTTTAGAAATACAGATTACAGTATCATCGTGTTGAATTGTACCTAGATCGCCGTGAATTGCATCGGCAGCATGCATAAAAATAGCAGGTGTACCAGTGGAGTTCAAAGTCGCAACAATTTTTGTTGCAATGTTGGCACTTTTGCCTATACCAGTAACAATTACTCTACCTTCAGAATTAAAAATATATTCAACAGCTTCGGCAAATTCTTCGTTTACTAAATGAGCGAGATTTGCAATTGCTTTGCTCTCAGTTTCAATGGTATTCTTCGCAATTGAAATTATTCTATTTGTTTTGTTCAAAACTTAATGCTTTTGAATGTTTGTAACTGTACATTTTATTAGTATATTTAAATATAAAAAAAACCTAATTTAGTATTTTTAATCTTGAGTTAACAAAAAGATACAGTTGCTTAATTTGATTACAAAATTACAACTGTTATTGATAATATAATCTAAATGTTGATTAAAACTGAATTACTCCCTAAAACTATTATGACGTGGTAGATTATGACATTTACGCAGACTTAAAGAAATATTTTGGATTTTCTCAATTTAAAGGTTTGCAAGAGGATGTTATTAAAAGCATCCTAGAAGGCAATAATACTTTTGTAATAATGCCAACTGGTGGAGGTAAATCCCTCTGCTATCAACTTCCTGCACTTATGCAAGAAGGAACAGCTATAGTAGTTTCCCCGCTTATAGCACTTATGAAAAATCAAGTAGATGCATTACGTGCCTTATCATCAGAAGATGGAATAGCGCACGTATTAAACTCATCGCTTAATAAAACTGAAGTAAAACAAGTTAAAAGTGATATTGCTAGCGGAATTACCAAACTACTTTATGTTGCTCCCGAATCGCTAACTAAAGATGAGTATGTTGATTTTCTTCAAACTCAAAAAATTTCATTTTTAGCCATTGATGAAGCGCATTGTATAAGTGAATGGGGGCACGATTTTAGACCTGAATATCGAAATCTAAAAAGTATTATTACTCGTATAGGAAACGATATTCCTATTATCGGTCTTACGGCAACCGCTACTCCAAAAGTACAAGAAGACATTCTGAAGAACTTATCGATGCAGGATGCAAATACGTTCAAAGCTTCTTTTAACCGTCCAAATCTGTACTATGAAATTCGTCCAAAAACGAAAAATGTAGATGCGGATATTATTCGTTTTGTAAAACAGAACGAAGGTAAAAGCGGAATTATTTACTGTTTAAGCCGGAAAAGGGTTGAAGAACTCGCACAAGCTTTACAGGTAAATGGTATTAAAGCTGTTCCGTATCACGCAGGGCTCGATGGAAAAACACGTGTAAAACATCAAGATATGTTCTTGATGGAAGATGTAGATGTGGTTGTTGCTACCATTGCTTTTGGAATGGGAATCGACAAACCAGATGTACGCTTTGTTATCCATAACGATATACCAAAGAGTATTGAAAGCTACTATCAAGAAACTGGTCGCGCCGGTCGCGATGGTGGTGAAGGTCATTGTTTAGCTTTTTATAGCTACAAAGACATAGAAAAGTTAGAGAAGTTTATGAGTGGAAAACCAGTTGCCGAACAGGAGATTGGACACGCACTTCTACAAGAAGTAGTAGGTTTTGCTGAAACTTCTATGTCTAGACGAAAATTTATACTTCATTATTTTGGAGAAGAATTTGACAATGAAACCGGTGAAGGTGGAATGATGGACGATAATATGCGTCATCCTAAAAAGAAACACGAAGCTACAGCGGAAGCTAAAAAGCTGTTGGAGGTTGTTTTAAAATCTAATCAACAGTATAAGAGTAAAGAGGTTGTAAATGTTCTGATTGGGAAAGTAAACGCCTTAATTAAATCGCATAGAACAGATACACAAGAGTATTTCGCATCGGGAGCCGACCATGACGCTGCTTATTGGATGGCGTTATTGCGTCAGCTACTCGTTGCTGGTTACCTAAAGAAAGACATTGAAACCTACGGTGTAATTAAACTTACAGATGCCGGGAAAGAATTCATTAAGTCTCCTACAACTTTTATGATGACGGAAGATCATTCATTTAAAGATGCTAACGACGATATAATAGTTTCGGCTAAACAAGGAGGAGATGTAGTAGATGATACACTCTTTAAACTATTAAAAGCTGAACTTAAAAAAGTTGCCAATAAACTAGAGTTGCCACCATTTGTGATTTTCCAAGAACCATCTTTGGAAGATATGGCTTTAAAATATCCTATTACACTAGAAGAACTATCTAACGTTCACGGGGTAGGAGAAGGAAAGGCAAAGAAATATGGGAAGTCGTTTTTAAAACTAATTCAGGATTATGTTGAAGAAAATGATATTATAAGACCTGAAGACTTTGTTGTAAAATCTACAGGTAGTAATAGCTCCCTTAAGTTGTATATCATTCAAAACGTAGACAGAAAGCTTTCTTTACCAGATATTGCAGATGCAAAAGGTCTTGAAATGCCTGAGTTTATTAAAGAAATGGAGGCTATCGTGTATAGTGGAACAAAGTTAAATATCGATTATTGGATAGATGAAGTGTTAGATGAAGATCAACAAGAAGAAATCCACGATTATTTCCTTGAAGCCAGTACCGATGAAATTAAAGCAGCTATGGATGAGTTTGATGGAGATTACGATGAAGAAGAACTAAGACTATATCGTATAAAATTCATCAGTGAATTAGGAAACTAATCAAATTAAAGTAAAAAGCATTCCGTTTGTAAACAGTATAAACGGAATGTCTAAATGCAAAAAGAGCAAAACATTTAAAATTTAAATGTTTTGCTCTTTTTATTTTATTGCTTGGCTACAACTATACTTTCTGTTCTTTATTGAAGTAAACTAAGTAGTAGTACATCTGTTTTTCTTCATCCCAACCTTTCTCAACAAATTTATCAGCGCTTTCAGGGTTTATGAAATCGAGTTTGATTTGTATGTTGGTGTCAAGATTGATAACATTCTTAATTTTTTTTCTCGCTGCTGTTACAGCGGTATTTGCAATTGGGAATGTAGTTAAATCTTCGATGCTGTATTTAGGTGCTTTTTCAGCTTTGTAATGACGGAATTCTGGTAATAAATCAGGGTTGTCAATTACTTCATTCATAAAAGCAGTTTCTTCAAAAGTGTCATTTTTCGCAAAATGATTTACTGCTCGGTTCATAAACATTACTTCTTGCTTTTTATCTTCGGCAGGTAAAACTACATCCTTGGCGAAGTCTTGACAAAACTTCAAGTATTTTTTTGTGTGGAAGTTGTCGTCAGCTAGCGGTTCTACACCTAAGAAGCTTTCTAACCAATAACGGGCATCATACCGGTTGCTATCTACTGAAAGTATTTTGTATCCTTCTTCTTTGTTAGCGTTGAAAATGATGCAACCTTTATCAAGTTTATTTAAACTTACACCTTGTTGTAACATTGCGTCCAGTGAATTTCCTTCTTCTAAAAACTGAAGAAAATCTTGTTTCAATTCACTTTTAAAAACACCAATGGCATCCATCTTCACATTGTCCAATTGTACACCTTCAAGATAAGCTACGTAAACCTCACCACTTTTAATATGTGGATGCTCAGACTGATTAAAGAGATAAGTAGCAATTTTTTTACTCTCTTCGTGTATGTTTTCAGGATTGTTAAATATGTTGTTTGCGTTGTTATACAATTCGTGAAACTCTAAATCGGCTTCGTGTGAAAACTTAAAGTAGTTCTCTTCTTTTTCACGAAAAGGCTTTAAGAAAAACTCTTTTAACAATGGGGTAATTTCATCATCCATTTTATAAGGCTCGGCAGAAAGAAAAATATCTTCCCCACGGCTTTTGTTACCCACTCTGTGGATTGAAAGAGATGCAATATGAGTAGAAAAAAGGTTTATCATATAGAATATTAGATTTTAAATTTTAGGAATGTAAATGTGTTGTACTACCTACTAATGATGATCTGTTACTAATAGCTAGTTCCAGTTTTCATCAAAATCCAGACTGTCGTAGTCTTCTGGATCTAAATCGTAATCGTCATCAAAAAAATCATCATCATCACCTTCTATTGGTTCCGAAATAAACTCTTTTTCAGGAGCTTCAGCAGGAATTTCACCGTGAGAGTACATTAGGTTTGGATAAATTCGTCCAGTTTCAACTTCACCTATGTCGGCTAATTCTACCATAAACGTCCACATATTTAGAAAATCGTAAACGTAAAGTAGTCGGGTGTTGTCTTTATCTACAACATCTTCTAAATAAGTATCGCCCATTACTCTTATACCGCCAGGTTCATCACTTACATCAAAAAGTGAAATCTCCTCTTCTTCTTCCCAAAACTCATTACTAGTGTAGAATGAAGCCATTTCTTGGCCGTCAAATCCAAAAGATTGTGTAATTGCATTGTGGAAATCTTCTAAGGTAGCAGAAGCTTCTATCTCGATGTCTCTAAATACATCTTCTTCGGTGTCTAGTATAATTCTAAATCGGTAAACCATTTAAGCTATAAAAAAATTAGTGCGCAAAGTTACAAACTTTTACTCGTTCTATTGGTTAGAAATGCTTCCAACAATATATAAAATTGAACTCCAAAGAGTAATGTGGCAATAACGAGATGAAGCGGTTGTGATAGTACAGGAAAATCAAAATAATACATTAAGATTCCTGTAAATGCTTCAGCGAGAATTAATAAAATTAAAGCATCCAAATACTTTAATCCATAGTTTCTTTTTCTATTGAAGTACCACAATGATAGGTTTACTAAAACTACTAATATTGAAAAAGAGCGATGTAAATAGAAGTCTAATCTCGGGTTTTCCAACCATAATTCTGGGGAATTATATCCAATTTCTTTGACGCGTTCATCAACAAATTCACGAACCTGAGTACCTAAAACCACTTGTATAAGTGTTAGGATTACTGCAAAAAGGATAAGTGTTCTATAACTTCTAGAGGTGAAATAATTTACTGGCTTTTCTTTTGAAGCATATAGGATATAAAGTAATACTGCTAATATAACCAAGGCCATAACCATATGAATGGTTATTTTAACTGGAGAAAGCACCGAGTAAACTACTGTAGCTCCTAGCCAAGCTTGAAATACTAGTAATCCAACGCTCACCCAGGATAAGATGGTAAGTTGTTTTTTAGTTTTCCATTTTCGAAGTGAAAATATTGCCATTATAAGAATTGCAAAACCGGATAAAGCTCCAAATAATCGGTTTACATATTCAATCCATGTGTGCCATACGTTGAAGGTAGCATAGTCGTGCTTGGTGTATAATTCCCAATGAGAATCGGTGTATTGATTGGAGGTTGTAAAATCTTCTTTTGCAACGTATAAGGCATCGTTGTGAATAATTACCTGTCCTTTTTTAAATGTTCTTTCGGGTGCCCATTCTAATTCAGAAATTTCTGTAGGTGGAATATAATATCCGAAACATTTTGGCCAATCAGGGCAACCCATTCCAGAGCCGGTCATTCGTACCATAGCCCCAGCGATAATTACTAGGTAAACTAGTACAATTGAAACTTTAATTGATTTTCTGAACATTAGTTTAATTTGTTTTTAAGCCTAAATCTGCACCTTTTTTTAGCATGAATGCCTTTGCAGCTTCATATTCATTAGGGATTTCACCTTCTAGAATAGCTTCTTTAATTGCATCTTTTATAATTCCAATTTCACGAGAAGGCTTTAAATTAAAAGTCTCCATAATTTCTTCCCCAGAAACGGGCGGTTGAAAATTACGAACGTGATCGCGCTCTTCAACTTCCACAATTTTTTCGCGAACTAATTGAAAGTTTGCGTGGTATTTTTTAAACTTTTTAGGGTTTTTGGTGGTGATATCTGCTTCGCAAAGCGTCATTAAATCTTCCACGTATTCACCAGCATCAAAAATTAATCTCCTTACAGCACTGTCCGTAACGTCATTGGCTAAAGCAATTGGACGTGAACTCATTAAAACCATTTTTTGAACGAACTTCATCTTGTCGTTTAATGGCATTTTTAAACGCTTAAATAGTTTATAAACCATTTTCGCACCCACAAATTCGTGTGCGTGAAATGTCCAGCCTATTTTTTTATCAAACTTTTTTGTTGGGGCTTTCCCAATGTCGTGTAATAAAGCGGCCCAACGCAACCATAAATCGTCTGTAGTTTTAGAAATATTATCTACCACTTCTAATGTATGCCAGAAGTTGTCTTTATGGGTTTGTCCTTCTTTCTCATCAATACCTTGTAAAGCCATTAGCTCAGGTAGGATGTAGCTTAATAATCCTGTTTTATGTAATAACGTAAACCCTTTAGAAGGTACATCCGAAAGTAAAATCTTATTAATTTCATCTACCACTCGCTCTTTTGAAATTATTTTAATTCTTTCAGCGTTTTTTGTGATAGAATTCAAGGACTCTTTTTCAATAACAAAATCTAATTGCGTTGCAAATCGAATTGCACGCAGCATTCGCAATGGATCGTCGCTATATGTAATATCAGGATTTAGTGGAGTTCTTATAATTTTATTTTGAAGATCTTTAATACCGTTAAAAGGATCGAGAAGCTCACCGTAATTCTCGTTGCCAAGGCTAAGCGCCAGGGCATTTATAGTGAAATCTCTTCGGTTTTGGTCGTCTTCAAGGGTGCCGTTTTCTACTGCTGGGTTTCTACTTTCTTCTGTATAAGATTCTTTACGTGCTCCTACAAATTCAAGTTCTATTCCGCCACTTTTTAACATGGCCGTACCATAGGTTTTAAAAACTGATACCTTTGGTTTACCGGGAAGGAGTCTAGCTACTTCTTCAGCAAGGTCAATTCCACTACCAACTGCTACTATATCAATATCTTTGGCTTCACCGCGTTTTAAAATAAAATCGCGGACGTAACCTCCAATAACATAAGTTTCAAGGTTTAAATTAGACGCAGCCTTAGAGATTGTTCTAAAAATAGGATTCTCTAATGCCGATATGTATGTTTGTTTTGCCATTTATTATTTCTAGCAGAGAAGCAAAGGCGTAAATATTTTTAAAAATACTATCTTTTAAAATGAAGTGTTTATGCTAGCAGCGTATTAAAACCTTGCTAGATAAGCCGTTCTGTTTCTTGTTTCTCTTTAGTCTTGTTTCAATTTCTATTTACGGATCACCTTTACACTTCCATCATTTCCAAGCTTAATAATAGCCGAAGGTTTTCCAGTTTTTTTATCGCGGTGCAAATTTACAACATAGTCCACGCCTTCCAAAATTAAAGGGTCTATTTCGGAGTAAGTTCCAGGAGTGGGCGTTCCTGAAATATTTGCCGATGTAGATACAATAGGTTTGCGGAATTTTCTAATCAAGGTTTTACAAAAATCATCCTTAACCACTCGTATAGCAAGTGAATTGTCCTTGGCAATAATATTCTCAGCTATGCGAATAGGGTCGTCGTAAATAATGGTTGTTGGCTTTGCAGCGTATTTTAAAATATCATAAGCAACTTCAGGAACATCCTCTATAAATTCATTTAACATTTTAAAATCACTCACTAAACAAATCAAAGATTTATCATCACTCCTTTGCTTTAGTTTAAATACTTTTTCTACCGCTTCGGCATTTGTAGCATCGCACCCTATTCCCCAAACTGTGTCTGTAGGATATAAAATAAGTCCCCCTTTTTTAAGAGTTAAAAGGGCATTGTTTGTTTCGTCTTTGATATTCATCTGCTAAATTTTGCTTAATTGCAAAGTTCTTCAAAAAAGCAGCATTATCCTTGTCTAATTTCATTAAAATTGAACTAATCTAGATTTGGCAAAAAATATATCTTTGAAGAAATCTCTCAACAAATGAAAACCTCTTTACTTATTTCTACCTATAACTGGCCCGAAGCCCTTGATTTAGTATTGTCGAGTGCTATAAATCAAAAAAATCAGGCAGATGAAATATTGATTGCCGATGATGGCTCTACCGAGGAAACAAAAGCGTTGATAGATAGTTTTAAAAGTAAATCAATAGTACCTATTCGTCATTTTTGGCACGAAGACAATGGGTTTAGAAAAGCGATTATTCTTAATAAGGCAATTGCTGGGGCAACGGGAGACTACATTGTACAGATTGATGGCGATTGCATAATGCATAAAAACTTTGTTGGCGATCATATTGCAATGGCAAAGGAAAATACATATTTGTATGGAAGTAGAGTAAACATTCAAGAAGATTACTTAACAGAACTTTTCAAGAATAGAAAACTAAAATTCGGTTTTTTCGATAAGGGAATAAAAAAGCGAACTCGAAACTTACGGATTCCATTGTTGAGTAGAATGTATGGCAGACATAAAGAGATTTCAAAGAAAATGAGAGGTTGCAATGTGTCGTTTTGGAAGAAGGATGTGATAGATGTAAATGGTTATAACGAAGAGTTTGTAGGTTGGGGGAGAGAAGATTCAGAATTAATACTCAGGATGATAAACAACGGTGTTTTAGGGCAACGCCTCCGTTACCGAGGAATAGTTTACCACATTTGGCACAAAGTAAAAGATAAAAGTGGGTTTAAACGCAATGATGCAATACAGGAGAAAACTATTGCCGAAAAAAGTACTTGGTGTAAAAAAGGAATTGACGCTTACTTATAAAACATTATCGAGATATTCATTTATCGCACTAGCAGCTCTTTCTGAAGGAGTGGAGCCTTCTTCTGTGTAGTAGTTTTCTGAAGTTATTTCCTCTTGTATAGATTTATATGTTTTCTGATGGTTTTCTTTGGAAATTTTTAATGCTTCATTTAATTCATTAATAGAATTAATCACATCACCGCACTGCCAAAAACGGTAATTAATATCATCTTTATAATCGACGCCTTCAGGGTTTAAAAATATACAAGGACGTGGATTAGTCATAAACTCGTAAACCTGACTAGAGACGTCACCCATATAGATATCGGCAGCTTTTGTGTAAGTCATATTTACACTTTTATCGCTTCCCAAATCTATATGTATGTTTTCAGCAGTATAATATTTTTCTGGTATGGCGGCAGGGTCGTCACCTCCAACTTTATTGAAAAGATTAATATGCGGAGCAAAAATTAAATTGTAATCTTTCGACATGTAAAAATACTCCAAGATTTCGTGTCCCATAAAATGCCAAGACGAAAGAGGAGGGGTAAAGTGTGGATTATATAAAACTGTCGGTTTGTTATTGGTGAAAATAGGTTCGGGTTTATCCAATTTTACCACATCTAGTTTTGGGTAGCCTGTAATTTTATATTCGTCATTTAGCAGTTTCATTTCTTTTAAAGACTTATAGTGAAATCTCCCACATTGTAAGTGAAAATCAAAATCTAAGATGTCTTTGTTATAAGCATAAGCTCTTCCGGGTGTACCGTGTTCTAAAAATATAAACTTTGGCTTATTGCGATCTTCTCTAGCTTTTAAGAGGTATTTATGATAGTAATCTGTAAAGATTATAGCGTCAAAATTATTTAGAATATATTTCTTGTGCTTTTTTATCCAAAAGCCTTTTCTAGGTAGTTGTCTGCCTTTTATTCTATCAGTAAATGCTCTAAAAGCAGCTGTTGGCATTTTTTCAACTACTACATTTTTATCATTAAGCTTTTTAAGAGATTCGTGAAGAAAAGTATTTTTCCCAGAGTGGGTGAGAATATGCACTTGATTGGTTTTTGCAAGTTCTACTGCTACACTCACAAAATGATATATATGGTGAATTTCATCAAGAAATATGATGGCTATTTTGTGACTCATAGGTGTTTTTTAAGCTATTTTTCTATAAAGTAACCAAAGATTTATATATCGTTTAAACACTGAAAATGCACTCACATAGGCTAAGATAAATCCTTCTTTTCCGTCTAGAATTCCTAAACGAAATATAAACTGATTCCAAAAACGATAATACGGCCTAAAGAGGAAGTGATAGTAAGTAGGTTTCTTCCCTTTTTTATAAAGCATTTTAGCTTGTAATGCACTGTATTTATGCATTTTTGCGGTATAATCGTCGAAGGATTTATAAGTGTGATGTGGTAAACTGTTTTTTAGATTTTCAGTTTTCCCATCGGTTTCTAAAGTTTCGTGAACTAAATTGGTATTGTATTGACAATGATTTTTATTGAAAAACCTTACGATATAATCATTTTGCAAACCGCTGTACTTTATACGTTTTCCCATAAAATAGAAATCGCGTTTTACATAATAGGCTATAGCTTTTGGGTTTTTCGCTAGTTCAACTATTTCGTCAGCTAATCTTGGAGTTACTTCTTCGTCTAAATCGAAAAAAGTTATCCAATCATTTTTCGCTTTTGAAATCGCAAAGTTTTTTTGAGCCGAAAAGTTATCAAATTTTCTTTGGTACACTGTAACCTTCTCGTGTTTTTCCGCTAAAGAAACTGTTTCATCTTTACTATATGAATCTACAATAATAATTTCATCAGCAAACCAAAGACTATCTAAATAGGCTTCAATGTTATGCGCTTCATTAAGCGTTATGGCAATGGCTGAAATTTTTGCTGTGTTTTTCAAAAACTGAATGTGATTTGTGTAAAAATAATGTTTTTACCTTTCTTTCTTACAATGTCTATTATTGTATTCCTTTTCGCAATAGCATTAACTTTACATACCTTTCAAAAACTCCGTATGCATTTACTGCGGCAACTGTAAGTCCTGGCACCCCGTCTCGAAAACCTCCCTTTAATACAAACGATCTAAAAAATCGATAAGTAGGTTTTATAAATAGGTGAAACCAAGTTGCTTTTTTCCCTTTGTCAAATTGTTGTTGTGCTTGAAACCAGGCGTACGATTCTTTTTTTTGAATATAATTATCTAGTCCCTTGTAGGTAAAATGGAGCATTTTATTTTTTAATTTTCCTATGCTTCCGTTACAATGCAATTTTTCGTGAACCGAACCTGTGAATTTTGCTCCCTCCCGCTTTACTAATCGCAATACATCATCGCTATGATGATAGAGAAAACGATTCATATAAAAATGCGGAAAATTAATTTTATATCCGCCGTGTTTTGGATTTTGAATGGTTTCTAAAATTTCGGCTTCCAAGGAATGCGTTACGCGCTCGTCGGCATCAATAAAAAGAATCCAATCTCCAGTTGCTTCTTTTAATGCGAAGTTTTTCTGATTTGAAAAATTGTCGAACGCTCGCTGTAGAAACTTAGTGGCATATTTCTTAGCTATTTCTGGTGTTTTGTCTGTGCTATATGAATCTACAACAATAATTTCATCGGCAAAAGCTACTGAAAACAGGGCGTCTTCAAGATAGGCTTCTTCGTTGAATGTAGGTATGATTACAGTTAGTTTCGGCATATTTTCTCAGCAGAATTTCTCGAAAAATAATTAATTATTTCTTCGTAAAATCGCAGTTTTTTAATTTTAGCTAAAGATTTAAAATACATTTCGAAATTACTACTTTTTGTTTTGTGCGCCAACTTCCTAAATAACTTTATCTTTGCATAAATGAAGCAGCTTAACACCTCCATAATAATTAGCACTTACAATTCTACCGAATGGTTGACAAAAGTGCTGTACGGTTATAATAATCAAACATATAGACAGTTTGAAATTGTAATTGCAGATGACGGTTCAGACGATGAAACGCGGCTATTGCTAGAAAAAATGCAAGAAGAAGTTTTCTATCCAATCGTTCACGTTTGGCATGAAGACAAAGGTTTTCAGAAGTCTGAAATTCTTAATAAAGCCATTAAGCAGTGTAGTACCGAGTATATTATTATGAGCGATGGCGACTGTATTCCGCGAAAAGATTTTGTGGAACAACATGTAAAATATCGTGAAGAAGGATATTTCCTGTCGGGTGGATATTTTATGCTGCCAATGGAAATTTCAAAGAAAATTACTAAAGAAGATATTTATACCGAAAGATGTTTTGATGTTAAGTGGCTTAAAAAACACGGATTAAAATCTTCGTTTAAAAACAACAAACTTTACTCTGGTTCTGTAAAAGCTAAAGTTTTAAATGCTTTAACTCCTACTAATGCTAGTTGGAATGGACATAATGCTTCTGGGTGGAAGAAAGATATTGTTGCCATAAATGGTTTTGACGAACGTATGCAATACGGCGGACAGGATCGTGAACTTGGCGAGCGATTGATGAATTATGGAATTAAAAGTAAACAGATTCGCTACAATGCGGTTGTTTTACATCTTGATCATCCAAGAGGGTATAAGAACGAAGAGTCTATTGAAAAGAATTTAGCAATACGTAAGGTTACACGTAATCAAAATAAAAAGTGGACAAATTACGGAATTGTAAAAAATGAAGATGATTCGCCTTATGTCTCGGTTATTGTAAGTACCTACAACCAACCTGAATGGTTACAAAAAGCACTTTGGGGATTTGAGCAACAACTAGAAAAGAATTTTGAAATTATTATTGCCGACGATGGTTCGGGAGAAGAAACCAAAAGAATGATTGATTCCTTTAAAGAGAATTCTCCTTTAAAAATCACACACGTTTGGCAAGAAGACCACGGATTTCAAAAAACAAAAATTCTCAATAAAGCAATTGTAGCTTCAAAAGGGGAGTACCTCATTTTTACAGATGGGGATTGTATTCCAAGAAACGATTTAGTTTCTACACACCTTGGCTTGAGTCGTCCAGGATGTTTCCTTTCTGCGGGTTACTTCAAGCTTACCATGAGTATTTCTAAAAAAATTACGAGAGAAGACATAAAACTGCAACGTTGTTTTAATGCAAAATGGTTATTAAAACAAGGATTGAAGAAAACATTCAAGATAAACAAACTTACTTCTTACGGTTTCAAAGAAGATTTTCTAAATACGTTTACTCCTACTAGCGCTACTTGGGATGGTAACAATGCTTCAGGATGGCGTAAGGATGTTATTGCAGTAAATGGATTCGACGAACGTATGCAATACGGTGGGGAAGACCGTGAAATGGGCGAACGCTTAATGAATTACGGAATAAAACCCCTTCAAATTCGATATAGCACAGTAACCTTACATTTAGATCACGCTCGAGGGTATGTTACTAAAGACATGTTTGTAAAAAACAAGGCTATTAGGCGTATTACAAAACAAGAAAAAAGAGTTTGGACGAAATACGGAATTCTAAAGACTGATGCTCCTGAAAGTGTTTTAAAGGAAAAAGTAGAAACTAACTAGATTTTTACATCAGAAAGGTGATGCGCTAAATAGGGCTTCAGCTTTTTGAGAATCATTTCAGGTTTTAATTCCTTGTAAAGCTCTTGAGGATTTTTCTCAATCGACCTTCTTTCTTCTGGTGTAAAGCTTTTAAATAGGTCTGGAACCTCTTCTAGTAGATGAATGGATTGATGGAATACTTCATCTTCAAAACTATTCCAAGCATCTTTATCTATATAAGGTGAATATATTGTGAAAGTTGGTTTGTTTACCGCCTTTGCTATGTGAACACTGCCTCCTTCATTACTGATTAACATATCGCATTGACTCATTAATACGGCAAATCCACGAATGCTATATTCATAAATCTCCATATTTATCTTTTCCTTGTGCGCACACGCATTGTATATTTTTAAAGCTTCTTCTTTTTGATGAGGTGCATAATTGAAAAGGATGGTAGCCTTATAGTTTTTGGTGACAAAATCTATAAGCTCAACAATATACTCGTAGGGCATAGATTTATTTGGCGTGCTTCCTAAAACACCAAACATTATAACAGGCCCACTAATGTTTTGTAATTTATTTTCAGATTTCTCTATTTCGCTTAAATATATTTTCGGCACATAGTCAGGTTCTGCCAATGGAAAAACTTGATGTACTAAGTTAACTCTATCTTCAATCCCTCTTCCGCAAGGCAATGTGGCCTTCTTTTTGAAATTTATTGGATGCGTATAAAAAGGAAGTTTTAGTTTTTTATGTGCTTTTTTGAAGCCAACTCTGTACTGAGCTTTACTTGTAAGACAAATAATTCTACTTTGAAACTTAGCATAGGGGTCGAAGATAATATCGTATTTCTGCTCTCTAATTTTTAAAGCAGTTTCAAAAAGTTTTGGCAGACGCTTAAGCTCTTTTTGGTTAATTGAAATTATACGATCGATATTTGGGTTGTTTTCAAGTACACCAATTGTATAATCGTAAGCAAAAAAGGAAACTTCACTTTCAGGAAATACTTTTTTAATATTATTAGCAATAACCGAGCTCAGTAGCACATCGCCAATTCGTTTGTTTTGTATGATTAGTATTTTCTTCATAGTGTATTACTTTGTTAGACTTCGTCTTCTTTGCCAAAATTTGTACATCGCCTTAAAGTAAAGTTTGTATTTTCGTATAAAATCCCATAGCATAAGCACGGGATAAAGATTTTAAATTACCTTCGCAAAATACCTTTTTTGACTGTATAAATATTAAAAATGCGCGAGAATTTCGTAATCAATCCAAAATATTCACACTTGCAACCTGCGTTGAAAGACGCACTTTATCAATTTGAAAAAGTAGGGAAGTATGTAACCAAAGGTGAGCGCAATGTTATAAAAAAAATAGAATTAAATGGTGTTGTATTCAATATTAAGAGTTTTAAAACGCCTAATTTATTTCAGTCTATAATATACCAATTCTTTAGAAAAAGTAAGGCAAAACGCTCTTTTGAGTACGCTTCTAAACTAGCTAACTTCGGAATTGGAACGCCAGCCCCAGTGGCGTATATAGAGTTTTTTTCTTTTGGATTAAAACAGAGCTATTATATAAGTGAACACCTCGATTACGATTTCGATTTTCGAGTTTTAATTCATAAACCAAAGTTTGAAAATCGGGAAGAAATATTACGACAGTTTACCCAATTCACTTTTAAACTACACGAAAACGGAGTAAACTTTTTAGATCATTCCCCTGGGAATACTTTGATTACCGATGTAGGAGATAACAAATACGAATTCTATTTAATTGATTTGAATAGAATGCGATTTGAACCTATGAGTTTTGAAAAGCGAATGAATAACTTCCGCAGACTCTGGCCTTCAAAAACTATGGTTAAGATTATGGCCGATGAGTATGCTAAACTCTACAGCAAAAGCACTTCAGAAACCTATGAAACTATGCTGAAGTACAGTCGTGATTTTCAGAAAAAGAAAAACAGCAAAAAGCTGAGAAAGCGTAAAAGACAGCGTTCTCGAGCTTAAAACTTCGCTGAAAGCTTCACATTAAAAATTCTCGGTGTCAAGTAATTCGGAATAGCGTATTGAAGTTTGCTATAAACATCTCTTACAAAAGTGTTTGTAATAGAGTTTTGCACATCGAATATATTGAAAATTTCTGCTCCAACCGAAAGCTCCTTAAATGGTTTTAACCACCCGCTATCTCTTAATTTCGTATCATCTACAATTACGTAGCTAACCCCAATATCGGCACGCTTATAGTCTGGTAAACGCGTTTGATAGTTATAAGGGTCGGCATAACTTGGGGAACCACCTGGAAGCCCAGTGTTGTACGTTAAGTTAAGATACATTTTAAGCGATGGAATAACTTTTACGTAGTCCTGAAACAACATACCAAATTTTAGGCGTTGATCTGTAGGACGGAAAATATACCCTTTGTCGTTAATGTTTTCCTCTGTTTTTAAATATCCAAAACTCAACCAGCTTTCTGTTCCTGGAACAAATTCTCCTGCCAGACGTACGTCTAAACCGTAAGCATAAGCAACAGCGCTGTTGTTTGCACGATATCGGATACGAACGTTTTCTAAAGTATAAGGATTAACATTATCTAGGTGCTTGTAATATACTTCAGAATTCAATCTAAATTCGCGGTCCCACATTTTAAAGCTGTAATCGTTTCCGAATACAATGTGTACAGATTTTTGTGCCTTAACTCCTGGTTGCACTGTACCCGTTGAATCTCTTAACTCTCGATAGAATGGTGGTTGGTGGTACATACCTCCCGAAAGACGGAAAAGCATATCCATTTCCCAATCTGGTTTTAAAGAAACCTGTGCTCGAGGACTAAATACAGTTTGTGATGTACTTGTAATGTTTTGTCCGCTTACGGTCCAATTGTGCGCACGAACACCTGCATTTAACCAAAGGTCGCTACCTCCAAGAGTAGTTTTTCTACTCCATTGTGCATAACCAGATATACGGTCTATTTGCGTATCATTCATTGCTCTTACGTTTGTGTAAGGAACAATTGGCGAAGTGTCTGGAGAGTAAGGTTGATTGTTAGGAGGGAAGATAGGTGGGCGAATTGAAAACCCAGCCGAATCAATAATTTCGTATTCGTTTACACGGTCGCGAATATCTTCGTGAGTGTATTTTATTCCGTATTCAATATTGTTATCTTCAATAGATAGATTCCCCTTGTGCTCAAAGTTAAGAATTAAGGCATCCAAGTCGTTTCTAGCGTGAGTAAGTTGCCCGCCAATACCTCTTGTAAATTCCACTTGTCCTAAGTCTTCTCCTCCTAGGTCTGTGTTTACTTCTCCTAAACGATATTCAGCAAGGATGTCGTAATATTCTTGTTCAGTAGTTTGATAAACAGATCCGATGAACTTAGCTGTGTAATTATCTGAAACAACCCAAGTCGATTTTAAAGCTCCAAAATAAGTGTTGTATCTATCTTCTTCTTGACCTTCATAAAACACAAGTAGCGCAATAGGATCGGAAATTGTTCCGAAGTTAGTCTGTCTTGTTAGCGGTCTGTAATTGTATTCGTTAATAGATATATTTCCTAAGAACCCAAGTTCAAATTTATTACTGAATTTATAAGTAAGATACGTTTGTGCATCTGCGAATTTTGGTCTGTAATTGGTTTCTGTTTCTTTTGCTTGAACAAAAAGACTGTTATCGCGATAGCGAATTCCGAAAATACCTGATAGACGACCATTTTTTGAAACCCCTTCTACAGAACCACTAGCTCCTAATAAACTAGCTTCAATAGAAGCACCAAAATTTACTGGGCGGCGATAGGTAATGTCTAGAACAGAAGAAAGTTTATCCCCATATTTTGCTTGAAATCCACCAGCTGAGAAATCTACATTGCTAGTAAGGTCACTATTTACAAAGCTTAACCCTTCTTGTTGTCCGCTTCTAATTAAGAAAGGACGATAAACTTCAATTTCATTAACATAAACTAAGTTTTCGTCGTAATTACCACCACGAACAGCGTATTGAGTACTTAATTCGTCATTACCATTTACACCTGGAAGTGATTTTAGAAGGTTTTCAACACCCGCATTTGCACCTACCATTTTACGAATTACCTCTGGTGAAATAGTAGTTACCCCTTCAACGCGTTTGTTTTCTCTACCCGAAATTACAACTTCACTTATTTGCTCAATAGTAGTGTTCATTACAGGATTTAACTCGTAATCCTCATTTGGAGAAAGGTTCACGGTTACCTGTACTTTTTTATGACTTACATGCGAAAAAACGATAGTAACATCTTGATTTGATGGTACTTTAAGTAAGTAGAACCCATTAAAATCTGAAATAGTTCCAGTGTCGTTATAGGTTACATTTGCCCCAGCTACGGGAAAGTTGTTTTCGTCAAGAATAATTCCTTTTACAATCGATTTTTGAGCAAACACAACGGTTGCAAAACATAAAAAGAAAAGTGTGAGCGATAGTTTTATTGTTTTCAAAAGCTTGAATTAGGGGTGTTTTCTGAAAAATTTTGCTTCAAATGTAGCACTATTTCCTACATTATCAATCACTATGAGTTTCAAATTATTTTCAGTTTCTAAGTTTACATTGTCGTTAAAATTATAAACTAGAACGTCTGTTTTATAATCATATTCTGTTAAAATGAATTTTCCGTTGATGGTAGCTCTATACGAGCTTATTCCACTTAAATCATCTTTGATTTTAATTTTTAGAAAATTCTCATTGCTTATCCATTTGTCTTCTGAAAAATTAATAGGCTCTATCACAGGTGGAATTGTGTCTGAAGCAATGATGTATTTCCCAAATGTTCTTGTTTTGGCTACAAGTTTATCGCCGTTTCTACTAGTAGAAGTGTAATAAGGTTCACCCTTAGTGTTTAATCTACCTAAATAAAGCTTGTCCTTGTCTTCTTCTCTATAAGACGAAATATCTGCCGATAAGGTAATGTTGGTGTGAATAGGCACAATATCTTCGTGAAATACTAATGTATCTCCATCGGCGCGAATGTCTAAATAAGTGTCTTCGTATAAACTATTAGCAGGAATATAAATGCTGAACTTACCCTTCGTAATTGAAGTAGCGTGATCTGCATTGATATAATCGTCGGTAACCTTATTGTTTTTCGGATCGAGGATATCCATTTTAGCCCCTTCAATTGGAATTGTAACAAAAGTTGTGTTTCCTTTTAAGTCGTTAATGCTAATGGTGTAAATTGAATGAAGACTATCTTTTACCGTTACATAACCGTTATCGTCTTCGTAGGTGATTACGCTTAATGGATTATTCTTTTCTCTAAATAGTTTTTGAATTCTACTTTTATTTGTTTCAAAGTATTCATAATCTATATACCTGTTGAGGTAGCGAGTTTCAGAGAATGAAAACTTATCGAAGGTAACTTCAAATTTTTCAGAACCATTAAAATTTGTTTGAATTCTATAACTACCGTTTTTGTTTGAAGCTCCATCAAATTGGTCGTAGGTAGTTACTCCAAACCCAATTTTGCCATAAGCTTTAATGCCTTCGGTTTTATAGGTACCATCTTTTTGCTTAATCAATCTTAATTTAGTTCTATTTTGACTTTGATTTACGTGTCCATCTTCATCTATTGTATAAGCGAAAACACCCATTAATAACGGAGCTTTAGAATCTGGAATATCGATACCAAAATGAAGTGGATTAATCGGTCTTTGTGAGGCATCACGGATTTCATAATGTAAGTGTGGGCCGCCGCTACCTCCTGTGTTTCCTGTATATGCAATTAAGTCTCCTTTTTTAACAGCTAAGAAATTTTTATCAGGAAAAAGTTCAATTTCGAATGATTCTTTTGCGTACTGGGTTTCCTTTACGTGTTTTTCAATTTCTCCTGCATAGCTTCTTAAATGTCCATAAACAGTGGTGTATCCATTAGGGTGTAAAATATATAGCGCTTTTCCATACCCGTAATGACTAACTTTAATTCTGCTTACATACCCATCTGCAGGGGCGTAAACTGGCATCCCTTCGCGTTGTTGCGTTTTTATGTCTAAACCGCTGTGGAAATGATTAGAACGAAGCTCTCCAAAACTTCCGGAGAGGATCATTTTTATATCCAATGGGTTTGAAAAATAATTTTTAGGAAAATTGTTTTGGGCATAAGTAAAGCTCCCGATAAGTAGGAGTAACGATAAAATTTTTTTCATAGTGTAAAAATAATAATACGTTAGGAATAAAAAAGGGACAACAACTTAATTAACGGTATGTATGATGATTCTATTTTATTTTGAATCCTTATTTCTTGCTATAATTATTAAAGTCCGATTAAAACTTTACAAAATAACTCTTTATCGAAAGAAATTATGCGCTTAATCCAGATCTAAAAATTGATTGTTGTATATTTATAAAAACTTAAAAACAAATGATTTAAGTGTGTCCTAGTAAAAAATCACTTTAAGAATCGAGTTTTGTGTTTTGTATTGGAATTTGCGGAAGGAAGTAACCAGGTTGCTTATAATCGAGATTAACTTGGGCTTTAAGATTTTAATTGTTAATAACCTTTTGTTTAGAGTTTGCATAGATAGCGAACTGCAATAGGTTGATTATCAAAGATAGTTTTGCAAATTTCTTCCTAATACCATAATTATTTGGTTTATCATTATAAAATACTGAAAAAATAACAGAAAACTGTTTGTGTTTTAGCAAGGGTATGCTAACTTTGTGAAAGAAGTATTGAACAAAAATTTTAATGAGTAATCTTTCTGAAATTGTTGATTCTCTTGAGAATAGAGTGGGTCAGTTGCTTAACAAGCACGAGAAATTAAAAACTGCCAATGCTCAATTGGAAGAAGAGATAATCAATTTAAAGTTAAAACAGCAGCAATTTGAACAAGAAATTGAAGCTTTAACCGAAAAAAACAATTCATTAAAACTCGCAAACTCAATGCTTGGCAGTGACCAACATAAACGAGAAACGAAACTCAAGATAAACGCTTTAGTTCGGGAAATAGATCAATGTATTGCCCAACTTTCCGAATAATATAACAATGTCAGAACAATTAAAAATAAAACTATCGATAGCAGACAGGGTATATCCCTTGACTATCAATCCTTCGCAGGAGGAGGGGTTGAGATTGGCGGCGAAGAAGATAGAAGAAATGATTAAGAAGTTCGAGCAAAGTTATGCCGTGCGTGACAAACAGGATGTGTTAGCAATGAGCGCACTCCAGTTTGCTGCCCAGGTAGAGCAAAAACAAATAGATAGATCTAGTGAAACCAAGGAAGCAGAAGAAAGGCTTAGAGCTTTAAATCAAATCTTGGAGGAGCAACTATCGTAACGTTCTTTTAATTAAATAAGGTAACTGCCTACATTAATATTATTTTTGGTAAACTCAACACGAATTCTTTAAAAAAGGGTGAGTTAAAGTTGTAAAAGCGGGCCGTCTTCGAGCGGATTCTTGATCAGCTTGTTAGCCCTAAACATTTTTTAAGGAGTTTATTCAAAACTAATGTATTGATGTAGGCTTTTTTTTATATATAAATCAACAAATAAATGGATATAGTAACTATAATAATTAGTGCCATCGTTGGGTTAGCGATTGGTTTTTTTATTGCAAAAATACTGGAGAGAAACAACGCATCCCACGTTTTATCAAGAGCCAAAAAAAGTGCTGCAGCAATATTAAAAGAAGCAAAATCTGAGGCAGAAAGCATAAAAAAAGACAAAATATTACAAGCGAAAGAGAAGTTTCTAGAACTTAAAGCAGAACATGAGAAAGTAATATTAAGCCGTGATAAAAAGATTTCTGACACTGAAAAAAGAGTACGTGATAAGGAATCGCAAGTTTCTAACGAACTAGCAAAATCAAAGAAATTAAACGCTGAACTTCAGTCAAAACAACAAGAGTTTGACGAGAGAATTTCAGTTCTAGATAAAAAGCAAAGTGAAGTAGATAGACTTCACCGCAGTCAAGTAGAGCAATTAGAGGTAATCAGCAGCCTTTCTGCTGAAGAAGCTAAAGCTCAGTTAATGGAAAGCCTAAAAGACGAAGCCAAAACTCAAGCTATGGCTTTTGTTCAAAACTCTGTTGAAGAGGCTAAAATGACTGCTCAACAAGAGGCAAAGAAAATCATTATCAATACTATTCAACGTATAGGAACAGAAGAAGCAGTTGAAAATTGCGTTTCTGTATTTAACCTAGAAAGCGATGATGTAAAAGGTAGAATTATTGGTCGTGAAGGTCGAAATATTCGTGCTATTGAAGCTGCCACTGGGGTTGAAATTATAGTAGACGATACTCCTGAGGCAATTATTCTTTCTTGTTTTGATTCAGTTAGAAGGGAAATTGCGCGTCTATCACTACATAAACTTGTAACAGACGGACGTATTCACCCTGCACGTATTGAAGAAGTTGTTCAAAAAACAACCAAGCAGATAGAAGAAGAGATCATTGAAGTTGGTAAGCGTACAGTTATCGATTTGGGAATCCACGGTTTACACCCAGAGCTAATTAAGGCAGTGGGACGTATGAAGTATCGTTCGTCTTATGGACAAAACCTATTACATCACTCACGTGAGGTTGCAAAACTTTGTGGAGTAATGGCTGCAGAGCTTGGTTTAAATGCTAAACTTGCTAAAAGAGCTGGATTATTACACGATATAGGGAAAGTGCCAGAAACGGAAACAGAAATGCCTCACGCACTTTTAGGAATGCAATGGGCTGAGAAATACGGTGAAAAGCCTGAGGTTTGCAACGCTATTGGTGCTCACCACGACGAAATTGAAATGACAAGCTTACTATCTCCTATTGTTCAAGTATGTGACGCTATTAGCGGTGCAAGACCTGGAGCAAGACGTCAAGTATTAGACTCTTACATTCAGCGTTTGAAGGATTTAGAAGATATCGCCTTTGGTTTTGGAGGGGTTAATAAAGCCTACGCAATCCAAGCAGGACGTGAGCTTCGTGTAATGGTTGAAAGTGAAAAAGTAAGCGACGAAAAAGCTGCACAATTATCTTTTGAAATTTCACAAAAAATCCAAACGGATATGACGTATCCTGGTCAAGTGAAAGTAACTGTTATCCGTGAAACACGATCAGTTAATATAGCGAAGTAAATAAGATTAAACTATATATAAAATAAGCCGCAATGTACATTGCGGCTTATTTTTTTTATTGATATTTATTACTTCTTATTCATCATAAAGATTTATATATCCCTTAGATTCTTCTTCAAAGAACTTTCCATTAATGTATCTGTAATGGCGGTCTAATTTGGCAATTTTCTCCATGTCAGAATCTCTGAGTGCCACGTCTGCCGATTTAAAATTCGAAATTATATGTTCTTTGGTTGTTGACTTCGGAATAGCAGCACAGCCTCTGTGATTATGCCAAGCAATAAGTACTTGTGGTACAGTAGCGCTTCTATCCTTTGCAATTTCTTTTAAAACATCTATTTCAAACATATTTGGTTCGTCTTCGGCTTTCATTGCTGAAATACGATCTCCTGAACCTAATGGAGAGTATGCTGTAAGCAAAATGTTTTCACTTTTACAATACTCCAATAAATCGTTTTGTTGCAGTAGCGGGTGAAGTTCTACTTGATTCATTTCAGGTTTTATGGTTGCTTTGGAAATCAGGTCTTTTAGCTTCTTAACACTAAAATTGGAAACTCCAATATGCTTTGCTAGTCCGTTTTTCTTGGCTTCTTCCATTTGTTTCCAAGTTTCTATTAACGGAGCTTCATCTAATGTTAGATAATCACTTGGTTTCTTAGGAAATTCAACTCCATTTCTGAAGGCTACTGGCCAATGGATTAAATATAAATCTAAGTAATCCAGTTGAAGTTTTTTAAGTGAATCTTGTAAGGCTGGGATTACTTGGCCTTCTGCGTGAGAGTCGTTCCATAATTTTGAAGTAATGAATACATCTTCGCGATATATTTTACCTTCTGCAAATATCTCGGCTAAGGCTTCTCCAATAATTGCTTCATTGCCGTAATTTGTAGCGGTGTCTATATGTCTATAACCTGCGTAAATAGCGTCCTTTATCGCCTTTTTCAACTCATTTCCAGTTGATTTCCAAGTTCCTAATCCAATGGCGTGCATAGTATCACCATTACTGAATTTTAATGTCTTCATATATATTTTTTTTCTTTTTAAGTTTCACCTTCAAAATACAAAAGGATTGTAGGAAAAGAAAAAAAATGAAGCTGTTTGGGAGTTTTTTAACCTTATGAATTCAGAAGCAAAAAGTGCTTTCGTAATTGCAATTTCATCATAAATTCAACACCTACCTTCTAGGGTGAAATTTATTGATAACTTCAGTCAAGTGTTTTCTGTCAATATGGGTGTAGATTTCGGTAGTAGTAATGCTTTCGTGTCCTAGCATTTGTTGAATTGCACGTAAATCGGCCCCGTTTTCTAGGAGGTGAGTAGCAAAGGAGTGTCTAAAAGTATGCGGACTAATGGTTTTTTTTATTCCAGCTTTTTCAGCTAAACGCTTTACAATGGTAAATATCATGGCCCGTGTAAGTTGCCTGCCGTGTTGGTTTAAAAAAAGCGTATCGGCATCCTTAGGGTCTATTTTATGATGAACTCGTACTTGTTTTTGGTAAATGGTTATATATTTTTCTGTGATAGGACTAATAGGGACTAAACGCTGTTTATCACCTTTCCCCGTGACTTTAATAAAGCCTTCATCAAAATACAAATCGGATATTTTAAGGCTTGTTAATTCTGAAACACGAAGTCCGCAGCCGTAAAGTGTTTCTATTATCGCACGATTGCGCTCTCCTTGTTTAGAACTTAAGTCAATTGCACTAATAAGAGAGTCAATTTCTTCAATTGCCAAAGTATCAGGAAGTTTTCTACCCAGCTTTGGAGCTTCAATTAATTCTAAAGGATTAGTATTTCGATAATCTTCAAAAATTAAATACGTAAAAAAGCCTTTTAGACCTGAAATTAACCTGCTCTGTGAACGAGGGTTTATTGTTTTTGCTGTGTCATAAATAAACTGTTGAAGCGTTTCTTCAGAAATAGAAGTAGGAGAGGTCTTTATTTCATTTTTTTCTAACCAGCGCATTAGTTTCTTAACATCTAACGAATAATTAATTATAGAATTATCTGAAAGTCCACGTTCTAAGCGGAGGTAATTTTGATAATCTTTTAGAGTTTGTTGCCAGTTCATAGTGCTATATTACTACTAATTATAATAGTTAACAAAATTCTAAATATTTTAATATGTATAACATAAAAGATAACTTGTCGTTTTAATTAACAAATCAAAACCTTACACTATGAAGAAATTAATGATTGCGTTTTGCGCACTTTTTATGGGAGCTACTGCTTTTTCCCAAAACCTTGATTTAGGGATTAAAGCTGGGGCTAACTTTGCGAATATCTCAGATGTTAATGATTTATCCAGTAAAACTGGTTTTCAAGCTGGTATTTTTGCTGGAATTAAATTTACTGATAAAGTTGGGGTTCAGGCAGATGTTCTGTATTCACAACAAGGAGCGGAGTTTGATTATGGAAAATTCGACTTGAACTACGTAAACGTACCCGTTGTATTGAAGTACTACTTAGTACAGGGTTTGAATATTCAAGCAGGACCGCAATTTGGGTTTATTTTGGATGACGATATTTATGTAGATGTTTTAGGGGCTAATTCTATTAAGGCAAATGCAGAAAAAACTGATGTTTCTGGAATTGTAGGAGCTGGGTACGACTTTCCATTTGGCGTTCGTTTAGATGCTAGGTACAATTTTGGATTGTCTGATGTCTCAAAAACCGATGGTTTTGAAGGAAAAAATACAGTGTTTTCTCTTGCACTAGGATACTCTTTCCTGTAGAAACCATGACAATTAAATTATATAAGCCATCCTTTAAGGGTGGCTTTTTTTATATTAGCTATTATTTTTGGTAACCAATTTAAAATACTAATACCGTAAAACAATTTGTTGAAAACCATATTAACAATTAAAGTAAAAGCATTTTAGATTGTTAGATATACTATATATTTGTTTTCTTTAAAACTAAACCGAATTAATATGAAAAAACTGATAGTTGCAGTTATTATCTTATTTATTGGAGTAAATTCTTATTCACAAGAATTTGATCTTGGAGTAAAAGGGGGGATAAATTTCTCGAATATTTATGGCTTAGAACCACTTAATTTAGAATATACAGAAGGGATTGTTGTAGGAGTTTTTGCAGGTATAAAATTTTCAGATAGAATTGGGTTGCAAGTCGATGCATTGTATTCTGAACAAGGAGCTAAATTTACGGATAGTGGTAAGTTTGAATTAACTTATTTAAACGTGCCTGTTGTTTTAAAGTACTATCTTGTAGATGATCAGCCACTTTATATACAAGTTGGACCACAAGTTGGGTTTTTAATAGATGATGATTTAAGAACTGTTATTAATAATACTAGTATAAAAGCAGATGGAAATGATACCGATATTTCTGCTGTAATGGGTATGGGATACGATTTCCCGTATGGAATTAGAATTGAAGGTCGATTTAACCTAGGAATTACAAATGTTACGGATTATCAGTTGGAAAGCGGAAGACATAAGTATATTTCGTTAACCATAGGTTATTCTTTCCTATAGGTAGAATTAAAATATAGATATCACAAGCCACCCATTCAGGGTGGTTTTTTTGTATAAACATTAAGACGATTTCATAAAAACAGCTAAAGTTTGGTAGTTTTCAGTTAAAAGAAAATTAAAAATTAGGATGTGAAATGACTAATTTAAGACCTTTGAAGTGTTAACTAAAAAAACAAATAAATATGAAAAAGTTATTTTTTATTGCAGCAACTATAATGTTATCAGTAACCGCTACACAAGCGCAAGAAGTGCGTTTAGGAGCAAAAGGTGGTGTTAACTTCGCAACTATTGGAGGTGATAATACTGAAGACTTAGAGTCTCTTACAGGTTTCCATTTAGGTGCTTTAGTTGAAATCCCAGTAACGGAGCGTTTTGCAATTCAACCAGAGGTTTTATACTCTGCTCAAGGTGCTAAAATCGAAAATAAAATTCTTGGTGTTACTGCAACATCAAAAAGTAAATTAGATTATATTAACCTTCCGGTGATGGCCAAGTATTACGTTGTAGATGGTCTCGCTTTAGAAGCAGGTCCTCAAGTAGGATTTTTAGTTTCTGCTGAATCGGAACTTGATTTAGATGGAATTGACCCAACAATTGCACAAGCTATTGAAGATGAGTTTGGTTCTGGAGATATCTCTGATTCAGTAAATAGTATTGATTTAGGATTAGCTGTTGGTGCATCGTATAGACTTCCAATGGGAGTTTTCTTTGGAGCACGTTATACATTAGGTCTTTCAGACATTAATGATATAAATGGATATGATGGTAAAAACCAAAACAACGTTTTCCAATTATCAGCAGGTTACTCATTCTAATAATTTAGAATCTTATTAATACAATTAAAAACCACCCATTTTGGGTGGTTTTTTTATATCTAAAACACTGTACAGGTAACGCTGTTGGCGGTAATACCTTTAGTTTTTGTGTTTTCTAATGTGGATTTATATCAATTACCAAATTCTAATCGAAAGCCCCCGAATTCTAAATAGGACTTGTTAAGCCTTAGCTAGATACATACGTTTGTGTAGACATTTTTGGTGTTGTGAAATTATGTTGAATTGAAAAGTGTCCATTAAAATATTCTTGAATTAATAATGGTAACTATTAACTTTTAAACTAAATCAATCAATTATGAAAAAAATTCTACTTTTTATCGCAGTAGTAGCATTAACCTGTACAACTGCTCAAGCCCAGGAAGTTCGCTTAGGTGCAAAACTAGGTCTAAACGTAGCCTCTTTAGGCGGTGATAGTTATGGTGTTGGGAGTCTAGGGTCTAGAACAAGCTTCCATATAGGAGCTTTAGCTGAAATTCCATTAAAAGGAAAATTTGCCCTACAACCAGAATTACTATACTCTTCTGAAGGTTCAAATTGGAGCGCTTGGGGATTGGGTAATAGTGACCTTAAGCTAGATTATTTACGTGTACCTGTATTGGCGAAATTTTATATAATCGAAGGGTTAAGCGCTGAAGCAGGTCCTGTTTTTGGAGTGTTAGTTAATGCAAGTGATGATAGTGACGAGGATATAAAAGACGCTTTTAAAAGCTTTGACGCAGCCTTCGGAATTGGAGCGACTTACCGTTTAAATATGGGGGTTTTCTTTAGTTTGCGTTATAACAAAGGTTTATTAGATGTTAATGACATTGACGATTATTCAGGCTCAAACCAAAGTAACGTATTCCAAGTATCAGCAGGATATTCTTTCTAACCAAATTATATTTTTTTTTTGAAAGCAGGAAATTCATTTTCCTGCTTTTTTTTGTTTTATACAATTCATAAGTAATCTTATATTTTTTATGTGTAGATTAGATAAATTAATATAAACAACCAACACATGAAAAAACTATTACTAATTACAGTACTATCGGTAGTGTCAATTGCTACGGCTAGTGCTCAAGGGATAACCTATGGTGTAAAAGCTGGGGTAAACTTATCGACTTTTACTGGAGATTCATTTACAGGATTCGATACACGGGTAGGGCTTCATATTGGGGGATTAGCAGAGATTCCACTTTCGGAAAAATTTTCAGTTCAGCCAGAAGTGCTCTACTCCCAAAAAGGAAGCGAGTTTTTTGGTACAGAAACACACTTGAGCTACATTGATGTTCCTATTTTGGCAAAATATCACATAATTCACGGGCTTAGTGTAGAACTAGGACCTGTTCCGAGTTTTCTAATAGAAGCGAAACAAACTACAAATGGAGTAGAGAGTGATGTTTCCGATTATACAAAAACTTTTGACTTTGGAATTGGGGGTGGTGTAAGCTATAAACTTCCAATGGGTGTCTTTTTTAGCTTGAGATTTACTAAAGGATTAATAGAAATTAGTGAGCCTGAAAAGTACGATCCAGAAGATGATTATAGATTAAACGTTGAAAACAACGTGTTTCAAATCTCTGCAGGATATACATTCTAAATTTAATTTGCTGTATTGTGTTTAGAATTTATGAGGTGAATTATATATTAAAGAAATGTAATTATTATGAAAAAAATATTCGCTTTTTCGTTTTTGCTTTTATCTCTTTCAATTTCGGTAAAAGCACAATCTGAATTAAGGTTAGGAGTAAAGGGAGGAGTTAATTTTGCTAGTGTTGGAGGTGATTTCACCAATAATACTAGAGGTGTGTTTGGATTTCATCTAGGTGGTTTAGCAGAATTTCCAATTGTAACTAATTTAACTTTTCAACCTGAAATCTTATTTTCTGCTCAAGGTTCTGAGCATAATACGATGGCTACAGATGGTCCAAGAATAATTACAAATCTCAATTACGTTAATCTACCGCTAATGGCAAAGTATTACCTAATAGATAATTTTAGCGTAATGGGAGGGCCACAGCTGGGGTATCTTGTTTCTGCTAAAAATGAAATTACCTCCTCAGGATTTTTGGGTAGATCTACTGTTCAAAAAAACGACATGAAAGGCGATATAAACAATTTCGATTTAGGACTTGGAATAGGTGCAGAATATCGATTAGATTTAGGGATATTTGTTCAGCTACGGTATGTTATTGGAGTGTCTAATGTAAATGAAACCGAAGGTGTAGTTCTTGGCTACCATCGTACATCCAAAGACGTTAAAAGCACCAATAACGTCTTGCAAATTTCTGCTGGGTATTCGTTTTAATTCCTGTTCATTTTGTTTTATGAATAAGAATTTATTGCTCTTTCTTTAATTTTCTATATTTACGGTATGAAAATAATCATTGTAAACGGGCCGAACTTAAACTTGCTCGGGAATAGAGAAAACGATATCTACGGAAACGAGTCGTTTACTGAATTTTTAGAGAGACTACAGAAGAAATATGCAAATCTTGAGATTTCTTATTTTCAGTCTAATATTGAAGGTGAAATAATTGATAAAATTCAAGAAGTGGGCTTCAGTTACAACGGTATTATTCTAAATGCGGCTGCTTACACACATACTTCAGTAGGTATAGCAGATGCCGTAAGAGCAATTACAACTCCAGTAGTAGAAGTGCATATTTCCAATACTTTTTCCAGAGAAGACTTTCGCCATAAAAGCTACATCTCACCCCATGCTAAAGGGATAATAGTAGGTTTTGGATTGCAGAGCTATGAGTTAGCGTTACAAAGTTTTTTGGAAGAAAGACTTTAGAAGATGATTGGTGATTGGTAGGTTTTAGTTTTTTGAGAAGGCTAAAAAGGATATGCTTAGCATGAATAAATAGATTTGGGAACAGGAGCCTGAGTCATAAGTTGTGACCCTTGAGCCATAAACTCGTGGTCTTACTTTTGAAATCGTAGGCTAATCTGACCTCTTCCGACTTTCAAATCGTTTTACGATTTGAAAGCCACCTTCCCCTAAAAGAGGGGAAGGAGCTTTATATTGATTTGAAAAACGGTAACTAGTTACTGTTTTTCAAATCTCAAATCTCAAATCTCAAATCTCACGACTTAGATTTTAAGTTTAAGTTAATCATTTTGTTTTATTCATTCGATTATGAAAAATATAGTATTTTCGCGCGCTTAAAGCAAACATACTTAACGTCATAAATATCAACTTTACTATGAATAACAGAATTGTCTTAACAGCCATTTTAGCTTATTTTATTTCAGTTTCTGCTTTTTCGCAAGTAGGGATTAACAATACAAATCCAACAACTACACTCGATGTTAACGGTGGAATTTCTTTGAGAGAAAGTGTAGCTCCACTTAAAATAAATGATGGTGTTAGTGAAAATATTGATTTAGGAGAAGTGCCTTATTCTCAATACCTAATTGAAGGCCCTACGGGAGCTTTTTCGATAAAGAGTATTAAGCCAATTTCAGGAGCCGATGGTCAAATTGTACGATTGATAAATAGTACAGGTTATGATATGACAATTGTAAATGATAAAATGGCAAATTCTTTAGGTATTTTATGTCCAAATGAAAGTAATTTGAATTTAAAAGGGAAAAACTCATCTGTAACCTTACAATACAGCAAATCTCTTAGGAATTGGACAGTTTTAGGATACGCATCAAAGCAGGGTATGAGAAAAATTGATGCAATAGGAAAATCTAATATTCATCGGCAAAATTCCTCCTGGGATACTTTTGATGAATTAGATATAGAAATTACTCCTTCTAGCCCATTAATTTACTTAAACTTTAATGCTACCGGGCGTCGAGATTTTTCAGCATCTGCTAAATTCCGAATTCTAGTAAATGGCGACCCAATTCCAGGACTTGAAATTAGAGCGTCAAATAGTGGTGGATCCTACAATGCCTCACTTCCAATGTATCCATTAGAAGTGACTCCCGGTGAAAAAATTAAATTTAGTGTACAATGGTTTAGAGAAGGCATAGGTGCTTCTGCCATTTATAATCACCCCTCATCAAACCAATCACATAATAGATATCTTACAATTATAGACTAGGTTTTAGGGTGTAAATTGAAGTGAATTTTATATTAAATCATCATCATAAAAAAAGGGCCAGACTTTTAAGTCCGGCCCTTTTTAATTATTATAACATTTAGGTTTTTAATAGATTCTAAATTTCATCATCTCACATCTAGCTTCTATCTTTTATCCAAAGATTACAAGTGAATCACTTCCCCATAAGCATCTGCAACGGCTTCCATTACAGCTTCACTCATTGTTGGGTGTGGGTGGATTGCTTTTAATACTTCGTATCCTGTAGTTTCAAGTTTTCTACCTAAAACAGCTTCAGCAATCATATCGGTTACACCGGCACCAATCATATGGCAACCTAACCATTCGCCGTATTTAGCGTCGAAGATTACTTTAACGAATCCGTCTTTATTACCTGAAGCACTAGCTTTTCCACTTGCAGAGAATGGGAACTTACCAACTTTAATTTCGTAACCCGCTTCTTTAGCTTGTTTTTCGGTCATACCTACACTTGCAATTTCTGGGCTAGCGTATGTACATCCTGGAATGTTACCGTAGTCTATTGGTTCTACATTGTGTCCAGCAATTTTTTCAACGCAAGTAATACCTTCGGCTGAAGCAACGTGGGCTAGGGCAGGACCAGGAACAACATCACCAATAGCATAGTAGCCAGGAATGTTTGTTTGGTAAAAATCATTTACCAAAATCTTCCCTTTATCTGTTACAATACCTACGTCTTCAAGTCCGATATTTTCAATATTTGATGCGATACCCACAGCTGAAAGAACTATTTCTGCCTCAAGAGTTTCTTCACCTTTTTTAGTTTTTACAGTAGCTTTTACAGTTTTACCAGAAGTATCAAGTTTCTCAACAGAAGAATTTGTCATTACTTTAATTCCAGCTTTCTTAAATGAACGCTCAAATTGTTTAGACACTTCTTCATCTTCTAGAGGTACTAGGTTTGGTAAATACTCAACGATAGTAACTTCGGTACCCATAGAATTGTAAAAATGTGCAAACTCAACACCTATCGCACCACTTCCTACTACTATCATACTTTTAGGCTGCTTTTCTAAAGTCATTGCTTCGCGGTAACCAATAACCTTTTTGCCATCTTGCTTAAGGTTAGGTAATTCGCGTGAACGCGCACCAGTAGCAACAATAATATGATCTGCAGAATATTCTTTTCCGTCAACATCAACTTTCTTTCCAGCTTTTAGCTTTCCGAAACCATTGATAACGTCAATTTTGTTTTTCTTCAACAAAAACTGAACACCTTTGCTCATTCCGTCAGCTACGCCACGACTTCTTTCAATAACTTTTCCGAAATCTTTGTCAAATTCTTTTACGCTAAGGCCGTAGCTATCTGCATGTTTTAGGTAGTCAAAAACCTGTGCACTTTTTAAAAGTGCTTTTGTAGGAATACAGCCCCAGTTTAAACATACGCCTCCAAGGCTTTCTTTTTCAACAATAGCGGTCTTTAAACCTAATTGTGAAGCTCTGATGGCAGTAACATAACCACCTGGCCCACTTCCTAAAACTATTACGTCGTATTTGCTCATTTTATGTATTTAAGTCTGATTTTTTTTGGAGGTACGAAATTACGAAAACTAAAATGAAGATGAAAATGAAATGTTATTAAGGATTTGAGAGGTTTTTTATTGACGTAGGGCTGTAGGACATAAGACGTAGGATAAATTCTGGATGCGAAAGTGTTTAGTGGGGAGATAAGGGTCAAGAATCTAGAATCTAGAAACTAGAATCTAGAATCTAGAATCTAGAATCTAGATGGAGGGCGTAGTGGGTAATTATTAGAAATTGAAAAATATTGGCTACAAACTACAAACTACGGACTACCAACTACAAGCTCCATGCTATCATTTTAACATGAAGTAAGAAACTTGAAAGCAAGAATTTAGATACTAGAATCTAGATGGAGGGTGGAAGGGTTGCTTATTGACGTAGGACTGTAGACATAAGACGTAGGATGAATTCTGAGAACGAAAGTGGTGAGTGCTGAGACAAGAGAGCCAAGAATCTAGTATCTAGACACAGGGGTAGTAGATAAATGAAATGACATTAAAAACGATTCTCTACCAACAACTAACGACCACCGACTAAAGACTAACGACTAAAGACTAAAGACCAACAACCAACCTATCATTTCAGAGGTTTTGATGCTTTTAAATTTCGGTATATTTTGTAAAATGATTTTGCGGTTTTAGTAATTATAAGTGCTAATGATTTATGTTTTCTTAATAAACAACTTCATTTAACATTAAAAAATTAATAAAGTCAACTATAATTTGTAAATTCATTGATGTTTTAACCAATTATGAATTAGGGGTAACCCTTGAAAAGCTTTATTATGAAAATATACTTCCAAAAGGTGGGGATCTTTGGGCTCATATTCCTATTCGCATTATTTTATCAAAACACAATAGCTCAAGTAGGGGTTGGTACTACTAATCCAAACACTAGTGCAGTATTAGAAGTTCATTCTTCACCTGGTGCGGTTGGTGGTTTATTACTGCCAAGTGTAGCGCTTTCATCAACTGATAGTTTTTTACCACTTTCTGCACATGTTGCAGGGATGTTGGTTTATAATACTGTAACAGCTGGTGCTGCTCCAAACATTGTTACTCCTGGTTATTATTTTAATAATGGAGTAAATTGGGTGCGTATAGCCGATGCTTCAGTTCCAAACGATGACTGGACGGTAACAGGGAATAATGGTTTAAACGCTGCCAATAATTTTGTTGGGACTATAGATGCAACAAATTTGCGATTTAGAACTTCAAATACAGAAGCTTTTGAAATTTCAAGTGGCAATGCGATCAATCGTGGGAAATTACGAGCTATGACAGATGGTACTGCGGCATTACCTGTTTATTCTTGGTCTTCAGATACTGATACTGGAATATATAGGGTAGGAGCAAATTCGCTAGGATTTTCAACAAATGGAAGTGAGAGAATTAAAGTTTCAGCAAATGGAAATATGAAAATTGGTTCAGGAGCAAATGCATCTGAAAGGCTAGAAGTGGATGGGAATTTAAGGATTAATGGTGCATTTATGCCTGGAAATCAGGCGGGAGACGCGGGTAGAGTTTTAGTTTCAAATGGTCCGGCAAGTGCTCCAGTTTGGGGTGGAAGTTTAGGGAATGTAAACCAAATTAATAGATATGTTACTTCAACTGGAACGTCTTTAAGTCCTGGAGCTGTAGTTTCGATAACGGTCAATGTACCCGGGCTTACCACTAGTGCATCTGCATTTGTAAATATTCAAGGAGATTGGTCTTCACCTATTTATGATGATATTACAATTCATAATATAGAGATAAGATCAAATGGAGTTCGCTTTGTCGTGTCGAATAACACTAACTTTACTACATACCCAGGAATGCTTTTTAATATTACTATAATACAATAATATGAAAGCAATAAAATTAATATTTATTATGGGGTGCTTGTTTTATTCAGCAATTGGAACAACTCAAGAAAAAAATTATGATCAAGTTAAAACTCAAGGTGAAGAAAATTCGTCTAAAACAAGTACAAGGAATTTAACTCTTACGCCCGTACTAATTAATCCGGCTTCTACAACAGTAGAAAAAACTTTTCATTCAAGAATTCCAAGTACTAATATTGTGGATAACGACTCTTTGCGTAAAGAAACTTTTCTATCCTTAGAGCCAATTACTAATCAAAGTGCTTTAACGTATAAACCAAGTATTGACAGTATTACAAATTCTAAATTAAAGAGCAATAAGAGTGTGATTTTAAATGCTGTTTTAATATCACCAGATGAGTGATTTTTATTAAGCTTGTATTGTATTAATAATTATTTATGTAATTAGGATTTGAATTGGGAATAGTTTAATTTATTAATATTTAATGTGATTAGTGGTAAAAATTTATTTAAAATTAATGATAAATAGGTATTTTATTTTTATGTTTGTTGATGTTGTAAGTGTTTGATTCAACATAATTTACATGTCAAACTAAAAACATAAAACACATGAGACAAATTTTTACTCTGAACAAAATATTTCTTTTCTGTTTATTATCATTTCTATCATTAACGACTTTTGCTCAAGTGGGGATAGGTACTACCGACCCTAACGGTGATGCCCTACTGGAGATAGATGCCTCAACAACACCTGGAGGGTTGCTTTTACCTAGGGTGGATCTTGTTGCAACTAATAATGTAGCTCCCTTATCTGCTCACGTACGTGGAATGGCTGTTTATAATAAAGCAAATACATCAGGTGCTAATGGAGTTACCCCAGGATATTATTTCAACGATGGGAGTCAATGGGTGCGAATTGCAGCAAGTTCTGACGTTAGTGACGATTGGAAACTAATCGGGAATGCGGGAACTGTGCCAGGTACAAATTTTATAGGAACAACTGATAATCAGCCATTACGAGTAAGAACGAATGATGTAGAGCGATTTGAGTTTACAAATAATGGTAGGTTGCGTAGTTTTCATAATGGAGGGCCTGGACAACCTACCTATTCTTGGGTAGATAGATCTAATACAGGAATGTGGAGCCAGGCTGATAATGTTATAAGTTTTTCAACAAATGGAACTGAGAAATTTAGAATACCTAATGCTGAACAAGTATATGCAATGGGTAATGGAACCGCTGCAGCGCCTTTTTATTCATGGAGTTCAGATAGTGATATAGGAATGTATAGAATACAAAATAACACTCTAGGGTTTTCAACTAATGGAAATGAAAGGGTTAGATTTTCAGGAACTGAAGCGGCTTTTAATAATGAAGAAAGTAATTATAATTTTAGAATTGGAAGTAGTGGTCGCTCTAATATGTTTTTTATTAATGCTGCCAATAATCGAATAGGGATTCAAACTTCAACCCCAGCCTTTAATTTTCATATGTTAAATTCTGGTAATGTGGGTGAAAATACTTCCATGGCTACTTTTGTAAATTCAGGAACTAACGCAGTTGCACTTTCTTCACGTAATTCGGGAGTAAATGGTTACAATGCATTTGAAGGAGTTACTGATTATAATGGTACTATATATGCAACATCAGGTGTTTTTGGATTAGCGATAGCTAATTCTGGTGAGGGAATTGGAGTTAGAGGAGCTTCAAATTCAAGCAATGGATATGGGGTTCGCGGATCAATACCAACATCAGGACAGTGGCAAGGTTACGGAGGTTTATTCTTGGGGGGTCTTGGATATGCAAATGGTTTATATAATCTTTCTGATGAAAGAGCCAAAAAGAACGTTATAAAAATTTCATCTGCTTTAGATAACATTCTAAAAATAGAAGGTGTATCATATAATTACGATATGAAAAAATTTAATCCCAATGCATCGGAAGACCCTCATACGTATTATGGCTTTATTGCGCAGAACGTTAAAGAATATTTGCCTTTTGCAGTAGCAGAAAAAAGAGTACCATTCGACGATGCATATATTAAAAGTCAATCAGCTTCTGAATCGAAATCTGAATTATTAAATGTTGTTGACTATACAGCCTTAGTACCTGTACTCGTAGAAGCAATTAAAGAACAACAATCAATTATTGACTCCCAAGAAGCAAGAATTACAAAACTGGAAGCATTAGTGCAACAATTGATTAATAAGTAGTTGTATTAAATTTTCTCATAAACTTTAATAATCCCTGCTCAGTAATACTTTGTAGGGTTTTTAATTTTAAAGCTATAAATGCAGCATCATCAAAAAATGGTATTTTTTCAAAAACATCCTTAAAATATTAAATAGCTATAAGGTGATAGTGTGGTTAATATTTAAATTATTTTAAAAAACCCGCTAATCTTCTCATTAACAAATCCCTTCCACAAAAGCCTTTAACAACTCATTAGTTTTTTATAAATTTTCTTAATAAAACCTTAAAATATTATCAATCTTTTTTCTAAGTTTGTTAGTAATAAGGTTAATTTTTATAAAAAAAATTATAAAGATTTCATCCCCAACTACTTAACTGCATGAAGCGTATCCTCATCTTCAAAAAGAATATTCTACTATTTATTTTTTGCTTACTATCATTACCAATTTTTGCACAAGTAGGTATTAATACTACTACACCTAGAACCACCTTGGAGGTGGCTGGAAATACTACCATAAATGGTGCTATTAATGTTGAAAATTTAGGAGTGGTTCAAAATGAAGATGTTTCCTTTTTGTTAACGCAAAACCAAGGAAATATGATAAAGGAGTTAAACACGACTTACGCAGGAAATTCCTTAGCCTACTTTCAAGAATACAAGTTAACCAATGTGAGTAGAGATTGGGTAAGTGACTTTAATACAAATATAAAGGCTTCAAAATATGGTATGATAGTAATATCAGCCTATTTTAGTCATGAACTAGTGATGGATGGTACCCCTGGGAATTTTGCAATTCCAGCAGTTTCTACAGTTGTAGACCCTATTACTGGAACGTGGCGAATTAGAGCTGATTATCCATCTGCAACAACAGATGGTTTTGTAAATGGAACTTGGACGATAAACACTATTTTAATTACAAGAAATATAGCCAAGGAATTTCCAGACCAAATTATTGAAATGAATGGTGCAACCACTAAGGAGGCAACATCCCCAATTATCGATTAATATGATAAAAATTATTGTTTTTCTATTTGCATTCTGTATAACCTATCTCGGTTATTCTCAAGTGGGAATTGGTACAGACACACCTACCCCAGGGTATGAATTAGATGTTGAAGGCTCACTTTTAATTCAAAATTATTTTAAGTTGGAAAATTTAGAGAGTGTAAATACTGAAAGCACTAACCTTAATCTATTGTTGAGAAAGAGCAATTCCAATCCTCCAGGGGAAGTAGCCAAATTAGATGTAAAATCAATTAGCGTTGCCCCGGTTAATATTATTAACTATAGGTTTCACAATTTAAGGAGAGATAATGTACGAAACGTCGACCTTCAATACGATGCAACTAAATATATTGTAGGTATTTCCAACTTTAAGTATGATGGCGAGCCTATTATTAAAGGGCAGTCCAATAATTCGTATACGCAACTCGGATATTTTGTTTCTAGAACATTTGTGCAAAATGGTACATGGCACTTAGAAATAAGAAATAGAATAAGAAATAATAGCAGTAACAATAGTATAGAATATAATGTGAGCTTAATAGTTTTTGACAGGAAGTATTTTAAAGAACTTCCGCCAAAAGAGGTAGATCTTTATGGATTAAGCGTAGGATCGGCTCCCGCACCTATAGGTCTTTAAATAATTAAATATGAAAAATCATTATTTTCTTTTAGCTATTTTATTTATTCAAAGTTTTGGGATGTTCTCGCAAGTCGGAATTAATAACCCAAACCCTATTGCCACACTTGACGTAATAGGTGATGTTTTGTTAAAGGATAAACTTTATTTAGAAAATCCTGGTGGGGATTTAAATGTTACAAGTTCTAAACTTTTAGTAGTTAAGGACAATGAAACCAAGTTGGTAAAATACGATATTGGAACGAGCTCCTATGGCCCTTTAAACTATATTAAGTTTTTGTTTAGAGATGTTTCTGAATATGGCTTAAGAGATGGTTACAATACTAAAATAAGTGCGGAAAAGTACACCCTTGCCGTTCACGGATATTACCTATTAATTCATGACGATCAAACTACAAATGTGTCGTTTAGGTCTACCGCTGATAACAGTGATATGTATATGGAAGGACATCAGTTTTATGCTTATGTAGAAAATGGAGAATGGTGGATTAAAGGTTTTGTGCAAAACAGTAGAAGCCATAGGTTTGGACCTATGAATACAGATATTTATATGGATGTAACTATCTATAGAAATGACTTTATTACAAAAAAATGGAACGATCCTATTGATGTTGATATGGAGAAGGCTACAACCAAAACAGTTGCAACGCCAGAAGGATTTTAATGAAAAACTTTCAGTCAAATTCTTTTGCTAGTAGCCATTTCCTTAAAGCTGCACTGAAATAGAGAAAAATGGCCACCCTAAGACTAACAGCTGAATAGCAATTTCTTCACTTATAAATGTTTTAATTCAATAATAACTACTTTTAAGCAAGAGCCATTTTAGTGTAATTGATGGAGTATCAAAAAACTTAGCTAAAACTTGACAATCACGTCTATCTTTCTTAGTTTTGTGGACTCCCCGCAAAAAAATATTTTAATCTCCTTTTATACTATATCCCTTATGAAGCTGTACTTCACGCTCCAAAAATCCTTTCTCTTATTATTTTCTGTATTATTTATTTCTCAAGCTGTCGCTCAGGTGGGGATTGGGACAGAAACGCCTACAACTACATTAGATATTAATGGAGCTCTGTCTTTAAGGGAGGGGAGTTCATTAAATTTAAATAATAGTACCCACATTGATATTTCGCTAGGCTCAACTCAATATTCTCAATATCTTATAACTGGACCTGATAATGGTGCTTTCTCTATTGATGGAATTTCTAGAATTAATTCTGCTGCTGACGGACAAATAGTAAGGTTAATAAATACTACGAATAGAAAGATGACTATAGTTCATAATAGCTCAGGCAACGCTTCTAAAATTATATGTCCTTCAAACACTAACCTAGTATTAGGTGGTAAGAATACTTCTGTTACATTGCAATACAGTAAAGCATTATCAAAATGGACAGTCTTATCTTATGCTTTGTCGTTAAGTGCCTCAAATAATAAATATACAGTATTTGGTTCAACAAATGTGCAAAAAGATGATGAAGGGTGGGAAAATATCCAAGGGTTATCTATAACGTTTACTCCAACTCAGTCACCAATTTATGTAACTTATAACTTATACGGAGAACATAAAGGAGAGGCAAGATTCCGTTTATCTTCAGCTACTCCTAATTTACCAGGTATCCCATATACTCAAATGAGAGCATCTCGTATAAACGATGGATATTATCACGTTTCACTTCCAATGTTTCCAGTTGAAGTGGTTGTGGGAGAACCAATAACCATAAGGGTCCAATGGAGAGTTGATGAGAGTAATAGTGGTTCAGTTATAGAAAATAATCCTAAATCACTTTTAAATCCTAATGGTGTTACGTATCATGGTAGATATTTAACCATAATTGATTAAATTCAATAGAATAAAACTAGCTTGATAAAATTCTAAATCAGTTAATTATGAGAAAATTTAATGTTCAGACACTCATTTCCTTCGCTTTTATTTATTCTACATTAAGTTTTACTTTTATGGGTTATTCTCAAGTTGGTATAAACACTGCCTCGCCTACAACAACTCTAGATGTAAATGGAGGTATATCTTTAAGAGAAAGTCCCGTTCCTTTAGTTGTATCTGGAGTTAATAATAATATTGATTTATCTACAGCACCCTATTCAGTTTATAGAATTGTAACAAATTCTCAAATTCCTATTTCAATAGGTAGTATAACCCCAGTGCCTGGAGCAGATGGACAAGTTGTAAGATTGATAAACACTACAAATCAAGACATAACTATTAAACACAATTATATCTTGGGTTCTTCAAAAATATTATGTCCGTCGGAAACTGATCTAAAATTGGTTGGTGAAAACTCTTCAGTAACATTACAATTTAGCAAAACACTTTCAAAATGGACTGTTTTAAGTTATTCAAAATCGACTAAAAAGAACCATACTATTTTTGGAACTGAAAATATAACTTTTCATAACCCTCAGTGGAGTGATATACCAGGGTTAGAAATAAAAATAAGACCTTTAACGTCTAAAGTATATGTAACATATAATTTATTCGGGGAGTTAAGCCCAAATAATCAACAAGCATTTGGTCAGATTCGATTAACCGTTAATGGTGGACCTATAGCAAATTCTGAAATGAAGTTGAATGATAGTGGTTATTATCAAATTGCACTCCCTATGTTTCCATTAGATAAAAAAGTTGATATAAACGGTTTGATGACTATAAAAGTTCAGTGGAGATTCCATGGTGGAGGAAACATAGTAAATAACCCAGGAAATGGATATCATCATAGATACCTTTCTATTTATACTGATGATGTATTGATAGTTAATTAATTAATATCTATAATTAATATTTAACGGTTTAATTATTCTATTTCTTTTGAGCTATAGATTAACACATACGTTACTTTTATTCTTTATTAGCGCTATAATCATTAAAATATCTAGTATTGCAACCCCAATAGTTTTCTTTTTAAATACCTATATTAGCTACATTAAAATATTTCTTGTCTAAATAATTATTCTTGGAAACCAAAGTTTACCAAAAAGAAAACAATTTACATCTCGGGAAGCTTTTAGTGGATAGCTTAAAAGATATTCGTCGGTCTCGTTTCTTGTCATTCCAATTAGCAAAAAGAGACATACAAGCACAATATCGACAGAGTTATCTCGGGATAATCTGGGCGTTTGTAACACCACTAGCAACAGCATTTGTTTGGATTTTTCTGAATAGCTCCGGTACAGTACAATTAACTGATACAGGAATACCTTATCCAGTATATGCTTTTTCAGGAACACTGTTGTGGTCCGTAATTACCGAAGCAATCAACTCGCCAATAAGTAGTACTAATAGCGCCAAAGGAATATTATCGAAAATTAATTTCCCTAAAGAAGCCTTGGTGATGTCGGGAATTTTAAAACTTCTCTTTAATAGCTCGGTAAAAGTAATATTGCTGCTGCTATTCATCTTTTTCTACGGGGTTGGTTTCAACTGGAGCCTTTTACTTTTCCCTTTTGTGTTATTTGCAGGTATTTTCTTTGGAACTACATTAGGCTTATTTATCACCCCTTTAGGGATGTTGTATAAAGACATAGGCAGAATGATCACTTTTGGATTGCAGTTTTTAATGTATGTAACTCCAGTAGTTTATGCAATTCCAAAAAGTGGAATTATGAAAACCGTAATGGAGTGGAACCCATTTACGCCAATTATTTTAACGGCTCGCGATTTTGCTGTTGGAATGCCTCCCGCGTACCTCACTTATTTTTTTATTGTAATCGCCTGCTGCATTCCTTTGTTTTTTATTGCATTAATTTTCTATAGAATTTCAATACCAATTTTAGTGGAACGAATGAGTGCGTGATTTTTTAGACGTGAGACGTGAGATTCTAGATTCTAGACTCTAAACTCTAAATTCCTGTGCATTGTTTGTCTCTAACATGGAGTAATTGCTTAGAGATTGAAAATTTTGAAATTGATTAGATATAAAATAAGTGATAGAAAGTTGAAGTTTGAAAAGTATATTGCTATTTTTCACAAACTATAAACCACAAACGACCAAAGACCAACGACCAAAGACCAACGACCAAAGACCAACGACCAAAGACCAACCACCATCTAATGAACGAAAGTGAAATTTTAGTAAAAGTAGAAAACCTCTCCAAAAAGTTTTGTAAGGATCTTAAAACTAGCTTGTGGTATGGGGTGAAGGATTTGGCTTCAGGTTTATCTGGAAACAAAAACGAGCGAGAGCTGCGGCCAAAGGAATTTTGGGCGGTGAAGGATATTAGCTTCGAGTTAAGGCGAGGGGAATGTCTCGGACTTATAGGCCACAATGGCGCAGGGAAATCTACTTTGTTGAAAATCCTTAACGGACTTATAAATCCAGATGCAGGAAAGGTTACCATTAGGGGGAGAGTTGGCGCTTTAATAGAGCTTGGGGCTGGTTTTAACCCTATTCTTAGCGGTAGAGAAAACATTTATAACAACGGGGCTATTCTTGGATTCACAAAAAAAGAAATAGACGAAAAGATTGATAAAATAATAGACTTTGCCGAAATACGGGAGTTTATTGATATGCCTGTTCAGAATTACAGTAGCGGGATGAAAGTGCGACTTGGCTTTGCAGTAGCCGCACAAATGGAACCCGATGTGTTGATTATAGATGAGGTTTTAGCAGTTGGGGATTTGGGTTTTGTATTAAAATGTTTTAAAACCATTGATACTATTTTACCACATACCGCTGTGATATTTGTAAGCCATAGTATGCCTATGGTTTCTCGAATTTGTAGTCAGATTATTTTAATGGACCAGGGCAAGGCGCAATTTCAGGGAGATGATGTTGGAAAGGCAATTGATTTGTATTATACTAGGTTTGCAGATAATGAGAGTAATATTGTTTTTGATGATGGGACTATATCACTTGAGAAAGTTAGTTTGATGAATGTTGATCAGGCGCAAGAAATAAGTAAATTAGAATGGGGTAAAGATCTTTCACTATATTTTAAGTTTAAACTCCAAAGAGAAATTGATTTTATACCGGTTTTCAAAATTATTATTTTTGATAAAGAGCAAAGACCTGTAGCTGTTTTAGAAGAAAATAAAGGTGATGAAAATCAAAGAATTACAATAATAGATAACGTCATTGAATTTATTGTAAAACATAATAAATTAGAATTATCTAAAGGGGTTTATTCAATTAATATTTTAGTAGCAAAAGGAAGAATAAAAGCACCGTTATTGAGGATGAATGACATTTTAAAATTTCAAATAATTCATGACGATGAAATATGGCCACCTTTCTTATTAAGTTCAACCTTTGAAAGTGTAAAGTTTTCTGATGTTTAAAAACTTCTTTTTAAAACGAAATAAAATTGATTTTATAGTGGTAGGGGTTCAAAAAGCTGGAACTACTGCACTAGATTCTTATTTACGACAACATAGTGAAATAGGAATGGGAAAAATTAAAGAGTTGCATTTTTTTGATAATGATAAATACTTTAATAAAAGAAAAATATCATATAAAGAATATCACAAGTTTTTTGATTTTGCGGAAGATAAAAAGGTTTTTGGTGAAATAACCCCTATTTATATATGGTGGAAGGATTCAATTAAAAGAATTTATGATTATAATAAAAACATTAAGTTAATTGTTATTTTAAGAAACCCCGTAGATAGAGCATTTTCTCATTGGAATATGGAGGTTTCAAGAAACAATGAAGAAAGAGATTTTTATACATGTATTTCACAAAGTAATTCTGGTTTGCAAAACAGGATTACATCCTATAAAGAAAGAGGCTTTTATTCAGAACAGATTGAGAACTTATATAAATATTTTAACAGTGATCAACTTCTATTTATTAAATACGAAGAGTTCTTAAAAAAGCAAGAATCATATCTTAAAATAATTTTCAAATTCCTAAATGTGTCGGATTCAAGTTTTAATTATAACTTCAATAAATCTCATAGTATAAAATACAAGTCCAAAATTGATGATGAAAGTAAAATACTTTTACTGAAAGCTTATAAAAATGATATAAACAAAGTTGAATCACTTCTGGGATGGAACTGTAATGATTGGAAGTTATGATATCACACGAACATAAATGTATTTTTATTCATATACCAAAGACAGCTGGTACAAGTATAAATGAGTTTTTTCATCCAGGAGTTAAATTTAAAGTTACACCACCAGATTATGAACGTTTATTTGGTTGGTGCCCGATACGTAAATTGCATATGCAACATGCTACTTCTAAACAATTATTAGAAACGGGTCTTGTAACAGAAGAGCAATGGAATACTTATTTTAAATTTACATTTATTAGAAATCCTTGGGACAGAACTTATTCTGACTATCTATGGATGCAAAAATATTCTGGTATCAAAGGAAGCTTCAATAACTACTTAAATAAATCAAACGAATTTGCTGAAATTTTAAACGATAGATCTACTGAGAAGTATTTAGGAGACCATCTTTTAAATCAAACAGATTTTTTTGATTTTGAAGGAAAGTTCAAACCTGATTTTATTGGTAGATTTGAAAATTTTGAAAACGATATTTCTCTTGTTTTAGAACATCTTTCTATAAATAAAACTTTTAATCTGCATAAAAACAAAACTAAAAGGTATAGTCATTATTCAAATTTTTATACCAATAGCAGACAAAAAAAAGTAGCTAATATTTTTAAAAATGATGTGTCTCTTTTAAGTTATAGTTTTGAAAATAGGAGGGAAGGATTAAAAAAAATTAAACGATTTCTTTAATATATAATATTTAATGAAACTAGCTTTTACCATTTGTGCTAATAATTATTTAGCGCATGCTAAGACATTGGCAGTGTCCTTTAAAAAACATCATCCAGATGTAACTTTTTGTATAGCTATACTTGATGAGCCTAATGCAAGCATAAATTATGAGAGCTTAGGTGCTGATACCATTTTATGGGTCCATAAATTATTTCCTGAATTGGTTGCAGGTATAAAAGACACTTATAACATTGCCGAGATATGTACTGTGGTAAAACCAAAGCTATTTACACATTTCTTTAATAATAGCTACAATACCGTTTTGTATATAGACCCAGATATTAAGGTTTTCTCAGCTTTTACTCATGTTTTTGATGCACTGAAAGAAAATGAAATGGTGTTAACACCACATATCTGTTCTCCAACTGGCGAAACAGGGCATCCACAAGACAAAGATTTGATGCGTACAGGTATTTATAATCTTGGGTTTCTAGCAGTAAATAATACAGAACCAATCAAATCATTTATTAAATGGTGGGACAAAAGGGTTCAAGCCTATGGATTTCATGATTTAAAGAAAGGTTATTTTTACGATCAGATATGGTTAGGTTATGCTCCTGCTTTTTTAGATAAAGTTTATGTTTTAAGGCATTTGGGTTATAATGTAGCAAATTGGAATCTGCATGAACGAAAAATTATAAGTAGTGGTGAAAAGTATTATGTGAACGATAAAACTACTCCTGTAGCTTTCTTTCATTATAGCCATTATAAGATGGAAAATTTTCCGAGTATAGCGGTTTATAACCAGAATTTCGATTTGGAAAACAGAGAAGATATTGTTCCTATTTTTATGGATTATAAAAATAGTTTGTTGCAGAACGATTATGAAAAACTAAAAGAGATACCTTATAAGTTTGGTAAAAGAAAAGTAGAAGCGAGTCAAAATTCAACAGAACTTAGAGCTAATAAAGGGAGGATTTATAAATCATTTCAATTGTTAAAAAAGTCTTTGAGAATGGTTTTAAAAGGGTATTAAACAGGATTTAAAATGCAAAAAGGGGTTTCAATTATAATATGCACCTATAATGGTAAGGCTAGGTTAGCAGAAACCTTAAGGCATCTGGCTATGCAAAAAAGTCATTGCCCTGTCGAAATAGTGTTGGTAGATAATAATTCTTCAGACGGCACAAGAGATTTTGCAGATAATTGGTGGCGAGATAATGGTGTTTCAACGATAGAATACACTTCTTTCAGTCAGCCAATACCTGGGAAGTCTTATGCTCAAGAATTAGGCTATGCTAAAGCAAAATATGAATATCTTTTAATTTGCGATGATGACAATTGGCTTTGTGACAGCTATGTGCAAACTGCTTTTGATATCATGGAAAACGATTCGAAAATTGGTGCTTTAGGAGGGTGGTGTGAAGCAGTTTTTGAAAAAGAAAGACCGAAGTGGTTTGATACTTATGCAAAGTATTTTGCAGTTTCTAAGCAAGGAACAGAAAGTGGTGATATCACAAATAAGAAAGGTTGTTTATATGGCGCAGGAATGGTGATACGAAAAAGCCATTGGTTAGAATTAAATAACTTAGGTTTTAAACCCTTGCTTACTTGTAGAAAAGGAGATTCACTAAGTTCGGGAGGTGACACAGAATATTCTTACGTATTGCGATTACTAGGATATAAAATGTGGTACGATGAAAGACTATATTTTCAACATTGGATGCCAGAAGGAAGGATGAATCTTGGTTATGTGCAAAGAATTCGTAAGGCCATTTCCGAATCTAATTTTGTGGTAAGTATTTACACCGATGCTCTAAACAACAAAGAGTATGGTAAAGTTGATTTTTATAAACGTGCCTACCACATGATGAAAAAGGATATAACTAGGCAAACTCTAAATCGAATTAATGGTTCCTTTGAAGAGAAAGAGCTAGCTAAAGAATATTTCAGAAACCTAAGTAGGCTGCTAACTAAATTTTCAGATTATAAAAAAAATAGGGATACAATAAAAGTTTGGTTGTTAAAATAATTAATGGGTAATGTAAAGTCATTAAATATAGCTGTTGTTGTCGGTGTTTTTCCTACGGTATCTGAAACATTTATTGTTAATCAGATTACTTCCCTTATAGATAAAGGGCATTCCGTTTATATATATTCCTACCAAAAGACAATCCCCCAAAAATTACATAAAAGTATTATTAGATATAACTTATTAGATAAAGTTGTTTATAGAGAAAAACCACCAAATGGTAAACTTAAGAAGCTGCGTAGCTTTTTATTAATAATGATTAAAAACTTTTCTAACATAAATTGGAAACTTTTATTTAAAACTTTAAACTATTCAAAATACGGTAAAAAGGCTATAAATCTTAAAACGTTTTATAATCGAAAATTTTTTGTGTTGAATAAAAAATTTGATGTTGTTCATGTTCATTTCGCAAATAATGCTCAAAGTATTGCAAGATATAAAAGAGAAGGATTTTTACAGGATGCTAAATTAGTAGTCTCTTTTCATGGCTATGACATAAACCCATCAAAAACTGAAGCATATAAATTACAGTATAGAATGTTATTTGAGGAGGCGAATCATTTTACAGTAAACACAATATATACAAAAGAAATTTTAGATAAGGTTAATTCAAGTTTGACTAATGTCTCTATATTACCTGTTGGATTAGACAGTTCCTTATTTAGAAAAAAAGAATCAAAATTAAATTCATTAGGTGGTTTTAAGTTAGTTTATTGTGGAAGACTTGTACCTTTTAAAGGGGCTATGCTTCTCCCAACCATAATTAAAGAGCTTATAAGTAGAGGCTTTGATGATATATCACTAAAAATTATAGGTAGTGGTGAGCTTAAAACTCAACTTGAAATAGAAATAGATAGATTAGAGCTTTCTAATACCGTAGAGATATTAGGAGCTATGACTCAGGAAGATATTATTGATGTTTTTAATGATTCTAATGCCTTTATTTTACCAGGTATTTATAATAAAGTTGATGGTAGAGCAGAAAATCAGGGATTGGTTATTCAAGAAGCTCAGGCCATGGAATTGCCTGTAATTGTCTCGGATGTTGGTGGTATGAAATATGGGGTAGTGCCAAACAAAACTGGATTTGTTGTTAAGGAAAATGATGTTAAAGCTTTTGCTGATTGTATAGAATTACTAATTAAAAATCCTGAAAAGGCTAAAAAAATGGGGAAAGAGGGGAGAGAGTTTGTTATTGAAAATTATAATTCAAAAATTTTAATAGATAAGTTATTATCCATTTATAGAAGCTAGTTTTTTCTTGTTTTTATCAAACTCTTCATCATTAAGTATAATTACTCTTACTAAATTTAATAAATTTCAAATCTTTTTTATTCAACTATCTCTTCAAAACCTTTTAGAATCCAACTTGCGTTCGCACAATAAATGTTCAATTTGGAGTTTTTATGGTGATAATGCTTTTTTTCAATTCACCCCAAACCAACAAAACTTTATCTTGGTCTAATACATCCAAAAGCCCTAAATTTGCAAGTCGCATAAAATCTAATTTTTAGGCGAGGTATTTAAATCCAAATTAGCGCATTACAAACGGTCTATAGCTAAAGACTTCTACCGTTAATTTTAAAAATAAATCAAGTAAGTAACTAGTGTCAGAAAACAAAGGCAACGCATTCGATTTTAAGCTCTTTAAACGATTAATGAGCTTTACTAAACCCTACCGAGGCATCTTCATATTTGTTGCTTTTGCTGCAATTGTTATGTCTGGTTTGGCGGTTCTGCGTCCTTATCTTTTAAAACTAGCCATAGACGATTCGATAGTACCAAAAGATAGCGAAGGCTTTATGACCTACGTTATTCTAATGCTAGTGGTGCTAATTCTGGAAGTGGTGTTTCAATTTGCTTTTATCTTTTACACCAACTGGCTCGGACAAAGTGTTATTCGGGATATGCGACAAAAGCTTTTCCGATTAATGACAAGCTTTAAAATGCAGTACTTCGATAAAAGTGCGGTGGGAAGACTTACTACTCGTGCAGTAAACGACGTTGAAACCATAAGCAGTATTTTTAGCGAAGGCTTGTTTATGATAATTAGCGACTTACTAAAAATGCTAGTTATTGCAGGGTTTATGCTTACACAAAGTTGGCGATTATCGCTTATAGTATTTATCGTATTGCCTTTTATCTTGTATGCGACTCGCGTCTTCCAAAAAGCGATGAAAGTAGCTTTTGAAGATGTTCGTAACCAAGTAGCCAATTTAAATTCCTTTGTTCAAGAGCGAATCACAGGGATGAAGATTGTACAAATTTTCACTCGAGAAAAAACAGAATACGAACGCTTTCAGGAAATTAATAAAAAACACCGAACTGCTTGGATTCGTACCGTGTGGTATAACTCTATATTTTTCCCTATTGCGGAAATGGCAGGTGCAATTGCAACGGGTCTTGTAGTTTGGTACGGTGGATTAAATGTAATTGGAGGAGGAGCTGTAACCCTAGGTATTATAACGGCATTTATTCAGTATGCCGAAATGCTTTTTAGACCTCTTAGGCAAATTGCCGATAAATTCAATACCCTGCAAATGGGAATGGTGGCTGCAAACCGCGTATTCGGGATCTTAGATACCAGATCGCATATAGAAGACAATGGAACTATAAACTACACCAACACTAAGGGTGAAATAGAATTTGTTGATGTACATTTTGGTTATATTGAAGGGGAAGAGGTAATAAAAGGTATTTCTTTTAAAGCGAATCCAGGGGATACCGTTGCCATAGTGGGAGCTACAGGAGCAGGAAAATCTACAATTATCAATCTGCTAAATCGTTTTTACGAAATAAATAGCGGAGTGATTAAAATTGATAATATCGATATAAAAGAGTACACCTTAGCCTCTTTAACGAGTCAGATAGCTGTTGTACTTCAGGATGTGTTCCTTTTTGCGGATACTATTTACAACAATATTACGCTCAACAATCCAAACATCACCGAAGATGAGGTTATAGCTGCAGCTAAAGAAATCGGGGTTCACAAGTTTATAGAAAGTTTGCCAGGGGGGTATAACTACAACGTAAAAGAACGCGGAAGTATGCTTTCTTCGGGGCAACGACAGTTAATTTCGTTCTTACGTGCTTATGTAAGCAAACCAAGTATTTTAGTGCTGGATGAAGCTACTTCGTCTGTAGATACCTATTCTGAAGAGCTGATTCAAACAGCTACCGATAAAATCACAAAAGACCGTACTTCTATTGTAATCGCTCACCGATTAGCGACAATTAAAAAAGCCGATAAAATTATCGTTATGGATGCTGGTAAAATTGTTGAAGAAGGCACCCACCACGAACTCCTAGAAAACGAAAACGGATTCTATAGAAACCTATACGAAGTCCAGTTTGCCGATGGAGGAAATCCTTAGTTTTTAGTTTGTAGAGAAAAAATTTTAAAATTCAAATTCCAAATTCCAAATTCGTAATTCTAGTTTCTAGTTTCTAACTTCTAACTTCTAGCTTCTAGTAGTGAGAGGGGAGTTAGTAGTTGGTAATAATTAGTTGGGAGTGGGTAGTGAAGAAGATTAATTCCAAACTCCAAATTCCAAAAACATAATTAATAAAAGATTTGAGATGTGAGATTTGAGACGCTAGATACTAGACGTTTCGTCTTGATTCTTGGCTCCTGACTCTAGCTTCTAACTTCTAACTTCTAATTTCTAACTTCTAGTGTTGAGTTGGTAGTTGGTAGGGGAAAAATTTTAAAATTCAAATTCCAAATTCCAAAATCCAGATTCCAAATTCGTAATTCTTGATTCGTAACTAATAAGATTTGAGGCGCTAGATTCTAGACGTTTCGTCTTGATTCTTGGCTCTTGGCTCCTGACTTCTGACTCTAGCTTCTAACTTCTAATTTCCAACTTCTAGTGGAGAGTGGTAGTTGGTAGGGAAAAAATTTTAAAATTCAAATTCCAAATACCAAACTTCAAATACCAAACTCCAAATACCAAACTCCAAATACCAAATTCCAAAAGCATTATTAATAAAAGATTTGAGACGTGAGATTTAAGATGCTAGACTGAAGTCTTGATTCTAGTTTCTAACTTCTAGTATTGAGTGGATAGTTGGTAGTTATTAGAGAAGTATTAAACTCCAAATTCCAAATAACAAATAACAAATTCCAAATAACAAATTCCAAATTCGTAATTCTATTTTCTAACTTCTAACTTCTAATTTCTAACTTCTAGTGTTGAGTGGGGAGTTGGTAGAGAAAAAATTTCAAAATTCAAACTCCAAACAACAAATTCTAAAATCATAATTCTGAATTCTGAATTCCGAATTCTGAATTTTTTAAATCTAAATTAAAAAAGCTAACCCCCCGAGTTTCACGTTTTGTGAATTACGAGGGGTTAACAAACCAACCAAAAAACTATTTTTATCCTCTTCCTCTAGATCCTTTAGAATTAGATTCTCTTGAAGAACTTCCTCTTGAGGTATTTGCTTTTGTTCTGCTAGGAGCAGGTGCACTAGATTTTTTTACTGAAGTACTACGGCTTGTTGTGGTGCGCGTAGGAGCTTGAGATTTATTTCTAGTTCCTGTTCTGTCGCTTTTATTTGTTGAAACATTTCTAGTTTGTGTTTTAACAGAACTGTTTCTATTCTGTGAAACTGTTGTAGATCTGCTGGTATTACTTCTAGTGCTTTTTACTGCTTTAGGAGTATTTCTTTGCTCCACATTTCTTGTTCTAGTGTTCGAGCTCTTAACAGGTGTGTTGTTATTTGTACGAGTTAAAACACTTTTCTTGTTGCGATCACTGTTAGCATTTACGCTACTATTTCTAACGTTTCTATCAGTTTTTACGGCACCTCTACTAGAAGTGCTTACATCTCTTTTGACTGTATTGCTTCTTGTGTTTGAACGTACAGCATTGTTTGATCTATCGTTATTTCTAACCGAGTTTTTAACTCTAGTATTGTTAGAAATCATAGTGTTTTCTCTATTTGGGTTGAAGTCTTTGTTAATAGACGCTCTTCCTCTTTTATCATATACACGGCTTCCAGGACGATAAAAATCTCTACGACCATTTTGGTATGCTACTTTATGACTCTTTTTGTAATACACTATGTGTTCGTGGTAACTATATCGTACAGGCTTGTAGTATCTTCTATAAGGTCTGTCGTAAACTACACAATGAGTATAGAGTGGTCTAGCATAATAATCATGCCACGGACGGTAAACGTAATATCTGTTGTAAGGGTTTATATACCCGCTTACATGTGAAAAATGACCGTAGTGGTTATAAATTACGTGTAAGCCACCCACACGCACTAGACGTCGGTTGTTATAACGAATATCTACATTCCCAGCTTGAATAATACGTCCGTATTCGTCGTAGTAAATTGGTACATTTTCTACCTGAATTACCGCTCCATAATCGTCGTACTGAACATAAGCGTCATAATTATACCCTGAGTTGAAACTTATATTAACGTTTCGGGAGGTTATAGTTACATTAGAACCTTTTTGAGGTCCGATATAAACGAAATCGAATTGTCCATCTGGGAAGACAGAAAACTCTACATCGCCTTCTACGAAGATGTATGCGTTGCCGTCATAACTTCTTCTAATATTGTTTTCACTTTCTGGCGATGCTGCAGTAGCAGATAATCCCATAAAAAGTATGCTGAAGATAAGTGCTAAGTTTTTCATAAGGTCAAGATTTAAAGGTTTGTACTTTCTCTAAGTTCTTTGGTAGTTCGGTACGTTTTAGATTATTCAACGACCGTGCCAAAGTTTTAAAGTGTTGATTATCAAGTGGGGGTTGAGGGGGCAGAGAGAAGAGAGAAGAGAGAATAGAGAATAGAGAATAGAGAGAAAAGAACAGAGAGAAGAGAATAGAGAATAGAGAGAAGTGATTGGGAGGGGGTGTTGTATTTACTTTAGCTTGTATTTTATTGATCAAAAAAAACCCGCTGAAATGTATTACCATTTGCAACGGGTTTTTAAAACTAACCAACCAAAAACTAAAAGTTTCTGTTAGTTGGATTTCAAATAGTATGCCAAATTAGAAAAATTATAGCTTCTCTTTTAAATATGCAGCAGTAAATGATTTTTTGCTTTTTACTACCTCTTCTGGAGTGCCTTGAGCTACAATTTGTCCTCCATTTTCTCCTCCTTCAGGACCGAGGTCTATAATATAATCGGCGCATTTAATAAGGTCTTGATTGTGTTCTACCACAATTACTGTATGTCCTTTTTCTAATAAAGCATAAAAAGAAGCGAGTAGCTTTTTAATATCGTGGAAATGCAGCCCCGTGGTAGGTTCATCAAATATAAATACTGTTTTTTCTTTTGAAGTTCCTTTTACCAGGAATGAAGCAAGCTTAATACGTTGTGCTTCTCCTCCTGAAAGAGTAGAAGAGCTTTGTCCTAATTGTACATAACCAAGTCCAACATCTTGTAGGGGCTGTAGTTTTGCAGCAATTTTTGATTGTGCGTGTAAGCCAAAGAAAGCCACAGCATCATCAACCGTCATGCTTAAAACATCGTCTATATTTTTATCTTGAAATGTAACTTCTAAGACTTCTTTTTTAAAGCGCTTGCCATTACAAGTATCACATACTAAATGTACATCGGCCATAAACTGCATTTCTACAGTTACTTCACCTTCACCTTTACAGGTTTCGCATCGACCGCCATCCACGTTAAATGAGAAATGTTTTGGTTTAAATCCGCGTATGTCCGATAGTTTTTGTGAGGCGAATAGATTTCGAATATCATCGTACGCCTTAATATAGGTAACTGGATTACTTCGGCTAGAACGACCGATTGGGTTTTGATCTATAAATTCAATACTTTTTATGGTATTGAAATCTCCACTGATTTCAGAAAACTGACCAGGTTTTTCACCATAACCACCAATTTCACGCAGTAGGGCAGGGTATAGTATTTTTTTAACCAAGGTACTTTTTCCACTTCCAGAAACACCAGTTACCGCTGTAAAAACATTGAGCGGAAAGGTAATATCGATGTTTTTTAAATTGTTCTGTCTGGCGCCGGTAATAGAAATTTTATTTTTTGAAGTCCGGCGTTTCTTCGGAACTTCAATTTCCATCTCGCCATTGAGGTATTTTGCAGTAAGCGAATCAGATTTTAGTATCTCTTTATAATTTCCTTGAGCTACTACCTCACCTCCAAATGTTCCAGCTTCAGGGCCGATGTCTATAATCTGATCGGCAGCTTTCATAATATCTTCATCGTGTTCTACAACAATCACAGTATTTCCTAAATCGCGTAATGCCTTCAACACCACAATAAGCCTTTCTGTGTCCTTTGGATGTAGTCCGATACTAGGTTCGTCTAATATATACATAGAACCCACTAAGCTACTCCCTAAGGATGTAGCGAGGTTTATTCGTTGCGACTCTCCACCAGAAAGTGTATTCGATTTACGATTAAGAGTTAAATAGCCTAAACCAACATCTCTTAAAAAGCTAATGCGATTGTTGATTTCCAATAATAAGCGCTTTCCTACCTTAGCATCGTATTCTGATAATTCAAGGTTTTTAAAGAAATTGGCAAGCTTATCAAGTGGTAGCTCAACTAATTCTTGAATTGAAGTATTGTTTATTTTTATGTAGCTAGCTTCAGGACGAAGTCGTTTTCCCTTACAAGTAGCACATTTCGTTTTTCCTCGGTAACGTGATAACATTACACGATTTTGAATTTTATAACTCTTCGATTCTAAAAATGAAAAGAATGAGTTTAAGCCTTCAAAGTACTTATTCCCCTCCCAAACCAATTGTTTTTGTTCATCAGTAAGTTGGAACCAAGGTTTGTGAATAGGAAAATCGAATTTATAAGCGTTATTCACCAACTGATCTCGATACCAGCTCATGCTTTCACCACGCCAAGGGAAAATAGCATTTTCGTAAACAGAAAGGGCAGTATTTGGAATTACTAAATCTTCGTCTATCCCAATTACATCGCCATAACCTTCACAAACGGGACAAGCGCCGTAAGGATTGTTAAAGCTAAACAAGTGAGCGTTGGGTTCCATAAAAGACATCCCATCAGCTTCAAAACGATTGTTAAATTCAGTGATTTTTTTAGAAGATAGCTCCTCAATATACAATTCACCTTTACCTTCAAAAAAGGCTATTTCAACTGCATCGGCAAGACGGTTGTAAAAATCTTCTTCATTTTTTGTAATAACGCGATCTACAACAACATCAATTTTTTCTGGAAAAGATTTCAACTCATCTATGCGTATCACTTCATCTTTAACTTTTACACGAGCATAACCTTGTTGCGCTAGGGCTTGAATTTTATTTTCCATTGTTCGTCCTTCTTCAAGATGAATAGGAGCGAGGAGCAATAATTTTTCGCCTTCTGAAAAGGTTTTGATGAATTTTATTACATCGGAAGTGGTGTCTTTTTTTACTTCTCTTCCTGAAATTGGAGAAATTGTTTTTCCAATTCGCGTGTAAAGTAATTTTAGGTAATCATAAATCTCGGTGGAAGTACCTACGGTAGATCTTGGATTTGTTGAATTTACCTTTTGTTCAATAGCAATAGCAGGAGAAATACCTTTAATAGAATCAACTTTAGGCTTGTCTAGTCTTCCTAAAAACTGACGCGCATAACTCGAAAGGCTTTCTACATAGCGGCGTTGCCCTTCAGCGTAAAGCGTATCGAATGCCAAACTGGATTTACCACTTCCAGAAAGTCCGGTAATAACCACCAATTTATTTCGGGGTATAGCAACGGTTATATTTTTTAGATTGTGAAGCTTTGCCCCTTGAATAAGGATGTTGTTCTTAGTATCTACAGTTTCTGTTTTCAATGTAATATCTTTCTTTTTTATTCCCACTTGCTATCGGGATTGCAAAGATACTATATAGGTTTGAGCAACACACTTTTGCCGATATTATTATTTATTATAGAAAATTTTAAGCATTTTTTTGCTTTTGTGAAGCGAATGTTGTTATATTTACGCTTTACAACGTCTTATTTATAAATTATTGCCTATAGCTGACCTTTACTTTTAACAAATAAACATTTTATTAAACAACCAAATCATTGTTGTTTATTTATTTAGTAAGTATTGGTATGGAGCAACAAACGAACACTGACGCGTTTTTGGTAAGCGCTTATATTAAGGGTAATGAATCTGCACTTGGCGAATTAATAACACGCCACAAACAAAGAATTTACAGCTTTATTTATTCAAAAGTCTACGACAGAGATATATCTGAAGATATATTTCAGGACACTTTTATTAAGGTTATTAAAACACTTAAAAAAGGTGGTTATAATGAAGAAGGAAAATTTCTTCCGTGGGTTATGCGTATAGCACATAACTTGGTAATAGACCATTTCAGAAAAAGCAATCGCATGCCTAAATTCGAGAATAATAATGATTTCAATATTTTTTCTGTTTTAAGTGACAGTTCTTTAAATGCTGAAAAACAAATTATTAAAGGACAGGTAGAAGATGATGTCCGAAGACTGATTGAAGAACTTCCTGAAGATCAAAAAGAAGTTTTAGTTATGCGTATGTATAAAGACATGAGCTTTAAGGAAATTAGCGAGCAAACAGGTGTTAGCATCAATACAGCCTTGGGTAGAATGCGATATGCTCTTATAAATTTGAGGAAAGTTATTGATAAACATAATATTATATTAACCAATTGATACAATAATATGATTTTTGTTGCGTTATTTGGAAATAAACCATTAAACAACAAGAATCTATGCAAAAATTTTACTCTAAAATATCACGTGTGGACGACGTGAATAAAAATCTCGTTCCAAAAGAAGAAACCATAAAATTTCTTCTGGATTATTCGATGGCTTTAAGTGTTATAGATTACCAAAACAAGAAGTTTGAAGCACTTCTTAACTAAACTTTGGAAAAGCCCTGAAACTTTTGTTTCAGGGTTTTTTTATGTTTTAGAATGTCTATCTAATCCAAATTGAGGCTGAGGTTGAATCTGAAAAGCAGTATAAAAACTACTTCTTTTTCTTATTCCAATACTCGTTAATTACCGATTTTCTGCCAATTGTTTTTGTGATGATATCTTTCTCTAAGTCCCATCCGCGAGCAGGGGAGTATTGCCTTCCATACCAGATCATTTGAAGGTGAAGTTTATTCCATAAATCCTTAGGAAATAATCGCTTCGCATCTTTTTCGGTTTGCACTACATTTTTCCCATTAGAAAAGCCCCAACGATACATTAGTCTGTGTATATGTGTATCTACAGGAAACGCTGGAATATTAAATGCTTGGCTTACAACAACGCTAGCAGTTTTATGTCCTACGGCCGGGAAAGTTTTTAAGATTTCTATATCTGCCGGAACCACCCCGTTGTATTTTTCAATCAATATCTGTGAAAGACCATGTATTCCTTTTGATTTCATAGGAGATAGCCCTACGGGTTTAATTATTTCTCTTATTTCTTCAACAGAGAGTTTAACCATATCGTACGGATTATCGGCAACTTCAAACAGCAAGGGTGTAATTTGATTAACACGTACATCTGTGCTTTGCGCCGATAGCAGTACCGCGATTAATAATGTGTACGGATCCTTGTGATCTAGCGGTACAGGTATTTGTGGGTAAAGGTTGTTTAACGTATCTATAACGAATTCAACCTTTTCTTTCTTTGTCATTTTAAGTACTTTTATACAAAAATAAGGATAATGAAAACATTACAAGCTGGCGATAAGGCGCCAAATTTTAAAGTTAACGATCAAAGTGGAAATCCTATATCGTCTGAGGATTATAAAGGTAAAAAATGGGTAGTTTTTTTCTATCCAAAAGCTAGTACACCTGGTTGTACGGCAGAGGTTTGCAATTTGAGAGATAATTATCAAGCGCTACAAGATCAAGGTTACGAGCTTTTAGGAGTGAGCGCCGATAGTGAAAAGCGACAAACAAATTTTAAAGAAAAGTACAAATTGCCATTTCCTCTATTAGCCGATGAAAATAAAGAGGTGCTTAATGGATTTGGAGTTTGGGGTCCAAAAAAGTTTATGGGGAGAGAATACGATGGTATTCACCGCAAAACTTTCATAATTAATGAAGAAGGTATAATAGAGCGCGTAATTGATAAAGTAAAAACTAAAGATCACGCAGCTCAAATCCTGGAAGATTAATCTTTTATTTCTTCGGGATGGGGATTATAGTTAAATAATCTCTTTTTCTTAATAGTTTCAGAGACACCGGCTGGTAACATTTCTTCCCAGCCGTCTTTGTTTTCTTCAATCATATGTAAGACTTCTCTTGAAAAAATATCCATGTGTTCTGGATTGTAATCTTTAATATCTACAACTTTTCCGTTGTATTTAAAGAATTTGTACAACTCCTTCATTCGTGGATGAACTTTTAGGTTTTCACTATTAATATACTCCCCGGTTTCAGAATCTTTCATTGGGTATAAATAAACCTTAAGGTCTTTAAAGAATAATTTTCCAAAAGCTTCAAGAATTCCCCCGCTTAAGTGACGATAGTATTTTTCATCAAAAATATCAATCAAATTACTTACGCCCATCGCTAGACCCATTCGCAATTTGGTGTAACGCGCGAAATATTCAACCAGCTTGTAGTATTCCTGAAAGTTTGAAATCATAACTGTATGGCCTAACGAACAAAGTAGTTTTGCTCTATCCATAAAGTCTTCTTCATCAATCTCTCCATCGGCACGTAAATTAGAAAGTGTAATTTCAAAAATCACCTCCGTCTTATTCTTATCAACTCTGTTTTCATTTAAAAACATTTCATAAGAATGCTTAAACATATCGATGTTTACCTTGGTTACAGGTCTAAAACTTCCACGTAAGGCTAGAATGTTTTTCTTATAAAGAATTTTAGCGGGTAACACGTTATATCCACTAGCATCAAACATTACAGCGTCGGTCATTCCATTTTTAATAAGCTGCAGACTCATCAACCTATTATCTACATTTTCAAAACGTGGACCGTAAAAGTTTATCGTATCTATTTCAATTTTATCTTGGTCTATGTGGTCGTATAAATAACGTAAAAGTTTATTAGGCTCATCGTATTTATAATATGCGCCGTATATAAGGTTTACTCCAAGTTTTCCTAAGGTTACTTGTTGCAATTGTGCATCATTTTCGTGAAAACGAATATGAAGTGTAATTTCATTATAAGGTTCGGTAGGGTCTATTTGAAAACGAAGACCTACCCAACCGTGGCCTTTATATTTTTTAGCAAAATCTATTGTTGCAACAGTGTTTGCAAAAGCAAAGAAAAGTCTATTGGGATGTTTTACACGATCGATTCGTTCTTCAATAAGATCGAATTCGTGTGTAAGCATTTTTTGTAGTCTAGACTCTGTAACGTATCTACCGTCGTCTTCAACACCATAAATAGCATCGCTAAAATCTTTGTCGTATGCCGACATCGTTTTAGCTACAGTCCCCGATGCACCTCCAGCTCTAAAAAAGTTTCGAACAGTTTCTTGTCCAGCACCAATTTCAGCGAAAGTGCCATAAATGTTTTCATTAAGGTTTATTCTTAAAGCTTTGCTTTTTATGGATGGTATGTTCTCAAACTCCTTATCTCCTAGTATGGATTCCGGCATAGTACGTTCTATTTATTCTTATTAACAAAGGTAGCAAATACAATAGGTAAACAAAAAAAATACTATTATTTTTGCGGGAATGAAATCTACAATCACAGTTACATTTTTAGGAACTGGAACATCTCAGGGAATCCCTGTAATTGGGAGTAAACACGAGGTTTGTTTAAGTAAAGACCCAAAGGATAAACGCTTAAGAGTTTCTGCGTTAATGTCTTGGGATGATTATAATTTTGTAATTGATTGTGGGCCCGATTTCAGATATCAAATGCTTCGAGAAAATGTTTCCAAAGTAGATGGTATTCTTATCACTCACGAACACAGTGACCATACTGCAGGTTTAGACGATATTCGCCCTTTCAATTTTAGACATGGCACTATGCCTTTTTATGCAGATAAGCGTGTTTTTAAATCCCTACGGGAACGGTTCGCATATATTTTTGCCACAGAAAATAAATATCCAGGTGCTCCAAGTATTGAAGCAATTGAAATAGATAAGAATACACCTTTCACCATCGGAGGGAAAAAAGTTATTCCTATTGAAGCGATGCACGATAAGCTTCCAGTATTAGGATTTCGCGTTGAAGATTTTACATATTTAACCGATGTAAAAACGATATCTGACGAAGAAATTGAAAAAGTGAAGGGAACTAAGGTTTTGGTAGTAAACGCGCTACGCGAAGAGCCTCACTATTCGCATTTTAATTTAACGGAAGCACTCGAGTTTGTTGAAAAGGTAAAACCAGAAAAAACGTATTTTACACATATCAGTCATATAATGGGTTTTCATGAAGAAGTAGAAAAGAAGCTTCCTAAAAACGCTCATTTGGCTTACGATACACTAAAGATTAATATATAATTACATGAGAAAGAATATTTATTTGTACCTGTTTCTATTTGTTCTACTGTTGATTCTTTTTCAGTATATGAATCAGAAGAAAATTTTTGAAAGACAAGAAAACAAAATCGAAGAACTTAGAGAAAAAGCAAACAAAGCTGAAGATTCTTTAGAGGTACTTAGTCTTGAAAACCACAATCTTAATTACTTCACCTTACAAGGCAATGAAAATGCAATGACCTATTTAGAAAGGTTAGGGTATGAAGCTGCTGATGTGGAGACTATGATTACTGAAAAAATCTACGATTTCAATCTACAGAAAGGTAATAATCCATTGGTGCCTTTTGAAGGTATGAATGGTGATATGAAGATTAACAAAGTAAAATTCCTAAACCACAAATGGATTCAAGCCGACTTTACAGATGGTAAATTCTGGGGTGAAATGATTTTAGAATATTACTTCAAAGAAAACGGCGATCTAGACCTTACTCCAATAGCATCTTTTCTGTATCAGAATTAGGAATTAGGAATTAGGAATTCAGAATTATGAATTATGATTTTGTAATTTGGAATTTATTCTTCACTTCGTACTTTTCACAAGAGAAAGAAACTAGAGGCTAGAGACTAGAATTAGTGTCTAGCCTCTAGCGTCTCAAATCTCAAATCTCACATCTATTATTTATTATGAATGAAGATTTATGATTTTGGAATTTGGAATTTGAAATTTATCCATCCACTACAAACTACCAACTCATCTCTCACCTCTCACCACTAGATTTAAGAGCCAAGACTTAACGTCTAGAATCTAGCCTCTAGCCTCTAGCATCTCAAATCTCCCGTCTCTTATTAATTATGAATTCAGAATACAGAATTATGAAAGATGATTTACGATTTTTGAGTTAAGAATTTATTTATTCACTACCAACTAATAAATCACCACTAGAATCAAGAGCCAAGACTTAACGCCTAGAATCTAGCCTCTAGCATCTAGCTTCTCAAGTCTCAAATCTATTATTAATTATGAATTCAGAATGCAGAATTAGGAATGAAGATTTTTGATTTTGGAATTTGGAATTTGTTGTTTAGAATTTATTCTTCACTTCGTAGTTTTCACAAGAGAAAGAAACTAAAGGCTAGAGACTAGAATCAGTGTATAGCCTCTCACTTCCAACTTCTAACTACTAACTTCTAACTTCTAACTTCTAACTTCCAACTTCCAACTTCTCAACTAACCTTTTCTAGCCAAGTTTTGAAGTCGTGGAAGTTTTGTGGGGCTACGCCGTGGCCAACAGGGTATTCTGAATAAGCACAGTTTATATTTAAATTTTTTAGAAACGGCTCTGTCTTTCTGGCCCATTGAACGGGAATAACTTGGTCTACGCTTCCGTGAGAAGTATAGACGTTTAAATGACTAAAATCGTTGTTTTTATAGCCTGCTTTTAAAATCTCTTCGTTGATATAACCGCTTAAGCCAATAACATTTTTCACTTTTTCTGGATAGCTTAAAGCTACAGCAAAACTCAAAATTGTTCCTTGACTAAAACCAAGTAGGGTTACATTATTTTCATCTACATTGTATTTTTCAACTACACTATCGATACATTTTGCAACCAATTCTCTAGAGCTAATGGCTTGTACGTCATCACTAAATTTTCCTTGGTCGTTATCAAAATAGATATTGTACCAAGCATTTCCGTATGGCTCAAGTTTTATAGGTGCTTTTAAAGAGATGATAGCATATTTTTCTGGGAGTTCAGAAGCGAATGAGAATAAGTCGTTTTCATCACTTCCAAATCCGTGTAGCATTATAATTACTGGTGCCTTTCCCGAAGTGTTTTTAGCGGCCCTATAGTTGTGTTCTAAAAGTAAAGTTTGTTTTTCCATAAGTTGCAAAAATAAGCAAGACCTTTCAATCTGAAAGTACTTCAGAAGAAAAGGTCTGTTTAAATATTGTTTTAAATAATTTAGATTCCTTTAAACCATTCTTGAAATTGTTCGCCTAATAGCGGCACGGGTTTCATTTCACCTTGAACAGCGCTAACTAATCCAAGAATCCACAGTACTAAAACTCCAATATTCACTATGGATGAAAGAATCCATAAGTTTAGAAAACCAGAAATTATTGCAAACACCACACCCACACACATAATTCCTAACGATTGGCGAACGTGAAAAGTTCCTAACGGGGTTTTATTACCGTTGTTCATTATAAGTGCAATAATCCAACCTATTAGAGTGATATATGAGATAATTGCAACTGTTTTACCATCATCTGAAGCTTTTTCCATAATATAAAAATTTAATTATAAATTTATGATAAGCTAAAGATAACCAATAGTTTCAATTTAAGAACGTAAACCATTGTTGAAATTTCTCACTTAAAAAAGGGATTCCTTTTTTTTGGTTTTTATAAGCCATAATCCAACTGTAAACCCAAAGTACAAAGGTCACAAACCATATAATATCACCAGTTTTTGTGTCTATTCGCGATTGTATAACCAGGGATGACATAAATAGCAATACCAAGCCGAACATGTTTTTTATATGCCAAGTAGGAAATTTGTGATTTTCATCGCGATTTATAAAATAAGCAATTATAAATCCTACAATGGGAGCATAGGCAATCATAGCAGTTGATTTGCCTGGAGGAGAAGTCTTCATTATTTATTTAAAATCAACTGGTTATTTGAATAAATCCCATAAGCTTTTCCTTTGAGTTTTTGTCCTAAAAGTGCTGCGTTTTTGGAAGTAGAAAGTATATTTTCTTCAGAAAATACCCAATTATCATCTGGATTAAACAATGTAATTGAAGCGGTATTACCTTCTTCTATAGCTTCTGATGCGATTTTAAATTCATCTTTTAAGCCTGTAAGTTTCTTAACAGAATCTTCAACTCCTAAAACTGAGTTAATTGCGCCAAAACAAGATTCTAGACCTATACTTCCAAAGTAAGCGTGGTCGAATTCTATTTTTTTGTGCTCGATGTCTATTGGATTATGGTCACTTGTAATAGCGTCAATAGTTCCGTCTTTTAAACCTTTAATTAAGGCTTTAGTGTCTTCATTTGTACGAAGAGGAGGAAGTAGTTTAAAGTTTGTGTCAAACTCTTCCAAAACATCATCGGTTAATATTATATTGAAAATACTTACGCTACAGCTTACATTTAGTCCTTTTTTCTTGGCTGCTCTAATTAGTTCTACCGATTTCTTTGTAGAAATTGTCGGGATGTGAAGTTTTCCACCTGTGTATTCTAACAGATACAAGTCACGAATAACCTGAAGTTCTTCAGAAAGAGCTGGAATACCTTTTAAGCCAAGTTTAGTGCTATTTTCTTCTTCGTTAACCACCCCATTTTTAGCCACCGATTTATCAAATGGAAATGATTGTACTAGCCCGTCAAAGTTTTGTGTGTACTGCAACGCGATTTTAAGCAAATTGGCATTAGAAACAGGATTCTTATAATCGTAGAAAGCTACTGCGCCTTCATTTTGCATATCGTATAGTTCGGCTAAGTCAACTCCTTTACTACCGGTTGTAAGTGCACCAATAGGGTAGAGGCTAACGGCATTTCCTTCGCCTTTACTTTTTAGAAACTTTATATGCCCTTTACTATCTGTTACAGGAAATGAGTTGGCGTTTACCGCAACACTTGTAAACCCGCTGTATGCAGCTGTTTTCAATCCATTTTCAACGTTTTCACGCTCTTCAAAACCTGGCTCTCCAAAAGAAACACTGCTGTCAAACCATCCTTGTGAGATATGAAGATTTTTCAATGAAATTTCCTTAACCTTTTCCGAAGAAGGAATTTTAGCGGCAATTTTAGAAATTGTACCATTCTCTATTAATACATCGCGTTTCTTTAAGTGATGCTTACTAGCTTCATCAATAATAGTTGCGGATTTAAGTAGTATCTTCATATATTAAGATTAATTTCTTTTTTCTCTTTCTATTTAATAAACTTTAAGATTAGCATTTCAAAAAGCAAAAAGAGCAGTGCAAAAATAGCAAACCATTTCCAAAAACTGTTGATAGAATTTGCTTCTGTTATCGATTCGAAGAGATTATCTATAGAGCTGTACACATTTACAGCATTCCATTCGTCTGGATTTAAATAGAGTAGTTCACTTTCGCTTCGACTATAATTATAACTTATATTTTCTAAAAATTCGTTTTCCTTTACAATTTGATAGTTTCCAGCATTTGTAGGCTCTTCAGTAGTAGTTATTAATACATAATTAGCTTTTGTTTGCTGCAATGGAATAAACTGACTTATACTATCTTTTACTTTTAAAATTTCGTTTTGCCCTAGTTTTACAGGTACTGCAACTGAATTCTGCTCACCAATAGTATAATAGAGGTGTGGAAGGGGTAAACTTTGTAAGGCCATATTGTAGATCGTGGGAACTATTAATGGCGAGTTTTGAAAATTAGAATTCTCCTTGTTTATTGCTGAAGTAAATAAATACGTTTTGTTTTTTTGAAGTAAAAATGGTTGGTTGTCCTCAAACCTTATCGCTGGGGTAGCATTGGTTGAAATAGTATAAAATGAACTAACCTTAGGATATTGAAAATTTGTTACTTCTTTTTCAAATACATCTTTAAATAAGGGGTGTGAAAAAACAATGTTTGTAATCTTTTTCTCTTGTGAATTTACTGTTGAAATACTTCCTAATCCAAGTGTTAATAGATGGTTGTTATAACTGTTTACATCGACTTCAGGATTAGGAATTATAAGAATACTCCCGCCATTATCGCTAAACGATTTTAAAGCAGTACTTAATGAAGCTGGAATCTCTTCTAACTCGTTTAAAATTATAAAATTCTGATTAGGAATTTCGTTGTAATTAAGTGTTTTGAACGTTTGTTGCGTAAATTGAAATTCTTCTTTTTCTAACAAGCGTTTTAAGAAATTGCCATTCGTTTCATTAATGGCTAAAACCTTAATTTTTTCTGGTTTGTTGATATTGAAGAATAGTGTGTTGTCAAAAGTTAAATTAGGATCGGTAACCTGAAGCTTTCCAGTAAATTCTTCTGAATTATCTATGTCGAAAGTAACAGTGCCATTTGTGCTAGTTGAAAAGTCAACTGCAGTTTTTGCAACTAACTTGTTATTGTCGTACAGTGAAATTGGAGCCTCTGAAAAATCATCCCCAGATTTTGAAGCTTTTACCTGTAACTGAATAGTAGAAGCATTTTTTGAAGTGATATAAACGCTGTCGATAGCGATATTTGAGTGTTTTACAGGTTTTAACTGTACTGCATCTACAATTATTTCGTCTGAAATAGTAGGAAAAGCTTCTTTTTGTTGAAAGTCTGAAATATAGATCAATCTTTTAATTACATCCTTTTCATTAGAAAAAAGCTGATTTGCCTTCAGCAATACTTGAGAGGGAGTGAGTTGATTTTGTGAGTATGCTACAGAGAGTATTTCGTTTTTAAAGTCTTGAGCCGAAGTGTTTTTTCGTTGAGCATTATTGGTAAACCAGCTTAGTTTTTCAGAGGTTTCAGATTTCTCAAACAAATCTTGTAAAGCGCGTTCAAGCAGTGGGCCTTGATTCCCTTTTGCTTGCATACTAAACGAATTGTCTATATAAATTACCGTTTCTTTTTCGTTTTTTAAAGCAGTTTTTGAAGCTGTAAAAGGTTGTGCGAAGGCAAAAATAAGTGCAGCCATTGCCAATAGGCGCATTAAAAGTGTTAGCCATTTTTTTAGCTGCGAACTTTTACGAGTTTGTATGTTTATTTTTTTTAGAAAAGCAACATTGGTAAACGCTACTTTTTGAAATCGCCGAAGTTGAAAAAGATGAATAAATATCGGTATCAGCAGCAGGAAAAGAGCGTAAAGAATTTCTGGGTGTTTAAACTGCATTCCTAAAATTATAAATTCAAAGATAAAAAACGGAACTTAATAACGACTAGTTTACTAGCCTAAAACCATTTAATTTTCCTTTAGTTGTTTAGGGGGCTTCTTTTTCGTTTTTTTAATGTAAAATTTAAAAGTTGTTCCTTTTCCTTTTTCTGAGGTAACCTCGATATCACCCCCTAATTTATTCACTAATTTTTTAACCGTAGAAAGGCCAATTCCGTTCCCTTTTTTCCCATATCGGTCTAATTCGCCAACAGTTTCAAAAAGGTTGAAGATGCTTTTAAGCTTATCCTTTTCAATCCCTACACCATTATCGGTGATTGTAAAATAGTAATAGCCTCTTTCTTTCCAACAATTGATATCTATTACGATAGTTTCTTTATCGTTATATTTTAGACTATTGGTGATTAAATTTAATGTAATCTGTTCTAAGGCAGCTCTATTTGCCTTCATCTCGATGTTTTCTTCAGGAAGATTTATTTCACAATCATAATTAATATTAAGAAGTTCGATAATATCTTCTAAAAGATCGTGACTGTCAAAAACTTCTTCACTTAAAGAAGCTGTTTTGTCACTCTCGTAATGTTCAAGCATTCCAGTGATGTATTCACTTAAAGTAAAAGAGGATTGCTTTATATATTCCAAATATTGCTTGCCTTGGTCGTCGAGATATTGACCGTATTTACTGCGAAGCATATCTGAGGTGATAATCATATTGGCGAGTGGCATTTTCATATCGTGAGAAACCATTCCTGCGAAGTTTTTAAGTTCTTCGTTTTTCTCCTTCAATTCATTTTGAATAACCATTAATTCTCTATTTCGCTTTTTAGCTTCAAAGAGATTAACCACTTGAAACGCTAAAGCGATTAGCGCCTTTTTCTGTTTGGAAGTAAGTTTACGAGGTTTAGTGTCGAAAACACACAAAGTACCTAAAGGATACCCATCGGAGTTTATTAGTCGAACGCCAGCATAAAAAATAGCATTCATTTCGGTAACAAGCGGATTATCTACAAATCGAGGGTCTTTTCTAGCGTCTTCAACTATAAAAATACTAGAATCATCTAATATGGCGTGGCCACAAAAAGAAGTGTTTCTTGGGCTCTCATTAAAGGGAATCCCGTAATGCGATTTCAAAAAGTTTCTGTCGGATTCTACTAAGGTAACCAATGAAATAGGCACATCACAAACAGTAGCGGTAACTAATGTAAGGTTGTCAAAGTCTCTTTCAGGTAAAGTGTCTAATAAATCATAAGACCGCACTGCTTCAAGACGTTGTTCTTCATCAATAGGAATTCGAGGCTCTATCAAGACTTTGTATACTTTGTTAAAAATATCAAATAAATGACATTTTTTAATTAAACGTAAATATACAATTTTTCACATTAAAAAATCAAGAAAAGACAAGGCTTAGCAATGTGTTAAATTGCTTGTCAAAATTGTTCAAAAACTCCAAGTCCAAATAACGCGAAATCGTATTTAACGGGGTCTTTTGGGTCTAATTTTCTAAGGGAAGCATCAAGTGCGGCCAAAGCTTTACCGTCGTTTTGTTTGCGTTTTAAAAGCTTTAATTTTCTAGCTACATTTCCACTATGCACATCTAAAGGACAAGAAAGTTGGGAAGGGGAGATGGAATTCCAAATTCCAAAATCTACACCAGCATTATCATTTCTTACCATCCAACGTAAGAACATATTTATTCGTTTGGCGGCTGAATTTTTTAAAGGGTCGCTAACGTGCTTTTGAGTACGAGGAAGATGTGGAAGTTCGAAAAATACTTTCTTGAACTGATGAATGGCAGTTTGTACAGAATCTTCTTCGGAATATTTTGCAAAAACACGCTCCAATCCGCCGTGATTGCTATAAATGTTTTGAAGTGATTTTAAAAAGTAGAACAAATCGTCGCTATTAAAAGTACGATGTACAAAACCGTCAAGCTTTTCAGAATCGTCTTCATCTAGATTCATTATGAAGTCGTAAGGCGAATTACCCATAATATCCATTAAACGATGTCCGTTATTGATGATACTTTTTCTGTTTCCCCAGGCTATAGTTGCAACTAAAAACCCTGCAATTTCAATATCTTCTTTTAACGTAAATAAATGTGGAATTTGAATGGGGTCACTATCAATAAAATCTGGGTTATTGTAGAGAATAACTTTTTCGTCGAGAAATTCTTTAAGCTGCGCCTTATTCATTGTAATACTTTGTTGCGTATAATTTTAAGTAAGTATTACTCCGTCTTGCATAACCAATTTTCTATCGGCCATATTTGCAAGCTCTTCGTTATGAGTAACAATTACAAACGTTTGTCCAAATTCATCTCTTAATTTAAAGAATAAGTTGTGAAGGTTTTCTGCGCTTTCGGTATCTAAATTTCCACTAGGTTCATCCGCTAAAATTATAGCAGGATTATTTATTAAAGCTCTTGCTACGGCTACACGTTGTTGTTCTCCACCAGAAAGTTCATTCGGCTTGTGATCTTCACGGTGTGAAAGCCCTAAGAAAGAAAGTAATTCTTTAGCTCTTTTTATTGCCTCAGCTTTAGGTGTGTTTTTTATAAAGGCAGGAATACATACATTTTCTATAGCGGTAAACTCAGGAAGTAACTGATGAAATTGAAAGATAAACCCTAAATTTTCATTGCGAAACTTAGCTAATTTTTTCCCAGAAAGTGAACCTATATCTACTCCGTTTATATCTAATTTACTTTGTGATTTATCAAAAGCATCTAAAGTACCTAAAATCTGTAGTAGTGTAGTTTTACCTGCACCTGAAGCACCTACAATTGATACAATTTCACTTTTTTTAATATGAAGATTAACTCCTTTTAAAACGTGGAGATTGTCGTAGTATTTATGAATGTTTTGAGCTTTAATCATCGCAAAATTTTAAAACGTGAAAGTACTATTTATGACGCTATAATACAATCTCATTGGGAATATTGTTTTTATTCGGACTTATGTGTTTATTTTTGATTTTCAATAATTAAACATATAATAAATGGCCACCTATAGATATTTTGAAGAGTATGATCAACCTGTAACCGACGATTTGATTGAGGATTACAGTAAAATTTTAACTTCAATAGGAGAAGATGTTAACCGTGAAGGAATTGTAAAAACCCCTGAACGCGCTGCAAAAGCAATTCAGTTTTTAACTTCAGGTAACCATCAAGATCCTGCTGAAATTTTAAAAAGTGCAATGTTTGCAGAATCATATCACGATATGGTAATAATAAAGGATATTGAACTATATTCTTTATGTGAACATCATATTCTGCCTTTCTTCGGGAAAGCACATATAGCTTACATTCCTGATGGACATATTGTCGGCTTGAGTAAAATTCCAAGAGTGGTAGATGTTTTTGCACGAAGACTTCAAGTGCAGGAGAGGTTAACTCATGATATCTTAGAATGTATCAACAACACATTAAAACCTAAAGGAGTTGCTGTGGTTATTGAAGCTTCACACATGTGTATGATGATGAGAGGAGTACAAAAGCAGAATAGCGTAACTACTACTTCTGGTTTTAGAGGCCAATTTGAAGCTATTGAAACTCGAAACGAATTCCTTAAACTGATAAGTCACGATCTTTCTTAAAGTAAATAAAAAAGGTTAACTCGCTTAAAAAGAAGTATTTTGGTGTTTGAGTAATATTTTGGAATGTTTTTTGTTTTAGATATAGAAACAAAAATTACTTATAATGAAAGACGAAAAATATAAACTTCTCCGCCAAGGAATACTTTATGATCTAATAGGGATGTCAACTATGGCTATTCCTGTGGTCGGACCATTTTTGGATATGCTTTGGGCACCTTTGGCAGCTAAGCAAATGTCTAAAATGTATAAAGGTAATGAAGGTAAATTAGCTTCTGTTATTGTGTTCTTGGAAGAAATTCTACCATTTACCGATATAGTTCCAACATTTACACTTATGTGGTTATATACTTTTGTATGGAAAAAACAGCCAGCACCACAAACAATTGAAATTAGAGTTGATGAATAATTAATGTAGTTAGAGCACAATAGGTATGAAATGTAAAACTTCAACTGTGCTCTAACTACATATATTTACTTTCTATATTTCTACTTTCAGTTTTACATTAACACTTCTTCCTATATCAAAAATGCCGTCTGGCTTAAATCTAGATAGGTGCGAAACGTACTCTTTGTTAGTTAAGTTTGTACCGTTTACAGCCAACTTCAGCATGACATTATTGAGTTTAAAACTACTCTCAACACCAGCACTTAATAGTGAATATCCACCAGTTCTTGTTTCAAAATTTCCGGTGTTTTTCTGGTCTAAAGTATTTTTTAGAGTTATAAACACCGAGCTTGACTTTCTAGATTTTCCATCTTGAAATTCTACTCTAAAGGTATTTCGAAGTGAATTTGCCGGAATTAGTGGTAGGTAATTGTCGTTTTTTAATTTCCCTGTTACGGTCTCAAAGCTACTCTCAAAGTGAAGCCAGTCTAATGGATGTGGGTGCAAGTGAAACCCGAATTCTCCACCATATAACGAGGCGTTATCTTGTAAGTAGTCGTAAACTGGAGTTTCATCAATAATTTCATCTGTAGGAGAAATAAAGATATAATCGTTTACAGCATTGTAAAAACCATTTGCAAAAATTTCGATGTGCTCATTTCTATATTCTATGGCAAGGTCTGTTTGAAAGTTTTGTTCACTCTTTAGTTTGTGATTTCCTCTTTCAAATCTATTTGTTCCTTCGTGTACACCGTTTGAAGTTAATTCGGCTAAGTTTGGCGCGCGGAATCCACTAGCAAGGTTTAACCGAGCTGAAATTTTTTCGAATAAATTCATTTTCGCCCCAAGTGCCGCAGCGAAACTATTGAAGTTTTTATCTAAAGCAGGAATGAAATCTTCTTCTAAAGGATTTCGAGCAGCTTCACTGTCAATTTTTCTAGAATCAAATCGAATTCCAGCTTGTAAGTCAATTTGGTCTAAGTGAAAGTGAGTTGTAGCGAAAACACCGATATCAGTAGTTTTTGCATCTGGAATTAAAATTTCTTCACCCTCATTTTTGTTGTTTTGAAACATTCCTTGTAAACCAACAATAGTTTCAAAGTTACCTAATTCTGGAAGGTGGTATTTTACATCGTAATTAAAAGTACTTAACTTTAATCTCAATGCCGCAGTCGATTGATCATCTTCGAACTCTCTACGGTCGTTAAACAAGTATCCTGCTTTTACATCTAAACTAGAGTTGTTGAAGAAAATAGTATTGTCTAAACTTACAATATGATTGTCCACTTCTTGAAAAGGCAATTCTAAATCTTTTGATTGTGTTTGCTCTCCAATTTCTTCAGGGATTCCGATGTTTGAACGATTGTAGTTATATCTAACAGTCGATTTAAATTTATTCCCTAAATACTGCAGCCCAGTTTTGAAATCCTTTTCGTTAAAACGAGAGTTTGTAACGCGATAATCTGCCCCTGTTTTATAATCGCTAAAAGAAGAGTAGGAGCCACGAGCTAAAAAGCTTAGTTTTTCACCAGATGTTTTTATCCCTAAGTTTGTAGAAGTTCCTAAAGTATTTGAGAAATAAGTACTGTTTAAATCTCCGTGAGTTTCTCCAGATCGTGCAAATCTTTCAGGGTTTAGGTATAGAACACCACCTAATGCATCGCTTCCGTATAAAAGTGAGGCAGGGCCTTTAATTACTTCAACACTCTCAATTCCTGCTTCATTAATTCCAAGTCCGTGCTCATCCCCAAATTGTTGGTTTTCTAAGCGAACGCCTTGAGTATAAGTAAGAACCCGATTGGAGCTCAAACCTCGAATAACAGGTTTTCCAATTCCTACACCAGTAGAAATTACATCAACTCCCGCTATGTTTTTTATGCCTTCTGCAAGAGTTACAGCGCCTGAAGCATTTAATGATTCGGTAGAAACACGTTCTACTTTCATCACATTTTCACTTTGTAATTTGTGGAAAGGTGTTGAGATAATTACCTCTTCCATTTCAACAGCACTTTCTTCTAACTGAATAGCTTTCGTAATAGTTTTACCTTTTGTAAATAGTATTTTCTTCGAGACAGTAGCATACCCCAATGCCGAGTAAACTACGTTATAGTTTCCGTCAGGTATATTATTTACGGTATAATTGCCATCAAAATCCGAGGTAGTTCCTTTTTCGAGTTGTGGGATATAAATTGTGGCTAATAAAGGTTCGTTTGAGTTTTTTGATATAATTGTTCCAGTTAAGGAGTTTTGTGAGTTTGCTGCTGTGTATAGCATAAGAGCAGCAACAAAAAATAAAATATTTTTCATTTCTTAAAAATAGTTGGGGATAAGGTTTATTAAATGCTCAAGCTGTCTATACTCTAAAAAGCATAAATATTTGTCAAGAGCGGATAATTGTCTTCCTTGAGTTTAAAATTGATTTAATAAAAGTGTGTAACTAGGTAATTAAGAGTGTAGGGGAGGACCTCTTAGGTAGTAGGCAGCGTACTCGCCTTCAATTTTAGGAAGAATATATAAAGTTTCCGTGTTTTGGAAACTGTGAATAGTTACAACCTCAGGTAATTCTTGAGGATTAAAATTAAAGATTGAAAAGTGAAAATCAAATATCGAACAGTCTAGTTGCTTTTCGTGAATATGTGACGATACGTCTGTACATACTTCGTGCTTATGACCTTCGAAACTATGCGCAAATTGAATTGCAGCAGGAAGCATCAAAGCAATCGAAAAGATTGTTGCTGTAAGAAGTTGCGTTATTTGATTCTTAAAAAAACTCATTCCTTAATTAAAAATCCGAGACCTAAGTTGCGAAGCATTTTCTTTTCAAATGTCCAAAAGAAATTAAACTGACCAAAAATCCAACCAAAGAACACTAAAAGCACTTGGTAGATAGGGAATATAATTAATATTCTAAACGGCCAATATACATACCAGCCCATTTCCTTTGAAATCCCAAAAAACTCAGTGACAGGTGCAGCTAATTTTGCGGCAGAACTTCCGGTAATAGCAAAAACTAAAAAAATTATATATAGTTGGGTGTTGGATTCAACATTCCAACGTTCTTTAAGCTTTTTCAATTTCTTCCTCCTATAAATTTCTGATTGTATTTCTGCTGAAAATAAACGAAGTAGTTATACAGTAAATAGTTTACTTCATATCCATAATCTACTGCTGTATCGTAATTTATTTGTTCAGTGTATAGGTTTCTAGAATAATTTTGAGGTTGTAGCACGCGACTGTTATATTCTGAAACAAAAAGTCTGTTTTTTGATTCTAAAAAAGATTGTCCGTAATGCCCTGGTTTTGGTTGTGAAATAAGCCAAGAGTCGAAACCAGGCTCAATAATCATTATTTCGTATTCCAAACTATCGTTAGCAATACGTATTGTATCGCTCTCAGTAGTTGCCGTAGAAGAGTTATCAATTGCTTTGTTTCCAGTTCCACAACTTAAAATTGCGAACGAAAAAGCAAATATGAGTAATAGGTTTTTCATAGAATTATGATTTTTGCAAAGTTAATCATTGTAAAACAAAGCTAAAGGGATTTAACTATGATTTAAAAAAAAATACCGTAACTTATTAGAAAGCACGGTATTTTTAATAGTTATAAAATCTAGTTTATTTCCCAAAGAAGCCACCTAAAATATTGCCTAAGCCTCCTTTTTTCTGACTTCCACCACCAAGAACCATTCCTGCGATATCATCAATAACACTTCCGTCGTTATTTCCATCAAGTAAAGATTCTATCATAGATTGTTGTTGAGATTGTCCACTTCCGCCGCCCATTAGGCCACCTAGTAAATCTCCAATTCCAGAATTTGAATTTACATTTTGTTGCTGCTTTTGCTTTCCTAAATAACCTAATAAAATAGGTGCTGCAACTTGTAAAATTTGCGTTACAGAACTAGAATCTAAGCCTGATTTTTGTGATAAAGCGTGTACGGCAGTGTCTTTAGACCCTCCTAATACATGGCCTAAAATTCCGTCACCGTCTTTTTTTACTTCTTCATTTACACCTCCGCTAAAAAGACTTCCTAAATTATCTAGAATACTTCCGTCGTGCTTGCTGTTTAAGGCATTCATTAAACTTGCAGCACCGCCTTCGGTATTTGCATTGCGTTTCATAGCACCCATTAGTATTGGCATTGCCATTGCAACTACCGATGCTGTTTTATCTTCTGGTTGGTGTGTTTCTTTACTAATGCCTCCTACAATTTGTTTTCCGAGGTCACTATTCAATAAATCTAAAATTCCTGACATGATCTTTTTTTAAAATTTTGGTTACTTACAAATGATTAATTCAAGTAAAGTTAAGTAAAAATAGACTAGAATTATAAAAATTGGCCTTACTTCATTGAATTTTAAGTGATGTTTAACTTATTTCTTCAATATCGAAATAATGCGATTTGCAAGTTCTATTCCAATTCTATCTTGAGCTTCATTTGTAGCAGCACCAATATGTGGTGTAAGTGAAATTTTTTCGTTCATAAGAACTTTAATTGAAGGAGTAGGTTCGTTTTCAAAAACATCTAATGCTGCAAAGGATACTTTACCATCTTCTAAAGCGTCTAAAAGTGCGTTTTCATCAAGTATCCCTCCGCGTGAAGCATTTATAATACCTACACCATCTTTCATTTTTGCTATTTCATTCTTCCCGATTAGATACTCTGATTGGGAAGGTACGTGTAAGCTGATGAAATCACTGTTTTTTAATAATTTATCAATTGGAGCGGTTTTAATTTTTAGGGTTACTTCTTGACCGTCGTAAAATTCTAATGTGATATCCGCCTCTCCAACTTCATAATCGCTTGCAATAACTTTCATCCCACAACCTAAAGCTATTTTAGCAACTTGGCGACCAATTCTACCAAAACCAATAATACCAAGAGTTTTGTTGCGCAGTTCTCTCCCTCCTGCATAATTCTTTTTCATTTCTTTAAACCTGCTGTCGCCGTCTAAAGGCATGTTTCTATTAGAGTCGTGTAGATATCTTACTCCTCCAAATAGATGTGCAAAAACAAGTTCGGCTACAGAGCCAGATGATGCTTCTGGAGTGTTTATTACTTCTAGTCCGTTTTTAAGAGCATAATCAACATCAATATTATCCATGCCCACACCACCGCGACCTATAATTTTTAGAGACGGGCAATTGTCTATTAAATTCTTTCTAACCTTAGTTGCACTTCGAACTAAAAGCACATCAATTTTATGTTCATTAATGTAGTTTTGAAGCTGTTCTTGAGCTACGTGCACTTTTAAAACTTCAAAACCTTCTGCTTCTAAAATTTTTATTCCGCTTTGTGATATTCCGTCGTTCGCTAATATTTTCATTTAAATATATTACTAAGTTTATAATCTTTAATTCTTCTGTTCGCTCTAGAATTAGGCGCGCTTTTCAAAATCTTTCATTACCTCGACCAACAGCTGTACGCTTTCTAATGGCATGGCGTTGTACATGGATGCGCGATAACCCCCAACACTTCGATGTCCGTTAATACCGCTTATTCCAGCTTCTTTAACTAGGCTATCAAAGAAATCTTTTAATTCTGGTTTCTTAATATTAAAAGTGGCATTCATTTTAGAGCGATCTTCTTTATTGACCACAAACCCTTCAAATAATGGATTTCGATCTATTTCTTGATAAAGGATTTTAGCTTTTTGATTATTCACTTTCTCAATTGCCGAAATGCCTCCTAAATCTTTCAACCACTGTAGCGTTAACATTGATACATAAACTGGAAAAACAGCAGGGGTGTTAAACATACTGTCTTTTTCAATATGCATTTTGTAGTTAAGCATTGATGGAATAGCTCGAGAAACTTTACCTAGAATTTCTTCTTTTATAACAACCAGAGTAGTTCCTGAAGGCCCCATATTTTTTTGTGCTCCCGCATAGATTAAACTAAATTTTGAAAAATCTAACTGACGAGAAAAGATATCACTACTCATATCGCATACTAAAGGCACATTAGTTTCGGGGAAACTTTGCAATTGTGTGCCAAAGATGGTGTTGTTACTTGTACAGTGAAAATAATCTACATCTGAAAGTATGCTGTAGTTTTTCGGGATAAAATTGAAATTCTCATTTTTTGAACTAGCTACTTCAACTACTTCTCCTAAAACCTTTGCCTCTTTTATAGCTTTATCACTCCAAGTTCCTGTATTTAAGTAAGCAGCTTTGTTTTCTAAGAGATTGTATGCCGTCATTAGAAACTGAAGACTTGCACCACCGTGTAGAAATAAGGCTTTATATCCCTTTTCTTGTAACCCAAGGTGTTCTAAGGCTAGATTTCGGGCGGTTTCCATAACTTCCACAAAATCTTTACTCCTATGCGATATTTCTAATATTGAAAGACCTAAATCATTAAAATTTAAGACAGCTTCAGAAGCTTTTTGAAAAACGGGTTGTGGTAAAATACACGGACCTGCACTAAAGTTATGTTTCTTCATTTAAATAGTAAATTTGAGATAGTAAATGTAGCATTGTAAAACATTCAAAATAAATCTATTGAATGTGTTTAGTCTAAACTACATTTACTAAAAGCTTATACTGCAAAAGTGCAAAATACAACCCTAAAAATGTTGTATATACTTGAAATTTATTAAGATAATTTCAATAAAAATTCGATTGTATCCACACCATCTGCATAATCCCATAATTCAGGATTTTGAGCCTTTCCAAATGGAATTTCGTTTGGTAATCCTGCTTTGGTAACCACGCACTGAATATTATCTGCTTCAGTTTCTAGTATTTTTTTCACAGCATACTTTGAAGTGTATTTTTCAAAGAAAAGTACTGAGATAGGAGAGGAGAAGTCCGAGTCTTCTTTTAATAACATAAACTCATTGTCCAGCAGCGGAAAGCTGTCCATTAGATAAACAGCTTTGTTATAGTCGTAATTATTTATGTATTTGTGATTATGGATTATTTCTTTCCAGCTATACATTCCTTTAAAAAATGGCTCGAAATCATAGTCTTCTGGAATGTATATTTTTGAAACATTACGGCAACCAAGTCCGAAATATCTAAATACATCATCAGCGAGGTTTTTTAGATCTTCTTCTGTTTCTTCTCCAGTTAATACAGCAACTGAGTTTCTGTTTTTACGAATGATATTAGGATACTTTCCGAAGTAGTAATCAAAATACCTAGCGGTATTATTGCTTCCTGTTGCGATTACAGCATCAAATGTCGTTAATCGTTCGTCGGTAAATTCAATATAATCTTTAAACCTAGGTTCGATTGAAATTAAAATTTGCCCAATGAAAGGCAGAAGCGTTTTGTCGTTTGATGAAAGCTTAGCTAATGCTTTATTTCCTGTAATTAATACTGAAAGGAAATCGTGAAACCCTACAAGCGGAACATTTCCAGCCATAATAATAGCAACGGTTTTTGGTTCAACCGATTCTATTTTATAATTAGAAATCCATTGTTGTAAGTTTTCTTCGGAAAGAGCATTGCCCCAACTATTAAGTGCAAAGTGTATATTTTCCTGAGTAAACCAACCGTTTTCGGCTTCAGCTCTTCTTAGAATACTTTCAATATTAAGGTTGTTTATTTCTGGACGCTCTTGTGAAGATTCAGTGTTTATTTCTCTAAGAAACTTACCTAAAGCTGTAAAAGCGTTAATTCTATCTTTTAATTGCATACTTAGTTTGGAGTTGCCCTTTATAGGCGTTAAATTTGCACAAAGTTAAAAAAAGTAAATACCATGGCAATTATAATAACAGATGAATGTATAAACTGCGGTGCGTGTGAACCAGAATGCCCTAATACAGCTATTTACGAAGGTGCAGACGATTGGCGTTATGCCGATGGTACTGATCTAGATGGTGATGTAGTGCTGCCAAACGGTAAACAGGTTAATGCAAATGAAACCCAAGAACCAGTTAGCGACGAAATATATTACATAGTTCCAGATAAATGTACCGAATGTAAAGGTTTCCACGATGAGCCGCAATGTGCTGCTGTTTGTCCTGTAGATTGCTGTATTCCTGACGACGATCACGTAGAAAGTGAAGAAGAACTACTGGCAAAACAAGCGTTTATGCATAAAGAATAAAATTTCTTAATTCTAATAAAAAAGCAACCTAGTAGGTTGCTTTTTTTGTTTATTTAAAATTGTGTTATTCCAAATATATCAAAATTGAGATAATCTATAAAATGAAAAATGCCCTTTAAAATATATTAAAGGACATTTTTAGGATTGAGGAGTTATATTCTATTTATCCTGTTGTTGGATATTTACTGAATTACTCTTCATTGGCTTTATACCACCAGTTTCATTTAATCTATAGATTACAGAAACCACAGCATCTTTGTCAGTGTCGTATTTCTCTACAACAAAATCACCATTATCATTAAAATATCCGAAAGATGATTTCCCGTTTTGAGACATGATGTAGTAACCATTCTTTGAAGTAGGCTTGATAATAGCATACTCTTCGTGAGTTGCATTATCTTTTACAGTCATCATTCTGTAACCGTCTTTATCTTGCTGATTTATGAATTTAAATCTATTTCCTTCATAACCGTAATTAACTTCAGTGTTAATTGTTGCAGGTTGAACTACCATTTCTTGATTAGTTCTATTGGCATCTTTTTCAGATAATGAAATTGCCTGCTTTTGAGTTTTAGTTACAGCTTTAGTTGAAACATCTACACCTTTTTCGCTTTTAACTGCGGTTTTAGTAGTAATAGTTTCCTGTTTTTGATTCTTGTTGTCTTGAGCAAATACTGTAGTAAATGCTGCTAACGCTATAATTGTTAATACTTTTTTCATAATGGTTGTTTATTATTTGTATTGATTTATTCAAAAGTACAATCATAAAATGTTAAAAAAACCTAAAACATTGATAATCATTTCACAATCTTGACGAAAACCTAATTTTGGGAATACTATTTTGTAGTATCCCTAATAGGAGTTTCATAAATTGGAAATTATATAAGTTGTTTGTTAAGGTGCTGCCTAATTACTTTTTTTCAGCTTCGACATTCTTTTTGGTCTTGCTTCAAGTTTAGCTCTTCTTTCGGCTAATTCCTTTTCTTTTTGTAATTGAATTTGTTCAAATTCTTTTCTCTTTTGTGCAGCTAACTCTTTCTGCTGTCTAATAGAAGCTTCTAGCTTTTCCTCTTGTTTTCTTTTATTCTCAAGGATTAACAATTCATTTTTCTCGTCGGTATTCAATTCATCTGTAAGTAATTTATTGTCGCGATTTTTTTTACTTTCAATTCTAAACTCTTGATTAGTTTGATTGTCGTCACTCACTATTACAGCGCCGCTTTCAGTATCAGTTTCTTTAACTTCTTTTACTTCAACTTCACTTCCTTTTTTAGTAACTACACGTTTAATTGTTGACTCTTGTTTTACTGTCTTGTTTTCTTGAGCTTGAACTCCAGCAAGTGTTAGAATGGCTAAAGCAAGACTCATTACTGCATTTTTCATGGTATTGGTATTAATGGTTATTGAGTAAAATTAAGTGAATAGTTGCTGATATACTCTATAAGTTTAGTGAAATAAAACATAAACTTTTTTTAAAAACCATTTGAAATCAATTATTGAAAGTCTGCTTTGAAGATGTATATTTGCACCTTCGTAAATCAAAATTGACTTTTTCTTGATTTACCCTAAAAAAATATAATAAATGAAAGCAGGTATCGTAGGATTGCCAAATGTTGGAAAATCCACTCTATTTAATTGTTTGTCTAATGCCAAGGCGCAAAGTGCGAATTTCCCATTCTGTACAATTGAACCAAATATTGGAGTAGTAAATGTGCCGGATAAACGGTTATTGAAACTAGAAGAATTGGTAAAACCAGAACGTGTGCTTCCAGCTACTGTTGAAATAGTTGATATTGCAGGATTGGTAAAAGGAGCGAGTAAAGGGGAAGGACTAGGAAACCAGTTTTTGAGCAACATTAGAGAAACCGATGCTATTCTTCACGTTTTACGTTGCTTTGATAATGATAATATTGTGCACGTTGACGGTAATGTAAACCCTATCCGTGATAAAGAAACTATCGATATCGAACTTCAGTTAAAGGATTTAGAGACTGTAGATAAAAAACTTGAAAAAGTAAAACGTGCAGCTCGTACTGGAAATAAAGAAGCTCAAAAAGAAGAGGCGGCTTTATTAAAAGTAAAAGCAGGTTTGGAAGCTGGTATATCTGTTCGTGCTATCGATTTAACTGAAGACGAAAGAGAAGAATATATTAAAGGTTCTCAATTTATTACAGACAAACCAGTAATGTATGTGTGTAATGTTGATGAAGACTCTGCAGTAAATGGAAATGCTTATGTTGAGCAAGTTCGTGAAGCTGTAAAAAATGAAAACGCAGAAGTGTTAGTTTTAGCAGTTGGTACTGAAGCCGATATTACCGAATTAGATTCTTTTGAAGAGCGTCAAATGTTCTTAGAAGATTTAGGTCTTGATGAAGCAGGTTCAGCAAAACTAATTAGAAGCGCTTATAGACTATTAAACCTTCAAACGTATTTCACTGCTGGAGTAAAGGAAGTTCGTGCTTGGACTATCCCTGTTGGGGCAACAGCACCACAAGCTGCAGGAGTAATCCATACAGATTTTGAAAAAGGATTTATTAGAGCTGAAGTTATTAAATATGAAGACTTCGTAGCATACGGTAGTGAGGCTAAAGTAAAAGAAGCTGGAAAAATGGGCGTAGAAGGGAAGGAATATATCGTTAAAGATGGCGATATTATGCACTTCCGCTTTAATGTTTAATACTGAAAATGATTTAAGCAGTGAGTTGAATTTATCGCAACTGCCTGCTTAAGAATCAAAATATAGGTGGATTTATTTCTTGAAGAAACTATTCGTATAAACGGAGTTTTTTCTGAAGTAAATCCATTTCTTTTTCCATCTTATCCATTCGATTAAGCATTCGTCTTATAACGTCAAGTCCTTCAAAGTTTATCCCTAAATCGTTGTGTAGTCTAAACATACGTTCGATTTCTGAGATATCGTTCTCATCTATAAAAAGGTCATTTTGTTTTTCTTCAAATACAATCAAACCGTATTCGTGAAGTCTATTAATAAAAGTGTCTTCAATATTTGAGTGTTTGCAGTATTGCTCCACTAGTATGTATTTTTCTCGTGCCATTATCTCAGTTTTGAAAGTTCGGTAAACAGTTCTTTTTCTTTTGCTGATAGGTTTTTAGGAAGTTCTACCTTATATGTTATGTATAGATTTCCAAATTGTCCGTCCTTTTTGTACTTTGGAAGGCCTTTACCTGTGAGTTTTACTTTAGTATCGTTTTGAGTTTCGGGCTTAACATTCAATTTTACTTTTCCAGTTAGGGTTTCTATAGTTATTTCACCGCCTAGAAGCGCAGTGTACAACGAAATGTTTTCGGTAGCATAAATGTCGCTTTCGAGTCTTTTAAATCGGGTGTTATTGAATATCTCGAAGGTGATGTATAGGTCTCCCTTAGGGCCTCCATTCATACCCTCACCACCATAACCTCTAATTTTAATTGTTTGTCCGTCTTCAACTCCTGCAGGGATTGTAAGTCTAATTTTTTTATCTCCTACACTTATGGTTTGTTTTTGATCATGAAAAATATCGGTTAAATTTAATCGCAGTGTAGCATTCAAATCTTGACCTTTAAATTGAGCTGTTCGTCTGCGTCCACCGCCACTAAATCCACCGCCGCCAAACATCGATTCAAAAAAGTCTGAAAACTGACTCTCATCAAACCCTTGACCGCCACTTGTATAAGTTCTCTGATTGCTATATCCCTGTGAGCCTTGTTGTTGTCTAGTTTTTTCAAAGGCATCGGCGTGTTGCCAATCTTTCCCGTATTGGTCGTATTTTTTTCGCTTTTCAGGATCGCTCAACACTTCATTGGCTTCGTTTATTTGCTTAAACTTTTGCTCGGCCGACTTGTCGTTGGGGTTTAAATCAGGGTGATATTTTCGAGCGAGTTTTCGATATGCTTTTTTAATATCGGCTTCACTAGCGCTTTTTGTGAGCCCAAGAATTTTGTAGTAATCTATAAATTCCATTTGTGTTATAAGATTAGACCTATGAAGTTATAAAAATAAATGCTAGCAATCAACATAGTGCCGTATTCTTTACAAAAGTTTAGCAGTCTGTGTAGATTTTTGATTAGGAAAAAATATGTTATTGTTTTTAATTAAAATAAGTGTTATTTTATTCAGAAGTATAAAATATATTTGCGCATTAGTGGCTAAAAACTAATTACTAACAATATTATACATTTTATTGTTAATTACTTTCCGAAGTATTGGTTTCACAAGTGCTCACGTATATTTATATTAGCAACCCTACACAAAATTTTTATGGCCGAAACACAATATACCGAAGATAACATACGCTCCCTCGATTGGAAAGAACACATTCGTATGCGTCCCGGGATGTATATTGGTAAGCTTGGTGATGGATCTTCGCCAGATGACGGAATTTACATCCTTCTAAAAGAAGTGCTTGACAACTCTATTGATGAGTTTGTTATGGGCGCGGGAAAAACTATCGAGGTTCGCATAAAAGAGAAAGAAGTGAGAGTTCGCGATTATGGTCGTGGAATTCCGCTAGGAAAAGTGATTGATGTAGTTTCAAAAATGAACACCGGAGGTAAGTACGATAGCCGTGCATTCAAGAAATCTGTTGGATTGAATGGGGTGGGTACTAAAGCCGTGAATGCGCTTTCTTCATTTTTTAAAGTAGAATCTGTTAGAGATAACCAAATGAAAGCCGCAGAGTTTTCACTTGGAGAGCTTACAAATGATTTGGCGGTTGAAGAATCATCAAAAAGAAAAGGAACCAAAGTGGTTTTTATTCCAGATGAAAAAATTTTCAAAAACTTCAAATTCCGTACAGAGTATGTTGAAAGAATGCTCAAAAACTATGTCTATCTAAACCCTGGATTGACAATAGATTTTAACGGACAAAAATTCTATTCCGAAAATGGATTAAAAGACCTTCTTCAGGAAACTATTAGTGAAGAAGATATGGCGTATCCAATTATTCACTTACGAGGTGATGATATTGAGGTAGCTATAACGCATAGTAAAACGCAATACAGCGAAGAGTATCACAGTTTTGTAAACGGACAAAACACTACGCAAGGAGGTACGCATTTGGCTGCTTTCCGTGAAGCTATTGTAAAAACCGTTCGTGAGTTTTACAACAAAAATTACGATGCTAGTGACGTGCGAAAGTCAATCGTTTCGGCAATTAGTATCAAGGTTATGGAGCCTGTTTTTGAAAGTCAGACAAAAACTAAACTCGGTTCTACCGATATGGGTGGCGATTTGCCAACTGTGCGAACCTATATCAACGATTTCGTAAAAACTCATCTCGATAACTTTCTTCACAAAAACCCTGAATCTGCAGACGCTATTCAGCGAAAAATAGTTCAAGCAGAAAGAGAGCGTAAAGAGCTTAGCGGTATCAGAAAACTCGCTAAGGATAGAGCTAAAAAAGCTAGTCTTCACAATAAAAAATTACGCGATTGCCGTGTGCATTTGGGAGATGTAAAAAATGAAAGAAATTTAGAATCTACGCTGTTTATTACAGAGGGGGATTCTGCAAGTGGTAGTATTACAAAGAGTCGCGATGTAAATACTCAAGCCGTATTCTCACTTCGAGGAAAACCATTGAATACTTATGGTATGACTAAGAAGATTGTGTACGAAAACGAAGAGTTTAACTTACTACAAGCAGCATTGAATATTGAAGATTCAATGGAAGACTTGCGATATAACAATATTGTAATTGCAACGGATGCCGATGTGGATGGGATGCATATTCGTCTATTACTGATTACATTTTTCCTTCAGTTTTTCCCTGAGTTGATAAAAGAAGGACATTTGTATATATTGCAAACACCACTTTTCCGTGTTAGAAATAAAAAAGAAACTATTTACTGTTATTCAGAAGAAGAAAGAGTAAATGCTATAGAGAAACTTAAGCCAAAGCCTGAAATTACACGATTTAAAGGTTTGGGGGAGATTTCGCCAGACGAATTTGTGCATTTTATTGGAAACGATATTCGTTTAGATCCAGTAATGTTAGATAAGTCTATGAGTATTGAAGAATTACTTTCATTTTATATGGGTAAAAACACACCGGATAGACAGGAGTTTATTATCGATAATTTGAAAGTGGAATTGGATAGAGTAGAAGAGTAATTTATTTAGAACACGCTTAATCGCGTGCTTATTTAAAAACATACTTTAGTGTTCTTTCGGCCTCTTAGGTGAAAGTTTACCGCAAGACGCAGAGAGCGCTGAGTGAAAAAATAAAATAAAGAATACAGCATATAAAAATGAGTGACGAACTCGACAATAACGAAGAAGAAATTACAGGTCCAGATTATTTAGGCTTAAACGACGATACTTCCGGAGATACTATAAAAAAGGTAACTGGAATGTATCGCGATTGGTTTTTAGACTACGCTAGTTACGTAATCCTAGAACGTGCCGTACCTGCAATTGAAGATGGATTTAAGCCTGTGCAACGCCGTATTATGCAATCTATGAAAGATTTGGATGACGGGCGTTACAATAAGGTGGCAAATATTGTTGGGCATACTATGCAGTACCACCCACACGGAGATGCAAGTATTGCAGATGCCATGGTGCAAATTGGTCAAAAAGACTTGCTAATAGACACTCAAGGTAACTGGGGTAACATCCTAACGGGCGATAGTGCTGCGGCTTCTCGTTATATTGAAGCTAGGCTCTCAAAGTTTGCTTTAGATGTTATTTACAACCCAAAAATTACAAAGTGGCAAGCTTCTTACGATGGACGTAGAAAAGAGCCAATCAATCTACCTGTAAAGTTTCCACTGCTTTTAAATCAAGGAGGAGAAGGGATTGCTGTTGGTCTTTCAACCAAAATTCTTCCACATAACTTCCTTGAATTAATCGATGCTTCTATAAAGCATTTACAGGGCAAAAAGTTTCAAATTTATCCAGATTTCCCAACAGGGGGAATAATGGATGTAGCCAATTATAACGATGGTTTACGCGGAGGGAAAATTAGAAGCCGTGCCCGAATAAACCAACTTGATAAAAACACACTAATAATTACCGAAATTCCTTTTGGAACAAATACTTCATCGCTAATAGACACTATCTTAAAGGCGAATGAAAAAGGGAAAATTAAAATTAAAAAGATAGAGGATAATACGGCTGCTGAAGTTGAGATTCAAATTCACTTACCTAGTGGGATTTCACCAGATAAAACTATAGACGCCTTATACGCATTTACAGCCTGTGAAACTTCAATTTCGCCCTTAGGCTGTGTTATTGAAGACAACAAACCTCTATTTGTTGGAGTTTCTGAAATGCTTCGCTTAAGTACCAATCGCACGGTTGAGCTGTTAAAAAGTGAGTTGGAAATTCAATTATCTGAATTAGAAGAACAATGGCACTTTGCTTCATTAGAGCGTATTTTTATTGAAAATAGAATTTACCGCGATATTGAAGAAGAAGAAACATGGGAAGGTGTTATCAAGGCGATAGACAAAGGATTACAGCCACATATTAAACACTTAAAACGCCCTGTTACCGAAGAAGATATCGTGAGATTGACAGAAATTCGAATTAAAAGAATTTCAAAATTCGACATCGATAAAGCACAGCAAAAAATTGATGCGCTTGAAGATAGTATTGCTCAAGTAAAACATCACCTAGACAACCTGATAGAATATGCAATCGATTACTTTAAGCGATTGAAAAAGGATTATGGTGAAGGTAAAGAGCGTAAAACAGAAATTAGAACCTTTGAAGATATTGAAGCGACTAAGGTTGTAATTCGCAACACTAAGCTATACGTAAATCGCAAAGAAGGTTTTGTGGGTACAAGTTTAAAACGCGATGAATACGTAACCGATTGTAGTGATATAGACGATATTATTGTTTTTACCGAAGATGGTACAATGATGGTTACTAAAGTGGATGCTAAGACCTTTGTTGGTAAAAACATTATTCACGTTGCTGTATTTAAAAAGAAAGATAAACGCACCATATACAATATGATTTACCGCGACGGAGCTCGTGGCTCGAGTTATGTTAAGCGTTTTGCTGTTACATCAATTACCCGTGACAAAGAATACGATATGACCAATGGAACGAAAGGTTCCAAGGTGTTGTATTTCACCGCCAACCCTAACGGTGAAGCCGAATTGGTAACAATCTATTTACGTCAGACAGGTAGTATAAAGAAATTAAAATTCGACTTTGATTTTGCCGATCAATTGGTAAAAGGAAGAAATTCTAAAGGAAATATTGTTTCCAAATACTCAATAAAAAAGATTGAGCTGAAAGAGAAAGGACTTTCTACCCTAAAACCAAGAAAGATTTGGTTTGACGATTCTGTACAGCGATTAAATGTCGATGAGCGTGGAGAACTTTTAGGTGAATTTAGAAAAGAAGACCGATTGTTAATTGTGAATCAAAAAGGTGTTGTTAAGACTGTTGTTCCAGACTTAATGTTGCGTTTTGATAGCGATATGATTGTGCTTGAAAAGTGGGATCCTAAGAAACCGTTAAGCGCTATTTATTGGGAGGGTGAAAAAGAATTATTCTACGTAAAACGATTCCTAATTGAAAACCCAGACAAAGAAGAAACCATTATTACAGATCATGCCGATTCGTATTTAGAGAAAATCTTTACCGATTACCGTCCTATGGCTGAAGTGGTTTTTGTGAAGAAAAGAGGGCAGGAGCGAGATGAAAATCTTGAGGTTAATTTAGAAGAATTTATTGCCGTTAAAGGAATTACTGCAATGGGGAATCAGTTAACTAAGGAAAAGGTTTTAGAAATTAATACCATGGAGCCTTTACCATACGATCCGCCAAAACCTGTAGATGCTAAGGAAATGGATGTTGTTGATGAAGAAAAAATGACTTCAGATAGTGGGGATTCAAAAACTAATAAAGATTCTGACGACGAGGATTTAAAAACTGACGAAGGCGGACAAGGCTTGCTGTTTTAGCTCTTGTAATATTTTCTAGATGTGATGAGGTTTGATTGGAGTTTAATCATTTCTTCTATTCACTATATAGTAGGCTATTCTGGAAATCAGGTTTTTTAAGTTATGTAGTTGTCCTCTTGTGTTTTACATCTTGACACAGCATTCATATAGGGTATTGACTTTGTTTTTTTTAACAAAAGTCTAAAATTCTAACTTTCTGTGACTAAACCTTTTGATTTTCAAAAGAAAAACATTATTTTTGCACCCCTCTTAGCGACGAGTCAAGATTAAGAGGAATTGAAACAAAACAAAAAGAACCCTTCTGTGGGATAGTCGCATTAAAATCTTGTAACAGCGCAGAATACAAAACGTTGATTTTTAAATTGTTCTAATTTTAGAAGTTTAGAAATCAATTTCACAAACAAATGGCTGATAAAGCAAACAAAGAAGAAGTGCAAGTAGAAGATACTGCAACTCAAAACGAGGCATCTACAAAGCCTCAAAGGGAAGTTTCATTAAAAGAAAGCAACCCTGAAAAATTCCTAGAAGAATTTAACTGGCACAACTACGAAGAAGGAATTGATCCTATCGACGATGGTAAACTAGAAGAATTCGAAAAATTAGTAGCTGAGAATTTCGTTGACACACTTGATGATGAAGTTGTTGAAGGTAAGGTAGTTTACATTACAGACCGTGATGCAATTATCGATATCAACGCGAAAAGTGAAGGTGTTGTTTCATTAAACGAATTCCGTTACAATCCAGATTTAAAAGTTGGTGATAAAGTAGAAGTATTGATCGATGTTCGTGAGGACAGTACAGGTCAGCTTATCCTTAGCCACCGTAAAGCAAGAACTATCAAGGCGTGGGATCGCGTAAATGCAGCTCACGACGAAGGTACAATCGTAAATGGATACGTAAAATGCCGCACAAAAGGAGGTATGATCGTAGATGTTTTCGGTATCGAAGCTTTCTTACCAGGTTCTCAAATTGATGTTAAGCCTATCCGTGATTACGATGTTTACGTTGGTAAAACAATGGAATTCAAAGTTGTTAAAATTAACCACGAATTCAAAAACGTTGTTGTTTCTCACAAAGCGCTTATCGAAGCAGATATTGAAGAGCAGAAAAAAGAAATCATCGGGCAGCTTGAAAAAGGACAAGTACTTGAAGGTGTTGTTAAAAACATCACTTCTTACGGAGTATTTGTTGACCTTGGAGGTGTTGATGGACTTGTACATATTACAGACCTTTCTTGGTCTCGTATCAACCATCCAAACGAGATCGTTGAACTTGATCAGAAATTGAACGTTGTAATTCTTGATTTCGATGAAGATAAAACACGTATCCAATTAGGTCTTAAGCAACTTAACCCTCACCCATGGGAAGCTCTTGGTGATGAGTTAAAAGTTGGAGATAAAGTAAAAGGTAAAGTAGTTGTTATTGCAGATTACGGTGCTTTTGTTGAAGTAGCTGAAGGTGTTGAAGGTCTTATCCACGTTAGCGAAATGTCTTGGTCTACTCACTTACGTAGCGCACAAGATTTCGTAAATGTTGGTGATGAGGTTGAAGCTGTTGTTCTTACAATGGACAAAGAAGAGCGCAAAATGAGCCTTGGTATTAAGCAAATGACTCCAGATCCATGGACTGATATTACTACTAAATACCCTGTAGGTTCACGCCACAAAGGTATTGTACGTAACTTCACTAACTTCGGTGTATTCGTTGAGTTAGAAGAAGGTATCGATGGTCTTATCTACATTAGCGACCTTTCTTGGACTAAGAAAATTAAGCACCCAAGCGAATTCACTAACATTGGTGATGAGCTAGATGTTGTTGTTCTTGAGTTAGATGTTGAAGGACGTAAACTAAGTTTAGGTCACAAACAAACTGAAGAAAACCCTTGGGATAAGTATGAAGCTGAATTTGCAGTTGGTACTAAGCACACTGCTACTATTGACGAAATGGTAGATAAAGGAGCTACAATCAACTTCAATGACGACATTACTGCTTTCATTCCAAACCGTCACCTTGAAAAAGAAGATGGTACAATGTTGAAAAAAGGTGATGAGGCTGAATTCCAAATTATTGAGTTCAACAAAGAATTCAAGAAAGTGGTTGCTTCACATATGAGTATTCATAAAGAAGAAGAGGCTAAGATTGTAAAAGACGCTGTTAAGAAACAAGAAGCAGCTGAAGCAGAAGCAAAACCAACTTTAGGTGATGCAAACTCTGCACTTCAAGCCCTTAAAGATAAAATGGACGGTAAAAAATAATCGTTGCATTTATAGCTAATAAAAAGCCTTCTGGAAACAGAAGGCTTTTTTGTTTATAGCTTGTTTTTATCACTTTTAGTGCTTTTGTTATTAAAAAGATTTCTCAATATATTAAAATTGACTATTTTCAAATTTTTTAAATTTTAATATGAAAATAAGAGCCCTTACCCCACTTTTGTTACTGTTTATCCTTTCATGTGCTGCTCCTAAAAAAGCCATAAACGGAAAAGCAGATAACGCTAATGCAAAAACAGAAAAAGACAAATCTTCAATCAAACCTTATGACAAGGTGATAACCAAAGATGCAATAACAGACGATGGTTTGTTTAAAGTGCATACTGTAAAAGAAGATTTCTTTTATGAAATTCCCGATTCTCTTTTTGGAAGAGAAATGTTAATGGTTACCCGAATCGCTAAAACCGCTACTAATATTGGTTTTGGTGGAGGAAAAACAAATACCCAAGTACTTCGATGGGAAAAGAAACCAAACAAGGTGTTGTTGCGAGTTGTTTCACATCAAATATTTGCAGCCGATTCACTTCCTATATATGAGGCTGTTGTAAACTCAAACTTTGAACCTGTTCTTTTTACATTCGATGTAAAAGCTTTAGGGAAAGACAGTACATCTACTGTAATTCAGGTGAATAAACTTTTTGAAAGTGACGTTAGACCGCTAGGGATGCCTAAGCATTACCGCGATAGGTATAAAATCACCTCTATGGATAAGGAACGTTCGTATATCGAAACTATCAAATCTTATCCATTAAACATTGAATCTCGTCACGTAAAAACATACGCAGCAAAAGAGCCGCCTAGCAATTCAGCTGTAGGTTCAATTTCTGTTGAAATGAATAATAGTATGGTGTTGCTACCTAAAGAGCCAATGAAACGTCGTTATTTTGATGAACGCGTTGGATGGTTTGCTCGTGGACAAACCGATTATGGATTGGAAAACCATGAAAGTAAAACCGTTAAATATCTTGACAGATGGCGTTTAGAAGTAAGAGATGAAGATAGAGCTGCATTTGAAAGAGGAGAATTAGTAGTTCCTAAAAAGCAGATTGTTTACTATATCGACAGAGCTACTCCGGTAAAATGGAGAAAATATATCAAACAAGGAATTGAAGATTGGCAAGTGGCTTTTGAAGCTGCGGGCTTTAAAGATGCTATAATAGCAAAAGATCCGCCAACAGTTGAGGAAGATCCAGATTGGTCTCCAGAAGATGTGCGTTATTCGGTAGTGCGCTACTTGGCGTCTCCTATACCAAACGCAAACGGTCCTCACGTAAGTGATCCGCGTAGTGGTGAAATATTGGAAAGTGATATTAATTGGTATCACAACGTTATGACATTATTGAGAAACTGGTTTTTTGTGCAAACTGCTGCAATTAATCCAGACGCGAGAGGCGTAGCTTTTAAAGATGAAATTATGGGTAGGCTTATCCGTTTTGTTTCTTCACACGAAGTTGGTCATACCTTAGGATTGCCACATAATATGGGAAGTAGTGTTGCTTACCCTGTAGATTCACTGCGTTCTGTAGATTTTACTAAAAAGTACGGAACAGCTCCTTCAATTATGGATTATGCACGTTTCAATTATATTGCTCAGCCAGGAGATGGAGATGTAGCACTAATGCCAAATATTGGTGTTTATGATAAGTATGCGATAAATTGGGGATATAGACCATTGCCACACCTAACTGCTGAAGAGGAAAAAGAAACTCTCGATTCTTGGATTTTAGAGCACGCTGGTGACCCTATGTATCGATTTGGAAAACAACAGTCAGGAGGTGTGATAGATCCTAGTAGTCAAACTGAAGATTTGGGTGACGATGCTGTAAAAGCGAGTATGTACGGTATTTCAAACCTAAAATTACTTGTGCCAAAACTTATTGAATACACCAGAGAAGATGGTAAAAACTACGATGATCTTTCAGAAATGTACAATCAAGTAGTTGCTCAATTTAATAGGTATATGGGGCACGTAACAGCAAATATTGGTGGTGTTTACGAATACTATAAAACCTACGATCAGGAGGGCGCAGTTTATACGCATGTTGCAAAAGAAAAACAAGAAGAAAGTTTGGCATTTTTACAAGAACAACTATTTGAAACTCCAGAATGGTTGTTGGATGATGATATCTTCAATAAAATCCAATTCGATGGAAGTATTGAGAATATTAGAAAAATGCAAGAAAGAACGCTAAATGATATTCTTGACTTTGGAAGAATGGCTCGAATTATTGAAAACGAATCTATAAATGGAAAAAACAGTTATTCATTATTAGAAATGATGGAAGACTTGAGAAAAGGAATTTTCGAAGAGCTTAGAACTGCTGCGCCTATAGATACTTACAGAAGAAATTTACAGCGAGTATATATCAATAGACTTTCGTATTTAATGTCGAATGAGCAAAAAGGTAGAAATAGAACAAAAGTTGATGTTAACTTAAGTGATATTCGTTCGGTAGCAAGAGCAGAGCTTATAGCTTTAGATAATGATATTAGAAGAGCTTTAGGAAGAACTACAGATAGAATGAGTAAGATTCATTTGTTAGATCTTCGTGAAAGGATTGATGTTATTTTGAATCCATACGCTAAATAGTTTCGGATTTTCTTATTAAAACAAAAGAGCCTGTCTTATATAAGACAGGTTTTTTTATGCAGTAAATTGAATAGTTTCAAAAGTTTACGATTTATTGGTTTTAAACGAAAATAAATTCTTTAGTTTTAAATAAATAATTCTGTATTTTTGTTTCCTGAATCTAATTCAGACTTTCCTATGAGCCAAAAAGTGTTACTAAACGCAACCGAGATTAATATTGCGCTTAACCGTTTGGCTTGCCAATTGATTGAAAAGCACGACGATTTTTCCAAAACAGTACTTATCGGAATACAGCCACGAGGAGTCTTTTTAGCTGAAAGACTTAAAACCTTGTTGGAAACTGAATACAAAATAAAAAACATTCAACTTGGTTATTTAGACATCACCTTCTTTAGAGATGATTTCCGAAGAAGTGGTAAGCCGTTAGAAGCGAATAAAACCAAAATTAATTTTATAGTTGAAGATAAAAACGTTGTATTCATAGACGATGTTCTTTTTACTGGAAGAAGTATTCGTTCTGCGTTAACCGCAGTGCAATCTTTTGGAAGGCCATTAGAAATTGAATTACTCACACTTATAGATCGCCGTTTTAGCCGTCATTTACCAATTCAACCCGATTATAGAGGAAGACAAGTAGATGCGATTAATGGGGAAAAAGTAAAAGTGTGCTGGAAAGAAAATGAAGGGGAAGACGCTGTTTATTTAGTTAAGAGTTAAGGGGGAGAGAAGAGAGCAGAGAACAGAGAGTAGAGAGTAGAGAGTAGAGAGTAGAGAGTGACTAGTGTAGAAAAGACAACTGTCAATAGATAATCGATAACAGATAACCGAAAACCAAACAATGGAACTAAGTGTAAATCACTTACTGGGAATAAAATACATAACCGAAGCCGATATTCAACTCATCTTCGAGACGGCCGATCATTTTAAAGAGGTTATTAACCGACCTATTAAAAAAGTGCCATCGCTTCGAGACATTACCATTGCCAATCTCTTTTTCGAAAATAGTACGCGAACGAAACTTTCGTTTGAGCTTGCTGAAAAAAGACTTTCTGCAGATGTTATAAATTTTGCATCTTCGAGTTCTTCTGTTGCAAAAGGAGAAACGCTTATCGATACCGTAAACAATATCCTTTCTATGAAAGTTGATATGGTGGTAATGCGTCATCCAAATCCAGGAGCAGGAATATTCTTATCTAAGCACGTAAATGCTAGTATTATTAATGCAGGAGATGGAGCACACGAGCATCCAACTCAAGCCTTATTAGATAGCTATTCTATTCGTGAAAAGTTGGGTGATGTTGCAGGGAAAAACGTGGTTATAGTTGGTGATATTCTTCACTCTAGAGTTGCATTGTCAAATATTTTTACACTTCAAAAGCTTGGAGCAAAGGTTAAGGTATGTGGACCTAAGACGCTTATTCCTAAATATATAGGAAAATTAAATGTAGAGGTGGAAACTAATTTACGTAAAGCGTTGGAGTGGTGCGATGTAGCAAATATGCTTCGTGTTCAAAACGAGCGTATGGATATTAGTTATTTTCCAACAACTCGAGAATACTCACAACAATTCGGACTTAATAAAGCAATGCTCGATTCTTTAAATAAGGAAATTGTAGTAATGCATCCAGGGCCAATTAATCGCGGTGTGGAAATCACAAGTGATGTTGCAGATAGCAAGCAATCTATTATATTAGGTCAAGTAGAAAATGGAGTGGCCATCCGTATGGCTGTAATTTATTTATTAGCTTCAAAAATTAAACATAATGAAGATTGAGAATCATCCAAATTTTGTTGTCCTTGAAGATGAGAAGGATGATATAATAGATTTTGCCTCATTTATTGAGAGTCAAGTTCCTTCAAAGTACAAGGGTCAAAATGTGGTTTTGAACTTATTGAAGTATGACTCTTTATCCTTACCAGAATTATTACAATTCTTAAAAACGTCAAACCTTCATCGTAAAACAAATTACTCCTTTGTTATCGTAAACGATGCAATTGATATAGATGAAGTTCCTTACGAATTAGTTGTAGTGCCAACACTTCAGGAAGCTGGAGATATCGTTGAGATGGAAGAGATTGAGCGTGACCTCGGTTTTTAGTCTAAACTGAGCTGTATACTCGTAAAGCTTCTGATACGAGAAAAAATAATTTTTTAAAAATCAAATTTTGAAATTAACTATCCTAGGATGCCATTCAGCAACTCCAACTGCTTCTACGCACCCAACAGCGCAGATTTTGGAGATTAAGGGGCATTTGTTTTTAATTGACTGTGGGGAGGGAACCCAGATGCAATTAAGAAAATATAGGGTTAAATTTTCGCGTATTCGTCACATATTTATTTCACACTTACACGGCGATCACTTTTTTGGCTTACCAGGATTAATTTCAACTTTTTTACTATTAGGAAGAGAAGCTGAATTGCATATTTACGGTCCAAAAGGCATAAAACAAGCTATATTATTGCTTCTCAAATTGGGGAAAGCATATACAAATTACCCTTTGTATTTCCACGAACTAGAAGAGACCTCTCCACAAGTAATTTTTGAAGATGATAAAGTTACGGTGGAAACAATTCCTTTAAAACATAGAGTGTATACCAACGGATTTCTTTTCAAAGAAAAACTGGAATACCGAAAGTTAGATGTGGATGCTGCTCGAAACCTGAATATCGATTTAAGTTATTACAACAAAATCAAACAGGGTTTCGACGTGGAAAATAAGGACGGTAAGTTGATATCAAACAAAGATATTACTTTCGATCCACCTGCACCAAAATCGTATGCTTATTGTAGTGATACAGAATATAACCCAGAGATGGTTCCTCAAATTGAAGCAGCAACTGTTTTGTATCACGAATCAACCTTTCTGGACGAACACTACCATCTTGCTGAAAAAACCAAGCACAGCACCGCTAAGGAGGCTGCTGTTATTGCGCGGAAAGCAAACGTTGGAATATTAATTCTCGGTCATTATTCAGGACGTTACGGTAAACTTGAACTTTTCCGCAAAGAAGCTCAAGAGGTATTTGATAATGTAGAATTAGCTGAAGACGGAAAATCCTTTCAGTTTTAATTTACTATTCCTTACTAGTTCGGTTTTATCTTATCGTTTAAATTCACTTTTGAATCTTTTCTAAAGGAAAATATTTAATACATATTTAATAAACTGCTATTTCAAAGAATATTTAAAACTCTTAACTTGCGTTAAAACTTGAGAAATGGCCGAAAAGCTTCACGACTACCGAAAATCTTATGAAAAGGGCGAGCTATCCGAAAATTCGGTAGATGAAAACCCGATGCAACAATTCCGTAAATGGTTTTATGAGGTGCAGGACAGTGGTGGTGTAGATGAAGTTAATGCAATGACGGTAAATACTATTGGAACCGATGGTTTCCCAAAAGGAAGAGTGGTTTTACTGAAGAAATACGACGAATACGGCTTTTACTTTTACACTAATTACGAAAGTGAAAAGGGTAGGGCTATTACAAATAACAACAAGGTTTCCTTGTCTTTCTTTTGGCCGAATATGGAACGTCAAATTATAATTAAAGGAACTGCTGAGAGAACTTCAGAAGCAGATTCAACAAATTATTTTCATTCTAGACCTAAAGGAAGTCAGCTAGGAGCAGTTGTTTCACATCAAAGTGAAGTAGTGGAATCTCGAGAAGTTTTAGAGAAAAATTTGGCAGAACTCGAAAAGAAATACGAAAAAGAAGAAGTTCCAAAACCAGATAATTGGGGAGGAATATTAGTAAAGCCAATATCGTTAGAATTCTGGCAAGGAAGACCAAATAGGCTGCACGACAGAATTCGATATAGATTAAAAGACAACGATTGGGTGATTGAAAGGTTAGCTCCTTAATGAGGTAATTGAATTAAGGAAGCGCAGAGATAGTCTTGTTGCCATCTAAAACCTAGAATTAATAAAACGCAATGAAAACACTTTACATACTAAGACACGCAAAATCATCCTGGAAACACGATTTACATGACCATAAGCGTCCTTTAAAAGGGCGTGGTAAACGCGATGGAAAACTAGTTTCAGAAAAAGTTGCGAAAGAAGTTAAGCCTCCTCAAAAAATTGTTAGCAGTGACGCTACTCGTACACTCTCAACGGCCCAATTTTTTAAAGACGCTTTCAAGATTGATGATGCAAATTTTGAAACCAATCATAGTCTTTACGATTTTAGCGGACAGAGTGTAATGCGAATTATTAAGTCGTTCGATGATAATTTAGACACTATGATGTTAGTGGGGCATAATCACGCCTTAACATCTATAGTAAATATGTTAGGTGATAAATACATAGAAAATGTTCCAACTTGTGGTTTTGTAATGTTGCAGTTTGATGAAGAAAAATGGAAAGACATTACCAGGGGTAAAACAATTAAAACAATATTTCCACGAGATCTTAAGTAATGACAGGAAAAACAGATACTAATAAAACTAATCGTAATCAATATTACAATAGAGAGTTAAGCTGGCTTCAGTTTAATGCTCGAGTGTTGCAAGAGGCAAATGATGAAAAGTTACCTTTAATTGAAAGACTTCGATTTTTGGGTATATTTTCTAATAACTTAGATGAGTTCTTTAAGGTTCGGTATGCAACTATAAAACGTATTGTAGAAGCTGGTAAGACAGGGAAAAGCTTTCTTGGAGGGTATTCAGCCAAGGAGCTTTTGGAGGTAATTACGCAAACAGTAATCGATCAGCAGGCTCAAAGTCTCGAGATTCTAAGTAAAATTCAAACGAAACTTAGGAAAGAGAATATATTTATTATCAACGAGACCGAAATATCACCTTCGCAAAGTAAGTTTATTTCAGAGTACTTTGTGAGATATGTTAGCCCGGCGATGATGACCATTATGATTGGTGAAGTTGATGAATTCCCCAATCTTCGTGATGATGCTGCATACTTAGCTGTAACAATGGTTATGAGTAAGGAAGATGAGACTTTTGAAGCTAAACACAACTATGCTTTAATTGAAATTCCGCGAACTATCAACCGTTTTGTTGAGCTTCCGAAAGAAGGGGATAAGCAATATGTTATTATTCTAGACGATTTAATTCGCCATTGTTTAAACAACATATTCAATATTTTTAAATATGAGACAATTTCGGCTCATATGATTAAAATAACCCGTGATGCTGAGCTAGATATAGATAGCGATTTAAGCCGTAGTTTTATTGAAAAAATCTCAAAAAGTGTAAAAAATAGAAGTGCTGGAGACCCAGTTCGCTTTGTGTACGATAAAAGTATTGATAAAAAATCGTTACAGTTTCTATTAGATAAAATGGGAATTGATAAAACCGACAGTATTATTCCTGGAGGACGTTATCACAACAGACGAGACTATATGAATTTCCCTAGATTGGGAAGGCCTGATCTTCAATACGAAAAAACAGAACCGCTTCCAATACCAGGACTGAGTTTACAAGGTAGTTTGTTCGATAGAATTGCTGAAAAAGATTACCTGCTTCACGCACCGTATCAAACATTTATGTATGTAATCAAGTTTTTACGTGAAGCTGCCTTAGACCCAAAAGTGAAATCTATTAAAATCACAATTTACCGCTTAGCAGAAGTTTCGCATATTGCTAGTTCGCTTATAAATGCTAAGAAAAACGGGAAAGACGTAACGGTACAAATTGAGCTTCAGGCGAGATTTGATGAAGAAGCAAATATTAAATACGCTGAATTACTTCAAAGTGAAAACATCAAATTGATTTTTGGAGTAAAAGGTCTAAAGGTGCATTGTAAAACTTGTTTGGTTGAAAGACTAGAGAACAACAAAACGGTTCGTTATGGTATCTTAAGTACAGGAAACTTCAATGAATCTACTGCAAAACTTTATACCGATTATACTTTGTTTACTGCAAATCAAAAGATATGCAAAGAGATAAATAAGGTTTTCGACTTTTTTGAAGTCAATTATCAGGTAAAAAAATATAGACATCTTATCGTGTCGCCGCATTACACTCGAAAGGCTTTATATAATTTAATCGATACGGAAATTAAAAATAAAAAAGCAGGCTTACCTAGCGGAATTAAATTAAAGCTCAACAGTCTGTCGGACTATGCTATGATAGACAAGCTTTACGAAGCGAGTAGAGCAGGAGTTAAAATTAAAATGATTGTTCGTGGTATTTGCTGCTTAATTCCAGGTGTGAAAGGAATGAGTGAAAATATTGAAGCTATAAGTATTGTTGGTAAATATTTGGAACACCCGCGTTTGTTTATTTTTGAAAATGCCGGAGATACTAAGGTGTATATTTCTTCTGCCGATTTAATGGGAAGAAACTTAGATAACAGGGTAGAAGTGAGTTGTCCGATATACGACCCTGATATTAAAAATGAAATTTTAGAAAATTTTGAAATTGGGTGGAGTGATAATGTAAAAGCAAGAGTGTTTAGCATTAAAAATGACAACGCTTATAGAAGAAACAACAATCCTCCAGTTCGTTCTCAATTCAAAATGTACAATTATTATTTAAACAAACTTGAAGTAAATTAATTTGTTAAACATAGAAAAATACGGAGCAGTAGATATTGGTAGTAACGCTATACGTTTGCTAGTAGTTACTGTAATTGAACAGAAGGGAAAAGATACTATATTTAAAAAAACATCTTTAGTTCGTGTGCCTATTCGTTTAGGTGCGGAAGTTTTTGTTAATGGAAAGATTTCTGATAAAAATGCTGTAAGGATGCTTGATGCAATGAAGGCATTTAGTCTGTTGATGAAGACGCACGGAATAAAACGTTATAGAGCGTGTGCTACTTCAGCGATGCGTGAAGCTTCCAATGGCTCTGAAATAGTTGAAACGATTAAAGAGAAAAGCGGAATTGTAATCGACATAATTGACGGTAATGATGAGGCTGCAATTATCGCTTCTACAGATTTAAAAACACTAATTGAAGACGACAAGGTTTTTCTTTACGTAGATGTTGGAGGAGGAAGCACTGAGCTAACTATTTTTGCCAATGGAAAAACAGTTACTTCGCAAAGTTTTAAAATTGGAACAGTTCGTTTGTTAGAAAACCTCGTAGTTGAAGATGTTTGGAAACAAATGGAGGCTTGGATTAAACAAGAAACCAAAGATTATAAAAAGATTTTAATGATTGGTAGTGGTGGAAACATCAATACTATCTTTAAAAAGAGCGGGAAAAAGCTTGGGAAGCCACTTAGTTATATTTATCTATCTTCATATTATAAAACATTAAAATCACTTACTTACGAGGAGCGTATTACAGAATTAGATATGAATCCAGATCGTGCAGACGTGGTAATTCCTGCTACAAAAATCTATTTATCTGCTATGAAATGGAGTAAAGCTAAGAGTATGTATGTACCTAAAATAGGACTTAGTGACGGTATTGTGAAAAGTCTTTACAACGAAAAAATTGCTGCAGAAAATTAGGATTAAGCCTAAAGCTCATCGTGGGAATTTGACAATGGGAAGTAATATTTACACTATTTAACTATTAGTTTTCTAACAAATTTAGAACTCTCTGTTGTTAAACTAAAGATGTAAATAGAGTTGTCTAAGTTGCTAAGGTTTAGCATAAAACTACTTTTGTTGTTCGATTTTCTGTTGAATAAAATTTTTCCTGAAACATCAAAAATTGAAACATCAATTTCCTGATAGTTTTTATCGAGATTAACAAATAGCTTATCTGTGGCTGGATTCGGATAAATAGATATTTGTTCCTTTTTAAACCTATCGATGTTTAATATTGGAATCTCTATAGTTTTTGTTTTGGTATCCGATTTACCACAAAAAGTAATGGTTTGTGAAACATTATAAATTCCACTTTCAGTATATGTGTGAACTGGATTAGTTTCGGTGGAATTGTATCCATCGCCAAAATCCCAATAGATTGAATGGAAATCACTGCTAGTATTAGTAAATGACACTTCACTTCCGTTTATTTCTTCCGTAAAATCTGCTACGGGGATTTCTGTAAAATCCCAATTAGTGATTTCATCAAAAACAATTGTCTTAGCTGCTGCTTTAATGGTATTAGCTTGATTTTCATCTAAACTAGAATTCCAAGAAATAAAAGTTGGGTCTTTTTTATAAATCATCGCATAAAAAGCACACGCAACAGCATATGAGCCTGCTAAGGACGGATGTGAGCCATCACCGGAGTACAGTGGAATATTGGGGTGGTTTTCTCTAAGATATCGCCATACAGCGCCTGCAGGAGCTGACTCAGATTGGTTGGTTTCAGCTAAGTATATATAAGTAGCTCTAATTACGTCGTCCATTTCTTCGTAAGTACAAACCCAAGGTCTTATAGCGCAATTTTGAGCATCTCCATCTTTACGCCCCCAGGTCATATAAAACAGCGGTTGTGAACATTCGTTGTTTGTTCTTATGGCATTGCTTAATGCTTCTACATAGGGAAATACTTCTGTTTCCATCTGCGACTGACTCAAAGAAGTTTCTCGACTTTGGCCTTGAAGGGCAACGTTATCCCAGTTATCTGAACTTATTTTAGTAAGAGTGGTATTGTTAGACGCGTGATCCATAAAACGAAATCCACCTGGAGTATTGGAATCATAAATTAGAATATCCCCAGTGCTATTGGCCATTTCGCTTACCATAAGCGGCAGATTATTAGCAGCTGTATAGCTATTCCCAATAAATAATACTTTTTTGGTGGTCTGACTATTTACAGTAATAGTTGCTAAAACAAAAGCTATAAATAGAAGGACCTTTTTCATCTCGTATCTTTAAGTGGCTGTTGGCTTAGACTATCGTTTTTTAAAACTACAAAATGTAAAATTCTGAAGTGTGTCGAAGGGAGTTTTGTGGTCTTCGTTTAGACAGCTAATTTTTTCAAAATCTTCAGCAAATTCAGAGCTTAATTCCTCCTCACTGTATTGAGTAATCTCAAGTCCGCTACATTTTAAAGGTCCATTTTCTGAAAAAGTTGCAATTATTAAATAGCCGTTTACCGAGTTTTTAATTGTTTGCTTATACTTTTCAATATGTTCAGCATTGGTTAAAAAGTGAAAAGCTGCTCTGTCGTGCCAAAGGTCGTAAGTAGTTTCTGGTTCGAACTCTGTGATATCACTTACAATCCAAGTTACTTTCTCTGCCTTATCACCGAGTCTTTTTTTCGCTTTATTGAGTGCTTTTTCTGAAATGTCTAAAACAGTAATATTTTCAAAACCAGCTTTAAGTAGATGATCTACCAAGTTGCTATCACCGCCACCAACGTCTATAATTTTTGCAGTTTTCTTTAATTCTAGCGATTGAATAAAATCTAATGAAGTTTTAGGAACCTCTTGTGTCCAACTTACTTGCTCTGGAGTTTTAGTTTCGTAAACTGTCTCCCAATGGTTTTTTTTATTCATATTATTTATTGTTATGCTTTTTTATTTTAATAGCTCTCTTTTCTTTTTCTTCCATTTGAGCTCCAATAAAAGGAATACGAGGAGCTAGAAAATAGCCTGTTAAACTCGCGAATAGTATTGGAATAAAATATGTGAACCCTGTTAATGTAGCGAGTAGAATAGTTGTACTCATTGGGGTGCGAGTTACACAAGAGTTTATAGCAGCCATACAACTTACAATAGTTAACGAAAGGCTTATGGAAGGGAAAATGCTGTGAATTAGTAACCCTAAAGCTGTACCGCAGAAAAACAAAGGAATAATAAAACCTCCACGCCATCCTGAAGTTACTGTAATGGAAATAGCTATAATTTTAAAAATAAGAACTGCTCCAAGAAATTGTAACGTGCCATTTTCTTCTAATAATTCATTGATTTCAAAGTGGCTGAAATATCTAGTAAGCGGAATATAATAAGCAATTACCCCTAGAAGAATACCTCCGATTAAGGTTTTAATGTAAATTGGAGATTTTAATTTTTTGAAAAGAGTTTTAAAAAACTTAGTACAAAAAATAAACATCCATCCCACTACAGTTGCCATAATTGCAAATAAGACAGCCCAACCAAAATCGAAAAAAGTTTCCATTTCGTAGGCAGGAAGATTCCACATTGGTCCCCAACCTAATTGAACGATTATAGCAAAAATGATATAACTAAAACCACTGGCAACAAGTGCTGGAATTATTGCTTGGTAATATTCTACGGCGTGTTTGTGGTGGAGTATTTCTAAAGAAAAGAGGCTACCTCCAAGCGGAGCACCAAATAAGGCGGTAAATCCAGATGCCATCCCTGCAATGCTTAAAGAGCGCAACTCTTCACCTTTTAATCTAAAAATCTTTCCCATCCAAGTTCCTGTGGAACCTGTAACCTGTACCAAAGGTGCTTCTGGGCCTAAACTTCCTCCCGAGGCTACACACAGAAGCGATGATAGTATCATTGAAGGATTGTTTTTAGGGTCTAACTTTCCTTTTTTGAAACGAATGTTGTTAACCATAAGTTCCATTTCGCCGGGGTCGCCAATAAAGTAGATAATTAACCCTGCAAGAAGCCCACAAATAGCCATAACAGGAATAACAAGCCACCCTTGATATACTGCTAAAAAGTCGGTTAGATACATTAAAACTACCCAATACACTCCAGAAATTACTCCTCCAATAAGCCCTAATAAAGCCCAGAGAATAAACATCCTACTAAACACAAAGGGGTTAAAACGAATAGGTTGGTCTAAAACATCTCTGTATTTAATTAATTTCCTTCTTCTTTCGATTTTCATTTGGAAGGGAGTCTAAATTATTTATCCGTGAATGGATTGATGCTTTCCCAAGTCTTTCATTACTTCAGCTTCATAGGTAAGAAGATCGTTCCATTTTTGATCAACCTCTTTTCTGTCACCGTATTGACGTGCAAAACCAAGGAACATTGTATAGTGATTTGCTTCACTAACCATTAGTTTTCTGTAAAATTCGGCTAGTTCTTTGTCTTCAAGTTCTTCACTTAACAATCTAAAACGTTCGCAGCTTCTAGCTTCAATAAGTGCAGCATACAATAGTCTATGAACGAGTTGTGTTGTGCGGCTTCCACCTTTCGGGAAAAACTTTAGTATCTGAACAACATAGTCATCTTTTCTATCTCGACCTAAAACCCAGCCTCTTTCCAAAATTTTATCGTGTACCATTTTAAAATGGCTGATTTCTTCCTTTACCAAAGCAATCATCTCTTGTGTGAGCTCTGTGTATTCAGGGAAACTCACAATTAAAGAAATAGCAGTAGATGCGGCCTTTTGTTCGCACCAAGCGTGATCTGAAAGAATGTCTTCTATGTTTTTTTCAACAATATTTACCCAGCGAGGGTCTGTGGGAAGTTTTAAGCCTAACATATTATCTTAATCGTTTGAATTTATGGTTTTAAGATTTTAATTGTCCAAACTTAAAGAGTGATGTCAATTAAAATCTATCGCTATTGTTTTCAATAACTACCTTATTGTTTTTTGAATTTACTCTAGTTATATATCTAAATCAAATTCCTGTCTAAGTCTTTCTAAAGCAGGATTCATTTCCTTCATTTTCTCGAATTTCTCTCGTGTTGAGTAAACATAACGCTTTTCCGTGGTTTCGTTTACTGTAATATCTAAGTCTATCTCATAATTTTGAAGTTTTTCACGCAGATAACCAAGTAAATCGTATTTAGCGCGTTCAACTTCAGTTTTTATGGTATGATTTGGAAATTCAAGATGAATTATCGCACCCTCCAATTTTGGTGTACCCATTGTTAAGTGAGAAAGCAGGTTAAACTTCCCGTCTTTTTCCACTTTTTTGGTGTATTTATTCCAATACTTAAGCATCTCTTCTTCGGTAAAATCATTCACCGGAAGATCTTCCTCTTTAGGTTGATTGGCTTCTAATTCTTGCTTTAACTCTTGTTTCTTCTGAATGCTTTTTAACGATAATGCAGAAACTTTTCTTTCATTTCGTCTAGTTGCTATACTAGGCTGTGCTACTTCTTGAGTAGTGGATGGCTCTTCTTTAGTTGTAGTTTCAACTTTTTCTGAAGGCTTATTTGAAGTAGATTCGTTTACATCGCTTTGACTTTCTTCTGCTTGAGAAGGTGCAACTTCCTGTTGAACTGTATTATCAGTTTCAATTTTCCTAAACGGCTTAGGTGTAATACTTCCAGCAGAGGTTATTTTCTTTGAAGTAAATTCTTCCGATTTAAAATAGGAGGGAGCTATTACGAAGCGTTGCCCGCTACTAGAGTTTTTTTTTTCGCCCTGAAAAGTCAAGGAAGCAAGTTGCAATAGGCAGAGTTCAACAAGGAGTCGCTGATTTTGACTGTTTTTATACTTTAAATCGCAGGTATTAGCGATTTCTATAGCATCCATCAAAAATTGAGCGCTTGTTTTTTTAGACTGCTCTAGATACATTTCCTTTACTTGCTCTCCAACTTCAAGGAGTTGTATTGTTTCCTGGTTTTTACAAACCATCAAATCTCTAAAGTGAGATGCAAGCCCCATTACAAAATGGTGACCGTCAAATCCTTTTGCGAGAATATCGTTATAAGTAACTAAAACTTGCGGAATATTGTTTTGCAATAGCAAATCGGTGATTTGAAAATACCACGTATAATCAAGAACATTTAAGTTTTCGGTTACAGCTTCACGCGTTAGGTTTTTTCCTGCAAAACTTACAACCCTATCAAAAATTGACAGTGCGTCACGTAGTGCGCCATCTGCTTTTTGAGCAATAATGTGAAGAGCATCATCTTCTGCGTCTATTCCTTCAGCTTTGGCTACATCGGCTAAATGGCCTTTAATATCGTTTACGCCAATTCTTCTGAAATCGAAAATCTGACAACGAGAGAGAATAGTAGGAATTATCTTGTGCTTTTCGGTAGTAGCAAGTATAAATATAGCATGTTTTGGCGGCTCTTCAAGCGTTTTTAGGAACGCGTTGAAAGCTGCTGAAGACAGCATATGAACCTCATCTATAATATAAACCTTGTATTTTCCAACTTGTGGAGGAATTCGTACTTGGTCTATTAGATTACGAATATCATCAACCGAGTTATTTGAAGCCGCATCCAATTCAAAAATATTGAAAGCGAAATCTTCATCTTCTTTTTCTGTGCCATCTTGGTTAATCTTCTTGGCAAGAATACGCGCACAAGTAGTTTTCCCAACACCTCTTGGTCCCGTAAAAAGTAATGCTTGTGCTAGGTGGTTGTTTTCTATGGCGTTATCCAAAGTATTGGTAATGGCCTGTTGCCCAACTACATCTTTAAAAGTTGCAGGGCGGTATTTTCGGGCTGATACAATGAAGTGTTCCATAGTTAAAATAGTCCTTTTCAAAATTCAGTATTAAATTTCTGAATTGTAAATTATGACTTGGTAGCAAATATAAAGATGTGTATCGGGTTTTAAAAAAATAGATGCTCGTATTTTCTCATATTTATTAACATTGGAGTACTTTTGCGCAGCAGGCCGCCTTATCGTCGTCCCGTCCCGATTGATATCGGGAATCGGGAGGGAGGAAAGTCCGGGCACCACAGGGAGGCATAGCGGCTAACAGCCGTCACTATTCTTGCGTAAGTAAGAATTTTAGGACAAGTGCAACAGAAAGTATGTACAGGTAATGCTGTAGTGAAACCAGGTAAACTCTATGCGGTGAAATGTCACGTAAACCTGCGTTCCGTTTTCGGATAAGGGTACCCGCCCGATGCAGGAGGGTAGACAGATTGAGCGTTTCGGTAACGAAACGTCTAGATAAATGATAAGGTGCTATTTTGATTTAATCGAAGTAGTAACAGAACCCGGCTTATAGGCCTGCTTTTTTATTTTATACTTAGATTTAGGTTTTTAGCTTAAATCTTTTTTTAGGAGTTTTTTCAGTTCATCGGTGTTTTCGTAAAGCACGAAGTCACCGTCTTTTAGATAAGAAATTTGGCCGTTTTCCTCCGAAACAACTAGGCAAACAGCGTCTGTTTTTTCGGTAATACCCACGGCTGCACGATGTCGCAATCCAAATCGCAAAGGTATAGTCCGGTCGTTGGAAACTGGTAAAATTACACGTGTTGCCGTAATCCTATTTTCTTCAATTATCATAGCTCCGTCGTGTAAGGGGCTATTTTTGTAAAAAATACTTTCTATAATAGGTTGGTTAACTTCAACATTCATTTTGTCTCCGGTGTTTTTTACAAAATCCAAACTATTGTTACGCTGAATTACAATTAAAGCTCCTGTATTGGTGCCTGCCATTTTTTTACAAGCTTTTACAATAGCATCGATGTCTATAAAAGGGCCAGAATCGGCAGAAGAAAAATTAAATCGTTGGAAAAACTTCCGGCGGGCTTTAAAATTTGTAGAGCCAAGCATTAAAAGGAACTTCCTAATTTCAGGCTGGAAAACAACTACCAAGGCGAACATCCCAACACCTAAGAACCCCCCTAAAATTTGGCTGAGTAACTCCATTTCTAAAAGTTGAGTTACAACGTAAATGGTATAGATAATAATTATACCCACCAAAATATTGATGGCAACAGTGCCTTTCACTAGGTTATAGATATAGTATAATAGCACTGCAACCAGTACTATATCTACAATGTCTAAAATTCGAATATCCAGAAAATCCAAAGGGCTGTATTTTTTGTAAAAGTACTTTAAAAATTGATTTTATGTTTCAGTCTTAAGTACATTTTGAAAGTTAGAAAATTTATAATACTTCGGTACAGAAAACCTAGGTAATTTTTGCCTCATTATAAGGAATGTTCAATACCGTTAACTGCACACCAAAGCTTTACACATTCCACAGCTTCTTTTACATCGTGAACTCGTAAAATAGATGCTCCTTTCATAAGTGAAACGGTATTTACAAAAGTAGTCCCGTTCAACGCATGTTCAGGAGTGGTGTCTAGCGTTTTGTAAATAAAAGATTTTCTAGAAACTCCCGATAATAGTGGAATCTCGAGGTTTTGGAAAAGCTCAAGGTTGTTTAAAACTTCAAAATTCTGCTCTCGTGTTTTTGCAAAACCAAATCCAGGGTCGGAAATCACATCGTTTATACCTTCTGCACGAGCTAAGGCAATTTTTGACGCAAGGTCTTTTATAACTTCAATAGTTACATTTTCATAATCGGTAAGTGTACTCATTGTTTTAGGAGTACCCCGCATATGCATTAAAATATAAGGCACTTTTAGTTTTCCTACAGTAGAGTACATTTCTGAATCTAAAGTTCCACCAGAAACGTCGTTTACTATTGCGGCTCCTGCTTCAACGGCTTTTTTTGCTACTTCACTTCGGAAAGTATCCACTGAAATTATTGCTTCAGGAAACTTCTTAAGGATAAGGGTTATTGCTTCGGTAACTCTTTTAATTTCTTCAGCTTCTGTAACTTCATTTGCACCAGGTCGGGTGCTGTAACCGCCTATGTCTAAAAATGTTGCGCCATCCGAAAGCATTTTTTCGGCTTGACTTAGAATATCGTTTTCAGTAGTCGTTTTTCCACCGTCATAAAACGAATCGGTAGTAACGTTTATAATTCCCATTACTTTTGGGATGCTAAGATCTATGAGCTTGCCGCGGCAATTAAGGGTCTGCAATTTTCTAAATTGATTTATTTACCCGAAATTTACGCAAAATCTTACAATTTACGAATGGCAAAGACATCAAAACAATACAGCGAACAAGTAGAAAAATGTAGGGAGCTGTTTATCAATAAAATGCACGACTACGGAAGTGCATGGCGAATTCTTCGACTTCCTTCACTTACCGATCAAATTTTTATTAAAGCACAACGCATTCGCGGATTACAAGAAAATAAAGAACAAAAAATTGCCGAAGGTCAAACGAGTGAGTTTATCGGAATTGTAAATTACTCAATTATGGCGCTTATCCAACTTGAAAAAGGTGTTGTAGATCAACCCGATTTATTAGTAGATGAGGCTGTAAAACTTTACGACAAACACATTGCCGAAACCAAACAACTGATGATGGACAAAAATCACGATTATGGCGAAGCTTGGCGTGATATGAGAGTGAGTTCGTTAACAGACTTGATTCTTCAAAAATTACTTCGCGTAAAACAAATTGAAAACAATAGCGGGAAAACTTTAGTATCTGAAGGGATTGATGCTAATTATCAGGATATGATAAATTATGCAATTTTTGCGCTAATTCATTTAAATGAAAATGAAGAGTAGAGAGTAGAGAACAGAGATTAGAGATTAGAGATATTTGGTGTAGAGGGAAATTAGGAGTTTACCTTAGTTGTGATTTGATAAAGTTTATTCAGAATTGAAGTATCCTTAATATTAAAAGTTTAATTAAGTAATAGTATATATGAAAATATTAGTTGGAATATCTAGAGTATTGGTTGGAGCCTTGTTTATTATAAGCGGCTTGGTGAAACTTAACGATCCTATTGGGTTTGCTTTTAAATTACAAGACTACTTTGCCCCAGACGTTTTAGACCTTGGGTTTTTGGTGCCTTATTCATTACTAATTGCAATTTTCGTTGTAATTTTTGAGGTGCTAGTAGGTGTAGCTCTTCTCTTAGGGTATTTAAAAAAGTTTACGCTATGGGCATTAATGCTAATGATAGTGTTTTTCACTTTTCTTACCTTTTATTCGGCTTATTTCAACAAAGTAACAGATTGTGGGTGTTTTGGAGATGCAATTCCATTAACTCCTTGGGAATCGTTTTACAAAGACATTATTCTTTTAGTTCTAATTATAATTCTTTTTATAGGGCGTAAATACATCAAACCATTTTTTGCTGAAGGCACGCGTAGCATCATCATTTTCGCAACTTTTGTAGGGTGTATGGCTATTACGTATCACGTATTACAACACCTTCCCATTATTGACTTCAGGCCTTATAAAATTGGTGCAAATATTAAGGATGGTATGACTGTTCCTGAAGGTGCTCCAGGTCCTATTTATGAATACAAATGGACGTTTAATATTAATGGTGAAGAAAAAACTATCGTTACAAACGGGGAATACCCACAGGTTGATGGAGAATTAGTGAATACTGAAACTAAAATGATTCAGGAAGGTTATGTGCCGCCAATTCACGATTTTACTATGGAAAGAAATGGCGAAGACTTTACCGATCAGTTCTTAAATGAAGAAAATCTTATTGTAATTGTAGCTTATAGCTTGACAAACACTGAAAAAGACGGTTATATTTCTGTAAAAGAAATTACAGATAGAGCTATTAAAAACGGTTATAATGTAATTGGACTATCTGCTTCTTCACAAGAAATGACTGAAAGCTTAACGGATACTTACAAATTAAACTTCAAGTTTTATTTCTGCGATGAAACTACTTTAAAGACTATTGTAAGAAGTAATCCAGGAATCTTAGAATTGGATAAGGGAACGATAAAGCAAAAACTTCATTGGAATGACGCTCATAAGCTAGAGCTACCTGTAGTTGAAAATTCAAAACCTAAATTGGATTTATCATTAAAACAGCGACTTGATAGCATAGGAAACTTAGATCAAAAATACAGACGCCTAATGCAAACTAGATCTTTGGAAGAAAGAAAGCAACTTGGTGAAAGTATGGGATTGACTGAAGCTGAATACAGCGGCGATCTTTCAGAAATGCAAAAGGTTTTGGATAGCGTTAATATGATTTTTGTAGAGAAATATTTTATTGAAAAAGGATATCCAGGTAAATCAGTAGTGGGAGAGGAGTCTAGTTTAGTAGCTTGGAATGTACTTCAGCATAATCCTGATAAAATCCCAAATTATTTACCACTTGTAAAAAAAGCAGCTGATGCAGGTGAAATTCCGAAGACCGCTGCAGCTATGATGGAAGATAGGTATTTAATGCTAGAAGGGAAACCACAAGTTTACGGTACGCAGGGAATGAGCTATGACGATGCAAGAGGTTCTTTTATTTGGCCTATCGAAAAGCCTGAAACTGTTAATGAACGAAGAAAAGAAGCTGGTTTTACAGAAACGATAGAAGAGTATGCAAAAATTCTTTTTGGAGACGACTTTATCTACGAGGTTAAAACGATGGACCAAATAAATCAAGGTTAGTGGTAAAGTATATTCTTCAAAAGTTGGGTTATGCAGTATTGACACTTTTTGGGGTTGTTACTGTTATTTTCCTACTTTTCACAATACTTCCTGGTGATCCAGCAAGAATGATGTTGGGTCAAAATGAAACCGCCGAACAAGTAGCAATCGTTAAAAAGAAATACGGTTTCGATCAACCTGTTTCTGTTCAATATGTACGGTATTTAAACGATTTATCACCAATTTCATTTCACAGTAATAATCCTGATGACTATACATTTCTAAAACAAGGAAAGTACAATGCTACTCATTTGTTCAACGTAGGAAATACAAGTGTTGTAGTTAAAACGCCTTATTTACGCGAATCTTTTCAAAAAAATGGAAAAGAAGTAAGTCAGGTAATTGCTGAAACCCTCCCAAACACCTTTATACTTGCAGTTTCAGCCATTGTAATTGCAATTTTTATTGGAGTGCTTTTGGGAATTATTTCAGTGTTGTTCAAAGATGGATTTATCGATAAGATGATTCAATTGGTAAGCACATTAGGAATGAGTGTTCCTTCGTTTTTTAGTGCGATTATATTCGCTTGGATTTTCGGATTTCTACTACACGAATACACAAACTTAAATATGACAGGAAGCTTGTATGAAGTTGATGATTTTGGAAATGGTAAATACATTCAGTGGAAAAATTTGATTTTACCTGCCGTAGTATTAGGTATTCGCCCACTTGCAGTTGTTAGTCAGTTAATGCGAAATTCCTTGCTAGAAGTTTTAAATCAAGACTACATACGCACTGCAAAAGCTAAAGGACTTTCGTTTTATCAAATCATTAAACGCCACGCTTTAAAAAACTCACTAAACCCGGTAGTTACGGCTATTTCTGGTTGGTTTGCTTCTATGCTTGCAGGAGCTGTTTTTGTGGAATACATCTTTGGCTGGAACGGATTAGGGAAAGAAATTGTAAACGCTTTAAACACCTTAGATTTACCCGTAATAATGGGCGCAGTATTAGTAATTGCGACATTATTTATAATAATCAATATTTTTGTAGATATAATTTACGGCTGGCTAGACCCGAAGATTAGTAGACAGTAGATAATTATGAATTATGAATGCAGAATGTAGGGTTATGATTTAAAATTGAAGATTAGTTTTATTAATAGAAAATACAAAATACCAAACATATACGATAATGAGAAAGAAAATAGTAGCTGGGAATTGGAAAATGAATAATGATTTAGCACAGACTGAAACATTTTTAGTAGATCTTAAAAAACAAGTTTTTCCAGAAGATGTAGTGGTAATGATAGCCCCTCCTTTTACCAATTTAAGTCATGCCTTTACTTCTATGCGCGAACATCCTGTATCGATTGCTGCTCAAAATATGCATCAAAGTGAAGAAGGTGCTTTTACAGGTGAGGTGTCAGCAAAAATGCTTAAAAGCGTTGGAGTAAACACTGTTATATTAGGTCATAGTGAGCGTCGTGCTTATTTTAATGAAGATAGCCAGCTGCTAGCAGAAAAAGTAAATACAGCTTTAAAAAATGAAATGACTGTAATTTTCTGTATAGGAGAGGAGCTTGAAGAAAGAAAAAGCGGAAATCATTTTAACCTAGTAAAAAATCAACTTACAGAAGGACTCTTCCATGTTTCTAGTGGAGCTTGGGAGAATATTATTATAGCCTACGAACCAGTTTGGGCAATTGGTACTGGAGAAACTGCTAGTCCAGAGCAAGCACAAGAAATACATAAGTTTATTAGAGAAACTATAGAGGAAAAGTACTCAAAAGATGTCGCAGATAAAGTTTCAATTTTATATGGAGGTAGTGTAAAACCTAACAATGCCGTTGAAATTTTCTCTCAAGCCGATGTTGATGGCGGACTAATTGGAGGTGCAGCTTTAAAAGTAGATAGCTTTATGGATATTGTTAATGCATTTGAGGGATAACCACCTTCGAATTTAGTTTAAAATTTATGCCTCAAGTTTTAAAACAGATGTTTTAGAATTTGAGGCTTTTATTTTGTTGCTTAGCTTAACCTTTTTCTTATTTTTGATAATAAACAGTTTAAACCTTGCCAAGTTCCAATCCCTTAGTTTCTATTATTATTCCAACCTATAATCGTGCGCATCTTATTGGTGAAACGCTAGACTCGGTATTGGCACAAACCTACCAAAATTGGGAGTGTATTGTGGTGGATGATGGGAGTACGGATAATACTGACGAGGTGATGGCAGCATATATGGCCAAGGATACTCGTTTTCAATATCACCATAGACCTAAAGATAGATTGCCTGGAGGAAATGCGGCTCGGAATTATGGGTTTGAAGTAAGTAAGGGGGAGTATATTCAGTGGTTTGATAGTGATGATTTGATGTTGCCTGAAAAATTGGAAATAAAAGTAAAAGTGATTTCTGAGTACAATGTAGATTTTGTTGTATGTGAAGGAGCTGAGATAATTGATGAGAAGAATCTATCATATGTGAAAAAGTGGAAACTTTATGAAACTGATGTTGCACTTTTGGAACATATAAAAGGAAATTTAGTCTTTGGAACTAATGGACCTTTATTCAATAAACAATACTTAGATAATAAGCCCTTATTTGACGTAGAGTTAAAAATAAGCCAAGAATGGGAATTTTTTTCTCGATTGTTAATTTCGAGTCCAAGGCTAGAGATAATTAATCAAGTACTTTACTTATATAGAAACGAAGCAGACGGTAAGAGAAGTAAAATAACAAAATTTAAACTTGTAAATAAAGTAATTGCAATTTCTAAAATTGTTGATTTATATGCTAATAAACCAATTACAGATACTTTTAAAGATTTTGAAATAAGAAAATATTTATTCAATTATTTAAATCTGTATATAAAACGATGTCTAAAACATAAACTCTACTCAGAGACCTTAAGACTTGTTAAATTAAGAATTAAGATTATAAATTATTCCTTTTTAAAAGTAGGTTTTTATAAAGTTTTAAAAAAACCAAGCATTATAATTAAAACAATTAAATAATTTTCACTGTTAATGTAGGTGTAACAATATTCATATAACTTTGATAAATAATTCGTTAATCAGCATTATAATCCCAACCTATAACCGAGCCAACCTTATCGGTGAGACTCTTGTTTCTATACAAAATCAAACTTATCAAAACTGGGAATGTATAGTTGTGGATGATGGGAGTACAGATAATTCGGAAGAGGTAATAAAAGAATTTAGTAAAGCTGATAACCGCATCCAATACTTTAAAAAGCCTTCTCATTTACCTAAAGGTCCATCGGCAGCAAGAAACTATGGTTTCGAAAAAAGCAAAGGTGAATACATTAATTTTTTTGATAGTGATGATTTAATGCATCCTCAAAAGTTAGTAATAGATTTAAAAAATATTAATTCTGGGAGTTACGATTTCACAATTAGTCAATCACAGTTCTTTAATTTACAAAAAAAACCAACTAAAGAATTCTGGAATAACGAATTGTGGAGTGATGACCCAATTAATGATTTTATTATAAAAAAAATTGGATGGGGTGTAAATTCTCCACTTTGGAAAAAAGAATGTTTAATTCATTATAACCTACGATTTGATGAAGAATTAATAACGGGAGATGATTATGTTTTTCATATTAAAGCTTTAAATAAAGGCATGACTCCTTATGTTAATAAGGATGTTTTAGTGCAATTAAGAATTCACGATAAACGACTAAATGAATTAAAAAACAAGTTTCGTTATAAATTAAAAATTGCACACAGTCTTTTAACGGATAAATCTTTAGATTTAAATGAGAAGACTAATAAAAGTTTGGTTAAAATGGGATTGAGACAATTAAGTAAATCGTTTAAGAACAAGAGTTTAAAGAATGGTATAAGTTATAGTTTTAAGTTTCTGTTTTTAAAAACATTTAAAGAATATAGAATAACTATACTAAAGTTATTGCTTTTTGGTATTCTGTATAGAGTTACAGGGGTGGGCTATAAATTTTTGGAAGTTAATTTTAAATAATCATAAAATGAACAATGGGTTATTTTATTTAAAATAATATATATAGAATGAAATTACATTATTTTAAACCACCTGATGGAACTTCAAATTTTGGGGATGAACTAAATGTCCATATTTGGAAACATTTTTTACCAAATTTTTTTGATGACAATGATAATCTAGTGTTTTTTGGAATCGGAACTATATTAAGGGCTGCCAAAAAGTACTATCCTAATTCTGAAATCATTGTTTTTGGGGCTGGTGCGCATGGAGTCGATCAAAAACCTAATTTAAATTTCCAAACAATATTTGTAAGAGGTCCATTAAGTTCAGCACTTTTAAATAATGCCAAATTTATTACAGATCCCGCAATATTAACACCAATAGTATTTCCTTTTAATAACCCAATTAAAAAACACTCTTATTCTTATATTCCACACTTTAGTGTTGCTAACCATTCTTATAAAAGAGCTGTAGAGCGTTTAGGAATTAATTATATTGATCCCCGAAACTCTGTTGAATCGATTATAGAAGATATTAATGCTTCAAAAGTATTAATCTGTGAAGCTATGCATGGTGCAATTGTAGCAGATGCTTATAGAATACCCTGGATTCCAGTTTCTTCTTTTAAATCATTTAATAACTTTAAATGGAAGGATTGGAGTCAATCACTTTCACTATCAATCGAAATAAATAAATTACATAGATTATATAATCACAGTAGTTTAAAGGAGTCGATAAAAAATAAGCTTTTTGTTTTTCAGCTTAAAAAAATTTTGAAAACAAAGCCATATTTAAGTGATATAAAAGTAAGTGCAGTTGCCAAGGAAAAAATTTTAGAAGAAGTTTCGCTTTTTAAAGAAAAGTATAGCAATTAGTTTTAAAGGCTCTTCATAACCTATATATTTATTATCGAAATCAATTACTTTAATTCTTGTGAAAATAGCTTTAGTTATTACTGTTAAAAATGAAGTTCGTTTATTACGAAACAATTTGCTGTATCACAAGGCAATTGGAGTTGATAAGGCATTTGTTTATTTTGACAATACTACAGATAATGGAAAAGAAAGTATTGCTGATTTAGACTTTGTAAATACTTCAAATTCTGTTTCAGCAGATACCTATGTTTCTTTACCCTACTTAAAAAAGTTTACTTCACAAGCAGTAGAACACCATACAGCGAGACAATGTTTAAACACCTATGATGCTCAACTAAAATGTAAGGAAGAAGGTATCCACTGGCTTATATCCATAGATGCAGATGAGTTAATTTGTACAGACTTTCAAAACCAATCAGATTTAAAATCATTTTTTAATACCATCCCTAATGATACCGAATTGGTTGATTTCACAACATTGGAAGTTCTTCAGCAAAAGGAAAGATATAATAATGTTTTTGCGGAAGAATCTAATTTTAAAGTAAATAAACAAGTATTCTTCATATCAATAAGGAATCCATTTACTAAATTAAATCAGAAATTTCCTTGGTGGTATGGACAAACCATGGGGAAATCGGCTATTCGTGTTGATGCAAATATAGTTCCACATAATGTACATCGATATAAGCATATAAATGGTACATCCCCAAAGAGGGTTGTGAAGGGTAATGTCTTGCATTATCATGCCTATGATGCGAAAGATTTTATAAAAAAATTCACCAATTTTAGGGATCGTCCCGATGTATTTTTATCAGGCAATAAAGTTGAAGATTTAAAACTATTATTACGGGATGTTGTTAACAACTCTGGAATGAGCCGTCAGGAACTAAAACATTATTTTAAAGAGAATTTAATGTTTACGGAAAAGCAAGTCAGGAAGTTTAAAAAAGGGAGGAAGTATATTTTTATTAAAATAAATCCAAAGCCTATACAACTTGTGGAATCTGTTATATCGACCTTTAAACAATTAAACAATTCGTTGTGACGCAGCCTTTAAACATAATTATCTTCGATGGCAGTTTTAAAACAAGGTCGTTTATCAATCGTTTAGCACAAGGATTGACGGAGAGACATCAAGTTTATATTTTAGGTTTTAATGAAACCCTTCCCAATAGGCTAGAAAAAGTAAACTATATACCACTTGGAAGTAATCAAAGCAAAATTCGATTTGTAAAAACAACATTACAATATGCTTTACAATCAGGCTCTATAAAGCTTGTTTATAAAACTTTAAAAAAAATAGCTTTAGGACGTCGTAATGAACTACACAAACAGAATCTAAGATTTGTACTGCAAAAAATAGCGCCCGATGTTATTCATTTGCAGTGGCTTTCGGTAATACCTTGGTTTGAAGAAGTGCTTTCTGCTCAAACTACACCAGTAGTATTAAGTCAGTTGGGCTTTCATGTTAATGTTCGTCCTTTTGTTAACGATAACAATTTTAGCTATTTACATCGCTGGTACCCTAAAATGGCAGGTTTTCATTCTGTTTCAAAAGCTATTTCACGTAATGGAGATAAGATTTGGAATGACACCTCAAAGATTGATAAAGTAGTTTATACAGGATTACCGCTAGAAATCACCCCTTTTGCTGAAAAATATACGATTTTAAATTCATTACAACTGCTATCCGTGGGGAGGCCACATTGGATTAAAGGGTACGATTATGCGCTACAGACTTGTAAGCTATTAAAAGATAAAAAGGTTCCTTTTCATTATACTATAATTGGAGGTGCGGGAAATGAAGAGTTACAGTTTCTTATTGCTGATTTAGGATTAAAAGGTGATGTGAGCTTGACAGAAGCTGTTTCTCAAAAGGAAGTATTTGATTTAATGCGTTCATCTTCTTTATTGCTAATGCCTAGCTTAGAAGAAGGTATCCCAAATGTAGTAGTAGAGGCTATGGCAATTGGTTTACCGGTAGTAAGCACCGATTGCGGTGGCATTCCAGAGTTGATAGCGAATGGAGTAAATGGGTGGGTAGTCCCAACTCGTAATCCTGAAGCTATGGCGGTAGCGGTAATGAACTTTAGAGAGTTGTCCTTGGAGACTATTGAGGCGGTGAGATTAGCAGCTCGAAGAAAGGTAGAGGAGCAGCATTCGGAGGAGAGGATGATTGAGGGGATGGAAAGGCTGTATTTTGAAGTACTGGGGAGGTTTCACGCAGGGGACGCTGAGAGTAGCGCAGAGGGCGCAGAGGGGAAATAATTGTATATTAGTCTTTTCAATTTGAATTGATATGGAAATTAATGCCATTACAGGAAAGATAATCGATACGGCTTTCAAACTACATTCTGCGCTGGGGCCGGGATTATTAGAAAATGTATATGAAAAATGTCTCGAAATGGATCTTAGGGAAGCTGGACTCGAGGTAGAATCACAAGTTGGAGTGCCTTTAAAATATAAAAATTTTGCGTTTGATACAGGTTATCGATTGGATTTGTTGGTTGAAAAAACTGTCATTATCGAAGTTAAATCGGTAGAGATTTTAGCTCCTGTTCATTATTCTCAACTGATTACTTATTTGAAACTATATAATAAACCAGTAGGGTTGCTGATTAACTTTAATTCCAAATATTTAAAGGATGGTCTTCATCGATTGGTTAATAACTTTAAGGAATGATTCGAAAACTCTCTGCGTTCTCTGCGTGTCCTCCGCGTTCTTTGCGTGAACCCTAAAAGCCAAAACCTCAATGAAAACTATCAAAACCTCAATACTTCCTACCCATCCTCAACACGTAAAAGTCCGTGCGCCACATGAACTGGATAAAAAAGCCATTTGCATATTTGCAGCCACTAGTTACTTCCTGGGCACAGACACCTATTGGAAAGATGAAAAAGTACTTCCTCCGGGAACGATTAACACCATCGACGATGAAGGATATTGGGTAGATAGCAAGCCGTGGTTTGAATGGTATTACAAGCCTCGGGATATTTCCTTTGACCAAGCAGTTTCAGAATTCACAGTGCTATTCCACACCATCTGCAAAGAACAAGCAGGGGATAGAACCGTATTGCTTCCTCTCTCTGGAGGATTGGACAGCAGGACGCAGGCGGTTGCCTACTCCAAACTAAACAACCCCGTGATTTCCTATAGCTATTCGTTTCACAACGGCTATAAAGAAGGCGGGATTTCCAGTAAAATCGCTAAAGAATTAGGATATGAGTACCGAGATATGACCATTCCTAATGGTTATCTGTGGGATAATGTTGATGAATTAGCCAAGCTGTTAAAGTACGGCACTGAATTTACCCATCCCCGACAAATGGCGGTAATTGATGAGTTTAGAAAAATGGATGGCGTATTTACTTTAGGGCATTGGGGCGATGTGCTTTTTGATGCTGTTGCTCCTAAAGATCTAGCGGAAGAGGACGCTGAAGAATGGATATTAAAGAAGATTATAGTAAAAGGTGGGCAAGAGTTGGCCGAAGCTCTATGGAAAGAATGGGAGTTGGAAGGAGAGTTTATGGAATATCTAAGGCAACGCACCAAGGAAATTTGGAAAGGACTTAAAATAGACGATATAGGCGCCAAAGCGCGTGCGTATTATAGTAGTACTCGCGCAGTGCGATGGACTAATCTGGGATTTGCTATTTTTGAAGCCACAAATCCTATTGAAGCTCCTTATTACGACAATAGGATGGCGGAATTTATCTGTGGTATACCAGAAGAGTACTTAGCCGATAGAAAAATACAGATCGCCTATTTAAAAAACCAAAGTCCTGAAGTGGCGAAGATTACTTGGCAAGCTCAAAGGCCGTATAACCTCTACGATTATCATAAAAACAAGGTTCCACATAATTTACCGTATCGCATTGTAGATAAAGCAAAGCGTGTTGTTAATGCAAAGATGGGAAAACCTTTAATTCAGCGTAACTGGGAGCTACAGTTTTTGGGAATGGAAAATGATGAAAAGCTTCAAGGGCATCTCTTTGACAAAAACTTACATCCCTTCCTACCAAAAGAGTTGATTACGCGCTTCTACAATAAGTTTAGCACAGATGATCGGGTTAAATATTCGCATCCACTGAGTATGTTGCTTACATTGGCGGTTTGGTATAAGAATGAAGTACGAAGTTAGAAGTTTGAAGTTGGAAGTACGAAGGTGGAAGTACGAAGTTGGAAGTGTGAAGTTGGAAGTACGAAGTTGGAAGTACGAAGTTGGAAGTGCGAATTATGAAGTGGGGTGAGACGCACGGAGTACGCTGAGAGTATTTAAAACTCTGCGGCCTCTGCGTTGTCCTCTGCGGTCTCTGCGAGAAACACACATACACAATAGAAAATTACAGATAGTTAATAAACAAAATGTCAAAAATCAAGATTCTATATACGATTCCAAATTTTAAAACGGCTGGAAGTCAGTATGTCTTGTTGTCTTTATTGAGAAATATTGATAGAGATATTTTTGATCCTTATATATGCATTGAAAAATTTCCAGAAGCAATTCCGACTGATATTTTAGATAACGAATGGATACAATTTACTTGGACAGGAAAAAAATCATCTGATATATTAAAATTCCGGAAAATCTTAAAAGATTATAAAATTGATGTACTACACTCTTGGGACTATAAATCTAATTATATAGAAGCTCTTGCATGTAGATTAGCAGGAGTTAAATATCTATATACTAAAAAGAATAACGCTTGGTCTAAGCGTTGGATGTTGAAAAGTTTGTTGTCTAGCCATATAGCGTATGATAACCCTGAAATGAAAACTCGATTTTTTAAATCAATGCTTTTAAGGCATAAAATTTCCTTTATTCCACATGGGGTTGATACAAAAGTGTTTAAGCCTTTAGAACCAATTGAACATACTACATTTAATGTTGTTTGTGTCGGAAATATTGGAGATAATAAGAATCAGCTATTTATAATAAAAGCACTGAAAAATTTACCTCATAATATAATATTGCATTTATATGGTAAGGAAGATAAAGAATACAGAAAAAAACTAGACGATTTTATAGAATTGAACAATATAAAGGAGAGGGTTCATTTTCATGGATTTTTAGAAAATGTGACAATACCTCAAGTTTATAGAGAGATGGATTTGTTTGTGTTGGCTTCCTATCAAGAAGGGTTACCTGTGTCTATATTAGAAGCATTAGCTTGTGGATTGCCAGTGTTATCTTCAGACTCTGGAGGTGGTGCAAGATACATTCTATCAAAAGGTGGTGGGTATATATTCGATTTAGATAATCCTAATAGCTTGGTAGATAATCTTAAGAGGGTGGCTACCAATAAAGAAGAAATGAAAAGACTTTCTATAGAAGGAATGAAAAATATAAATGCAAATTTTTCAGTACAGAATGAAATATCATCTTATGAAAAAGTATATTTAAAAAATACAAAGTAATAGTGAGTAGGTTCAATAAACATATTATTATAGTTGGTTCAGCTAGAAGTGGGACTAGTTGGTTAAGTGAAGTAATCGCTAGGCAGTTCCGTTATAGAATGCTTTTTGAACCAGAGCATGAGTTTAATACTAAGAAAGGAAAGTTAATTTGCGATAAATGGCTTCAAACTGAAGCAAGTTCTGTTGACGCTAATCGTTATTTAAAAAGAGTATTAAACAACCAAGTAGATAGTGATTGGATAGGGCAGATAAGTAATAGGAAATACAAAATGCACTTGTGGCCCTTTATTCCTAAAAAGTACATTATCAAATTTGTACGAGCTAATCTTTCGGCTAAATACTTAAATGAAAACTTTAAGGTGCCCCTTATACATATCATTAGGAATCCCTACGATGTCCTCGCTTCACAACAACGAGTTAAGTTTCCATGGCTATATAATTTAGAGCGCTTCAAGCAACAAAAAGATTTAGTTCAAGTGGTAAAAGAAAATTTTAAATTCGACCTTATTGAAGATACTAAAGCTTTTACTCCTTTGGAAATACTTACGGTGCGATGGTGTCTTGAGAATATATTGCCCTTACAAATATTGGAGCCATATCAATATAAACATCGTATCGTCAAACATGAAGATTTACGTAATGACTTAGATCTGTTTCTTGAGATATGTGATGAATTTAATATAGAACCTTTACCTAATATAGAAAAAGAGTATCAGCGTCCTTCATCTAAAACACATCCCAAAAGCGCAATTATAAATAAAGGAAAAAATACCTTAAAGTTTACTGTAGAAGAACTAGATGAAATAAATAATTTGCTAGATATTTTTAACTGTAATTTATACCCACGAATTCAAGCTTAGTCATGCGAATTGGAATTGTACTTTCTCAACCCCCTGGTTACTCAGAAACTTTCTTCCGGTCCAAAATTCTAGGGCTTCAGGAGAATGGAGTAGAAGTGAACTTGTTTTGTCAGGTTATAAACGATGAATTTACACTTTGTCCCGTTATAGTTAGCCCGAGGGTAAGTAAGAATCCATTCCTGCAACTATTGTTCTTTATAAAAGAGTTTGTATTGCTTATGCCATACATATCAACGGTATTACGCTATGTGAAACTAGAGCGAGCTGAAGGAACGGGATGGGCACAAGTCTTTAAGAAACTATATCTCAACGCTCACTTGCTTAAAGCAAAATTAGATTGGTTGCACTTTGGGTTTGCTACAATGGCCTTAGGTAGCGAAACAGTGGCTAAGGCAATAGGTGCAAAAATGGCGGTAAGTCTTCGTGGGTTTGATATTGCTGTATTTCCAATTAAATATCCTAATTGCTATATGCTTCTATGGAAGTATGTAGATAAGGTACACTCTATTTCCGATGATCTTCTAAATCTTGCTTTAAAATACGGGCTCTCTAAAAATGTACCCGTAGAAAAAATCACACCTGCTATCGATGTTAATGTGTTTAAAACCTCTAAAGAGGATGAGCATAAACTCGATGTTCCAGTTTTTATGACAACTGGGCGTCTTCACTGGAAAAAAGGATTGGTGGCTACTTTAGAAGCTTTAGCTATACTTAAAGAAGAAGGAGTTGACTTTACTTACAAGATAATTGGTGAAGGAAAAGAATATGAACGCATAGCTTATGCAGCCTATCAGCTTGGGCTTAAAGATCGAGTTCAGTTTTTAGGGAAGTTGCCACATGCTGAGGTGAAGCAGGAATTGGAAGAAGCTAGTATTTATCTTCAATACAGTATTCAAGAAGGGTTTTGCAATGCTGTGTTAGAAGCCCAGGCCATGGGGAAATTATGTATTGTTAGTAATGCAGAGGGGTTGACGGAAAATGTTTTGCATGGTAAAACGGGGTGGGTAGTGCCTAAATATTCGCCTTATCTTTTGGCAGAACAAATTAAGAAAGTACTTTTAATGGCAGATCATGAGAAATCAAAAATAACTCAAAATGCTGTGAATCGAGTGAGAGAAGAGTTTAATGTGCAAAAACAGCAAAGAGAGTTTTTGGAGTTTTATGAGGTAACCACAAATAGCGGAGATTTGCCACAGAGCGTCTAAAAGAACTTCTCTGTGTACTTGGAGTCCTTTGTGGTTGAAAAAAAATCAAACATTATAATTTAAGAAAATCTAAATTGAAATTATACTACCCAAAATCTCATTATGATAAATCTTCAAGAGGACAGTTATTCCCCTTATTAAAACCATTTATTAAAGGAGATGATTTTACCGATGCTCAGCGAATACAAGTCTATGGGGTTTCAGAAAAAGATTTTGAGTTCACTGATAAATTGGAAGAGGCGGATTTAGTAATTCTGACTATGGCGTGGAACTATTATCTAAAAACAAATAAGGAAAATCTTGCAGTTGATTTTGTCAAAAACTGTGCGATATTTAACAAGAAGGTTGTTGCTGTAACTGTTGGGGATTTTGGAGTTAAAGTTCCCAGTTTTAATAATTTAGTTTTACTACGTTCTGGAGGTTATAAAAGTAAGTTTAAGGTTAATGAGTATACAATTCCACCGTTTATTGAAGATCCTTTAAAAAAATACTACGATACTAAAAAAGTTTATCTTAGACCGTATGAGATGAAAGCTGTTGTCGGTTTTTGTGGTCAAGCAAATTTGTCGCGTTTAAATGCAGTAAAAGAGATTGTGAAAACTACACTTAGAAACTTGAAATATCACTTTAGAATATCTAAGAATGAGCCTCAGCAAATTCTTTCCACCTCTTATTTAAGAGCATCGGTTTTGAATGTTTTACAAAATTCGGATGCAGTTACAACAAACTTTATTTTAAGAAATAAATATCGAGCTGGAGTTACCAAAAATAAAGACTTTCATTCCACCACTTTAGAATTTTATGATAATCTTAAAAACTCTCCCTATATAGTTTGTGTAAGAGGTGCAGGAAATTTTTCCATTCGGTTTTATGAAGCTTTGGCCATGGGGCGAATTCCTGTATTTATAAATACAGACTGCTCTTTACCCCTAGATAATACCATTTCGTGGAAAAAACATGTCGTGTGGGTAGAGTATAATGATAGACACAAAGTAGCGCAAAAGGTAAAACAATTTCATGAGGCATTAACTGAAGACGATTTTATAAAGCTACAGAAAGACAATAGAAATTTATGGAAAAGTAAATTGACTTTAAAAGGTTTCTACAAATCATTAATCGATAATAATATAATTAGTTTGAGAAATTAGATGCTATTTAATTCTATTGATTTTGCGTTGTTTTTACCAATAGTATTTATATTATATTGGTTTGTATTTAATAAAAAGCTCAAATACCAAAATATACTTATTTTGGTGGCTAGTTATGTTTTTTATGGATGGTGGGATTGGCGATTTTTATCACTATTATTATTTAGCTCGATTGTAGATTATTCAATTGGGCTTCAAATGGATAAAACAAGTAATCTGAAGAGTAGGAAATTGCTTCTTTTTCTCAGTTTGTTAGTGAATTTGGGTTTATTAGGTTTTTTCAAATACTACAATTTCTTCATTGACAATTTTACTACAGCTTTTACATTTTTTGGTGGAACAATTCAACCTAATTCGCTCTCAATAATCTTACCTGTAGGGATATCATTTTATACATTTCAAACACTTAGTTATACAATCGATATTTATAGGCAAAAACTAGAGCCAACTAGAGATTTTATAGGGTTTGCTGCTTTTGTTGCTTTTTTCCCTCAACTAGTAGCAGGTCCTATTGAAAGAGCTACCAATCTTTTACCTCAGTTTTTTAAGAAAAGAGAATTTAATAAAGATGAAGCGATCATTGGTGTTAAACAAATTATATGGGGGCTATTTAAAAAGATAGTTATTGCAGATAACTGTGCTCAATTCGCGAATGAAATTTTTGCAAATCACACTAGTTTTTCAAGTGCGACTCTAATTTTGGGTGTTATTTATTTTTCCTTTCAGATATATTGTGATTTTTCAGGCTACTCAGATATTGCTATAGGAACAGCACGTTTATTTAACTTTAAATTAATGGTTAATTTCAGGTATCCGTACTTTTCTAGAGATATAGCTGAGTTTTGGCGAAGATGGCATATTTCATTAACTACATGGTTTCGCGATTACGTATATATTCCATTAGGTGGAAGTAGAGTTACACGAACTAAACAAATTAGGAATGTTTTTATAGTTTTTATAGTCAGCGGATTTTGGCATGGAGCCAATTGGACCTTTATAGTATGGGGAGCGATAAATGCATTGTTTTTTATTCCTTTATTACTTTCAAATAAGAATAGAGTTAATACGGATACAATTGCTGCTAATAGTGTTTTTCCGACGTTTAGAGAAATAACTTCTCTATTTTTAACTTATTGTATTGCCTTATTTGGGTGGGTGTTTTTCAGGGCCACTTCTATAAAAACTGCATTTGAATATATTGAGGGAATTTTTAAAGGTGATTTTAGTATCGAAATGCTAAGATTAGAGAGGTTCTCTTTTGAACTTTTACCGTTAATCTTAATTTTATTGGGGATAGAGTGGTTTTCAAGAAATAGTGAATTTCCATTATGTTCAGCTAAACCAAGCTATATTAAGGTTGGTGTCGTAATTATAATGATATTAGTTTTTGGAAGTTTTTCTATAGCTCAAGACTTTATATACTTTCAATTTTAATGAGAAAATTTATAAAATACATAATTGTTTTGGCCTCTATTTTAGTTGGCTCTATGTACTTGTTGGATTCTTTGTATAGTTGGGTGTATCAAAATGGAGCCTATAGGAATAAAGTAATGTGGATACATGACCTCAAAAACGAAAACTTAGACTATATTGTTTTTGGGTCCTCTAGAGCAAATAATTATGTGATTCCGAATATTATTCATGAAAAAACAGGGAAAAGAGGGCTAAATTTAGCTATTCAAGCATCTGGTCCTTTGGAAATAAAAGTCGCTATTAAAGAATATTTAAAACATAATTATACAGAAAGGATATTTATACAAGTAGATCATTCGTACAACACAGAAAAACCAGATAAGACAGGGCAACTGAGTTGGATTCCTTATATGGTTGAAGATGAGGTTTATGAGAATTTTAAGCCCTATGGAAAAGAATATCAACTTTTTAAATATTTACCTTTTTATAGATACTTAATGTTTGACTCTCGGTTAGGATATCGAAATGTTTTGTTAAGTATTTTAAATAAAGGTCTAGACTACTCAGAGTCTAAGGGATATACAGAATCTACCGGTACATTAAAAAAAGATGAGCCCTATAAGTTTTCATTAGTAGATACGCCAAACTCTCATTTTTTAGAAATCAACAAAATTTGTAATGCAATTAACATTGAAGTTATTTATTTTACTTCACCAATATATAGACCTGAAGGTAATTTTGAAATAATATCTAACCATCTTCCGAAGTATTATAATTTGTCGAATGTAATAAATGATAAGAGATTGTTTAGTGATCCTAGTCATGTGAATAAAAAAGGTGCTAAGCTTTTTACAGAAGTTTTTATTGATTCATTTTTCAATAATAAATCCACTAAAGAATAATGCTTTTTCTATTACTTAAATACCTCCAACCTACCCATTACCTCCAACTTGGCAAAAAGGACGGTAGCTCTGTTTTTCCACTTCCAGAGAAACTACCTAGTGAAATTCTCGATAAGTTATCCCCTGATTTTGGCTATAAAAGTGAGCAAGCAAGAGCTTACGATCTTAGCTGGCAGGCCATAAACAAAGGATATATTGGTACAGCAGAAACCTACACGTCGTTTAAAAAGTTGCCTTTAGAAGATGAATACCGATTTATCCGCAAATTTTTTCACCCCGCTTGGGCTTTTTACGTGCTGCTGATTCGGTTGTTTTCTTTTAATAATCCGATTAATGAAATTACAGCTTTTAAAAAGTCTTATAATACAGTAAGAAGTAATTATCTAAAGCAACCTATAGTTTATAAAAATTGGTTTTCCTTTGATTCTAAATTAGTATCTAATAAGCCTTTAGTGAGTGTAGTAATACCCACCTTAAACCGCTATGAATACTTAAAAGACGTTCTTAAGGACTTTGAACAACAGACCTATAAGCATTTTGAAATATTAATAATAGATCAGTCGAAACCGTTTCAAGAGGATTTCTGCAAAGGCTTTAACTTAAATATACGTCACATACAACAATCTGAACCTGCACTTTGGTTGGCTAGGAATTCAGCAATTAAGAAAAGCAAAGGGACAATTATCGCCCTTTCAGAAGATGATGTTAGAATAGAGCCTGATTGGCTTGAAAATCATTTGCGATGTTTGGACTTTTTTAAGGCAGATATATCTGCAGGAGTTTTTTACCCAGAAGGAAGTTCTGTTCCCAAAGAACGATCATTTTTTGCCGTAGCCTCACAATTTGCTACAGGGAACGCAATGCTTTATAAATCTGTTTTTGAAAAAATAGGATTGTTTGATCGTCAATTTGAAAAGCAACGTATGGGCGATGGTGAGTTTGGATTAAGAGCCTACCTAAACGGTTATAAAAGTGTTTCAAATCCTTATGCTTCTTGTATTGATGTAAAAGCTGCTACTGGAGGATTAAGACAAATGGGAAGTTGGGATGCTTTTCGTCCCAAAAAACTATTTGCACCACGTCCTATCCCTAGTGTATTATATTTTTTCAGAAAATACTTTGGTCGCAAAAGAGCTGTATTGGCACTTTTTAAAAGTGTACCGCTATCAATAATTCCATACCGCTATAAGAAAAACAAAAAAATGCTAATTCTGGGTGCGTTAATTTCTGTATTTCTATTACCGTTTATAATAATTCAAGTAATAATATCCTGGCGATTGGCATCGAAGAAACTTAGAGATGGGGAGATGATTGAGAGGTTAGATGTGAGAGGTGAGAGGTGAGAGGTGAGATGTTAGACTTGAGAATCTAGAATCTAGACTCTAGACTCTAGACTCTAGATGCAGTATGGTTGTAGGTCCTTAATATAGAATTTGAATATTGGAAATGTAACTGACATTGCTACTTTTATAGTTTTGTGCTTGAAATTTGCTTAAGAAAAACTATTTTTAAAATTAATGACAAAAACCCTCATATTAACTTCCGAATTTCCGCCTCAACCGGGGGGGATTGGTAATCACGCTTTAAATTTAGCTAAGGGATTACAAGGGAATGGCTATGAGGTAAACTTGCTTTGTGATTATCGCTCTAAAAACACAGAATCTGAAAACGAATACGATAAAACCCTTCCTTTTAAAGTTAAACGTATTCCAAGAAAGGATCTAATTTTCCTTAGTTATATAGCTCGTGTAAAAGCAGCAATTGCACTAGCTAAGAATAGTGAATTGATTGTATGTTCAGGTAAGTTTTCTTTATGGTTAGGAGCCTTACTTTCTTTATTTTTTAATAAAAACTTTGTAGCGATTATTCACGGTAGTGAACTTAAACTTCCGAATATTTTCCTTCGAAAACTTACAGAACTATCTCTAAAAAGATTTGATAAAATAGTAGCAGTAAGTAATTATACAAAGTCCTTAGTTGCTCACCTTAGATTAGACAATATCGTTGTTATCCCTAACGGATTTGAATTAAAATCACCTACAATTCTTCAATCATACACTAAACCCGTACCAGTGTTAATTACGGTTGGTAATGTTACCAAGCGAAAAGGTCAGCACAATATCATTAATGCTATGCCTTTGCTTTTAAAAAAATACCCCGATTTAAAATACCATATTGTTGGGATTCCTACAGAAAAGCAAAAACTAGAAAAACTAGCGCTGAACTTAAAAGTAGAAGATTCAGTGGTTTTCTTCGGAAAAGTTTCTGAAACAGAAAAAATTGAACTCCTGCAAGAAGCAGATGTCTTTATAATGTTAAGCGAAACCACTAAGACAGGCGATGCTGAAGGCTTTGGTATAGCAATCCTTGAAGCTAACGCCCTTGGCGTTCCTGCAATCGGATCTTTTGGCTGTGGTATAGAAGACGCTATAAATAATGGAATTTCAGGTAAATTAATTAATAATAAAAATATTAATCAGCTGGCTGATGCTCTGGAAGAAATTCTAAATAACTATGATTTATATTCTCAAGGCGCGAAAAGCTGGTCGCAAAACTATACTTGGGAAAAAGTAATTAAAAAATATCTTACAATTTTGAAAGAATTATAAGGTTAATAATACATTTTAGAGACTAGAAACTAGAAACAAGAACTAAGAAAAAAGAACTATTGAAACTCGCTATAATCTCGCATACTGAACATTACAAATTACCTGATGGAACTATTGTGGGATGGGGGCCAACGATTAGTGAATTAAATCATTTGGCTCAGGGCTTTGATGAAATTTATCATCTAGCTTATTTACACCCTGAAATGCCACCCCCCAGTTCTTTGCCTTATACTTCTTCTAAAATTAAATTCATTCCCATGAAGCCTCTTGGCGGAAAAGGAATAGGAGAGAAGCTTAAGATTATAGCTAATGTTCCTTCAGTAATAAATTCTGTAAACAAGGTGTTACAACAAGTTGATGTATTTCAGTTACGTACTCCTACAGGAATAGGTGTTTTTTTGATACCGTATTTATCACTTTTCAGTAAAAAAAAGGGCTGGTATAAATATGCTGGGAATTGGAATCAGGAAAATCCACCCTTTGGTTATGCATTACAACGGTGGATGTTGAAAAAACAACATAGAAAAGTTACTATCAACGGAAGATGGCCCCAGCAGGAAAGCCATTGTATAACTTTTGAGAACCCTTGTCTCACAGGAGAAGAACGCGTGATTGGATTGCAAATTACCAATGCAAAGGTGTTTAAACCTCCATATACATTTTGTTTTGTTGGGAGGTTGGAAGATGCAAAAGGGGTACAACGTATTATTGATGCATTTGGAAGTTTGGAAAATAAGGAGAATGTAAGCACGATTCATTTTATTGGAAATGGCGAAAAAATGAATGTGTATAAAAAGCAATGCGAAGAGCTGCAACTACCTGCTGTATTTCACGGGTTTTTAGACCGTGCTCAAGTTTTTGAAATTTATAAGAAATCTCATTTTTTAATGCTACCAAGTACTGCTTCCGAAGGTTTTCCTAAAGTTATAGCAGAAGCAATGAATTTTGGATGTTTGCCAATAGTTTCTTCGGTATCAAGTATTACGCAATATGTTAATTCATCAAACGGATTTGTAGTAGATCCTTGTACAGCTGAAGCATTAAGAGAATTAGTCTTGGATATTTTAAAAATTGAAGAGAATGTATTAAAAGTAAAAGCTTCAAAAGCTTATAAAGTTGCTAAAGATTTTACCTTTGAGAATTATCGCCATAGAATTAAAACAGAAATTTTAAAAGAGTCAACTCCCTAAAATACTTTTATCATCAAGATCAGACTGTTTGAAAATATTAAACCTTTAAGCGCTATACTCCTTCACGTAGGTATAGGAGTTATTGCATCGATTAATCGAAATGCAATGCTTATATATTTGGTTTTCATTTTTGGGTATTTTACTTGGCAGATTATTCAGAAAAAAAATAAAGCATTCAACGTATTATTAGCGTGTGCTTATTTTACAGGTGCGGAAGTTTTTTTAAGAATGACAAAGGCATATTTCTTCTATGAAGTAGGAAAATATTCTGTAATATGGTTTTCCCTTTTAGGGATGTTTTTTTTAGGCTTTAAGAGAAATTCCTACCCATTCCTTATTTATTTATTACTTCTTATACCTGCTATTTTAGTTTCTTATGATATCATTTCTTATGATGTTAATTTCAGAAAGTCTGTTTTATTTAATCTCAGCGGACCAATTTGTTTAGCTATCGCTTCAGTTTTCATTTTTGGAAGAACAATAAGAATTGATCAGCTTTTAAAGGTGTTAGACTATATGATATATCCTATGATTAGTATGACTACTTATATTATTTTGTATTCCCCTGATATACGTGAAGTTATAACTAATACTGCTTCAAACTCTGCTGTATCTGGAGGTTATGGACCTAATCAAGTTGCAACTATTTTAGGTTTAGGAGTGTTTATCTTACTTACACGACTTTTAATCCCTTATAAAAACACATTAGTACAAGGGGTTATGATGTTTTTTTTGGTTTTGATGGGGTATAGGGCTTTATTAACTTTTTCGAGAGGAGGGGTTATTGCAGGGGTAGCTATGTCTATTGCTTTTGTTATAATTTTATATTTTTCTACAAATTTAAAGTACAAAGCAAAAATAAGTTTAAAAATGCTTTTTTTAATAGCCGCTGCACTATCGATATGGGCTTTTGCTATATTTCAAACCGGCGGACTTATTGAAAACCGATATGCAAATGAGGATGCTTTAGGACGGGAGAAATCAGATATAACCACAGGAAGAGCTGAATTATTAGTTGCTGAAATTGGAGCGTTTAAAGAAAACCCGTTTTTGGGAGTTGGAGTAGGTAGGGTTAAATCACATTTTGAAGATGAGCTAGGTGTTTCAATAGCAACACATAACGAAATTTCCCGTATGCTATCAGAACATGGTGTTTTTGGAATTTTCGCATTATTGGTGTTAATATTTACACCATTAGTCACAAAATTAAATGGTAGGAAAAACATTTATTTTTATCCTTTTCTTATTTTCTGGGGGCTTACAATTGCTCACTCCTCTATGCGTATTGCTGCACCAGCATTCATTTACGCTTTATCTTTATTGAATATTGATTATGATTCCAAAAAGAAACCTGCTCTACATAGGAAATAAATTAGCAGCTCATGGTAAGCCTCCTACTGCGATTGATCTATTGTCTGTAAAATTTCAAGAGGAAGGTTATGAGGTTTATGCATCATCTTCAAAACTAAATAAAGTTTCGAGATTGTTGGATATGGTTTCCAAAACTATTCGTTATCGAAAAACTATAGACTTAGCATTAATCGACACTTATAGTACTCAAAATTTTTATTACGCTGTAATTATAGGAGGTCTATGTAGGTTTTTAAAGATTCCGTATATCCCTATTTTACACGGTGGAAACCTACCAAATAGACTACAAAACAGTAAAAGATTAAGTAAACAGCTTTTTAATAATGCACTTACCAATGTAGTACCATCGCAGTATTTAGCAGAGCAGTTTAAAACTTATGGAATCCATAATCTTACCCACATTCCAAATACTCTTGAAATTGAAAACTATAAATTTCTACAGCGAAATAAAGTAACGGCAAAACTACTTTGGGTACGTTCGTTTTCTGAGATATACAATCCTTTATTGGCATTGGAGGTTGTAGAATTATTACTTAAACAAGGTGTAGAAGTATCTCTGCGTATGGTGGGGCCTGACAAAGACGGTTCTTTAGCACGATGTAAAAAAGTAGCGGCTGAGCTAAACCTGCCAATAACTTTTACAGGAATGCTAAAAAAGAAAGAGTGGATAGCACTTTCCAAAGACTATGACATTTTTATTAATACAACCAACTTTGATAATATGCCAGTTAGCGTAATGGAAGCTATGGCTCTAGGGCTACCTGTTATTTCTACCAATGTTGGTGGGCTATCCTTTTTAATTGATCACGAAATAGATGGGATTTTAATTCCTCCCAATAATCCTGCTGCTTTTGTAAATGCTATAAATAAACTAAGGGAAAATCCAGTCTTAGCAAATACATTAAGCAACAATGCTCGAACAAAAATTGAAGCGCTTGATTGGCAGGTTATTAAACATAAATGGAACTCTGTTTTAAGATTGTAAATAGTGATGTTTTTAATCAAAAACGCTAGATTCAGTATGAAATGCTATAGTTTTACTAGTAATAATTGATAATTATTAACTATAATTGTGAAAATGATGGAATGCGTAAAATGATACGTTTATACTCTATTTTGAAGCTTTCAAAAGGACTTAAATTACCAACAATACCAATCATTAATGTCTAAGAATAATATTCATTTTGTAATTTCTGAAAGAAAAATACTACTGCGTATTCTTGATGTTGTATTTGTAATATCTGGACTGTACTTAGTTGGTTTTATTTTTGAATTCGATTACTTTAAAGTTTCAAGTGATAATTGGATTTGGTCTATAGTTCTAGCTATTTATCTAACAGTCTTTGCAACTATTTTCGAACTCTATAATCTGCAGAAGGCGAGTAAACTAGATGTTGTTGTTAAGAATGTGTTATTGACAACTTCAATTACGGTGTTGTTCTATTTGCTTACACCGTTTTACACTCCAATGCTTCCCAATAATCGCTTGCAAATAGTATATTTCTTTTTGGCGATTAATATAGCCTTACTTCTTTGGAGATATGCGTACATAGCTCTAATAACCTCTCCGAGATTTAATAAAAATGTAATCCTAATTGCACACGCCAAGGATATAGATGCGATTGTTCAATCTCTTCACAAATCTGATCCAAATTATAGAGTGATAGGATATTACAACACAGATGAATCGAACAAAATTAATTTAGATCACTTGCAGATTGATGCCTATAAACTCGAAGATTTAAGACCTTCAAAACTGAACAAGAACTATTCAGAAATAGTTGTGGCTACTCCGTTGTCTTATGGAATTTCAGTAGCACTTAACAATCAACTTATTTCTTTACTAAAAAGTAGTGTGCCGATTAGGGATTATAACCAAGTTTATGAAGAGCTTACTCAAAGAATTCCAGTGCAGTATGTTGATAGGGATTTTTATAGATATTTTCCATTTAGCCGTAGTAATCAGAACAAATTGTATCTCTTTTTTAGTAGGATTTTAGAGTTATTGTTTTCAATTTTAGGATTGCTTTGTGCTCTTGTAATATTGCCTTTTATATTAATTGGAAATCTTCTAGCGAATCCCGGCCCATTATTTTATACACAAACTCGAGTAGGGAAAAATGGGGAACACTTCGAGATTTATAAATTTAGAAGTATGGTAATTAATGCCGAAAGTGAAGGTGCACAGTTTGCCAAAGCTAAAGATAGTCGGGTTACCCGTTTTGGAAGGTTTTTACGACGTTCACGAATTGATGAAATCCCACAATTTATTAATGTAATTAAAGGCGACATGGCGATTATAGGTCCTCGACCGGAACGTCCTGTTTTTGTAGAAAAATTACAAGAATGTATCCCTTTTTATGAAGTAAGACACGTTGTAAAACCGGGAATTACTGGATGGGCACAAGTTAATGCAAGGTATGGTTCTTCTGATAAAGATGCATTAGAAAAACTTCAATACGACCTTTATTATATTAAACACAAAGGTTTGTTTCTAGATATAGCTACGCTTGTAAAAACCTTGAGTACGGTGATTTTCTTTAGAGGGCAGTAGCAATTAAGTATTGATAAAAATAGAAAGTAATCTAGCTAAAGAAACTAAATACATTGCCACCGTATTTTCTAGCTTCAGTAAAGTTATTTTCTTTAGAAAGATCATTCATTTTTGAATGTTCAATGATTAAAACTCCTTCTTCAGCTAAGAGATTCTTTTCGAAAACAGCTTTCACTATATTTTCTAAATCTGAAACCTCAAAGTCGTAAGGTGGATCTGCAAAAATCACATCAAACTTCCCTGATGCCGATTCTAAATACTTAGCAACATCAGATTTAATAGCATTTATAGGAAACTCAAATTCTTCAGATACTTTGTTTATATATTGAATACACCCTTGATGTGCATCTACAGAGGTAATATTAGGCACTGCACGCGATGCAAACTCAAAACTGATATTACCAGTTCCTGCAAATAAATCTAACACGTTTAGTTCATCAAAATAATAACGAACTCTAAGAATATTAAAAAGTGCCTCCTTAGCAAAATCCGTTGTAGGACGAACGGGAAGGTTTTTGGGAGCGGTTAATCTTCTTCCTTTATGAGTTCCTGAAATTATGCGCATTATAAGGTGTTTTGTAAGATAAAGTGACGGTGTGTATTAATCTCTGAATCTAAATTAATTTTTGGTGCTTCCGTTTTGGCAAAGTCGATGTTTCGAATGTAGGTATAAGCAATTTTATAATTGTCATCCTCCTTATCAATTTCACCTAAAAGTGTTACTGGTATGGTATCAGGATTTAACTTTAATTGCTCCATGCAGAATAGAGTGTAGTAAATAAAGTCTTCTGGAGTTCTATAATTATAACTGTTGCAAAGTTGAAGCTGACCATCTTTTAAAACAATACAGTCGAAATTGTTTTTTTGAAAATGTAGAAACATTTTTGGAAGGGAATACTTTTCCTTTTCTAAAATTGCCTTCAACATAATTGAAGTAGCGTGGTAGTAATTGAAACTCCCGTACTTTTCAAAAAAATAGTTGTTGATGTTCATAAACGGAACATATACCACCACAATGTCGTGTTTTTCAATTACATCGTGAGCCATGTAATCGTTCGCTAGAATCTTTGAATTAAATTTCAGGTATTCACTAGCTTTTGTTTCATCAAAAATAGGCGCAGGAACAAGACTGTAGATAGGAGTGGAGTAAACCACCGTAACTTCGGAAAATGAAGAATTTAAAATGTTATTTTGTGACATAATGGATTCAATATCCATTAACAATTCTTCTGGAGTGGTACTGTAGTCTAATGTTTTTTCAATAAAGAAAACAGTATCCTCATTTTTGGGATTTGTAACCAAAAAAGAAAGCCCGTTCAAAGAAACTTGAACGGACAGTCTATATTGTAAATTGTCTTGTATGTTATCTGTCTGTTCCAGCATCGTAAATTTTCGGCCAGTTTCCAGAAGTATTAACATCTTCTAATGATCCTACTTTAATATCAGGACCATTTACACCATCTACGGATTGTGTTTGTTTTTCCTGAATTAAAAGGTCTTTATCTAAGTCGCCTAAAATTACATCTTTAGAAACTTTAGCTTCAAACACTGAGTATGATGCGTCGTTTTTAACGATAGTTCCAGATTTAAGATCAAACTTTGCGTTTACACCTTCTACAGGTACATTCATCATAGTTTTGTATCTATCTGAATTTTTAAAGAGTGAATCTTTAACAGGCATAAATCCTAAAGTGTCGATCAATGATTTCTCGATGAAGTATCCTGACTCAATACCAAAAGCTTTGTTTTTAGCAACATCGGCATAACTGGTATCACGACGTTGAGTAATTGCAAATTTTGCAGTATCAATAAAATTAACCAAACTGTCCCAGTCTCCTGTAAAGTTCCCAGTAATTTCTTTGTGTGCAAGCTCGGCAGCCTGAATATCTTTCAAGTTTTTAATTACTTTGGCATAACGCTCTTCTTTAATTTTATTAAATTCTACAGGTCCCATAATAGAGCTCCATAATTTCCAACCAAGGAACACGATTACAATCCAAAGAACAATCTGAATTACTGATTTCATTATTGATAATATTAAATGTTGATTTATTTAAAGGTCTATCGCAAATCTACAATTTTTTTTTGTTCGTAAAAGTATATTGCCAAAAAATCATACCTATCTTTGAAACTCTCAATGATAGTAGTGAACAATGAATGTATCAGAATATTACAATTTTTTAAAAAGCGATTTTCCACACAATACAACTCCAAAACAAGATATTGCGCTGCAATTGTTGGCAAAATTCGTGCTAAGTACGAACAAAAATGAAACATTTTTGCTCAAAGGATATGCAGGAACAGGGAAAACTACCATAGTAGGAGCATTAGTAAAAAATCTTTCAAAGGTTAAAAAGCGAGCGGTACTTTTAGCACCAACAGGAAGAGCTGCTAAGGTTATTAGTAATTACTCCAAGAAACAAGCGTTTACAATCCACAAAAAAATATACTTTCCTAAAAGTAATAAAGGCTCCGTTTCTTTTACATTACAACAAAACAAACATCGCGATACCATATTTATAGTAGATGAAGCTTCAATGATTCCCGATATTAATCAGGATTCTAAACTCTTTGAAAATGGTTCTCTTCTAGACGATTTAATGCAATACGTTTATAGTGGAGCAAACTGTAAGCTATTGTTAATTGGTGATTCTGCCCAGTTGCCTCCTGTACACCTCTCTATAAGCCCAGCATTGGATGCACGAGTGTTGGAGATGCAATACGATAGAGAAGTAATTTCGATAGAACTAGACGAGGTTGTAAGACAACAAAAGGATAGTGGTATTTTAGAAAATGCAACAAAAATTCGTGAACGACTAGACGATGAACTTTACGAAGCATTTAAATTTTCTGGTGAGAGTTTCCCAGATGTAATTCGCCCAATAGACGGGCAGGAAATTATGGATGCTATTAATGATAGTTATTCAGCCTTAGGAAATGAAGATACAGTAATAATTGTACGTTCAAATAAACGTGCAAACCTTTATAATCAAAGTATTCGCGAACGAATTTTATTTCAAGATTCCGAATTATCTGCAGGGGACTACCTAATGGTGGTGAAGAATAATTATTTTTGGGTAGATAATACTAGTGAAGCTGGATTTATAGCTAATGGAGATATTGTTGAAGTATTAGAAATTTTCGCTTTTAAAGAATTATACGGTTTCCGTTTCGCTGAAGTAAAAATGCGAATGGTTGATTATCCAAATATGAAACCTATTGAAACTGTGTTATTGTTAGACACGCTAACATCTGAATCTCCTTCCTTAACCTATGATGAGTCTAATAAGCTCTATCAAGAAGTGATGAAGGATTACGCAAATGAAAGCTCTAAATACAAGAAATTTTTAGCTGTAAAGAAAAACAAGTACTTTAATGCCTTACAAGTGAAATTTAGTTATGCTATCACGTGTCATAAATCACAAGGTGGACAGTGGAAAACGGTTTTTGTAGAACAACCATACCTGCCTAATGGTGTTGATAAAGAGTATTTACGATGGCTATACACCGCAGTTACTAGAGCACAGGATAAATTGTATCTGATAGGCTTTAAGGATGAGTTTTTTGAGGATGAAGTGTTTTAAATTATAATTCAGAAATAGATATTAAGTTTTTGATGTTTGTAATTTAGTGTTTGTGATTTGATTTCAAGAACTTTAGATATTATTAAAAATGGAAACTTTTGAAATTATATTAAGTGCTTTTTTAGGGGTCGGCCTTGCAGCAGCTGTTGGGTTTCGGGTTTTCTTGCCGTTATTAGTATTAAGTTTGGCTGGATACTTTGACATTATTACTCTAAATGAGAGTTGGGAATGGGCAGGAAGCCTTACAGCAGTTATAACAATGGGCGTTGCCACCTTATTCGAGATTTTCGGTTACTATATCCCTTGGATAGACAATTTACTAGATACAATAGCTTTGCCACTTGCAACTTTAGCTGGTACTGCGGTAATGGTTGCTACAGTTACAGATTTGAGTCCGGTGATTACTTGGGCTTTAGCAATTATTGCAGGAGGAGGAACTGCAGCTGCCATAAAAGGAAATACTTCTGCGGTAAGACTTACTTCAAGTACAACAACAGGCGGAATAGCAAACCCAGTTTTAACTACTGTGGAGACAGGAACTTCTGTTGTTATGGCGGTGGTTTCTATATTCTTACCTATTTTAGCATTTGTGTTAGTGGTGTTTTTGTTTTTTATAATTTTCAGATTTTATAAAAAGCTTCGTAAAAAACATCTGCCACGAACATAAACTTCTTATTTTTGATTTCATTTTAAAAAACTTCCAATTTGAAAGTAATAGCGATGATTCCCGCACGATATGGTGCGTCCCGATTTCCTGGTAAATTAATGCAAGATTTAGGTGGAAAACCTGTAATTGTAAGAACTTATGAGGCTACAAAGGCTACAAACCTTTTCGATGAAGTATATGTAGTTACCGATAGTGACATTATATTTCAGGAAATTGAAAGTTATGGCGGAAAAGCCATAATGAGTATTAAAGAGCACGACTGTGGTAGTGATAGAATTGCCGAAGCGGTTGAAAATATGGATATCGATATTGTTGTGAATGTTCAAGGTGATGAACCATTTACAAATAGTGAAGTTTTAGAAAAAGTTCTAGCCGTTTTTGATGGCCCTGATGCCGAGAAGATTGACTTAGCTTCTATAATGACTGAAATCCACGATTGGAAAGAAATCAACGATCCAAACACTGTGAAGGTAATTGTAGATAAAGACAATTTCGCACTTTACTTTTCACGTTCTCCAATTCCATATCCTAGAGATAAAAATGTAGCGCTTCAATATTATAAGCATAAAGGGATTTACGCCTTTAGAAAGCAAGCAATACTCGATTTTTACCGATTGCCAATGCGCTCATTGGAAGCCGCAGAAAAAATTGAATGCATCCGATACTTAGAATATGGGAAAAATATAAAAATGGCTATTTCAAATACTTCAGGAGTTGAAATAGACACTCCAGAAGATTTAGCTAGAGCCAATAAACTGCTATTAGAAAATAAACAAGTTAGTGTAAATAATAAGTTTAGAAACTTCCCAATGGTGCCGAAAGTAGTCTTTGGAGAGGGATGTTTTGATCAGTTAACTACAATTCTTTCTTCTCATAAAAAAGACAAGGCTCCATTTATATACTTAATAGATGATGTTTTTGAAACAAATACTGAGTTTATAGACCGAATTAATCTTCGATTTAATGATAAATTAATTTTCGTTTCAGCAGCAGAAGAACCTAAAACTTCTCAAGTTGATAAACTGGTGAAAGACATTAGAAGTGAGTTTACCAATTTGCCTTCAGGGATTATTGGAATAGGAGGAGGAACCTTGTTAGATTTAGCGAAAGCAGTTTCTATTATGCTTACTAATAAAGGTAGTGCAGCCGATTATCAAGGATGGGATTTAGTTAAGAAAAAAGCTGTTTACCACGTAGGAATTCCAACTATTTCTGGAACAGGAGCCGAAGTTTCTCGTACAACAGTGCTTACCGGGCCTGTTCGTAAACTTGGGATTAACAGCGATTTCACTCCTTTCGATCAAGTAATACTCGACCCAGAACTTACTCAAGGTGTTCCTAAAAATCAGTGGTTTTATACAGGGATGGACTGCTTTATACACTGTGTAGAATCGTTGAATGGAACTTTTTTAAATGCTTTTAGTCAGAGTTATGGCGAAAAGGCTTACGACCTTTGTATGGAGATTTTCTTAAAAGAAGATTCCCTTTCTGAAGCAGAATCTCGCGCTAAGCTTATGATGGCTTCATGGCATGGTGGTATGAGTATCGCTTACTCTCAAGTGGGGGTAGCTCACGCAATGAGTTATGGGCTAGGTTATGTGTTGGGAACTAAACACGGCATCGGAAATTGTATAGTATTTAATCAGTTGGAAGAATATTACGGTGAAGATGTTGTTCTTTTCAAGAAAATGGTTGAAAAACACGGAATAGAAATTCCTCAAGGTGTCTGTGCAAACCTCACTGATGAACAAATGGAAACAATGATTAACGTTGCTATGGGCATGGTGCCACTTTGGGAAAATGCTTTTGGTGAAGAATGGCAAACTATTGTTACCCCAGAAAAATTGAAAGAATTATACTTAAAAATGTAACCTTACTTTAGCACCAGTATATGGGAATTGCAAAATTTGTTTTTTATAAAATAATGGGATGGAGGATTGACGGTGCCTTTGACCCAAAAGTTAAAAAAGCCGTTATTATCGTTGTACCACATACTAGTTGGCACGATTTCTATATTGGTTTATTTATAAGAAGAATAACCAAGGTTCAGATTAACTATATAGCCAAGAAAGAACTTTTTAAGTGGCCGTTTGGTTGGTATTTTAAATGGACCGGTGGAGCTGCATTAGACCGAACTCCTGGGCAGAATAAAGTTGAAGCGATAGCAGAAATTTTCGAAAAGAAGGATGAGTTTCGTTTGTCGTTAGCCCCCGAAGGAACTCGTAAAAAAGTTGAAGAATGGAAAACGGGATTCTATTATATCGCTATGAAAGCAAACGTTCCTATTATATGTGTTCCTTTTGATTGGGGTAAGAAAACAGTAACTATTAATGAACCTTTTTACCCAACAGGAGATTTAGATGCTGATATGGTCCACCTTAGAAAATACTTTGACGGCGTGGTAGGGAAGGAGCCTGAGTTGTCTTAAATAAAATACCTTATTTGATATTTTAGTTTTATCAATTAGTTATAAAAAAGTCGAGAGCACTATATTTAATAGCGTTCTCGACTTTTTTAATGTTTAATTTATTTGGAAAAAATTATTCTTCAGTAGATTCTTCCATAGTGTGATAAACGTTTTGAACGTCATCATCTTCTTCTATCTTTTCAAGAAGTTTTTCTACATCGGCAACTTCTTCGGCATTTAGTTTTTTGGTTACTTGTGGAATACGTTCAAACCCAGAAGAAAGAATTTCTATATTTTTATCTTCTAAGTACGATTGTATTGCACCGAAACTTTCGAAAGGCGCGTAAATTAAAATACCATCTTCATCTTCAAAAATTTCTTCAAGACCGTGATCTATTAATTCTAGCTCAAGTTCTTCAATATCCATTCCTTCAGGATTTATACGGAAGTTACAAGTGTGATCAAACATAAACGATACAGAACCAGAAGTTCCTAAACTACCGTCACATTTATTAAAGTAACTGCGAATATTTGCAACAGTTCTAGTGTTGTTATCGGTAGCGGTTTCAATTAAAATTGCAATTCCGTGTGGAGCATATCCTTCAAAAAGAACTTCCTTATAATCGCCTAAGCTTTTGTCACTCGCTCTTTTAATAGCGCGCTCTACATTGTCTTTAGGCATGTTTACAGACTTGGCATTCTGTATTACTGCACGAAGTCTAGCATTGGAATCTGGATCAGGGCCTCCTTCTTTTACAGCCATTACAATATCTTTTCCAATACGAGTAAAAGCTTTGGACATAGCAGACCAACGCTTCATTTTTCTTGCTTTTCTAAATTCGAAAGCTCTTCCCATTTCTTTACTTCTTTAAATTGTGTTTTAATTAATTCACCTTAAGAATGAATCGAAAAATTAATACTTCAAATATAAAAAAACCAAAAACCAAATTTCAAATAAACTCCATTTTTATAAGAACAAAATCCAATGAATTTATAGTATTATTTAGGGTCTGTTTTGAGGGCTAAGTTTACCCAATGAGTTCATCAATTATTCGAGCAAGCTCAAAATCTTTTTCGGTTACACCATCTGCATCGTGAGTAGATAAATAGATTTCTAACGAATTGTATACATTACTCCACTCAGGGTGATGGTTTAATCTTTCAGCTTCAAAAGCTATTCTTGTCATTGAAGTAAAAGCTTCTTTAAAATTTTCAAATTCGAAAATTGCGTGTAGTGCTCCTTCAATATATTCCCAGCCTTCAAAATCTTTAAGCTTTTCTAATATTTCATTTTCTGATAATGCTTTCATAGTTGTAATTTTAGTTTAAAATCAATGTACAGTATTTTATCGTATAGACATAATCTCTTCGTTTAAACCAGATTCTTCAACTACTTCTGCTACAGCTATTTGATAAGGTTCAGGTAATTGATTTACCTTTGGAAGAATTGCGTGATAGCGGTCTTCATTACTGCTAAATACACTTTTAAAGATAGGCATTTTATCACTAATTTTTACAGTTATCTCTCTGATGAGATCTTCGTGATGTACCATGTCATTACTCGATAAATGGAATATTCCCACCAAAGAGTGATTAACGATATAGTGAATTTGCTGACACACCTTATCTATAGTAGTGGTAGTAATTATAAGATTAGGGAAAACTTCATATGTAGCCTTATGTCGGATACATTGACGTAAATGAGCTATTTCCGGTGAATTAACCCCTAACACCATTGGCAGCCTTAAAATTGTGGTTTGCTGCGGAATAGTTTCTAATAACAACTTTTCAATTGCAATTTTAAACTTCCCTGAAGGAGTTTCAGAGAGTGTCAGGTCATTTTCATACGATGGATGTGAAAATTTTCCATCGAAAACTTCTGCTGAAGAAATATATAAAACTGAACAATCCTCGTGAAGCAGGGTGTAGTTCACCATTTGTTGATAGGCATCAAACAGTTTCTTATAATCTCCAGAAATTGCCGAAATTATTACAGTAGGCTTTATTTCATTTAGCAATAAAAATAAGGAATCCTCTTCCACACAGTATTTAAAGAAGACTTGATTTTCAGAAAAAGCGCCTTCTTGCTTACAGTAAGTGCAATACACTTCGTAATAGGAGAGAAGTTCTTTATAAATTTCATAACCTATAAAACCGCTACCTCCAAGAATTAAAATACGTTCTTTCCCTTCTTTTTTCCTCATTAAATTCCGCTTCAACTTCTTTTTAAAATATAGAAAGCTTTGTTTTAGTGGTAAACTGCTCTAATGCCTGCATTCCTAAAAATGAATTTCCTTGTGGATTTAAGGCTGGTGCCCAGGTTGCAATTGTAAAACAATGGGGTAGAAGTGCCACTATTCCGCCACCAACGCCACTTTTTCCTGGCAATCCAACTTCAAAAGCAAATTCGCCTGCTTCATCATAAAAACCGCAGGTTAACATAATTGCATTAATGCGTTTTACCTGACTAGGAGTTAAGTGTAGTACGTCTTTTAAACACTTTCCTCTATTGGCATAAACGAAAAAAGCGTTTGTAAGTTGTTTGCAATTCATCATTATTGAACATTGATGAAAGTAGAAATCTAATACATCATCAACATCATTTTCAAGGTTTCCAAAGGACTTTAAAAGGTTGGCAGCTGCATAATTATTGAAACCTGTTTCTCTTTCAGACTCTGCAACTTTTTCATTATAGCTAATTGAATCGTCGTGAGCTAATTCGCGTACAAAGTTTAAAAAATCTTCTTTTGGGTTTTTTAAATTTGAAAGCAAAACGTCAGCCACTACAATCGCCCCCGAATTGATTAAAGGATTTCGAGGAATTCCATTTTCAAGTTCCAATAGAGAAAGATGATTAAATGGATTCCCCGAAGGTTCTACATCAACTCGAGTAAGAAGTTTATTTCCAACCAACTGAAATGCTTTTGATAATGAGAATACTTTAGAAATACTTTGAATTGAAAATTTTTCTAAAGCATCGCCAACAGCATAGTCTTCACCCGTAATTAACTGTAGGTGAATTCCTAGTTTGTCTTTTGGAATCTTAGCCAATTCTGGGATATAGCTAGCTACCTCACCAGTATCTTCAGTTTTTTTGAGGGATGAATATATTTCTTCTAAAATAGCTTGATAATCCAACATTAGCCTTTGTAAAAAGGAGTTTTAACAACTTTTGCTGCAATTGGTTTATTTCTAATTTGAATGAATATTTCAGATTCTGGAGCACTATTTTCTACAGTTACATATCCCAATCCAATAGATTTATTTAATGAAGGTGCCATAGTTCCACTTGTAACTCTACCGATGATGTTTCCATCTTTATCAGCAATTTCATACCCTTGTCTTGGAACTCCACGGTCTATTAATTCAAAACCAATAAGTTTGTTTTTTACACCTTCTTCTTTTTCTTTTTTCAGATTATCAGAATTGATAAAGTCTTTAGTGAATTTTGTAATCCATCCCAATCCAGCTTCTAGTGGAGAAGTTGTTTCATCTATATCATTTCCGTATAAGCAGAAGCCCATTTCTAATCTAAGTGTATCACGAGCAGCTAAACCAATTGGCTTGATACCGTAATCTTTTCCAGCTTCAAAAACTTTATTCCAAATTTGTTCTACTTCACTGTTTTTACAGTAAATTTCGAAACCACCACTTCCTGTATAACCAGTAGCACTGATAATTACATGCTCAATTCCAGCAAAATCAGAAACTTTGAAGTTGTAAAATTTAATCGCACTCAAATCTTCTGAAGTTAACGATTGCATTGCTTCTATTGCTTTCGGCCCTTGAATAGCTAAAAGTGAATAATCATCAGAGATATTTTTCATTTCGGCACCCATAGTATTGTGCTTTTCTATCCAAGCCCAATCTTTGTCGATATTAGATGCGTTTACTACAAGTAAATACTCTTCGTCTTTAATTTTGTAAATAATTAAATCGTCAACTATACCTCCTTCTTCATTTGGAAAGTAGCAATATTGTGCTTTTCCATCTTCAAGTTTAGTAGCATCGTTACTGCTTATTTTTTGAATTAATTCCAAAGCTTTTGGACCTGTAATTAAAAATTCGCCCATATGCGAAACATCAAATACACCCACGCCATTTCGCACAGTTTCGTGCTCAACTTTTACTCCTTCGTATGAAACCGGCATATTGTAGCCTGCAAATGGCACCATCTTAGCGCCTAATTGTTCGTGTATGTGTGTAAGTGCAGTGTTTTTCATTTTAAAAATGGTTTTATTTCTTTATCCTAAGGCATTGCTTTAGATAGAGATATTGATAAATTTTTTAATATTATTCTTAATAATTTATTTTTCACAAATGTATTATAATAGGCGCAAAGGTAATGAAAGTTTGAATGCTTTATTTTCAATATTTTTCTCGTTAAAATAGTCTTAATCGCTTACTCATTCTCTATGTTTTCAATACTTTTAAAATAAAAACAATGGCCGTTACTATTTCCAAAAATCCATATAATGGAGATGAATTAAATTCCTATAAAAATCACAGCAAAAAGGAAGTTTCTGAAATAATAGACAAAGCGGATAAACGCTTTTATAGTTGGAGAGAAGTTCCATTTAAAGAACGCCAAAAACTAATGCTTGCAGCGGCTGCAGAAATGAGATCTAATAAGCACGTATATGCCGAAATGATGACTTTAGAAATGGGAAAACCTATTTCTCAAGCAGAAGCAGAGGTTGAAAAATGTGCATGGGTATGCGAATATTACGCTGAGAATGCCGAAAATCAACTTCAAAATAAAGTAATTAAAACCGATGCCTATAAAAGCTATGTGAGCTATGAACCCTTAGGTGTAGTTCTTGCTGTAATGCCGTGGAATTATCCGTTTTGGCAAGTTTTCCGATTTGCGGCTCCTGCTCTTATGGCTGGAAATATCTGTGTTTTGAAGCACGCTTCTAACGTATTTGGAAGTGCCATGAATATTGAAAAGATATTTAAACGAGCTGGATTTCCTGACAACTGTTTTACTACATTATTAATAGGAAGTGATGCGGTAGAAGAAATAATTGAAAATAAGAAAGTAAAAGCTGTTACGCTTACTGGAAGTGGGCCAGCAGGATCTTCGGTTGCTTCCTTAGCAGGTAAGAACATTAAAAAAACAGTATTAGAATTAGGGGGTAGCAACGCATTGGTTGTAATGAAAGATTGTGATATTGAAAAGACTTTGGAAACTTGTGTTCAAGCGCGTTTTCAAAATACCGGGCAGAGTTGTATAGCCGGAAAAAGATTGATTGTAGATGAATCTATTGCTGAAGAATTTGTTGAAAAACTAGTTGTTAAGGTAAGAGAATTAAAAAGCGGAGATCCTTTAGACAAAGAAACTTATATAGGAACTTTAGCAAGAGAGGATTTGGCGAAAGATATTGAGAAGCAAGTCAATGATTCTATTAAGGCAGGAGCGAAGCTTGAAGTAGGAGGTAAGCGACAAGGCGCGTATTTTGAACCAACTGTTTTGACAAATGTTACCGAAAATATGGCGGTATTTAAGGAAGAAACATTTGGGCCTGCTTTGTCTGTTACTACATTTAAAACTATTGAAGAAGCGATTAATCTCTCTAATAATTCTCAATTTGGCTTAGGAGTTTCGCTATTTACAGAGAATATAGAAGAAGCAGAGAAGATTATCCATAAATTTGATGAAGGTGCTGTTTTTATAAATGAATTAGTAAAAAGTGATCCGAGATTACCTTTTGGTGGAATTAAAGAAAGTGGTTACGGACGAGAGCTAAGTGCCGATGGAATAAAAGAATTCGTAAATAGGAAAACAGTATATATCAAAAAATAAAAGCCTACTAGATTTGATTTGTAGGTTTATTTAAATAACCAACCTAAATTATATTAAAGAATGAATTTTCACACACGAAAATGGATTAAGCCAGAAGATTTAAATCCAAACGGAACTTTGTTTGGCGGCCGTTTACTAGAATGGATTGATGAAGAAGCGGCTCTATATGCAATTATACAATTAGAAAACCCAAGAACAGTAACGAAGTTTATGAGTGAAATAAACTTTGTGAGTTCTGCTAAAAAAGGTGATATCATTGAAATAGGGCTAGAGCCGAAATCTTTTGGAAGAACTTCATTAACGCTTGCCTGCGAAGTTCGAAACAAAATGAATCACGAAGTAATAATTAGTATCGAAAAAATTATAATGGTAAGTTTAGACGAAAACGGGGTGCCAACACCACACGGAAAAACACAAATTGAATTTGTTAAAGATAGACTAGCTAAATAAAACCATACTATTTCAAAAATGGTTTAAGCCTAAAAAGAAACCCCGCATTATCTGCGGGGTTTGTTGTTTAAAACTTTGGGTGTGTGTGGTGATTATTACACCATATCTTCTGGTCTTACCCATTGGTCGAACTCTTCAGCTGTAGTATAACCTAAGTTTACTGCTTCTTCTTTAAGAGTTGTTCCGTTTTTGTGAGCTGTATTAGCAATTTCTGCTGCTTTGTAGTAACCAATTTTTGTATTTAAGGCTGTAACAAGCATTAAGCTGTTGTTCAATTGTCTTTTAATAACTTCGTGGTTAGGTTCAATACCTTGTGCACAATTTACATCGAATGAAACACAAGCATCTCCAAGAAGTTGAGCTGATTCTAAAAAGTTTGCAGCCATAACTGGTTTGAACACGTTAAGTTCAAACTGACCTTGCATACCACCTACGGCAATTGCCATGTCGTTACCTATTACTTGAGAGCAAACCATTGTTAATGCTTCACATTGTGTAGGGTTTACTTTTCCTGGCATAATTGAAGAACCTGGTTCGTTTGCAGGAATGTTGATTTCTCCAATTCCACTACGAGGTCCACTAGCAAGCATTCTAACGTCATTAGCTATTTTGTTTAATGAAACCGCCAATTGTTTTAATGCACCGTGACTTTCTACAAATGCGTCGTGAGCAGCTAAAGCTTCAAATTTATTTTGAGCAGTAATAAAAGGTAAACCTGTAAAGTCAGCAATATATTTTGCAACTTTTACGTCGTATCCTTTTGGTGTGTTTAGTCCAGTTCCAACAGCAGTACCTCCTAATGCAAGTTCAGCTAAATGTGGAAGCGTGTTTTTTAGTGCTTTAATTCCGTGAGCTAATTGTGCTGCATATCCACCAAACTCTTGTCCAAGTGTAAGAGGAGTAGCATCCATAAAGTGAGTACGACCAATTTTTACAACGTCTTTAAAGTCTTCTGCTTTTTTAGCAAGTGTCTTTTGAAGTTGCTCAACACCTGGAATTGTTGTTTCAATTAACTTTTTATAAGCTGCAATGTGCATTCCCGTTGGGAAAGTATCGTTTGATGATTGCGATTTGTTTACATCGTCATTTGGCTGAAGTGTTTTTTCACCTTCACCAATTGTTTTTCCTGCTAATTGGTGCGCGCGGTTTGCAATTACTTCATTTACGTTCATATTACTTTGCGTACCACTTCCTGTTTGCCAAATTACTAATGGAAACTGATCGTCGTGTTTTCCTGCTAAAATCTCATCACAAACTGTTGCAATAAGATCTCTTTTTTCTTCTGGAAGAACTCCAAGTTCGCAGTTAGTGTAAGCTGCTGCCTTTTTAAGATATGCGAAGCCGTAGATTATCTCTAGAGGCATTGAAGCACGTGGGCCAATTTTAAAATTTTCGAATGAACGCTCTGTTTGTGCGCCCCAAAGTTTATCGGCAGGTACTTTTACCTCGCCCATAGTGTCTTTCTCTATTCTATACTGCATTGTAATAATGTTTATAATGAATTAATTATTATTTAAAATAGTAGAGTTACGACTAACTCCTTAAGTACTTGATTTTGAATTTATTTTAACCTGATTGAATAAGGGGGTTAAATTTGCCGCAAAGATAACGAAAAGCAAAAAGTTGGTCAACCCGCACAGCTGTTTATTTCCTGTGAATAAAACTAAAAGTTTTGTTGTTGTTTTAAAAAAAAACGTACTATCTTTGGACTTTCAATTAAAAATAATATACCATGTTTACTTTTGAGCAATTTTTAGGATTCATCGCTGTTATGACTGTAGTTACCATCGGATTTTGGTTGATGATTTTTTTGATGGGAATACTTCCTTATTGGATTGGTGGTGCACTTCAAGAGAATTTTAAAAATAAACGTGAAGAAAAGAAAAACAAACAATTAAATAAGTAGTTTTTCTATACAATATAATTAAAAGGGAGCTTTTTATAAAGCTCCCTTTTTTTGTTTCTACACATTAAGGTTGAATTAGATAACTATTAAGTGAATAGTAGAATGCATATTTACTAATCAAATTAAAATTTACACCACAAAAAAAGGGAACCAATTTGGTTCCCTTTTTTATTGTATTAGACTTGGATGTTATCCTTCAAACCCACCTTCGTCAAATCCACCACCACTGCCTCCGTTAGGACGTTGACGTTGTTTCTTCTGGTTGAAACGATAGGTGAATGTTAAATTAACTTGTCTAGCTCTCCACTGAAATTCACTTTCACTAGTAAATGAGCTTGTAGTAGTTAAACTATTTCTCTTACGTGTGTTAAGTAAGTCACTAACATTTAAAGATAAAGTTCCATTGTCATTAATGATATCTTTACTAATAGCCATATCTACAGATAGGATTCCGTCGCTTTCTGTTTGAGAGTTATTTCTTGGACCACGGTAGAAAGCATTTGTTTGCCATTCGATTTTTGCAGGTAATTTTACCTTACTGCTAAATCTTCCAAAGTAACTAACATCCTCTGTTCCGTAATCTACACCGTTGAAAAATCCTTCAGACTTAAACATAAAGTAATTAAAGCTTCCGTTAAGTGTAAGCCACTTATTAGGGTTGTATAATAAACCTGCTTCAAAACCATATCTTTTGTTGGTAGAAAGGTTAATAGGTAGGGTACGGATAATTGGAATTCCGTTACTTGTAGTTTCTCCAGTTTCTTCTTGAACTCTTTCAAAAGAATCTGTTTCGTGTTGGTAGTAAATAGAACTCGATAATGTTAGCTTTTTCCAGCTCTTTAAATACCCTAAATCGAATGCACTAGAGTAGGCAGGGTCTAGGTTAGGGTTTCCTTGGAATACGTTTGCTTCACTTGAACGAGAAGGGAAAGGGTTGATAAACCAGTGTCTTGGACGGTTAATACGTCTGTTGTAACCAAGTGTAATGTTTTCACGGTCACCTAACTCGTAAGTTAAGTTTACTGTAGGGAAAAGCCCTGTGTAATCCTTGTCGAAGTTTAGGTTAATAGGTGAATTTGTATCAACATTTTCAGCATCTACACTACCTTTTAGTTGTGTGTTTTCAAGACGTAAACCTAATAGGAAAGAGAACTTTCCAAATTTGTTTCCGTACTGAGTGTAGAAAGCGTGTACATTTTCTTCGTAGTTGAAAATATTAGAAAGGCTATCATTTCTGTGATAAAGACCAGAAATACCGTCTTCTTGTAATAAGGTGTAATCTGTGATTGTTTCTTCAAAACTTCCACGGTAACCCGCTTCAAATTGTGCATTTTCACCTATAGGTAATACGTAATCCGCTTGTGCTAAGTATTCTCTATCTGTTCTTTTTTGAAGAATATTCTCAGATGGAAGTGTTATGAATTCTGGGAATAAACGATCTTCAGTAATTAATGAATTTTGATCGTCCTTTCCGTAATCGTACTGAAAATCGGCAGTTAATTTATGTCCGTTGTCATTAAAGTTATTTACATAATTCAATGAGAACTGATAGTTAGAATCGTCTTCTCCTTCGTATTCAATTCTTCTTATTTTCTCTTCAGTTTCGTTGTTGTTTCTGTTAAGAGTGTTGTTTGTTGTAACATCATCTCCAGTTCCTTTTCTGTAGAATCCACTTGCAGTAATAGAAGACTTGTCGTTAATAAAGTACTCTATACCTAAGTTGGTATTAAAGCCTTTACCCATTCTGTCGTAATTTCTACGTTCAATAACTTGATCGAAAGTTGGGTCAACAGTTACAGGATTTCCATCACCATCTATAAAGTTGCGTGAAAAATAATTATTATCGAAATGTGCTTTTCCTGGAGCTTTTCTGTAATAAACACCTGTAGTATTAAAGATATTGAACTTGTTAGTTCTAATATTTATGTTTCCAGAGGCATTACTATTTGTAGGTACACCTATAGTAGTACTTATAGAACCATTAACACCTAACGTTTTTTCTTTTTTAAGAATGATGTTTAGAATACCTGCAGTTCCTTCTGCGTCATAACGAGCCGAAGGAGAAGTAATAACTTCAACTCTTTCAATAGCTTCAGCAGGTAATTGGCGTAAGGCATCGGTAGAGCCAAAACCAGCAATAGCAGAAGGCTTTCCATTAATAAGAATACGAACGTTTTCATTTCCTCTTAATGCAATAGCTCCATCTACATCAACAGTTACAGACGGCACGTTGTTTAGTGCGTCACTTACTGAAGCACCTCCTGCAGTAAGGTCTTTCCCAATATTGTATATTTTCTTGTCTAGCCTTATTTGAACTTCTGTAGTTTCGGCACGTACAACTACTTCGTCTAAACTTGCTGCGTCTAAATCAAGTTTTATTGTAGGAAGTGTGGTGTTTTTTGTGAAATTTTGATTTTTTAATTCTTTAGTTTTATATGAAATAAATTCAAATCTCACTGTGTAAACTCCAGTTGGAACATCAATTTTATAGTGTCCATCTAAATCGGTAATTCCACCAGTTACGGTTTTACCTTCTCTATTTATAAAAGAAACAGTAGAATATTCTAATGGGTAGTTTGTACCTTCTTCAAGAATGGTTCCTTTGATTGTAACTTGTTTTTTTTCAGGGGATTGGGCTACTACATTGTAGCTAATAAACAAAAATAAAAAGGGCAATAAGTATTTCATGAGTAGAGTTAAAAAATTAACTCACGAAAATAGTATTGTTAGAATTGAATTCTGCTAATTTTCTGTTAATAATACCCGCTAAAAAGCCCGTTAATGTTAAACTATGGATGTTTTAGATTAAAGTAATTCTAGGATATTTTCTGGTGGTCTCCCGATTACTGCTTTTGTACCTTTTACAGCTATAGGTCTTTCAATTAATTTAGGATTTTCAATCATAGCATCAATAATCTGCTCTTCTGAAAGGTCTTTGTCTTTAAAATTTTCTTTCCAAACCTTTTCTTGAGTGCGCACAAGTTCGATTGGTTTAATACCTAGCAATTCTATAATTTGTTTTAACTCCTGTTTGGAAGGAATGTCTTCAAGATATTTTACAACTTTAATGGTTTCCCCTTTTTCTTCAAGAAGTTGCAATGCTTGTCTTGATTTACTGCATCGAGGGTTGTGATATAGTGTGGTCATTTTTTCTTTAGGATTTAATATTTTAATGTTTTGTAAAAATAATAGAAATAAAAGTTCAAATTGAATTTAAGTTATCAGTTTAGTAGTTCTTCTATTTCCATTTCATAATCATACTGCAAGTCTTCGTGAAGGGTAGATACTTTTTTCTGTATGTACTCAATTTGTCTATTGTAAAGATTGGTAAGCGTTGTATTTCGTTTAATAGAGGGTTTAAAATCTTTTAGTTTATGACAAAAATAAAGCAATAACTCAACCTCAGTTTCTTTGTTCTGAGAATAGCGAATAAACTTTTTAATCTCTCTTAGGATTTTCCGAATGCTTTTTTTAATAAAGTAGAAGGTTTTAGTATTTATATTTTCAAAATCTTCATCTATTTTGGACTTTATACTTCTTATAAAAGCTTCTTCATTAGCAGATTCAAATAATAAATAGGTGAGTAGCTCTTTATTTTCTTTTTTAAACTTAGAAAGCCTAAGGCAAAGTTCTAGCAGTTCTTGAGTTGAACGATGATTAAGTTCGGTTTTGATTTCCTTTAGGCTGGCTGCTTTCATAATAAAGTTTGCAGTAAAGGTACATTGGATTTGGAGAAATTAAAACCCATTAAGATTTCAAATGTTTTTTACAATAAAGAAACTCATTGCGGAATAAGGAAACAATTTCAACAATGAGCTTCTTTTGAACTAAGGAGTATTAATCCTTAATACTTACCGAACCTTTCATTACAATATGTATACTGCAGAAATAATCAAAATTAGTGGTAATCTTTTTTGAAAAGGAATCTCCTTTATTCAATGTTTTAGAAGCCCATTTCTTATTGAGTTCTGTTACGTCGTGCGGAACGATGTCTTTGTTAACCCATTCTATTATATCACCTTTTTTTACTTGTATTTTTTCTGGGACAAATTTCATCTGATAAATACTAACTACATGTTTTGTAGGTGTGTTTGAAATAGATTCAGTAGTATTTAAGCTAGAAAATAACAGAAAAACCATCGTTGTTCCTATAACTAATACAGCTTTTCTTAGGGAAAAGATTTTAAGAGTTTTCATTTTTTAAGAATTTTACTTTGGGCCATTTTAGCATGATGATAATGTGTTTCCAAAATTGGTACAGCAGTTTTAAGTAATGCCTTTAGCTCTGAATTTTGAGATTGTGGAATCAATAATGTATTTACAGCATCAATCACTGCTTTGTGATATGCAACTTCATTATTTATGTATGCTTCGTCGAAAGCTTTTCCTTTTGCCGACTTTAATTTTTTAGTGGTTTCATCGGCTTGGTTTATCAAGGACTTACTTACATGATTGTCTTTAGGATTAACGCCAAGTTTTGTAACAAGTTCAACAGCAAGATCTATAATTGCTTGGTGATCGTTAATCATGGTATTTGCAAATTCACGTACGGCTGCATCTTTTGATGTGCCAATAGCAAGTTTTGCATAATCGATGTCGATTTGATTGGCTACAACTGCAACATTTGCAATTTCAGCATCATTTAGTTGTGGAGTTTCTTGGGCATAAATACTTATAGAAGTAGTTAAAGAAAATACTACTATAGCAAGTGTCTTAATAATCGATAGTGTTTTCATAGTGTCTGATTTTAGGTTTAACCTTTAATTGTTTGTATTGGTTTGATGCCATTAAAACTTTTAGGTTACAATAATTTCAGATTATTTATAATTATCGTTTGCTGATACTTTATTAGTGGTCAAGGGTTTATAGAAATAACCCTATTAACCTTTGTTCGATTTTACGATTATCGTAAAATTTGAGTGAGGGAATTGTGTTTTTGTTAATTTTAAAGTGAATTTATAAGTCATATATCCAATTTTGAGAATCACAATTACAGTTACTTGTATTCTCTTATTTACAACTCATTTTATACATGCTCAAACCGTTGCAGAAAGTAAAATTTATGAAACCTATGGCAATATCGTTGGTGTAGAAAACACTGGATTATTCAACGGAACAGAATTTACCGACCTCTTTTAAAACACTAATGGAACTTATAGATATTTTAAATCTTATAATTATGTAAGAGGGGATGTAAGCTATAATGGGCGGTTTTACAGCAATGTATTGCTGAAATATGATTTGTTAGAGGATAACCTTATTACTCATTCTGAAGGTAAACTAAGTGCTTTCAATGTAAAATTTATCCCAGATTTTATTACTTCCTTTTCAATTTACAACCGGAATTTTGTGAAATTAGTAGATATATACTTACAGTTATCTGGAAATGGTTTTTTTGAAGAGGCTTATCTCGGAAACCAGCTCAAACTTTACATTAAACACAGTAAAAGGAAAAAAGATAAGGCATTAAATAGCGGAGTTCAGTATTAATTTTCTATAAGCAATTATTACTTGTTGAAAGTAGAGGGAAACTACTTCTAGATTATAGAGTAGAGTTAATATGGAATTCTCAAATTGAAAGCTTAAAAGATGGCTTTATTGATGGTTTTTTACCTCAGATTTTTCGGGATCCTATCAAATTTCTATTGAGGGATATGGTGTTAATGGGGAATTCCACTATTCAACAAACAATTTTATGGTAATTCAATAAAATAAATGTTAAATTATTATGGATTTGTGTTAATATTTTGTTATCTTTAAGGAGCATATTTAATATTAACATCTAATCTCCTTTTTTTATCATGCTTCACTGGAAAGCAATATTTATTATTTTATCTATTGTGTTTGGCGTAATAGGGTTTATAGGCATTGGAGATGGACCAATAGAGCCTGCAAAATTTGTTTTCGCAATATTTTTAGTCCTTTTAATGTCTCTATGGATTTTTGATTTTATAGGAAAAAAGCGAAAAAGAAGATTATAATTTATTTAACATGTTAAATGTTTCAGTATGTAGCATCTGTTTCAAATTAATTTCATACTTTTACTAAACATCATATCGGGGTGCTTAAAGTTTTAATTAACAGCTGAGATTATACCCGTAAAACTTCGAGATAGGTAATGCTAGCAGAAGGAATATGATTTGCAAAGGGAACATAGATTCAAATCTTGTTCCCTTTGTTTTTTTTCTATAATGAGATTTTTACAGAAATTTAATTCTTATAATTCGTCCGACTTTTCTTCCTGTCCAGTCATCATTAGATAGGCTTTTAAGAAACCGTCAATTTCACCATCTAGTATAGCGTCTGTATTTCCTGTTTCATGTCCTGTACGAACGTCTTTTACTAATTTATAGGGATGTAAAACGTAGTTGCGAATTTGTGATCCCCATTCGATTGCCATTTTACTATCTTCAATTTCGGCACGTTGAGCTTGTTGTTTGCGAAGTTCAATTTCGTACAATTGCGATCGAAGCATTTGCATAGCCTTTTCACGGTTTTCTAATTGGCTACGGGTTTCGCTATTGTGAATAATAATCCCACTAGGGTGGTGGGTAAGAATAGCTTTTGTTTCAACCTTGTTAACATTTTGACCTCCAGCTCCGCCACTACGTGCGAAATCCCAAGAAATATCGGCTGGGTTTATATCAATTTCTATACTATCGTCAACAAGTGGATATACGTAAACACTTACAAAACTTGTATGTCTTTTGGCATTACTATCAAAAGGTGAAATTCTAACTAATCTATGTACACCATTTTCACTCTTTAACCATCCAAACGCATATTCACCATCTATTTCTAGGGTTACAGTTTTTACTCCTGCAACATCACCAGATTGAAAGTTGAGCTCTTTTACCTTAAATCCATTCTTTTCTGCCCACATTAGGTACATACGCATAAGCATTTGTGCCCAATCGCAACTTTCTGTTCCACCTGCTCCTGCGGTAATTTGAAGTACAGCGCTCATATCGTCGCCTTCTTCGCTCAGCATATTGCGGAATTCAAGGTCTTCGATGGCGTTTTCAGCTTTTTCAAAAATAGCGTCAACATTTTCAGCAGTACCTTCACCTTCTTTATAGAACTCTAAAAGTATTTCAGCTTCTTCGGTAAGTGATTTTGCTGTTTCGTAATCGGTAACCCATTTCTTTTTGGTTCGTAGTACTTTCATAAAAGCTTCTGCTTCTTGAGAGTTATTCCAAAAGTTGGGGTCAAAAGTTTTTTCTTCTTCGTTTGTAATTTCTATGTTTTTGCCATCAATGTCAAAGATAGCGCCTCAAGGCATCTAACCGTGTCTTAAGGTCTTTTATTTGGTCTGTTGAAGTCATATAATAATTAAGAATTTCAACAAAAATACCATTAACTTCGTGAGTAGGATATATATTTCGGCTAATTTTATACTTTTCTGAAGATTGCTAATTGAACCCAAGAATTTCACAATTATAATATGATAATAGATTTAAGAAGTGACACCGTAACAAAGCCTACAAAGGAAATGATGCAGGCCATTATGAATGCTGAAGTTGGAGACGATGTTTACAAAGAGGATCCTACAGTTAACAAATTGGAACAAAAACTAGCAGAATTGTTCGGGATGGATGCTGCGTTATTTTTTCCTACGGGAAGTATGGCAAATCAAGCAGCTATTAAAATGCATACTCAACCAGGAGAGCAATTAATTGCAGATAAATGGGCTCATGTATATAATTATGAAGGAGGCGGTGCTTCTTTTAATAGCGGTGTTTCTTGCAAATTGATTGACGGACACCGAGGGATGATTACAGCCGAACAAGTAGAAGAAAGTATAAATCCTCCAGATTTTTATCACAGTCCTTTAACCACATTAGTTTGTTTAGAAAACACGACGAATAAAGGTGGCGGTGCTTGCTATGACTTTTCAGAAATTGAAAAAATTAAACAAGTTTGTGATAAACACAATTTAGGTTTTCATTTGGATGGAGCGCGAATTTGGAATGCTTTAATAGCTAAAAATGAAGATCCTCAAGCTTATGGTAGAGTGTTTGATACTATTTCTGTCTGCTTAAGTAAAGGCTTAGGAACGCCTATAGGAAGTGTGCTACTCGGTAATAAAGAAATAATGAAAAAAGCAATGCGTGTCCGCAAGGTTTTAGGAGGAGGAATGAGGCAAATTGGATTCATGGCAGCCGCTGGGATATATGCTTTAGACAATCACTTGGAACGCTTAGGGGAAGATCATAAGAAGGCTTCAGAAATAGCGGAAGTCCTTTCAAAACAATCATTTGTAAAAAATGTAGAGCCTACTGAAACAAATATTGTTATCTTTTATCTTTCTGAAGCAATTTCAGAAGAAAAATTTATGGCCGATTTACTTCAGAAGAATATAAAAATAAGTGCGATGGGGCAGGGGAAACTTAGAATCGTTACTCATTTAGATTATACCGACCAAATGCACTCAAAGTTTTTAGAAACGATAAATAATTATTCATAATAAAATTCAACTTATGCTAAATATTTCAGCATCATATACCGACTTATATCAACTGACAATGGCTCAGGTTTATTTCAAAACCAAACCAGATAGTACAGCTGTTTTTGATTATTATTTTAGAAGCAACCCTTTTAAAGGTGGATACACGATTTTTGCGGGACTTCAAAATATCCTTGAAATCCTTGAAAATTTACGCTTCACGGATGCAGATATTCAATACTTAAAGACACACGATTTCGAAGATGATTTTCTCGAGTATTTAAAAAACTATAAATTTCAAGGAAATATAAACTCAATTAGTGAAGGTGATATAGTTTTTCCTACAAGTCCGATTTTACAAGTTGAGGGTAATATTATAGAGATTCAGATTATTGAAACTGTATTGCTTAACATTTTAAACTTCCAAACGTTAATAGCAACAAAAGCAAGTAGAATTCGCTACAGTGCGGGTGATAGGGTATTACTTGATATGGGCTTACGTCGTGCGCACGCTACAGGAGGGTATTTTGCAACACGAGCTGCTGCAATTGGTGGTTTTAATAGCACTAGTAATGTAAAAGCTGCTGAGGATTTCAATATTCCATCTTCTGGGACTATGGCACATTCTTTTATTCAAAGTTATGGAGATGAACTTCAGGCATTTCGAGATTTCGGAAAAATACGATCTAAAAACTGTGTGCTTTTAGTGGATACTTATAATACATTAAGAAGTGGAATTCCAAACGCTATAACCGTAGCGAAAGAAATGGAAGAGAGAGGAGATAGGTTGATGGGAGTGCGATTAGATAGTGGAGATTTAGCCTATTTAGCTAAAAAAGCACGTAAGCAACTTGATGAAGCAGGACTGGATTATGTAAAGATAGTTGCTTCTAATCAACTAGATGAATATGTAATTAAAAGTTTAAATGAGCAAGATGCCCCTATCGATATATTTGGGGTGGGAACTAATCTGGTAACTGGTAAACCAGATGCATCATTAGGTGGTGTATATAAACTTTCAGAGTTTAATGGTGACCCAAGAATAAAAGTTTCAGAAAACATCATTAAAGTATCCTTGCCTTGTAAAAAACAAGTGTATAGAATGATTGATGATAATGAAATGTTTTTAGGAGCAGATGCTATTGGAATTGCTTCAGAAGATAAAATTAAAAGAATGTACCACCCATTTGATTTTAATAAGGAAATGGATTTGCAAGATTTTAAACACGAGGCTTTATTAAAACCTGTAATGGTAAATGGGAAAAGTACAATAGGCAAAAAAACAATAAACGAAATAGCTGCATTTACTAAGGAACGTCTAAAGTTACTACCATCCGAATACAAACGTTTTGAAAACCCACATATATATAAGGTTGGTTTAAGTGAAGAGCTAAAATCGCAACGTGATAAGTTAATTGCAGCACATAAGTCTTAAATTATGAAAACACTAATAGTTATTGATGTTCAAAATGATTTTATACCTGGAGGCTCATTGTCAGTTCCCGATGGAGATAAGATTGTTTCGATTATCAACAGCATACAAGATAAATTTGATTTAGTAGTTGCATCACAAGATTGGCATCCACAAAATCATATTAGTTTTGCTTCAAATCACAAGGGTAAAAAGACTTTCGAGGAGATTGAAGTTTTTGGTAAAAAGCAAACCTTATGGCCAGACCACTGTGTTCAAGGCACCGTGGGTGCAGAATTTCATCCAGATCTTAGAACTGATAGTTGGGAAACCATTTTTAGAAAAGGTACCGACCCAAATATCGATAGTTACAGTGCATTCTACGATAATGGTCATTTAAAATCAACTGGACTCACAGGGTATTTAAAAGAAAAAGGAGCTACGCAATTGTTTTTCTGCGGCTTAGCTGCCGATATTTGTGTGTATTATTCTGTAAAAGATGCTATGGAAGAAGGGTTTGAGTGCTTTTTTATTGAAGACGCATCACAACCACTAGATGTTGTTACTTTCGATTTTCAAAAGAAGGAATTAGCTGATTTGGGGATAAAAGTGATTAGCTCAAACGAGATTTGATTTGCTACTTTAGAACTGCAATTATTTCTAAAAACACGAAATCACGGATATTAATATTTAAATACCCGTGATTTCATGATTAAATCTTATTCTAAATAGAAAGTTATTCTACTTCCTTAACTTCTGCTCCAGGAGCATTTTTTCGAACAGATTCTATTCCGTTTTTTGCACCACTTTCAGAGGCATACATTTGGCTAGAGCCTATAATCTGGCCGTTAGTCGCTTTAATATTCCAGTGGATTTTTCCGTTTTTAGCCGTCTTCATTTCAAAACTGTCTTCGTTTTGACAATTTTTTTGAATAGACTCAATTCCATTCATAGCAGATGCTTTAGAAGCATACATTTGGCTAGAAAGTATAACTTGTCCGTTACCAGCTTTTAAAACAAAGTGATATTTATCACCGCTTTTTTTAAGTTCAAACATAATTAGGTGTTTAAGGTTTAAAATTTAAGCTTTCAATATCGGGAAAATTGGAATATTTTAAAAGTTACAATGCTATTTTATAAAAAGTTTAGCAAATTACTTATTTAAACATATCCATTCCAGGAATATTTGGCATTCCATCCTTAGCAACTGCAGCGATTTCTGATTCGTGAACGTTTGTTGCTTTTTCAATCGCCTTATTAAGCGTTAGTATTAGATAGTCCTCTAATTGCTCTTTGTCTTCTAACAAACTGTCATCTACTTCAATAGATTTTATTTTTCTATTAGCTGTAAGCGTGATTTTTAAAAGTCCGTCGTTACTTTTTTCATCAATTAGTACTGTGTCTAATCTTTTTTTAGTTTCTTCAACTTTAGCCTGGGTTTCTTTTAATTTACCCATCATTCCCATTAAATCTCCAAACATAATTAGTGTATTTTAGTTTCCCGCAAATTTACTACATTGTAAGTTTATTCAACAACCTTCAATTATGAAAAATTCTATTATTGTTTCATTCGCTTGTCTTACTTTTGCTGTTGCTTGTAAAAACCAAGAAACTTCAGAAAAAAATATGGAAATCACTGCCCCGAAAGCCGAAAAAATAGCCAAAGAATTAACAGCTCACGGCGATACTCGCGTAGATAACTACTATTGGTTAAACAATCCAGAAGACGAAAAAGTTATTGACTATCTTAATAAAGAAAACGAGTATTACGATGCAATGACGGCACATACCAAAAAGTTCAAAGAAGATCTTTTTGAAGAAATGAAAGCGCGTATTAAGGAAGACGACGAGTCTGTTCCATATAAATTGAATGGATATTACTATATAACTAGATACGAAACAGGTAAGGATTATCCAATTTACACCCGTAAAAAAGGTTCGTTGGATGCCGAGGAAGAAATTCTTTTTGATGTAAATGAAATGGCAAAGGGCTATTCTTATTACAACCTTTCAGGAATAAATGTTTCAGAAGACAATAAACTTGTGTCTTTTGGAGTGGATACCTTAAGTAGAAGAAAATACGACATCTTTATAAAAAACCTTGAAACAGGTGAAATTCTTGCCGAGCGTATTCCTCTTACAACTGGAGGTGCTACTTGGGGAAGTGATAATAAAACACTTTTTTATACTAGAAAAGACGAAAACACACTTCGTGCCGATAGAATCTACCGCCATACTTTAGGTGATGATCCTATTAAAGATGAACTTGTTTACACCGAAGAAGATGAAACTTTTGGAACCTATGTATATAAAACTAAATCTAGAAAGTATATTGTAATTGGTTCTTATAGCACATTAACTTCAGAGTACAGAATTTTAGAAGCAGATAAGCCCCTAGGAGAATTTAAAGTTTTTCAACCTAGAGAAAGAGGCTTAGAGTACAATATTTCCCATTATGGAAATAACTGGTATGTGCTTACAAATAAAGACAAAGCGCTTAACTTTAAATTGATGATGACTTCGGAAAACAAAACTACCAAAGAGAACTGGGTAGATATGATTTCCCATCGTGATGATGTGTTACTTGAGGATATCGATATTTTTAAAGATTTCTTGGTAATAAGTGAGCGTAGTGATGGATTGACAAAAATTAGAATTAAAAAATGGAAAGATGATGTAGATTACTACCTTCCATTTAGCAGTGAAACTTACACTGCCTTTACGACTCAAAACCCCGAATTCGACACTAAGATTCTTCGTTACGGATACAATTCTTTAAACACCCCAGCTTCCATAATAGATTTCAATATGGAAACTAAAGAAAAAACAGTTTTAAAAGAAACTGAAGTTTTAGGAGGAAAGTTTGATAAGGATAATTATCATACTGAACGACTATGGGCAACTGCTGCAGATGGAGCCAAAATACCGATGTCTGTTATTTACAGAAAAGGAATAAAAAAAGATGGTAAAAACCCATTGCTTATTTATGGCTATGGCTCTTATGGGGCAACCATAGACCCGTACTTTTCAACAGTGCGTTTAAGTCTCTTAGATAGAGGTTTTATATATGTAATTGCTCATGTTCGCGGTGGCGAATATATGGGTAGACAATGGTATGAAGATGGAAAGTTGCTAAAGAAGAAAAATACATTTACAGATTTTATTGATGCATCTAAGTATCTAATTGAAGAAGGATATACTTCAAAAGAACATTTATATGCTTCAGGAGGTTCTGCAGGAGGATTATTAATGGGAGCTATCGTTAATATGGCCCCAGATTTATACAATGGGGTTATAGCTTCGGTACCTTTTGTTGATGTTGTAACCACTATGCTAGACGACTCAATTCCATTAACAACAGGAGAGTATGATGAATGGGGGAATCCTAATATAGAGGAGTATTACAATTACATAAAAAGTTATTCTCCTTACGATAATGTTGAAGCTAAAAATTATCCAAATATGCTAGTTACAACTGGATTACACGATAGTCAAGTTCAGTATTACGAACCAGCAAAGTGGGTTGCTAAGCTTAGAGATATGAAAACAGACAAGAATATCTTATTGATGCAAACTAATATGGATGCCGGTCATGGTGGGGCTTCGGGAAGGTTTGAAGCCTTAAAAGAAGTGGCTATGGACTATGCGTTTTTACTAGATTTAGAAGGAATTAAGGAGTAGTAAAATTATTTCCTTAACTTTGCAAAGTTTTTAAAACTTGGTTTTTTAGAGCTGAGTTGTTTTATAACGAACATCCTTTTTATGAAAGAAGAAATAAAAGCTTACGATAATGTGTTAGATTTAATAGGTAACACACCATTAATAAAGCTTAAAAAAATTACCCACAATATGAAGGGTAATTATTTCGCGAAAGTTGAAGCGTTCAATCCGGGACATTCTAGCAAAGATAGAATTGCACTACATATAATAGAGGAAGCAGAAAGGCAAGGAATACTTAAACCAGGTGACACTATTATTGAAACTACTAGTGGTAACACAGGGTTTAGCTTGGCTATGGTGAGCATCATTAAGGGATACAAGTGTATCTTGGCTGTGAGTTCAAAGTCATCTGCCGATAAAATTGATATGCTTAAAACAATGGGTGCTAAGGTTTATGTTTGCCCAGCAAATGTAAGTGCAGACGACCCGCGATCATATTACGAAGTTGCCAAAAGATTACATAATGAAACTGAAGGTTCTGTATATATCAATCAATATTTTAATAAGTTAAATATTGAGGCGCATTATAAAACTACTGGCCCAGAAATCTGGGAGCAGACAGCAGGAAAAATCACTCATTTGGTTGCTTGTAGCGGTACAGGTGGAACAATTTCTGGAACAGCAAAGTTTTTAAAAGAACAAAACCCAGAAATTAAAGTTATAGGTATTGATGCTTATGGCTCTGTGTTACAGAAATACCACGAAACTAGAGAATTTGATTCGAATGAAATTTATCCATATCGTATTGAAGGATTAGGTAAAAACTTAATTCCTACAGCTACAGATTTTGATAAAATTGATAAATTTGAAAAAGTAACCGATGAAAGCAGTGCGCATACGGCACGTGAACTAGCTAAAACTGAAGGTCTATTTGTTGGATATACAAGTGGAGCAGCAATGCAAGGCTTAAAACAATTAGACGAAGAAGGTGAATTTAACGAGGATAGTAATATTGTAGTTATCTTCCCTGATCACGGTTCAAGATATATGAGTAAAATTTATAACGACGACTGGATGAATCAGCAAGGATTCTTTGATACAGAGTCTGAATTAATTGAACAAATAGAATACGTAAAATAATACGTGAAATTAAAATTAATCTCCCCTAATTTCTATAAATAAACCTTTAAAAGTCCCAAATGCGATTCGTATTTGGGATTTTTTATATCCTTTATTCTCAATACTGAAAATCTCCGGTCTAAATCTTAGAATCTTATTATAATTTAATTAATTTTGTCCCGCATTTTAACAGAAATTTTGATGAGAGATCTATTCGATAAAATCTATAAAGATAAAGGTCCGTTGGGAAAATGGGCTGATCAAGCAGAAGGCTATTTCGTATTCCCAAAATTAGAAGGTCCAATCTCTAATAGAATGAAATTTAAGGGCAAAGATGTAATCACTTGGAGTATTAATGATTACTTAGGTCTTGCCAACCATCCAGAAGTGAGAAAAGTAGATGCTGAAGCAGCTGCTAGATGGGGTTCCGCATACCCAATGGGAGCAAGGATGATGAGTGGTCATACCGATCTTCACGAACAACTACAAAGAGAACTTGCTGAGTTTGTAAATAAAGAAGCTGCGTACTTATTAAACTTTGGTTACCAAGGAATGGTTTCTACCATTGACGCATTAGTGTCTAAGGACGACGTAATTGTTTACGACGTGGATGCTCACGCTTGTATTATTGACGGAGTTCGTCTTCATTTAGGACAGCGTTTTACTTACAAGCACAACGATATGGAAAGTATCGAAAAGAATTTACAACGTGCTACAAAGGTTGCTGAAAAGACCGGAGGAGGAATTCTTCTTATATCTGAAGGTGTATTCGGTATGCGTGGTGAGCAAGGTAGATTAAAAGAAATTATCGCGCTTAAAGAAAAGTATAACTTCCGCTTTTTCGTAGACGATGCTCACGGTTTCGGAACCTTAGGTAAAACTGGAGCTGGAGCAGGTGAGGAGCAAGGAGTTCAAGACGGAATAGATGTTTACTTTGCAACTTTTGCAAAATCTATGGCTAGTACTGGTGCTTTTATCGCAGGTGATCAAGAAATAATCAATTACTTAAAGTATAACCTTCGTTCGCAGATGTTTGCTAAATCATTGCAAATGGTTCTTGTAGAAGGAGCTTTAAAGCGTTTAGATATGCTACGTTCTATGCCGGAGCTAAAACAAAAGCTATGGGAGAATGTAAACGCATTACAAGGTGGTCTTCGTGAAAGAGGATTTGATCTTGGAACAACGCAAAGCTGTGTAACTCCAGTATATTTAAAAGGAAGTATTCCAGAAGCGATGGCTTTAGTAAAAGACTTACGCGAAAACTACGGAATTTTCTGTTCTATTGTTGTGTATCCTGTAATTCCTAAAGGATTAATTCTTTTAAGAATGATTCCTACGGCATCACATACAATGGAAGATATTAATGAAACTTTAGAAGCTTTCTCTTCAATTCGCGAGCGTTTGGAGAATGGAACTTACAAAAGACTTTCTGCTGCTGTAGCTGAAGCTATGGGTGAGAAATAATAAGTGTTATTTTAGTTATATATTTATGAAAAATCCACCCCTAGGGGTGGATTTTCTATTTTACACGAGTACCTTTATCTTTTAAATATTTTTACTGATGAATTCAACGATCCCAAAATCTGCATTTGAATTTCTTTTGAAGCTAAAAGAAAACAACAACCGCGAATGGATGCAGAAAAATAAAAAGGAATATTTAGCAAATGAAAAGCTATTAAAAGAATTTTATTCTGCAGTAGAGAACGACTTGAATGTAACCGACGAGATTGCAAAAGTAAAAGTGTTCAGAATAAATCGCGACGTTCGGTTTAGTAATAACAAAACCCCTTATAATATTCATCGCAGTGTTAGCTTTAGTAGAGCAGGAGCTCATAGAAGAGGTGGCTACTATTTAAGGCTAGAACCAGGCAATAGTTATATGGCTGGAGGATTCTTTTCTCCCGAGAAAGAGGATTTACTTAGAATTAGAAAGGAATTTGAATTAGATTCTCAGGAAATTCGTGAAATACTAGCCGAGAAAGAATTTAAAAAGGCATTTGGTGATTTCAATCTAGAAAATGCAGTTAAAACAGATCCAAAAGGTTTTAATAAAGATGATGAAAATATAGATTTAATCAGGCTTAAAAGCTTTTTCGTTACGCATAGATTTACTGATGAAGAAGTTTTTGCTAAAGACTTTAAAGATAAACTCCTTAATCACTATTTACTACTTCGTCCATTCTTTGATTATATGAGTGATGTTTTAACCACAGATTTAAATGGCGAATCAATAATATAGTTAGCAGCCATTTGTTGATAACATAACTACTCATTTCTCAGTTTTTTTTTCCTACCACCTTCCCTTTTTAAGGTTTTAATTACTTTTTATAAGTACCTGAATGCTATAATCTTCAATTGTAACATATTTATTGAAGTGAACTTTAAAAATCTTCTACGTGTTACTACGTATTTTCTACTTGTATGATTCCATTTTTCATAATATTGTTCGTTATTGTTAATGATTTACTTTATTTTTATAGGAATATCCCTTCATATTTATAAAATGTTCAAAAAACAACATTTATTTAGTCGTTTTCTGTATCGATTAATTAGATAACCCAAAAGTCAAATTATTATGAGTGTAACATTTAGAATTTCTGTATTAGCATTTATTTTTATGGCTTTTACATGTTGTAAACAAGAGAAAAAAACAAATGAACTAGTTGCTCATTTAGAAGCTGAAGAACCTTCAGTAGAGTTGGTAGGTGATGTAATGAGTAAAGCAAAACAAGATATTTTAACACCAGATGTAATAATAAATTCTCTTATGGATGGTAATGAAAGGTTTGTGAACAATGAACTTACCGCTAGAGATTATTCTAAACAAGTTAAAAACAGTGCCGGGGGCCAATATCCAGAAGCTGTGATTCTATCGTGTTTGGATAGTAGAATTCCGGTAGAAGAAATATTTGATAGAGGTATAGGCGATCTTTTTGTGGCTCGTGTAGCTGGGAATTTTGTTAATGAAGATATGTTGGGTAGTTTGGAGTTTGCGTGTAAAGTGTCAGGTTCAAAATTAATTGTTGTATTAGGTCATAACCATTGTGGCGCCATTCGAGCGGCTGTAGATAATGTAAAACTTGGAAACATAACATCTATGTTAGAGAAAATTCAACCAGCTGTGGATAATGTGGATTATGATGGTGATAAGACCTCTGCTAATGCCGAGTATGTTGCTAAAGTTTGTGAAAGTAATATCAACAATACTATCGATAACATTAAAAAAAACAGCTCAATTCTAAAAGAAATGGAAGACGCTGGCGAAATAAAAATTATTGGCGCTATTTATAACATTGAAAATGGGAAAGTAGATTGGCTAGATTAGTTCATACATTTACTGCCCTTACTGTCATCCTTGGTTACATTATTAACACCCCCTTAACCCAAAATTCAAGTTTCTGTAGGTACTTTTACACTTGTTACGGCTAACTATCAGTTGGCGTATTATTCTTCATTTAAAATCTAAATATATAATGACATTAGTAACAAAAGCTTTCGGTGTAAAGGAAGAAAATAAACCATTAGAACCTCTTGAAATACAGCGTAGGCTAGTAGGTGATAGCGATGTTAAGGTAAATATTACTTACTGTGGGGTTTGCCATAGTGATATACATACGGCGAGAAATGAATGGGGTGGATCAAAATATCCCGTAGTTCCAGGTCACGAAATAATAGGTCGCGTTTCTGCTGTAGGGAAAAACGTAAAGAAATTTAAAGTTGGAGATTTGGTAGGAGTAGGATGTATGGTAGATTCTTGCCAAGAATGCAATCAATGTAAAAATGATTTAGAACAATTCTGCGAAAAAGGGGCTACATACACATACAATAGTGAGGATAAACATATTAAAGGTCAAAGAACTTTTGGGGGTTATTCTAATGAGATAGTTGTGGACAAGGAATTTGTTTTAAATATTCCTGAAAATATAGATCCTGCAGCTGCTGCGCCACTTTTATGTGCTGGAATCACTACTTGGTCGCCTTTAAAGCACTGGGATGTTAAAAAAGGGGATAAGGTAGGAGTAATTGGTTTGGGTGGCTTAGGACACATGGGGGTTAAGTTTGCGAATGCATTAGGCGCTCATGTGGTGATGATAACTACTTCACCATCTAAAATTGAAGACGCAAAGAAACTTGGTGCTCACGAGGTGCTAATTAGTAAAGATGCTGAAGCAATGAAATCGCAAAGGCAATCATTTGACTTTATTCTTAACACTATTCCTGTTGGACATAAAATGGATCCGTATATTTCATTGTTAAAGAATGACGCTACAATGGTTTTGGTTGGTGCAATTGAGCCCTTAGAACCTTTCCACGGAGGAGCGCTTATTAGAGGAAGAAAACGAATTTCAGGATCATTGATTGGTGGAATTAAAGAAACCCAAGAAATGCTCGATTTTTGTGGAGAGCATAATATTGTTTCAGATATTGAAATGATTGATATAAAAGATATAAATGAAGCTTATGATCGTGTTGTTAAGGCAGATGTAAAATATCGTTTTGTAATTGATATGGCTTCATTAAAAGGATAAAATCTATATTAAAGTATTACTTTAAGTAAAAAACCCTAACTTATTAAAGTTAGGGTTTTTTTAATTTAAAATTTAGTTGATTAATCTTTATAGTTTATCATCCAACTAATTCCATATTTATCTGTACATCTTCCATACTGAGCACCCCAAGAAGTTTCTTGGAATGAAGTATGTACTCTTCCGCCTTTAGATAATTGATCGAATGCCGATTCTGCCGATTCTGCTGAATCCATATCAACTCCTAGATGTATATTAGTACCATCGGTGAGTGGAGTGTCTGGTGCTGCATCGTATCCTAGAATCGTAAAGTTTTTCCCACGAAGTTCTGCGTGTTGCCACTTGGAACGATAATTTCCTGGAATGTCGATTTCTTTATCTTCATAGGTTTCAGTATTCTTAATTTCGCCACCAAAAATATCTTTATAGAAATTAAATGCTTCTTGGCAACTGCCTCTAAAGGCTAAGTAGGCTTCAATTCTCATAGCTTTATTTTTTAGATTATTAGTAAAAACTTTACTCCCGAATTATTTTTTAAATAATCTGGATAATAGCGATAATACTAATAGCACTAGAAAAATATAGAAAATAATTTGAGCAATATCAGTTGCTCCTTCAGCAATTCCACCGAATCCAAAGATTGCAGCTATAATTGCAATAACTAGAAAAATAATAATCCATCGTAACATAAGTTGTAGTTTTTGAGTTAGTATTCATCTAATTTATAATAGATTATCAATTATCAAAACTTTTTAATTGTAGTTTAACAAGAAATGTTAATGGTAGTTTGACGATTTATCAAAATAATAGCCAATAAATTATCAATTTAAAACATTCAACTATGTTAATACTGAACTGTCCTTAATAGTAATTTTAGGAAAATTCTTTCTTCATTTTTAATTGTAGAATAGTATTTATTCTAAAACGATTTTTTAACATTTAAAGATGAAATCGATTTCTTTAAATTCTACTTTTTAAAAATCATATCTTTGGATATTTCACAATAATAAATTGGCATGAAAATTCTTCACACTTCCGATTGGCATATCGGAAAACAACTACTTAAATATGATTTAACTGCAGATTTAGACCTGTTTTTTGAATGGTTAATAAATTATATTAAATCTGAAGATATAGATGTGTTATTGGTTTCAGGTGATGTTTTCGACCAAGCTAATCCTTCACAAGCAGCGTTTAAACAGTACTATGATTTACTAAAGAAGTTAATCAGCCTAGACTGTAAAATAATTATTACAGGAGGTAATCACGATTCCTCAGCAGTTTTAAACGCTCCAGCCGAATTACTAAAGGCATTCGATATTACAGTTGTTGGCGGTGCTACAGAAAGGGTAGAGGACATGTTTGTAACCGTAGAAAAGAACAACGAAAAAGTTGTAGTAGCTGCCATTCCTTTTTTAAAAGATAGAGATATTCGAAAGTCGGCTGCAGGGGAAAGCTATGCCACTAAAATCGAACAGATAAAATCTGGGCTAAGAGTATATTTTTCTAATGTCAATAATTTTTACCAACAAAACCATTCTGATGAATTGTTTATTGTAATGGGCCATTTATATGTACAAGGAAGTGAACTTTCGGAAAGTGAACGCGATATTCAAATAGGAAATCAAGCAGGTGTAGAGGCAAATATGTTTGGAGAAACACCCGATTATGTCGCATTAGGACATATTCATAAGCCGCAGGTAATTTCTCGCGAACAAAACATTTATTACTGTGGTTCTCCCGTACCGCTAAGTTTTTCTGAAAAGGAAGATCGCAAGCAGATTAACGTGATTACTGTAGTAAATAATGAGATAGAAAACGTTGAAATTGTCCCTATTCCGAAACACAGAAACCTTGTAACTTTTGAAGGTAGTGTGCAGGAGGTGGAAGAAAAACTAAATGCCTACTCTGAAAAAACCACCTTAACTTCATTAGCCGAAATTATCGTAAACGAAGAGGTTGAAAGTTTAGAAAGGCGTCAAGCTTTTGAGGTACTTATCAATTCTCAGTTTAATTCGAATATAGAAGTTGTAAAATCCCGTTTAAATTTCAGAAACAAAATTAGAGGTGCTAGTGATGCCTTTGAAGTAGGAACAGACGTTGCCGATGTAACGCCAATGCAGATGTTTGAAAAGAAACTTGAATTACAAAGTGGTTTGGAAAACACGGAAGAATTAAAGAATGCTTTCCGTGAAATTTTAGAAGAATTGAATCTATAGGCTATGAAAATTCTAAAAATACGATTTGAAAATATACATTCCCTCAAAGGGGAGCACGAAATTAACTTTGGGGAGGGGATATTAGCAGACGCTGGACTTTTTGCTATTACCGGACCTACAGGGTCTGGAAAATCAACATTATTAGATGTAATAACTTTGGCCCTTTATAATCGAATTGCTCGAGTTGATAAAAATGTGAGTAATTCTATTTTGGAAGACGATGGGGGGATTATGACTCGAAATATGAAGAGTTGCTATGCCGAAGTTGAATATCGAGTAAATGGGAAGGAGTATCGCAGCCATTGGTCTATAGAACGCAATAGAAACAATAATTTAAATGCCCGAAAACAGGAATTGGTAGAGGTTGCTACGGGACATATTCTAGAGTCAGGCACTAAAACCCCTGAAAAAAACAATATTATTATAGGTTTAAGTTACGAGCAGTTTGTAAAAGCTATGGTATTATCGCAAGGGGAGTTTAGTAAATTGCTTCAAGCTCCGCGTAATGAGCGAAACAAGCTGTTGGAAGATATAACTGGAGCCAAATCCTATCGTGAAATTGGAAAAGCTGTTTATTTCCGGTATAAGTCAGTTGAAAAAAAGATTGAACTTAAAAAAGCTGGCCTTGAAGGAATTGAATTATTAAGTCCCGAAGTTATTGCAGAAAAGAAAAATGAATTAAAATCATTAATTAAAACTAAACCCGAAATTGAGAAGGCTTACCAAGTTGCAGCAGAAAAAATAAAAACTAGGCAAGAACTTCAAAATAAGCAAAAAGAACAAAAACAACTTGAAGTCGATAAATCCGAACTTAAAAAGGATGTTGAAATTTTTAAGCCTTTTAAAGTTGAATTAGAGAATCACGAGAAACTATCTAAATACGCAATTAATTTAAGAGAGTTTGATTTAATCGTTAAAGAAGAAAATCAGCTTAAAGAATATATAGAAAGACTACAGAAATCTAAAGAAGAAGCAGAGTCGTTACAGAAAACTTATTTGCATAAAGTATCAGAACTGATTTTTGAAGCAGTTGATGTAGAAAATGCTAATAGTAAACTGGAAGCGTTCCGAGGAAAAATTGCTGCCTTACAAAATGAAGAAGAAAAGAAAAATGGAGAAGCCAATCTCTATAAAAGTCAGCTGAACAACTACGTTCGTAATATAAAACAATTAGGTTTCTCACTTTCAAATGCAGATAATCCTGAGCAGTTTAAGCCACAGTTTATTGCTTTTGAAAAATCTATAAATGAAAGCATTGATAATTCAGGAGTTGGAAGTATAGAAGAGTTAAATAACACCTTAGAAACTGCTCGACATAATCACGAGAAAGCTGGAGAATTCCTCACTAAAAAAGAACAGTTACTAAAAGTTCAGACTAATATCAAAGGTCAGAATGACAAACTTAAATCGATAAAGGAAAAATTAGAGCATGACAGCAATGCTATAACTTCTCAAGAAAAAGATGTAATTGATTTAAAAAAGGATGTTGAAATTTTAGAGAAAAAATTAGAGCAACAGCGCAAACATCAAAATTTAGAGGAATACCGTCAACAATTGAACCCAGAGGAACCTTGTCCACTTTGTGGCTCCATACACCACCCATACGCGTCTGAGGAGCCGTACTTTGACGCCAAGGAAGAACTACTAAAGCAAAAGAAGGATTCACTTAAAACCAAATCTGATTTATTAATTGCTTTAAACGAAAAGAATAAATATCATTTAAAGGAAATCACAAATGTCACCAATGATATAGAAGTTCTGAAGAAGGAAGAAGCAACCAATTTGAAAGTGCTTTCAAATCTCGCAGAAGATTTGGATTGGAGTTATAAGGACAATCTTGAAATTCTTCAAAGCAAACGAATGGCATTAGCTAAAACCATTAAGCAAATGGAAGCATCGAAAAATGCTTTTCAGGCAGCTGAAGTTTTAAAGGATATTGGAACGATTTTTAATCAATGGGAAACAGCTTTAAAACAATATTTAAATTTAAATAAAGAGCGAAGTTCACTCTATAAAGGGCAGGATATCAATAAAGAATCCAATACTTTATCAACTCAACTCACGCAAGCTGTTTCAAACATTTCGGCAATTGCTAAACAGCTTCAGGAAAATAATGACAAAATAAAAAACACAACTTCAGAGAAATCTAAGAGAGAAGCAGATTTAAAACAAATACTTGTAAAGGAAGACTTAGAAAATCTCGAAGTAATGCGAAAGTCAATTATACAAGAAGATCGGGCTAACAAGATTAGAAAAAGAGAAAATGAGCTTAAAGAACGCCACACAAGTATTTCTGTAAAAGAAAGTGAGTTGGTAAAAAGGATAAAAGAATTGACTGATAAAGATGATACTAAACTTTCATTCGAAGCTTTAAATTCCTTGTTTGAAGAGTCTAAAAATCATTGGGATACACTTTCTGTTAGTATTGGGAAGTTAACCCAAAGCTTGGAAGACGACGAAAATAACAAGAAGCGTCAGCAAAAAGTAATTGACGAATTAAACCTTTTAAAGAAAGATTTGGCTCTTTGGAAATCTATGAACGATTTAATTGGGGATGCAACTGGAAACAAGTTCTCAAATTTTGTTCAGGATCTCACTTTAGAGCAGCTTATAGGTTTTGCCAATAAGCGCCTTTCAGATTTTAGTGATCGTTATTTACTAGATATCCCAACACCTGAAGAAGCAGAAAAAAGTGATACGCTTAAGGTTTTTGATAAGTATATGGGGAACGCTCGTCGTTCTGTTCGCACTTTATCAGGAGGAGAAACCTTCTTGGTGAGCTTGGCAATGGCCTTTGCTTTGTCTGATATAGCTGCTAGAAACGTAAAAATTGAATCCTTGTTTATAGACGAAGGTTTTGGAACTTTAGATCCTGAAACCTTAGATCAAGCCATTACGATTCTTGAGAAAATGCAAAATGAAGGCGATAAGTCGGTTGGAGTGATTTCACACGTAAGTGCCTTAAAAGAACGGATAACAACCCAAATTAAATTGGAGAAGGGGAGTTTGGGGTATTCTATTTTAGAGGTGGTGCAGTAATGGTAACAACCCCACTTTTTAAAGAATGAGCTTAAAAAACAAACAAAGCCCAAATGTTTTAAACGCCAATAATATGCATTGGAATTGGTAACGACATAGCCATAAAGATTGTGCTTTTAATTTATCTATTGCACTCTGCCACCTCTTAATTTTGCTTCAAATGTTTCACCAGTTTTATATTTCACAGGAATCCCAGGTGCATCGGCATATAAACGATAGCGTCTAGATTTTAGTTTAACTTTACTACCATCAACGGCTTCTACATATTGAATTACAAAACCAATCAAAGCTTTTTTTCTACTATGTGACGATTCAACAACATCGACAATCTTTCCTGTAACTTCGGCTCCTTTTTTAATAATTACTCTATTTTCGGCAACAACATCTTCGTTGCATATAAGTCGGATTTGTTTTCCATCTCGCTCTTTTTCTTCCGAACTTAAATCTTCTTTTAAGGTAATACTAATAATTTTTCCTGCCGGAACATCAACGGGAGTGCTTGGAATTACTGGTTTTTCAACCTTGCCTTCTTTCTTCTCTGTTTTTTCAGATATAATTGATGGTTTTGCTTCACTCTTTTTTTTTGGCAGATTTGATGGTTTACGAATCGTTGGTTGGCTAATGTCTTTTTTAATTTCTTCCTTAGCTTCAGGAATGACTTCTGTATTTTTAATAATACGCTTGTACATATCATTCGGTGATTCTTCAAATTCACTAGAAGCTTGGTTTAATACTACTTCTTGAGGGCTGTCCTCAGGTTCTGTCCAGGTTACTTCAGACGCCTCAGGAGTTTCTTCTGCAATTATTTCCTTATCTGTTCCACCACCCCAAATCAATAAAATCGCACAAAATAAAACAGAGACTCCTAGTAATAATAATGACTTGTTTACTTTGGTTGCCTTTGGCACTTTAAACCTTCCTGAGATGGATTTTGCACGAGCTAAAATATTATTTACAGATATTATTTCACTTCCTTTTTGAGGTTCAGTAAAAACCTGAGATGCTTGTAGCACTTCGGTAAGTGTAGATTGATCTAAAAGAGAGGAACCAAGATTTTTTTCAATGGCAAATTTCATTTCCAATGCCGATTTGTATCTGTTATTAGGCTTGCGTTGAAGTGCTTTAAAAATTATCTTTTCAAAGGAGACAGGGACTGTAGGATTAAATTGTATTATGGATTCAGCTTGTTTTTCTAACTTATCTTTCATCAATCGATAATCGGTGTCACTTTGGAACGGTGTACTACCGCTTAACATTTCATATAAAATATTACCTACAGCATAAACGTCAATACGTTCATCTCCCTCGTGGCCTTGAATTTGTTCTGGAGCCATATACTCTAGGGTTCCTACAGACTTACCGTGACTTGTAATTCGTTGGGCATTACGGATTCTAGCAATTCCAAAATCCATAATTTTAACTTCTCCATCTTCATTAATCATCACATTAGCAGGTTTTATATCTCGGTGAATAATTCCCTTGCGATGTGCGTGTTCTAAACCATCAAGAATTTGCACCGCAATACTAGCCGCGAGTTGATGTGTGATTTTTTGATGAATTTTCAACCAATCTTCGAGGGTTTTTCCCTCAACATATTCCATAATCATCCAATAGGTATCTTCCTTTGGAATAAATGAATAGAGGTGAGTAATATTAGGGTGATTTAGTTTTGCTAACGCTAGCGCTTCGGCTTGAAATCGTTCACCTAAACTTTCATCCTCTGAACCTCCATCGCGATGAAGCTGCTTAATGGCAACTAATCTTTGAATCATAGTATCTCTTGCGAGATAAACAACACCCATTCCGCCTTCACCAAGCTTTTGAATAACCTCATATTGACTACCTAGTATGCTCATAATATTACATTTTGTTCTTTAGTTTTTGAAGGATTGGTTCGATTTATTGAAGAGATCTCTATGAGCAATGCGGAAAAATTATCTGAAACATTTCTAGATATGGCAGTACAACAGAGACATTCCAACACAAACTCTGCTTGGCTCATTGAAAGTAAATCTTTAATGTCACCATCACTAAATACATCTGTTACTCCATCAGAGCACATAAAAATCCGATCACCTTCCAATACTTTCCAGCCATTGGATGTAATTTGAGGTTGTATATTTGTTGTAGTTCCTAAGGCCTGCAATAGAACATTTTTCATTGGATGATTATCCCGTTCTTGTTTTGTAATATCGCCATCTTCAAACATCTGGTTAACTAGTGTGTGGTCTTTACTTATTTGTGTTAAGCTTCCATTTCGCAAAAGATAAATACGACTATCACCAATATGGCCGATATAACAAACATTACGCTGTATTATCACTGAAGTAGCAGTAGTACCCATTCCTTGTTGTTCTGGATTCCCTTCGCCAGTTTCAACTATTTCTTTATGTGCATTTTTAAATGCTTTTTGCAACAATTTTTCTGGAGAATATTTCTCCCAATATTTTAAACAATATTCGAGCAATATATCACACGCCATCTTGCTAGCAACTTCACCTGCATTATGTCCGCCCATACCATCTGCTACTATAGCAATTAGGTTTTTTTGGTTGTTTTCTGGAAAAGAATATGCAATGGAGTCTTCGTTGTGGTCGCGTACAGGACCAGTTTCTGAAACAGTATAGACATTGCAAAAACTTCCACTATTTCTACTGTTTTTTACAGTGGAATTAGCAACCTTATTTTTATTATTTGAAAAGAAAAACCTCATAATTATTTTTGTTAATTGCCAGTTACTTGCTTTCACCATATTAAAATAGAATTAGTGGAAAGGTGAAAGTAAGTACCAAATACTTGTCGTTTTAATGAAGTTATTTAATAACCTGCTGACGGCCCATTAACTCCATTACATATTTAATCGGAACTGAAAAACTAATAGCATTTCCTCTTCCATCTGTTGTTCCGGCGCTATAAACACCCACTACACGTCCTTTATCATCAAACATAGGTCCTCCGCTATTTCCTCCTCCTGTAGAGTTGATAGTAAGTTGGTAATAGTCACCTAAGGAAGACCGATAATCATCAATTTTTTCATTTCTTTCACTTCCACGAACCATTCTTCCTACATTTCCTGTACTAATAGTGGGAACTGGTACGGTTGAAATATTTGGATTGGAATTAAAATAATCTTGTGAGCGATTAAGCACTAATTGGTTAGGTGCAAGCCCTGGATATCCCATAACAATTGCAGGGTCACCGGGTTGAATTTCATTATAATTATCATAAAGTTCTACTTTAGGTAAAGATTCAGGTAAGTCAATTTTAATCATAGCGATGTCGTGAGTAGAGGAAATTCGGACAATCTGTGCTGGTGTTCTTTGTGAATTATTGGCAAATGTTACATCCAAATAAGTATTTACCCCAGTGTATTTTTTATCATTCCCAGGAACCCAGCTACCTACCATTTCTCTTGTTACTTGTTTATCCCAAGAAGGTGCGAATTGTCCGTTTTTATCTGTCTCCATTAGTACTCCCGGGAAAGCGTATTCTTGAAATTGGAACCTTGTAAGCCAACTAGTAGCTACGTGTCTATTTGTTGCAATAAACCCGCGTTCGTCTATAACAAAGCCACTGCCCATACCTGAACTCGCAATGATGTCAAGTTCTATGCCTTGAGTATTGCCAAATCCTTTTAAATAGTCACCTTTTGTAACTAATAAAGGCTCGATTTGTCCTTGTTGATTTTGAAAATATGCACCTCTGTGTCCAATAATTTGTTTATCCTTTATAACAGGATAATAAACGTGATACATTTCTTCACTAGATTCAGTATTTGTAAGTTTCCAAGCAAATTCTATATAAACTACTTTTTCATTATTTGCTTTGGCAATTTCGGTAGGAGTGAAGGTGGTTTTTGGTTCTCTTACATGAACAATTTCCTTAACGCTCTGTTTTTGATATAATAAATAACCTCCAGTTGAAACTAACAGTAAAATAGCAGTTAATGTGATTAGAAGGCCGGTCTTATTTTTCTTTTCAGATTCGCGAATCATATGCTGCATAGTATTTTTTCCAATACCATCTTTTTTCGGCTGTTTTTTTTCTGAAGTAGCTTTTGGCAAATTAGTAGCAGTATGAACTTTGGTTTCTTTTGCTACGCTTGGGTCTATAACTCGAGTGCTTTTTATATGTAGTTTTGGACGAGGATCAAGGTCGAATTCAAATGAAGGGCCTTCTTTTCCAAGCTTTATAATATCCCCAGCAAATATTTCGGTCTTTTTTGTAATGAGAACTTCATTTACAAATGTTCCATTCTTACTCTGACTATCAGAAATGAAGAAACGTTCAGGATTTTCACTGTCTTGAGATATATGGCAGTGATTTCGACTAATAGTATCTTCCTTAACAGGATCAAAGCTTACATCGTTATCTAATCCTCGTCCTATTTTAACTTCTAGATTTTTGGAAATAGTGAAGCTTTCTACTTGTCCTTTCTTAGAGCCTGCAATGTGACGTATTAAAAGAAAATTGGCTTGATTATTCATAGTGATCGAATTTATTGGTTAAAAATTGGTTCAAACTGAAAATGGTATTCAATAATTATCCATTACAACCAACTATCGAAAAACTATAAAAAGGTCATCATTTATAAAGTCTAAATCGTTTTAGAAAGTATATTCATACCAACATTGTCAATTTTTGAGAACTAAAAAAGATGTATGAAAATCAATATGGAAGTGTAATTTCGAATCGAATTTATAAGCTGTAAAATTTAAATAAACTAGTCTGATCAGGTAAATTCAACTTTTAAATAAAATTGAATTTATAAGGAATATTCAAGGTAAATATCTGAATAACAGTAATTTTCAAGCTAAAAGTTTATAGAAAAACAAAATAAATTCAATATATTTGAAATAAGCAAATTGCTTTTTCTCCTTTCCTAGTGTAAAATTCCTCAACAAGTTAGTGCTAATATTATAGAGAATTAATTCGCTGTGATGCTACAATTTTGTCTGTAGTACTCAAGTGATTAAAAATATTAATCCAATAAACGAATAGCTATGAAAATCAACAAAAAGAATATTCCTGTAACAATGGAAGGACCAGGTACTGTAATGAGAACAATAGAAAACTTAGGAGGAATGTCCGTTTGTTTTAACGAGTTACCTAAAGGAACGGATTTTACACCTTTACTTAATGGTTTGGATAATAATAGCTGTCATTGTCCGCATTGGGGTTATGTGTTAAGTGGTAGATTACTCGTAAAATACGACGATGGAAAGGAAGAAATTCTTTCGGAGGGTGATGTTTATTATTTACCAAATGGACATACTGCAATTGTTCAAGAAGATTTAAAGGTAATTGAATTTAGTCCTTCAAAAGAATTTGATGAAGTAATGACCCACGTTGGAAAGAAAATGGCTGAATTAAGTTAATAGGTTTGATGACTTATTTATTAGATAATTGAAGACATCGGTCACATTAAGCTTAAGGTATGCTTCAGATTGCTATGTGTCTAATTTCTTTCTATAGTGTGTGAAAATATTTGTGTAAATTGTTGAATTTGGAATTCATCCGTTGAATCTCGCAAGATTTAGTTAATTATAAAATTTGCTAAATGGAATGCACACTTTGTAATACCACACTACACAATAAGGTAGATGAATTTTATTTCATTTGTGATTGTTGTGGCGCCTATGTTAAGCATAAAAAGTATTATTTAAATAGTGAAGAAGAGAAGGAGCGTTATAAAGAACACAATAACGATATAGATAATCCTGGTTACCAAAAATTTACTTCGCCAATTACAAATGCTATTTTAGAGAATCAAAGTCCAGAGGAACTTGGCTTAGACTACGGCTGCGGAACAGGCCCCGTAATCTCAAAACAACTTATTGATAATGGGTATAAGGTAATCCTTCACGACCCGTACTTTAATCCTAATGAAGATTTCGTCAATTATAGTTATGACTACATTTTTAGTTGTGAAGTTTTCGAACATTTTTACAATCCTAAGCGAGAAATTGAAATGCTTTTAAAAATATTAAAACCAGGCGGACGACTTTATATAATGACACATTTGTATAATTTGGATATAGACTTCACAAATTGGTATTACCGAAATGATCCCACACACGTTTTTATATATACTTCTAAAACTATTGAATATATAACCGATAAATACAATTTGGCTATAGAAAAACTTACAGATAGAGTCATTATAATTTCAAGAAAATAAATTAAGATTCATGATAATCGGTTTTATTTTCAAGCAATAATTTATCGTGTGAATTTATTTCATCACATCTTTTAAAAGCCAAGACTCAACTTCCTGTGATTCTTTATCGGTATGTAACACAGCTATATCTCCTGTAGTTTCAAATATTACAGCTCGCACTTGAGATAATTCCAGCACATTTGCTTCGCGAAGTTTTGCTCGTAAATCTCCCTCTGTTACTCTAGCCTTTGCTAAATTTTTATGAAGTATATTAGAACCATCCATTAGCAGTAAAGGAGTGTTGTCTATAGTTTTGGCAAAAAACTCAAATCTCCGAAAATAAGCTGCCGTTAATTGTAATATATAAACTACTAATAGTCCTAAAACTCCTTCAGAAATAGAAATACTAGAAGTAAGAATTGTAGAAGCAATTAAAGAACCTATGGCTACTGTCATTGCAAAATCAAAACTTGACATTTTACTAAAACTCCGCTTTCCAAAAACTCTAGTATAAATGATAACAGCTACATAAACTGCTATCGCACTAATTACAATACTAGTAACTTCGGAATTAGATATACTAAACAACTTTTCCATATTATTTCTTTTAATTATTGAAAGCAATTTCTATAAAGTTAAATTTAATTTACTCCATAAAATGTTATTTTAGTAATAAATTAGTAAGAAGGTAAGTAATAACTGTAAAATCAAATTGTGTTTAAAACTATAATTCTAGCTATTCTTAAAAGCTTTATAATCACATATCAAATACAGGTAATCAAAGTTTTCGTTTTTAAAAATTGAATTAATTAAATGACGCGTCCAAAAATTAAAATCGAGAAAACTACAATTGATAAGTCTATTGAAGTTTTTACATTTCTGCTAATTATAGGGTCAGCAATTTTAATAGGATACTTTTATAATCAACTACCAGAAAAGATTCCTATTCACTTTAATTGGCCATCAAAAGATGAAAATGGATTTGGAGCAAAAAATTTGCTTTGGACGAGCCCGATAATTTGTGGTATTATCACAATCGCAGTATTTAAACTCAATAAATATCCTTGGATTTTTAATTATCCCACTGAAATTGATGATGAAAATGCTAGGTATAACTATAAGCAAGCAACACTACTGCTTCGGATTGTAGCATTATTGATAGGTCTTTTATGTTTTTCTATAACTTTAACGTCAATATTAGACGGGCTTGAAATAGAAAACAACCTTGACACATATCTTGCACCTATATTCCCAATATTATTAATTGGAATTCCAATTCTTTTCGTGATTAGAATATTAATTGTCAACAAGAAATAAAAAATTGATTCGATTTTCTCAACGAATAACTCGCAAATTATCGTAGAGAGTTTAATTAGAAGATTGATTAATTTTTAAAGAGACGGAGTATATCTTTTATTCTCATTCCTTTCATATTTAAAATCAATCTATTTAGTAGATTTCTAGATGCTTAAAATTTGATTATATTTCAAAAAGATGTAATTTGAACTTAGAGTAATTTCTAAGTGAAATAGATTACTAAAATCATTTTGATAACAATAAATAAAACTTCTTTAAATGAAACATTTACTTTTAATTGGATTGAGTTTATCTTTATTAGCATGTAATCAGCAAGCAGATAATACAAAAGATTTGGAAGAGCGTATAAACAAGTTAGAAAGTAAACTTGCAGACGCTTATAAACCAGGTTTTGGAGATTTTATGGGTTCTATACAAACACATCACGCTAAATTGTGGTTTGCAGGACAAAATGAAAACTGGGATCTCGCCGATTTTGAAATTCACGAATTAGAGGAAGCTATTGAAGACATTCAAAAATATCAAGCTGGTCGTAAAGAAAGTGAAATGATAGGAATGTTAAATGCACCTTTAGAAAACATTGAAAAAGCTATTGATGAAAAGGATTCAGAAGCTTTTAAAAGAAATTTTATCTCACTTACAAATACGTGTAACAAATGCCATATAGCAGTGGGATTTGAATTTAACGTTGTGAAACTTCCTGAAACTTCTCCTTTCAGTAATCAGGATTTTAGACCAATAAATTCTGAAGATAATTATTATCTCGAGGAACATACAACTTCAAAAACTAATTCAGAAACACAAGACTAATTTCTTTCTTAAGAGAAACAGCAATAGCTTGATAAAACTAAAGTTTTATCATTTGTATTCGTATAATCAATAGTCATTATACTTTTTTACAGCTTAAGGAAATTTTAAAAGTACATTTAAGTTTATAAAAACGAGGAAATCAAAAATAATATGAAAGATGCCAGTAAGGATTCACATCAGGAAAATAGTGAGCACGTTCATTCTAACCTCAATTTTTTAGGAGAAAACACCGAACTCTATTTCGCAATAATCAGTGGAGTATTTTGGATTACAGGGATCATCTTATCATTTATCTCTAGCGTTTCTGAATCCATTGTAACTCCGATTTTTATTATCGGAGCTATATTTGGTGGAGTTTTCACTTTCTCTTCTGCTATTAGTGGTCTTTTAAAAGGAAAGTTTGAAATTGATTTCTTGATGCTTTTTGCAGCTATTGGTGCTGCTGCATTGGGAAAGTGGAGCGAGAGTGCCTTATTGCTATTCCTGTTTAGTTTAGGACACGCTCTAGAACATTACGCCATGAAAAGAGCGCGAAAGTCTATTTCTGCTCTTTCAGATTTAGCGCCTCCAACCGCACTTGTAAAACAAAATGGTGAACTGAAAGAAGTCCACATTGAAGAGCTTAAGGTTGGAGACATAATTGTGGTAAAACCAAACTCAACTATCGCAGCTGATGGAGTAGTAGCAAAAGGAACCAGTGCAGTAAATCAGGCTTCAATTACAGGAGAAAGTATGCCAATTACCAAACTCCCAAGCGATAGCTGGAAAGATGACATCGAAATTAAAAACTTATTGCCTGAACATCGAGTTTTCGCAGGTACAATTAACGGAAGTGGAGCACTAGAAATTAAAGTTCTTAAGGAGTCCAAAGACAGTACACTTTCGCGATTAATTTATTTGGTGAAAGAGGCCGAAACTCAAAAATCGCCTACACAACATCTCACAGATAATTTTGAAAAATACTATGTGCCTTCGGTATTAATTTTAGTTATTCTTTTATTATTTGCTTTTGTTGTAATAGACGAAACTTTCGAGCAGAGTTTTTACAGAGCAATGTCAGTTTTAATTGCAGCTTCACCGTGTGCCTTGGCTATTTCAACACCAAGCGCTGTATTAGCTGGAATTGCGAGAGCAGCTAGGCAAGGAGTATTAATTAAAGGTGGTCGTCCTCTTGAAGACTTAGGTGGAGTTAGTGCAATTGCATTTGATAAAACAGGAACCCTAACCGAAGGTAGGCCTAAACTAACACACGCTATTCCTTTTGGAAATATAAGTAGAGAACAGTTATTAAAAGTTTCTGTGGCTGTAGAAGCACTTAGTGATCATCCATTAGCGGCAGCTATAGTTGATGGAGGAAATAAAGAATTAGGAGATATTGATATTCCGAAAGCTGAAAATTTAAAAGCCTTAACCGCAAGAGGAATTCAAGCCGATTGGAATGGTGGTCTTGTTCATATTGGTAACCGAAGACTATTTGAAGAATTAACCGGAAAGGCAGTACCTGAGGAAATAGACCAAAAAATGGCTGAGCTTGAATTAGAAGGAAATACAGCAATGATTGTTCATCAAGGGAATGAGTACTTAGGTGTTATTGCGGCCATGGACGTGGCCCGCCCTGAAGCGATTTCAACCTTAACAGCTTTAAAAGGAATAGGTATTAAGCGAATGGTTATGCTTACGGGCGATAATCAAAAAGTAGCTAATGCAGTTGCAAAAATTATAGGAATAACCGATCCGATGGGAAGTTTACTTCCTGAAGATAAAGTAACAGCAATAGAAAAACTTAAGAAAGAAGAAAGTGGAGGTGTGGCAATGGTTGGAGATGGTGTGAATGACGCCCCTGCAATGGCAAAAAGTACAGTAGGAATTGCCATGGGAGCAGCAGGGTCTGATGTAGCTTTAGAAACCGCAGATATAGCACTAATGGCGGATAAACTAGATAATCTTCCCTTTGCAATTGGCTTAAGTAGAAAAGCAAAAAGCATCATTAAACAAAACTTAATAATCAGTTTGGGAATGGTGGTTATATTAGTTCCATTAACAATTATGGGAACCATAGCCATTGGACCGGCAGTTGTCTTCCACGAAGGATCAACTTTGGTAGTTGTATTAAATGCCCTGAGATTATTGCGGTATGAGTTGAAATAGATTTTCAGAACCCTATGCTTACATTATTATTTGAAGAGGAAAAGAATATGTTCATTCTATTGATTTATACTAACGAAATCTAATAGAGTTTCTTTTGAAGTTGCTGTGATTAATGGTTTATTTCGGATTTTCATTCTGAATCCAAAATCGTACATCGTAAATCAAGAAATTCTATGTTATTTCCTTCAGGGTTTATAAGGTTAATAATTACTTAACGGTATATCTCATCTTGTAAATTATCCTATATTAATTACAGGAAAAAATTAAATTAATTATATGAATTCAAGGAAGTTATTAATGATTCCGGGGCCAATAGAGTTTGAAAATGAAGTTTTACAATCTATGGCTATTCCTACACTTAGTCATATTGATCCTGATTTTATAGCTGTTTTTGCAAACAGTTTAAAGTTATTAAAAGATGTTTGTCAGTGTCCTTCTGGACAAGGATTTATTGTAGCTGGAACAGGGACACTTGCTATGGATATGGCGGCAGCCAATTTAGTTGAAGCTGGCGATAAAGTGCTAGTGGTTTCTACAGGATACTTTGGACTTCGATATGCTGAAATTTTAAAACGCTACGGAGCCGATGTAGATGTTCTTGAATCCGAGGTGGGCCAAATTGTCCCTATAGATGATATTGAGAAGCAACTAAAATCTAATAACTACAAAATTCTGGCATTTACTCACGTCGATACTTCCACTGCGGTATTAAACGATGCTAAAAGCATAGGAGCATTAGGAAAAAAATACAATGTATTGACAATTCTCGATGGAGTTTGCTCGGTAGCGGGTGAGGAAATTAAGCAAGAAGAATGGGGAATAGATGTTGTTGTAACCGCATCTCAAAAAGCAGTAGGAGTTCCTCCTGGACTTGCCTTAGTAGTTGCATCTCAAAATGCTATCAAAACTTTTGAAAATCGTAAAAGTCTAGTTTCAAACTATTATTCCGATTGGACAAACTGGTTACCCATAATGCAAGCTTACGAAAACAGGCAGGCCTCATATTTTGGGACGCCTCCGGTAAACCTTATCATTGCTTTAGAAAAAAGTTTAAAGTTAATTTTAAACGAGGGATTAGAAAATCGTTTTAATCGTCATAAACGAGCAGGAAAAGCTATGCGTGAAGCTATTAAAGCTTTAGGTTTGGATTTGTTGTCTAAAAATGATGAAACAGCAGCAAACACATTAACAGCTCCATTATATCCAAAGAAAATTGATGCTAAAGCATTTTTACAAGGAGTGGGTGATAATGGTATAGTATTAGCAGGAGGTCTATTGCCAGAATTAAAAAACACTTACTTTAGAATTGGCCATATGGGCTCAGTAAATAAAGCAGATTTACTCGCAACTATAGGCGCTATTGAAACTGCTTTAAAGCGAAATGGTTATAAACACGAATCAGGTATTGGTGCTGCCCAAGTATTAAAGCACTTCTAATAATTGGATATACTTTTGGCAGATACTTCTTGTAATGATTTATTAGTTGAACCGACATAAAGTCATTTATTAGAATCTATTGCTTTATTGAAAACTTTAGGCTAAGTTATTGCGAAGGAGTAGGAAAGAAATATGTAAATTAAAACCTTAAATAAATAATGGAAAACAAAATGAAAATAGAAATTTGGAGTGATGTAATGTGTCCTTTTTGCTATATCGGGAAGAGAAATTTTGAAACAGCACTCGAACAATTCGAACATAAAAATGAACTTGAGGTAGTTTGGAAAAGTTACCAATTAGACTCTAGAATTCCTGAGGAACCAAAAGACAGCTACCAAGACTATCTTGTTAAAAATAAAGGAATGAGTCAAGAGCAAGTAAAAGGAATGTTAGATAACGTTACCCTTTCCGCTAAACAAGTTGGCTTAGAATACAATTTTGATAAAGCAGTAATGGTGAATTCATTAAACGCTCATAAGTTTATTCAGTTTGCCAAAACCAAAGGTTTAGGAGATCAAGCAGAAGAAAAACTATTTCTTGCATTTTTCACAGAGGGTAAAAATATAGCTGATATTGATACTTTAGTTCAAATAGGAAAGGAATTAGAGCTAGGTGAAGCAGACGTAAAAGCAGCTTTAAACGATGAGAAATATGCTTCTTTATTTAATCAAGATATTCAAGAAGCTAGACAGCTAGGAGTTCAAGGAGTTCCGTTTTTTGTACTTGACAGAAAGTATGGAGTTTCTGGAGCGCAGCCACCTCAGGCATTCTTAGAAAATCTGGAAGTTGCATTTGACGAATGGAGAAAACTTAATCCAGAAACAAAATTAGAAGTTACACAAGGTCAAAGCTGTAGCACAGATGGTACTTGTGAATAGATTGAAGTTTAGTTTTAGAAATTAAGTCTATTTTAAAAATAAAATAGTCTTCTAAATTACTTTATTTTCCATCAATAAAATTATTAAAACCTAACAGGTTTCATTTCTTGACTATTGCAAAACAGTGAAGGTGAAAAATCTGTTAGGTTTTTTTATAGCTAGTAAAGAAGTTGAGTGGTGGATTATGGGACATACCTTTTATTATTCTTCTTAATCATCAAAAACGTTTTCTCCCTCAATTGATAATCTATAATTCCATTCCTCAAGAAATAATTAAGAATATTTTCAGAATTTTCTTATCTGTTAGCTTTTTTATCATTTGTATATTAGTCACATATCAAGAGTTGGAAACCGCTCAGAAAAAATAAAAATAAATAGCACTAGAAATCGGTTGAATTATAATGAAGAGAAGAAATTTTATAAAACTTACCTCAGGATTAAGTATGGGGCTTATGGTTCCTAGTGTTTTAGCAAGTGAATTAATGACAACAAATACAAATGAATATATCGAGAACCTAGTGATTGGTTCAGGATATGGAGGAGCAGTAGCTGCGTTGCGTCTTACCCAAGCAGGGAAAAAGGTGGTGATGTTAGAAATGGGATTAGATTGGGAAAAAGAGGGAGGTAAACACAAGCCTTTTTCAAATTTAATTACCCCCAAAAACAATTCTACTTGGCTTAGAAAATCCACTCAAGCTCCAATGATGAACATTTCTAGATTTAATAAAAAATTTACTGGTGTTCTCGATCGTATGGATTTTGAAAATGTTAAGGTTTATGCTGGTCGAGGAGTAGGAGGAGGCTCATTGGTAAATGGAGGAATGGCTGTACAGCCTAAAAAAGAATATTTTAAAGAAATATTTCCAGATTTAGATGTCGAAGAATTTTGGAATACTTATTTCCCATTAGCACAAAAAGAATTAGATGTAAATCAGATTTCGGATGAATATTACAATGAAACTCCCTATTATAAATTTGCGAGAGTAGGTGAAAGTGAAGCAAGGAAAGCTGGATTTAAGACTATACGAGTTCCTAACGTTTACTCTTTCGATTATATGAAGAAGGAAGAAGCAGGAGAAGTACCAAAGTCTGCACTTGCAAAAGAAGTGATTTACGGAAATAACCATGGGAAACAAAGCCTTGAAAAAACGTATTTAAAGAAAGCACTAAATACTGGATTGCTGAGCATCCATGATCTTCATCAGGTTGATTACTTTCAGCAAACGGAGAAAGGATATGTTGTATATGTAAATGTTCTTAATACCGAAGGCGAAGTAGTTGAAAAGAAAACTATAAACTGTAAAAAACTATTCCTAAACGCAGGAAGTCTTGGCACTACAAAACTATTATTAGCTTCAAAATACAAAGGCAAAATGAACAATTTTGACTCTAGTTTAGGAGAATATTGGGGGAATAATGGAAATGTGATGACTGGAAGAAATATGGTAAATACGCTCTTTAATAGAGTAGAAAATGAGGCTACAGATAGTAATTTCCGACCAGGAACGGGGGTTAAACAATCTACAATTCCAGTTTCGGGTATTGACAATTGGGAAGATGAAAAACATTCATTTTTTGCTGAAATTTCTCCTTTACCAATGGGAATGGAGGTATATACGGCTCTGTATTTAATAATTAACAAAGTGCCAACACCAGGAAGTATTTCATATAATCCAGAGATTAATGATATAATAATTAATTGGGAAAAGAAGAACTATAAGCATACTGTAAAAAACGCCAAGTATTTTATAAAGAAGATGAATAAAGCAAACGGTGGAACTCCTTCTGGGTTGTTATGGAAAGGTGGTTATGGACCAGATATTTGTTATCATCCACTAGGTGGTGCAGTATTAGGTAAAACAACCGATCTATATGGTCGAGTTAAAGGGTATGAAAACTTGTATATAACCGATGGCGCCCTAGTCCCTGCAAGCATTGGAGTAAATCCTTTTCTAACTATTACTGCAGTTGCAGAATACTGTATGGATGAAATAATTAAAAGTGATTACTAATAATGTAAGTAGCACATAATTATTGGTCTAGCTAAATTTATTTGTTCATCATAATATTAAGACTTAATTTTGTAGTCGAAAATGAAAACATTAAATAACATATTACGTCTGCCTTATTTCAGCACTTATTATTACCAAATAATATCTGCTCGGAATGGCTATATATATGTTTCAAATAAAATTTAAGAAGTTAAAAACACTATATTATAATCTAAAGCCCGAGCATTTGCTCGGGCTTTTTTATTTAAGAAAAAATGGAAACTATTGAAAGACTAAAACAAAACGTTGAAATTATTCTTCCAGAAAATGGATTGGAGGAAAAATTGAAACAAGCTGAAAAGGAAAATCGCAAATTAATAATTAAGCTTGGTTTCGACCCCACTGCTCCAGATTTGCATTTGGGACACGCCGTGGTGTTAAAAAAACTAAGAGAATTTCAAGATTTAGGACACCAAATCGTGATTTTGGTAGGAAGTTTTACTGCCCGTATTGGAGATCCAACGGGGAAAAATAAAAGTAGAGTGCCACTGAGCATTGATGAGGTGCAACACAATGCTAAAACTTACCTCAATCAGTTATCCAAAGTTATGGATATTGAAAAAACTAAAATAGTTTTTAATTCAGAGTGGTTAGATAAGCTTGAGTTTACAGAAGTAATACAGATATTATCTAAGGTTACTGTTGCTCAATTAATGCACAGAAACGATTTCAATAAGCGTTTTTCTGAAAATACTCCTATTGCAATGAACGAACTTGTTTACCCAATTCTACAAGGTTTCGATTCTGTGAAAATTAAAGCAGATATCGAAATGGGGGGTACAGACCAGCTTTTTAATTGTACTATGGGAAGGCAATTGCAGGAAACATTCGGTATGAGTCCTCAAACTGTAATGTGTATGCCTTTGTTAAAAGGACTAGACGGAAATGAGAAGATGAGTAAGTCTCTAAATAATATCATTGGGCTCACTGATTCTCCCAACGATATGTTTGGAAAAACTATGTCAATTTCAGACGATTTGATTAATGAGTTTTTAGAATTAGCCACAGACTTTTCTGTAGAAGAGATAGAATTTATTTTGAAAAGCATGGAGGAAGGGGAGAATCCGATGAATATTAAAAAGTTGATTGCCAAAAACATTATAACACAATACCACAATGAAGTTGCAGCAGAAGAGGCAGAAGCTTTTTTTTGTAATCAATTTCAGAATAAAAATTTTCAAGAAAAGGTATTCGAACCTGTTGACTTAAATAAATTTCAAACTGAAAATGGCACGATTAGTTTACTTGGTTTATGTTCTGAGTTAAATAGGGAGTTGAGTAAATCGAATATTAGAAGACTTATTAATAGCGGAGCTGTTCAAATTAATGAACAAAAAATGACTGATCCTTTTATGAGTGTTGACTTAAAAAGTGAAACCAAAATTAAAATGGGAAAGCGAAATTTTTACGAATTGAAATAGAGTGAGTAAGTAGAAGCGAAAAACACAATTATAATTCCAAATCTTAAATTCTAATAAGCTTATCTTTATACAATAAATAATCACAACAATTCATATACATAACTATCAATGGAACAAACCGAATTTTTAGAAAAAAATATATTTACAGATTTCAAAAATATGAATGAAGGAGATGATAAAGAAACTATTCATCGTTTTTCTGAATCAGATTTCGAAGTTATTCTTCAGCGTCTAGAACATTTTGGAATTGGAGTTTATAGCATACATACTTGGCTAAATAACGAAGAATTTGAGAATGTAGCACATGACGATTTTAAAAAGAAAGCTACTGATCCAAAATGGTATAAAAAAGCATTTTTAACTTTTAAATCCCGTCAAGCAGGGCTTACCTATGCCGCAACATATAAAGTTTCCAACAAACTTTTAGCTAAATATACCGAAACTGACGACGAGGAAGTAGAATAAATTAAAAGCTTAAAATAGGAAAGCGAAATTTTTAGGAAGCGAAATAATCTTTATAAAACTCCTAATTTTTATAAAGATTTATTAGCTCAAGAAGAGGTTAGAATGTGGTATAAATAATTTGATAATATAGGGGGAGATTTTTTTTAGGATAATTGAAATTAATTATTATATTTGGCGCTAAGCTTAGGCTTTTATCTCCTCAATTAATTAAACCCCATTGGCAATTTGACTATTTGGGGTTTAATTAGATTATTTCTCTCAGTATATCGCTATAGTTCATGCAATTATCTTCTTGCCGAAACTCTTAAATTAATACTTTTAAATTTTCGCTTGATAGGTATATAATTCATAATATCTACCTTCTTTGGCTATTAATTGTTCGTGAGTACCGCGTTCAACAATATGTCCTGCTTCAATTACCAAAATTTGATCTGCTTTTCTTATCGTACTCAAGCGGTGAGCAATAACAATAGTAGTTCTATCTTTAATTAATTCGGCTAAACTCTTTTGGATTAATGCTTCACTTTGAGTATCTAAACTAGATGTTGCTTCATCCAAAATGATGATTTTTGGATTTGCCAATATAGCTCGAGCAATGGCTAAACGCTGTCTTTGTCCTCCAGAAAGTTTTACACCTCTTTCTCCAATTAAAGTTTCTAAGCCATCTTCAAATCTATCGGTAAATTCATTTACATAGGCTGCTTTTACCGCATTTTGCAATTCAGCTTCTGTTGCGTTGGGTCTTGGGAACATTATATTATCACGAATAGAGCCTTCAAACAAAAATTCATCTTGTAAAACAACACCTAAATACTGACGGTAACTACTTAATTTAACTTGTGATAAATCTTGATTATCGATAGTGACTTTTCCAGATTGTGGCGTTAAGAAAGTAGCTGAAAGCCCTGCTATTGTTGATTTTCCAGAGCCTGAACTTCCCACTAAAGCTGTAACAGAACCTGCTGGTGCTTTAAAATTAATGTTGTGCAATATTTGTTTTCCTTCTTCATATGAAAATGAAACATCGGTAAATTCTATATCACCTTTAAAAGTCTCTAACTGAATGTTTCTTTCAGGATTGTCTTCTTCTGCCATCTTATTCATTAGCTCTTCCGTTCGATCTAACCCGGCTAAAGCTTCGGTTAGCTGACTTCCAATATTGCTCATTTGGATAATTGGCGCAATCATAAACCCAAGAATTAATGTGAAGAATAGGAAATCTCCAGTGGTCATTTCGCCAATCATCATATAATAACCTCCAATTCCCATTATTCCTGTTGTGGCTACTCCAATTAAGAAGGTAGAAGAACTTGTCATAAGGGCAGTGGCTGTTAAACTCTTTTTTACATTCTGATACAGTTTTTCAACGCCTCTTTCAAAAACAATATTCTCTTGTTCCTCTGCATTAAATGCTTTTATAACGCGAACTCCTGCAAGTGTTTCAGTCAATCTACCAGTAACTTCGGCGTTAATTTTGCCTCGTGCTCTAAAAATTGGTCGGATAAATTTAAAGGCTTTTAAAGCAATAAAACCGAATATAGATAAAGGGACAAACACAAATAGTGTCATCCAGGCATTTAATTTTATTAGAATAATCAAGGAGACTATGGCTGTAAACGAACCCCCAACTAACTGTACTAGACCTGTTCCTATGAGGTTTCTTACTCCTTCAACATCGGTCATAATTCTAGATACTAAGGCTCCAGATTTGGTGTTGTCGAAAAAACTAATTGGTAAGGAAAGCACTTTCTTTTGAACTTGCGATCTCAATTCACTAATTAAATATTGGGCTTGAACGCTTAGTATTCTAGTAAGTAAAAACGAGGTTAATGCCTGAACGGTTATTGCGGTAATTACTATGGCAATTAGGGTATAGAGTTGAGATAAATCTTTATTGGGTACAACCTCATCTAGTAACACTTTACTTTGCCAGGGTAAGACTAATCCTGACAAACTTCTTAGAACGATTAAAATTAAACCTATAAAAACTAAGTTTCGTCTTGGCCAAATTATGGTCTTGAATGCTTGCAGCATTGTAACTTTTGGCTGTGATTTTTCATTCTTTTTGGTTGTTTCTTTATAATGCTGCATATTTTTTGATAAATAGTAGAGTAGACAAAAATACTCATTAAAGAAGCGTTAAGGGAATTCACTTCGCTAAAAGAATTTTTTACTTCACTTATCATGTATGTTATAGAAAATTCGGCTTATTCCAAAAACTTGAGCGTGGGGTGTGCAATTAATTTGAAATAAGATTATACTTGCATTTTAAAATCTAACTTATTGAAAATTTATGAAAAAAATTACATTAGTTGCTGCTTTAGTAATGGCAGCAATTTCGGCTCACTCCCAACAAACATCATTTGAAACATCTGAAGGCTATACTCCCGGAGAATTAGTGGACGGAATTAATGGATGGCAAGAAACTTCAGATACCTCAAATTATTTCTTTGTTTCAAGTGAAAATGCTTCTGAAGGTGAAAATTCTTTAAAAATGACTTACGACTCTAATCAGCCTTTAATTTTTGCAGATTGGAATTTCACAGAAGCACTTCCTGTACAAGATGATTTAGAAATTTCTATGGACATATATGCGCCAGGAGGGAATACAACATTTTATTGGAAAATTAAGTCTAATGATGAATATGCTGCCTTTATCATTATTCAAGAAGAATATGTTTTTCCAGCGCAAGTTAATGTGGTTAACCCAGTGCCAATTGCAATGGCTCCAATAAATGTAGGACAGTTTAACGAGATAAAACTGAAATTCAATTACACAAATCAAACAATTACATATTATGCAAATGGAATAGAAATCCATCAAGATACGCTTTGGGGTTCACAGGAAGCAATTGATGAGTATGCTTTAGAAGCTTTCCTATTTGAAGATATGTTTATAGATAATCTTAAAACTAATAATGTATTGAGTACAGGAAAGTTTAAAGAAACTCCATTTACACACTTTATTCAGAGCAATACTTTGAATTTACAAAGTTCGGCTACTATGGAGCAGGTTGAAATCTATAATGCTTTAGGAAGTTTAGTACTAACTGAAAACTTAAACAACAATAAAGAGTCTATAAGCATATCAGCATTAAATTCTGGAATGTACATAGTGCGTTTAAAAATGAATAATCAGTGGCATTCTTTTAAAATCGTGAAATAGATTTAAAATTTACATTGCGATTTAAGCTTCAATTAAAAGCTTTTCAACTAAAAACACGGGTATTCTGCCCGTGTTTTTTATTAGAAAATTTTTGAAAACGGATGGCAAAAACCACACATCAATTGTTATATCTTTACTCCACTAAAAAATAAGATGACATCTACATTACTTTCTTCCCCTTTACAAGGATTTACAAGTTTCAGGTTTCGCAATGCTTTCAATCATTATTTTGGAGGTATTGACACATTTTACGCACCTTATATAAGGTTGAATGGAAAGCTAAAAATCAAACAATCTTATCAAAACGATTTAGAACCTGAAAACAACAAAACTGTAACGGTTATTCCTCAAGTGATGACCAATGATGCAGACGAATTTATTTTTGTTGTGAAGTATGTGCAAAGTTTGGGTTATAAAGAATTGAATTGGAATTTAGGCTGTCCTTATCCTATGGTTACAAAATCTGGAATGGGTTCGGGCTTAATATGTAATCCTTCAAAAATTGATGAAATTTTACACCGAGCACATAATGAAACTGATATTGTAGTTTCAATGAAAATGCGAATGGGATATGAACATGCAGAAGAAATACTTGATGCTTTTCCAATTTTAGATAAATATCCGCTTAAAAATATTGCAATTCACGCTAGAATTGGAAAACAACTTTACAAAGGTCCTGTAGATTTAGATGCTTTTGAAAGATGTTTAACTGGCACTAAGCATAAGTTGTACTACAATGGAGATATTACTAGTGTTGCAGCTTATAAAGCTATTAAAGAACGCTTCCCAACACTTGACCATTTCATGATTGGTCGTGGCTTAATAGCCGATCCTTTTTTACCAAGTATGATTAAAAACAATACTACCGAATATCCCGAAAACAGATGGGCCATTTTTTCTGAGTTTCACGATACAATATATAAGCAGTACGACGAATATTTATCTGGACCAACCCCAATTAAAATGAAAATGTTGGGCTTTTGGGAATACTTTTCACAATCTACTTCCAATCCACAGAAAACGTATAAAGCCATTAAGAAGGCTTCAAACCCTGTAAAATACAGACAAGCAGTCGCTCAAATAATCAATAACGAAATGAAGATTGCAAAAGAGTAAAAGAATTTTGTAACACTCACTCTCTGTGTAGCAATTCTTAAATAACTTTTACTGGTTTTTTGTTCTCATCTATTGCCACGAAGGTAAATTCTCCAGAGACCGCTTTTTCTCTATAATCTGAATACATTTCTTCAACATAAATATCTACTCTAACTTTTAAGCTAGTGTTTCCTACATGGGTAATATATCCAACTAATTCAACAATAGTTCCTGCGGGAATTGCTTTTTTAAAATCTATTTTATCACTGCTTACCGTTACCATCTGTTGTCTGCTAAATCTAGTAGCGGCAATAAATGCAGTTTCATCCATCATTTGCATTGCCGTTCCACCAAAAAGCGTGTCGTAATGATTTGTAGTATTAGGAAATACAGCTTTAAAGATTGTAGTTGTTGAGTTTTTAATTCGTTCAGCTTTATTCATTGGAGTTTTTGTTGAAATAAATCGGTTTTTTTAAAGGCCTAAAGATATAATTGTAAAATGAATACGGTACCCTTTTCTGCTAATTATACAGCTGCTTTCAATAACAAATTATGTTCTTAATATGGAAACAATTGTATAACATAGAGGTAACATTTGATAGGTAGTTTTGGCGGCAATAATAAATAAAACAATAAATCAAATGACCAAAAAAATTACAATTTTATTCTTTTCACTCTTTATTGCATTTAGTGCATTTTCACAAAAAAGCAGTGGAGTTATTTCAGGTAAAATTATTGATAAACAAGGAAATTTATCACTACCAGGAGCTACTGTAACTCTAGATAGTGGACAACGATATACTATTTCAAACCAAATAGGGTATTATGAGTTTTTAAATGTTCCTGAAGGAACTTACCAAGTTACGGTTCAATATTTAGGTTTTTTACCTCATACTTTGGAAGCTAAAGTTGAAATAGGGAAAAACTCAAGGTTAGACTTTATAATGTCTTCCGATTTAGAAAGTTTGGATGAAGTTATAATTACTGGAGAACGACTTAAAGGTCAAGCGAAAGCGTTAAGCCAACAAAAAAATAATCAAAATATTACTAATGTCATATCTTCAGACCAAGTAGGGAGGTTTGCAGATGCAAATGTTGGGGATGCTTTAAAGCGTGTGCCTGGTATCACCGTTCAAAACGATCAAGGGGAAGCAAGAAATTTAATTATTAGAGGATTAGCGCCAGAGTTGAATTCGGTGACATTAAACGGCGATAGAATTCCTTCTGCTGAAGGCGATAATAGAAACGTTCAGATGGATTTAATTCCTTCCGATATGATTTCTACTATTGAAGTAAACAAAACACTTACACCAGATATGGATGCCGATGCTATTGGAGGTTCGGTAAACTTAATTACTCGAGCTTCTCCAAATGGGCAAAGAATTTCAGCAACATTAGCAGGTGGCTATGCTCCAATTCGTGAAAAAGGAAATTACACCGCAGGATTGGTTTATGGGAATCGTTTTTTCGACAATAAATTAGGAGCAGTTTTTAGTGCTTCCTATAATAACAACAATTTCGGTTCTGATAATATTGAAGCTGAATGGAAAGAAGGAGAGAAAGGACAGGTATATATAGGTGAAAAGGATATCCGAAAGTACGATGTGCAACGTGTAAGAAGAAGTTTTGCTTTAGCACTAGATTATAATCTAGATTCAAATAATACCCTTTTTCTTAATTCCATGTACAATTGGAGAGATGATAGAGAAAATAGATATAGAGTTCGTTACAGAAAAATTAAACCTCTATATGACGACCAAGATAATATAACTGGATTTACAGGAGATATTCGAAGAGAGACAAAGGGAGGAATTGATAATAATCGTAATAAAAACACGCGTTTAGAAGATCAACGTGTTCAAAATTATTCGATTGGTGGGCAACACTTAATTAACTCTAAGTTAGATTTAGACTGGCAAGTAAATTATGCGACAGCTAGTGAGGATAGACCTAATGAGCGTTATTTAAGTTTTCAGTCGAAAGGTTTGGACTTAAGTCAAGATTTAAGTGATTTAAACTTTCCGTTAGTAAATGCTTCGGGTGATGGTCTTGATACTTTCAAGATGAATCAATTATCAGAAAATCACAATTTTACTAAAGAAAAAGAAATTGGTGCTAAGGTGAACATTCGTATTCCATTTTCTGTAATTGATGGACAAAAAGGACGTTTAAGAACAGGACTTCGTTTGCGAATCAAAGAGAAGAAAAGAGATAATATTTTTTACGAGTACGAACCAATAACATCTTTCGGCACATTAGCAGATCTTCCACTTAGTTACTACGGAGGTGGTAATTGGGAAGCAGGACCGAACGATTTTCCTGGATTTTTTGTAGATAAATCTTTTCTAGGAAATTTAAATCTAACCAATACTAGTTTATTTGAAGGCGAATTAGATCCTTCAGAATATTTGTCTGAAAACTATAAAGCTAAAGAACGTATTTCAGCAGCTTACTTTCGTTGGGATCAAGATTTATCTGATAAGTTTTCGATTATTACTGGTGTAAGAGTTGAACATACTAATATTGACTATACGGGGAACTATGTTAAGGAAGAAGAGGAGCTGGTAGGACAAATTTCTAATACAAACTCCTACACAGATATCTTGCCAAGTTTAGCTATTAAATATGACATCCAAAATGATTTAATTTTAAGAGCAGCCGTTTCAACAGCATTGGCTCGTCCTAACTACTATTCATTGGCACCTTATGTTAATGTAAATACTGAAGACAATGAAATTTCAGCAGGAAATCCAGAACTAGATGCTACAAATGCTATTAATTTTGATTTAATGGTGGATAAATACTTCAAGTCTGTAGGAATTTTATCTGGAGGGGTATTTTATAAGAATATGAAAAACTTCATTTATACTGCAAGTGATTCACAATACACCCAAGAAAAATTTGCATCAGATTTTCCAAACCAATCAAATCCTATCTCAAATGGTGAAACTTGGGACTTTGTTCAGTCAAGAAATGGTGATAATGTAGATGTATATGGGTTTGAAGTGGCACTTCAAAGACAATTAGATTTCATACCAGTGGACTTCTTTAAATCTTTAGGGGTTTATGTAAACTATACATTTACGAAGTCTAAAACCAAAGGAATTACAAACGAAGATGGTGAAGAAAGAGAAGGAATTGATTTACCTGGTACTGCTCCTCATATGCTTAATGCTTCACTTTCGTGGGATAACGATAAGTTTTCAATTCGCGTTTCGTCAAACTACAGCTCTGATTATATAGATGAATTAGGAGGAAATGAATTTGAAGACAGATACTACGACAAACAGTTTTTCTTAGATGCCAATGCTTCGTACAAAATATCAGAAAACCTACGTGTTTTTGCTGAAGCAAATAACTTAACAAATCAACCACTACGCTATTACCAAGGAGTTTCAGAGCGTACCATGCAAGCGGAATACTACCTTCCTAAATTTAATTTAGGGTTAAAATTCGATTTGTAAAATCATTTTATTATTAAAATTATCATGAAAAAATTACACTTTATTATTTTCTTTCTTTTGCTGCAAACCTTGTTTGGGCAAGAGTCATTTATAGAATCAAAACTAACGGCTGGATATAAAGGCGACTTTATTCCGGAGCTTAAAAATGAAAATGAAAATGAAGATTTAAACTTTTTAGTTCTTGGCGATTTTGGTCGCGTAGGCGAATACTATCAAAAAGAAGTTGCTAAACAATTGGGAAACGCCGCTTTAATGTTAGATTCAGAGTTTATTGTTACGGTTGGAGATAATTTTTATCCAAATGGTGTATCAAGTATTTATGACGAACATTGGCATGCTTCATTTAATAATATTTATACACATCCATCACTTTATATTGATTGGTATGCTGCTTTAGGAAACCACGATCATAGAGGAAATATTGATGCGCAAATTGCGTATTCAGATATAAGCCGTCGTTGGAATATGCCGGCTCCTTATTACAGTAAAACTTTTGAATTAAACGACGGAAAAAAGCTACTTTTAGTGGTTATAGATACGAGCCCGTTTATTCAAAGCTATCAAGGTAAAGACGAGAAATATCCACATCTGGAATCACAAAACGCTGAAAAGCAAAAAAAATGGCTTATTGAAACGTTGAGTACAAAAGATGAAAGCATTGCTTGGAAGGTAGTTGTAGGTCATCATCCGTTGTATAGTGGTGGAAAGCGTAAAGAGGCTAAGGATACTAAAGATTTTGAAAGTCAGTTTGCAGATTTATTCGATACTTTAAAAGTAGATGCTTATATCTGTGGTCATGAGCACGACTTACAAATTATAAAACCAAAGGGTAGGTTTACGACACAGTTTTTGTCTGGTGGAGGAAGTGAAACGCGCCCCGCAGGAAATCGGGAAGGCACTATCTTTTCAAAAGCAGAACCAGGTTTTATGAGCTTTACAGTTAATGGAGATTTTATGGAAATTCAGACCATAAAAGCACATAAAAACAGTGCGGAAATATTACACAAAATGGAATTAAAAAAGAAGTAAGATGATTAAAACAGTCTATAGATGTATACTATTAGGTTTTGGATTTTCCTGTTTAGTTTCTTGTAAGAATACAATAGAATTAAATTCATTAAAACCTATTGTTATAACCGAGCAAACACCAAATGATACGGATGACCCTGCTATTTGGATTCATCCTACAGATCCTAAGCAAAGTATTGTTTTAGGAACCGATAAGGATATGAATGGAGGGTTGTATGCTTATGATTTAAATGGAAAAATCATCAATAAGGTTCTTAATTTAAAACGTCCGAACAACGTTGATATCGCTTATGGTTACAATTGGGGAGGAGAAAAAATTGATATTGCTGTACTTACCGAACGTAAGGCAAATAGTATTCGAGTTTTTCGATTACCTAATCTAACGCCGATTGATGATGGAGGGATTAAAGTTTTTGAAAATGAAAAAGGTAAAGGACACAATGAGCCTATGGGAATTTCACTATACACAAAGACTACCGATTCTACCTCTCAAGTGTATGCCATAGTAGGAAGAAAGTCTGGACCATCAGGGAGTTACCTATGGCAGTACGAACTTTCTACCGATGAAAATAAGGTGGTAAAAGGTATGAAAGTAAGAGAATTTGGAGAATATAGCGGAAGGAAAGAAATTGAAGCTATAGCCGTAGATAATGCATTGGGATTTGTGTATTATTCTGATGAAACCGCGGGAATTCGTAAATATTACGCCGATCCAGAATTAAATGATAATAATCAATTGTCATTTTTTGGTCAAGAAGATGCAAAACGAGATCACGAGGGAATTGCAATTTACACTACCGGAAAAGGAACAGGATATATTTTAGTTTCAGATCAGCAAGCAAACAAGTTTTTAGTATATCCACGTGAAGGTGCTTCATATGATAACCACACTCATAACCTTATTACTTCCGTTTCTGTTTCTACAGATGAATGTGATGGGGCAGAGGCAACTAATGTAAATTTAGGAGAAGACTTTCCTAATGGCATGCTCGTAGCGATGACAAACGGAAAATCTTTTCATTTTTACGATTGGAGACAAATTCAAAATGAAATTGATAATGCGCTATAAGCGTAAATTGTAATACTAAATTTAGTATTTATTTTAAACACTTAGAATGGTTTGGAATGGGGGGATCCAAATTGTTTTAGGTGTTTTTCTTTTTTATATAATGTATTGATATTTATTTTTTTTAAAATTGAGTTCATTAAACTTACATTAGTATTCTTAAAAAAAACAATCAGGATTTTAGTTATAAAGCTATATTCGTCCATAAAAGTAAATACGGCAATTGTAAATGAAGTTTATAGATTCAATTCTACGGGGTATAGGTCAGGTAATATTTCAAAATAATATTTACTCTGGAATCTTATTTATTATTGGAATCTTTTACAATTCCTGGATAATGGGATTAGCCGCCCTTATCGGAACTATTATCAGTACTATTACAGCGCAATCTTTAAAATACTCCGAAGATGATATTAAAAATGGACTTTACGGATTTAATGGAACGCTTACTGGAATTGCAGTACTATGCTTTTTTGAGCTTAATTTAATTACTGCTATTGCACTTGTGTTGGGTTCAGTTTTGTCAACTTTATTTATGAACTTCTTAAAAAAGCACATTCCTCCATTTACATCACCCTTTGTAATTGTAACTTGGTTTCTTATTTATTTTCTGATATTAGTTTTTCAATATCCGTTGATTTCATCTTCTGCAGTAAGTGAAACCACATTTAACTTTGTTACGGCAGTAAGTAATAGTTTTGGGCAAGTGATGTTTCAAGAAAACACAATAACAGGACTGTTTTTTCTACTAGCAATTTTGGTAAACAATAAATTGATGGCTGCTTATGCAGTGTTTGCCGCTGTTTTAGGTTCCTTAACAGCATTGATATTATCAGAACCTGCAACCAGCATTAACGCCGGACTTATGGGATATAACGCCATACTTTGTGCAATTGCGCTTTTTGGTAAAAAATGGAGTGATTTTATTTGGATTTCAATAGCTATTATTCTCTCTTCATTAGTGAATATTGGTTTAGGAGCAACAGGAATAATAACTCTTACCGCACCATTTGTTTTAACTACTTGGGGAATCTTGTTAGTAAAAAGAAGCATAAAAAAATCTCCAAAAACATAATTAATATTACAGACTTAATACAAAATTGTACTTTTGAAGAAGTCTCTTAATATTTAACTTGTGTAGAAAATACTCCAATGGATAGCGTAAAAACATATCAGAATGTAAATATCAATCAGCACAGTGTGAGTTTTGGTATATCAAGAATGGAAGATATTTACACAAGAAGAAATGGAGAAGTGGACGTGCCTCATAGACATGAGTACTATACTGTATTAATTGTTAAGAAAGCTAGAGGAAAACATATAATCGATTTTAATACTTACGACTTAGGCGATAAACAAATATTCTTTGTTGCTCCAGGGCAAGTACATCAAGTTGTTGAAACTGAAAAATCGTATGGTTATGCGATGACGTTTTCGAATCAATTTTTAGTTGAAAACTTAATTCGACTATCTTTTATTGATAGTTTAAATCTCTTTAATAATTACGGTCAAAGTCCACCATTAATTCCAACTGAAGAACAATTTGAAACAATAACGAACTATACCAATCAAATTTTCAAATTATTCAACAGTGAGAAAAACATGAAATTATTGTCTATTGGTGCATTTTTGAAGTTGTTACTTATAGAGTGTAATAATATATGTTCTATTAATCCAATAGAATCTGATGTTGATAGCACAGGAGATAATTTGATAAGAGCATTTAAAAAAGGGGTGGAGAAAAGTTATAAAAAAGAACACTCTACTACATTTTATGCTAATGAACTACATATCACTCCAGATCATTTAAATCGTACCGTAAAATCTAGAATCGGCAAAACAGCTAAAGAATATATTCAAGCTAGAATAATTACAGAAGCAAAGAGATTACTTTGTTTTACCGATTTAACAACTAAGGAAATTGCATACGACTTAGGGTTTAATGCTCCCGCAAACTTCAGTGCCTTCTTTAAAAAGAACACCAAAGTATCTCCTTCAGACTTCAAGGTTAATCAGAATTAAATATTAGTTTGTTAAGAGATTCTTATAGCACTTTCCTATCCTAACTGAAAGTTGTAATTTGTAGCAGATAACACATAGTATTTTTATGTCAAATAGTGTAATCACTACATTGTTTTTGTCTTTTTAAGGTAAACATCGGATTTTCATAAGTCTATCCCTTTTTTTCATATTCCCCACACTCAGAAAGGGTTATATCTTTGTACCATACTTAAAGCAAATACTATGAATCGTAAAAAGTTTATAAAAAATGTTTTGTTAACTGGTGTTGTTGGCGCGATTGCTCCTCAAGCACTTAAAGCAGATAAAAGCAAAAATATAAAATCGACTTACGATAAATTGATGCAACAAGTAGGATTTAATCATTTACCAAATAAAAATATATATACTATGAATACAGTAATTCACAAAGCAGAAACAAGAGGACACGCTAATCACGGTTGGTTAAACTCACACCATACATTTAGCTTCGCAAACTATCACAATCCAGAAAGAATGCACTTTGGTGTGTTACGCGTACTAAACGATGATACCGTAGCAGCTGGAATGGGATTTGGAACTCACCCACACGACAATATGGAAATTATATCTATACCACTAGAAGGTGATTTAGAGCATAAAGACAGTATGGGTAACGTGGCAGTAATTAAAGAAGGAGATGTTCAAGTTTTAAGTGCTGGAACTGGAATCACACACTCTGAATACAATAAGAATAAAGATAAGGAGGTAAAGTTTCTTCAGATATGGGTTTTCCCAAAAGAAAGAGAAGTAAAACCTAGATATGATCAAATCTCAATTAGAGATATTGCAAAGGAGAATGAATTTTATCAAGTGCTTTCACCTAATAAAGACGATCAAGGAGTTTGGATCAATCAAGATGCTTGGTTCCATATTGGAAAGTTTGAAAAAGGAAAATCTGACGAGTACAAGATTAAAAGAGAAGGAAATGGTGTTTATGCATTCATTTTAGAAGGTGAAGTAGAAATTAATGGTGAAAAACTTTCTAAAAGAGATGGTATGGGAATTTGGGATACAGACAGCATTAATGTAAAAGCAACAGATGACGCTCGTGTATTGCTTATGGACGTACCAATGACAATGTAATAACTAACTTTCTAGATATTAAAAACATGGAAATTACAATTAAAGAATTAGACAATAAGGGTTATGCTATGGCCCGAGAAGGCAATGAAAGAGCTGGGTTGATGACGTATTCTGTAGCAGGAGAAAATCACATCATCATCGACCATACCGAAGTAGATCCAAAGTTTAAAGGAAAAAACATAGGTAAGCAATTGCTTTATAAAATTGTAGAAATGGCTAGAGAGAAAGATATAAAAATTACTCCTTTGTGTCCATTTGCTGCTGCAATGTTCAAGAAGTTAGAAGATATTCAGGACGTATTAAGATAATCATAAAAGATGCAAGCGATTCTAAAAAAATCTTTAAATTCAGGAGTTACTAATACAAATATCAGTATAGCGTTATTAGTACTACGAGTGATAGGAGGTGCTTTTATGTTAACACATGGTTTAGGTAAGTTTGAAGCTTTTTTTAGTGGAGAACCAATTCAATTCAGAGATCCTATAGGTGTGGGAGCATCGGCATCCCTAGCACTAGCAGTTTTTGCAGAGGTATTATGTGCTATTCTATTAATCATAGGATTAGGTACTAGACTTGCAGCAATCCCATTAGCTATTACCATGCTCGTTGCAGCATTAATAGTACATGCTAATGATGGCTTTGGTAGACAAGAACTACCTCTTCTTTATGCAGCAATATATATTTCCATAGCATTAATTGGCGCAGGGAAGTATTCTTTAGATAACTGGATATCGAAAAAGTAAACAGATTAACCAAAACGAATTAATAATTTTAAAACATAACAAAATGAGTAAGAACACAAATTGGTCATTAGACAACGCACATTCAGAAATAGCATTCAAAGTAAAGCACATGATGATTTCAACCGTAACAGGACACTTCGAAGATTTTGAAGCAACTGCAAAAACGGATGGAGACGACTTTAAAAATGCAGAGTTTACATTTACAGCAAAAACAGCATCTATCAACACAAAAAACAAGGATAGAGATGCACATTTAAGATCCGACGATTTCTTTAACTCAGAAAAATTCCCTGAAATGAAATTCGTTTCAAAATCATTCGATGGTGATAAATTAGTAGGTGATTTAACGATAAGAGATATCACAAAAGAAGTTGTTTTGGATGCAGAATTAAACGGTGTGGCTGTAGATCCTTACGGACAAACAAAAGCTGGATTTGAAATGACAGGTACTATTAACAGAAAAGACTTCAATTTAACGTGGAGCGCTGTTACTGAAGCAGGAAGCATCGTTGTTTCTGACAAAGTAAAAATGGTTGTAGATGTACAATTTACAAAACAAGCTTAAATTATAAATAGATTACACTCTAATTAAGTTAACTTAAACGGTCAGGTTTCAAACTCTGACCGTTTTTTATTTTATAAAAAATACATTATGGAATTGTATGGTTTTGGCAGAGTATTTGCAAACTATATGGGCAGAAATAAAACTTAATTTTAAAAACTAAATTAAAAAATGACAAAGAATATTTTAACAATCACCATGCTTTCAGCACTAGCTTTAATCTCTTGTAAAGACGCGCCTCAACAGGAAAACGCTGAAGTAAAAGAAACCGTTGAGCAAGTTTCGGATGATTTTGTTACAACGACTACTGTAAACAAAGATGGTGAGGAATTAGAAATTGTATTTAATAATACAAAAGGAACGGCAACTCTTGTTTTTGATGGAGAGACGATCGATTTGCAACAGGAGAAATCAGCATCTGGAATTTGGTATAAAAACGACACTTACGAATTAAGAGGAAAGGGGAATGATATCCAATTAAAAAAAGGGGATGAGATTGTTTTCGAACACCAAGATGATATCGTACAATCTTCATTAAAGGATGATAAAGGCCAAACACTAGATCTAACCTTCAACAATACCGAAGGAACGGCTAAAGCTTACCTTAATGGTGGAGAACAAATCGACCTAGTTGCTGAGAAAGCAGCATCTGGAATTTGGTATAAAAACGACACTTACGAATTAAGAGGAAAAGGTGAAAAATTGGAATTAACTAAAGACGGTGAAACTGTTTTTAAGAATTAAATAAAATTCTCTTCTAGAGTATAAATAAAAAACGGTTTGAGTTTTTCTCAGACCGTTTTTGTGTTTTACAAATTCGATTAAGAGATTCTATGAGAAACCCCGAAATCGGAATTTAAAAGTAATAGACTTAAACTTGTAGAGTAAAAATAATTACTCCTGCTCAAATTCTAAAATATCTTTAGAATTAAATCCTACATAAATAGTATCTGCAATATTTTTATCTTGTGTCATTACAGTTAATTGCTCCCCAGATTCAAGTTTTAAAACTAATTGTGTAGAATCACCTAATTGAATTTTTTTAATCACTTGGGCCGCTGTAATGTATTCACAATCGGCTTCAGCAGAGGAGGGGCTTACTATAATTTTCTCGTTGCGAATTGCGTGACAGCAATTTTGTTTTAAAGGACAACGGAAAGCATTCTGTAAATTTTTATTGATATGTACAGTACTTCCAAATAATGAAGCTACATATAAGGTATTTGGCTTAACATATAGATTTGCCGCTACATCCTTTTGAATTACTTTTCCTTTTTGAAGAATTAAAATTTCATCTGCAACTGAAAGGGCATCTTGAGTATCGTGGGTAACGAACAACACAGTGACTTCTGTCTTTTTAATAATTTCGAAAACCTCGTTTCTCAGTTGAGTACGCAACATGGTATCAAGATTACTAAAAGGCTCGTCTAATATTAACAACGAAGGTTCTGGCGCCAGTGCTCTTGCTAAAGCAACACGCTGCTGTTGTCCACCAGATAATTGATGTGGGTAACGTTTTCCCATATCACTTAAACCGACCAAATCAAGCATCTCTTGTGCTTTCTTCTTTTTATTTTTTACTTTGGAAATTCCGTATAAAACATTATCCAAGATTGTTAGGTGTGGAAAAAGCGCGTATTCTTGGAAAACCAATCCAATTTTTCTTTTTTCCGGCTGTACAAATTTATCAAGAGAAGCAATGATTTTATCATTCATCGCAATACTCCCGTGATCTGGTCTTTCAAGACCTGCAATTAAACGCACTAAAGTAGTTTTTCCACTTCCGCTCTCTCCAACTATGGCACATACTTGTCCAGCTTTCAAATTGAAAGACACATTCTCAAGGGCGTAAGTTTTACCCTTGTCAAAGCTTTTGGAAAGAGAGTTTATTGTTAGCATGTTTATTTTTTAATCAATAATTTATTTAAAAATATCACAGGAATCATAGCTGTAAAGATAATGAAAAGAGAAGGGATAGAGGCCTCCATCACCATCTCATCACTAGCATATTCAAAAGCTTTTACGGCTAAAGTGTCTATATGATAGGGTTTTAGTATTAATGTTAAAGGTAACTCTTTCATTACATCTATAAAAACCAATATTACAGCACTAAACACTCCCGTCTTTATCAAAGGAAAATCAATTTTAAAAAAGGTTCTTATGTTTCCAACTCCTAAAACTTTTGATGAATCTGGAATAGAATTATCAACCTTTAACGCTGTTGAATCTATCGGATTATAGGCAACGGCTAAAAAACGAACTGCATATGCGTATAGTAATGCAAGCAATGTCCCGTTGATGATTAGTCCTGTATCTATTCCGAAGTTGCTCAACATATTAATTAACCATTTATCTAAAGCTAATGTTGGAATCATTATTCCTATAGCAATTACCGCACCTGGAATAGCATAGCCTAAAACTCCAATTCTAGAAATATTTTTAATTGTACTAAGCGTACTCCATTTTGAAAAATAAATAAGAATTAGAGCAAATAAAACAGTTATTATAGCCGAGGCGATAGCAATAGCAAAGCTTTGAAGTGAAATCATAACGAATTCCATGTCAAATACGGTAGACGCTGTAATAACTGCCCAATATATCAATTGTGCTACAGGTAAAATAAAACCTAAAAAGATAGGAAGAAATACAACTAAAAAAATCATCCACTGCACTGCTCCTTTAGCTTCGTTTCGCTGAATTTGAGTGCTATTAGTTTTTGAAGATGTAAACTTTATCTTTCTTACCTGCCATTTTTCAAAAAGGATTAATGCGAAAATAAAACAGATTAATAAAGCCGATAAATACACTGCTGTCTGTGGTTCTTCCAATGAAAACCAAGATCTAAATATTCCAGTAGTAAAAGTATTTACACCATAGTATTTGGCTGCCCCATAATCATTGAGCACCTCCATTAATACCAAAACCAAACCAGCAACTATAGCAGGGCGGGCGAGGGGTAGCATTAATTTGAAAAATGTTTTACGCTCTCCAACCCCTAACATTTTAGAAGCTTCTAGCAGGTTGTTAGCTTGGTTTAAGAAAAAAGCTCTTGCGCTTACGTAAACATACGGAAACAATGAAATACTTAATACAAATGCAAGCCCAGCTCTATTCATGATATCGATACGAATAAACTCCAAGCCAAGTTGGCGGAATAATAAGTCCATACTTCCACCATAGTCGAAAATTCCAGCGTAAGCATAACCCACAATGTAGGAAGGAATAGCCAATGGTAGAATAAGTAGCCATTCCATTTGCTTTCGGAAAAGAAAATCGTAACGTGATACAAACCACGCTGACGAAACTCCAAAAATCAAAACGAGAATACTACAAATAAATACGAGATACAAAGAGTTCCATATATAGTCAGGTAAAAGGTATTCTACTATATGTCCCCAAGTTTCTCCAGGACCAGAAAATAGCTCTACACCAATGAATATAATGGGTAAGGCTAAGAAAAAAACAATGGCCAGTGTAAATACTGACCACTTGTTTACATCTCTTTTTAGCCTTTTAATTCTCGTTTTTAAAGAGAAAGCTTCGTTATTATTTCCACCCTGCTGCATCAAAAATCAATACTGCTTTTTTGTTATTTTCACCTAGTTTGTTTAGGCTTAAATTATCTTCTTTAAAATCTCCCCAAGCCTTAATATCATTAACAGGCTCTACGCTATCTAACACTGGATATTCATAATTTGCCTCAGTAAACACTTGTTGCGCTTCCTGGCTAATTAAAAACTCGATAAACTTAATTGCATTTTCTTTATTTGGGGCATATTTAGCAACTCCCGCTCCGCTTACGTTTATATGAGTTCCTCTATCACCTTGATTTGGAAAAAACAAACCAATTTGTTCTGCTGTTTTAACTTCTTCTGCATCAGGAGAGTTTAGCATTTTACCAATATAATATGAGTTTACTATAGCCAAATCACCTTCACCAGCCACCACAGCTTTTACTTGATCTCTATCTGATCCTTTTGGAGAACGAGCCATATTTGCAACAATTCCTTCAGCCCAAGTTTTTGCTGCTTCTTCACCGTTATTAGCAATTATAGATGCCAATAAAGACTGGTTGTAAATGTTAGATGAAGATCTAACCAATATTTTTCCTTTCCATTTTTCATTTACTAAATCTTCGTAGGTAGAAAGATCTTCTGGTTTCACTCTATCTTTGGCGTAAGCAATAATTCTAGCTCTTTTCGTTAGCCCGAACCACTGATTATCGACATCTTGTAAATGCGATGGTATTGTATTTTCTAATATATCAGAATTAATACTCTGAAGCAAACCTTCCCCTTTAGCACGACTTAATCTCCCTGCATCCACAGTTATTAATACATCAGCAGGAGATTGTTTTCCTTCCATCTTCATTTTCTGAATTAACTCATCTGCACTTGCATTAATCACCTTTACCTTAATGCCCGTTTTTTCCTCAAACATTCTGAAGATATCTTGGTCCGGTTCATAATGACGGTGAGTGTAAACATTAACAACTTGATTTTTTGAAGATTCTTTTGTTGCAGAATTTTCATTCTTTTTGTTGTCGTTTCCACAGGCAACTAGTAAGGAAATAGTTGCTACTGCTAAAAGTAATTTTTTCATAAAAAATTTTTTCGAAGTGCAAATATAATAATTTAGAACCGATATAAATAGAACAGAGTGCATCATTGTAAATTATAATCTCTACCTGTTGATAATGAGTGCGAAGTGGGGGTGTTTCTTAATCTATTAATTCAATATAAAGGTAAATTAAGTGTTTATTGAATACTTTTTATAACAATGAAAACCTCAGGATTTTCTAAAAAAATAAATTAGAAATCTAAAAAATAAAAAGGCTATATTTAGAAAGTAATATTAAATAAATTCACACATATTGCCAGTAAAAATCCTTAAAACCCTCTTTCACCTACTTACATTATTTGTATTAATAATCACTTTGAATTTACTTTTAGATTTTAGACTTCGTGGTAATCATTTCTTAACTGATACTTATAGAGAAATCAACTTACTAACAACATTTATAACCATCTCATTTATGACGGGAATTGCAAGTGTAATTTTACTTGTTTTAAAATGGATTAAGGATGATAAATTAGAACTTTACTTGATTTCATTTTTGATAACAAATATTATTTTAATTGTAGGAATATCCCTATTGATCTTTATGTAGTTATAACTATTTTGATATTAATTAATAGCTTTTAGAATTTTAAATTTTTACATCCTTCTTCAGGCGAATAAATACTTAAATGAATCGTTAGTTTAATAGGATTATCGTTAACGCTATCAACTTTTCATTGCAAGTATAAAGCCCAGTTAATTATTTATATCATTAGTAATTCATAATTTATTTAAAAGTTATATTCAACTTCATTGTAAACACTGTCATTAAGATTGCATATTTTTTGGAATAGTGAGTCAGTTAATTCTTTTGTTAAAACTTTTCAAAAGAATCATTTGAGAGTTTATTTCCTCGTAAATTAGTTCGAAATCAATAAAGGTTTCTTTTGATATAAAGTTTAATCTTTTTTAAATAACTCAAACATATAATGAAGTCGAAAATAATAGTATTACCGTATCTGCTATTAACTCTAATAGCATGTAATAATAATAGAAGTTCTGATACGATTTTACATAATCGAATTGACAGCTTACAGATTCAAAATGACTCATTAATAGAAGTTCTAACAGCGAAAAAAGATGTTACTGAAAATACTGATTCTCCACAGTGGTACTATCCAGAAACGGATTCGAGAAAACTTTTAGAACTAGGTGTAGAGGATCCTGGAAAATATATTAAACAGGCGCTTAGGGAAAATAAAGATCTAATTCCAATGGATGCAGTATTAGGAGGGACCATGCACTATAATAACATCCAACTCTTAGGAGACAAATGGATAATTGCAGATTTTGAAGATGGTCACGTGTACGGGAAGGCTATTTTTGAATATACCTTGTTAGAAGATGATAAATTAAACTTTAAAATAATCGCCTTAAGCGAGAATTAAGTATCAATTTTTGATTTTCGCCTCCATTATACTATAAATGAATAAAAAAACATATAAGGTGTAAAGTACTATATTCAGTACGTTAGCTCGAATATTATAACAAATATTTATCGAATAAATCAAAATAAATAAATATAATTGATAAATAATTAGGTGGGTGTGGAAAAGGGATGTATATTTGCAGCTCAATAAAACACCTACATAGTTTTAGTATTTAGTGCAATTAGTATATTTCGAGTTTTTACTCTTCTTTCCAATTAAATTTTTACAATTACTTTTTAATAGTGTTTACTTATCCAAAGTGCAGAGTGCATTTTAGTTAACACAAGTTTTATACAGGATGTTTATTGTAAAAATTAATAACAATTTAAAATTAAATTAAAATGCAAGAAGGTACAGTAAAATTTTTCGACGAGATTAAAGGATTCGGATTTATTACATTAGAATCAGGTGAAGAAATTTTCGTTCACAATTCAGGTTTAACTCACGAAATTAGAGAAAACGATAAAGTTTCTTTCGATACACAAGAAGGAAGAAAAGGTTTAAACGCTATTAACGTAGAAGTTTTAGACTAAATTTTATATACTGTCTTAACAGATAGAATAGTAAAAGTACAAAAGGAGATCATTTATATGGTCTCCTTTTTTTGTTTAAAACATTTTTAAATGGTTGTCTTTTAAGGTTCAAAAAATGTTTTTTAAAAAATAAATTTTGAGTACTAAAATATTTATCTACATTTGTCACGCAATAAAAAGCAACTATGAACAATCTAAATATTATTTCTTCTATTATTATTGTAAATGTGATTATCACATCTGCAACGGGAAGGTTATAGTATATACTCAATATATTAAAAAAAAGCCTCCCGAGAAATCAGGAGGCTTTTTTTATTACTAAGATTATTAAATGACAACAAATACTAACATTATTATTATCAGCATTATTATTCGCTCCTTCGAGTGAGTCAGGCTGGTATATCCAATTTTAAGCCTTTCTCATTCGGTTGAGAAAGGCTTTTTTTATTTAACACAAATTCGAATCATGAAAAAATACACTAACATTATTATTATCAGCATTATTATTCGCTCCCTTGAGTGAGTCTGGCTGGTATATCCAATTTTAAGCCTTTCTCATTCACTTTGAGAAAGGCTTTTTTTTTCACCAAAAATTAAAATTAAAAATCACATAAAATGTATTACAACGAAAACACAGTTATTTATCTAGATGGACAATTCGTAAAAGCCAATGAAGCTTCAACCGACTTATACAGTCAAACAATGCACTATGGTTATGGTGTTTTTGAAGGTATTCGTGCATATGCCACAACAGATGGCACAAGTATTTTCAAAGCAAAAGAGCATTATGACCGATTAAAAAATTCAGCAGAACTAATCAATATTCCTTTTAATTATGAAGTTCAGGATTTAATAGATGCCACTTACGAATTATTAGAAAAAAATAATTTAACTGATGCTTATGTTCGACCATTAGTTTTTTGTGATCCAAATATGTCACTCTCTAGACCTAATAAAGTTTCAGTTATGATCTGCGCTTGGGAGTGGGGAGCTTATTTAGGAGATAAACAATTACGTTTATCAGTATCTTCTTATTGTCGTCCGCATCCACGATCTATAAAAATTGATGCTAAAGTTTGCGGACATTACGTAAACTCAATTCTTGCAACCAACGAAGCAAAAGACAAAGGTTTTGATGAGGCATTATTATTAGATAGCGATGGTTACTTAGCTGAAGGACCAGGAGCAAATTTATTCTTCGAAAAAGATGGTGTGTTATACACCCCTCAATTAGGAAATATTCTTCCAGGAATTACACGTGCAACCGTATTGGAATTAGCAGAAAAACTAGGAATGGAAGTAAAATTAGGTCTCTTTACTCCTGAAGTATTGGCTGAAGCAGATAGTGCTTTTTATTGTGGAACTGCAGCTGAAGTAATAGGAATTGCTTCGGTTGATGAGAGAGAATTTCCACTGAATTGGAATGATTCACTTGGTAAAAAATTACAAGAAGCCTATTCAAAATTGGTAAGGAAATCTCATAAAACTTTAAGTTCAGTTTACTAATGAATACACTTAACAAATACAGCAAAACCATAACGCAAGACGAGTCACAACCTGCTGCACAAGCAATGCTCTACGGTATCGGACTTACTGAGGAAGATATGCAAAAAGCTCAAGTAGGGATTGTAAGTACTGGGTATGAGGGTAATACTTGCAATATGCATCTAAACGATCTTGCAAAAGCCGTGAAATTTGGAGTTAAAGCAGAGAATTTAGTCGGTTTGATTTTCAATACTATTGGCGTAAGTGATGGAATTTCAAACGGGACAGACGGGATGCGATTCTCTTTGGTTTCACGAGATGTTATTGCAGATTCAATAGAAACTGTGGTGAGTGCACAATGGTACGACGCAGTCTTAGCTGTTGTAGGTTGTGATAAAAATATGCCAGGTTCTGTTATGGCAATGGGAAGGTTGAATCGTCCATCTATAATGATTTATGGCGGAAGTATTCATTCAGGGAAATGGAAGGGCGAAACTTTAAATATAGTTTCAGCATTTGAAGCATTAGGAAAGAAATTCAATAATACCATAACTCCAGAAGACTTTAAAGGTGTAATACAAAATGCATGTCCAGGAGCTGGTGCATGTGGCGGGATGTACACTGCCAATACTATGGCGTCGGCTATCGAAGCTTTGGGAATGAGTTTGCCCTATAGTTCATCAAACCCTGCTTTAAGTGAAGAAAAAAACCAAGAGTGCTTAGATGCGGGAAAAGCAATTAGAATTTTACTAGAAAAGGACATAAAACCAAAGGACATAATGACCAAAAAAGCATTCGAAAATGCAATAACAATGGTTACTGTGCTCGGCGGATCTACCAATGCAGTTCTTCATTTGATAGCTATGGCACATTCAGTAGATATCGAACTAACCTTAAATGATTTTCAGAGAATAAGTGATAAAGTTCCAGTTTTAGCTGATTTAAAACCAAGTGGGAAATATTTAATGGAGGATTTACACGCTGTAGGTGGTGTACCAGCAGTAATGAAGTACTTACTCAACAATAATTTACTACACGGCGATTGCTTGACGGTTACAGGAAAAACAGTTGCTGAAAACCTAGCAGATATTTCAGATTTAACTTCAGGTCAGGATGTTTTTCATTCTTTAACTAATCCATTAAAACCTACGGGACACTTACAAATTCTTTTTGGAAATCTCGCTTCAAAAGGATCAGTGGCAAAAATCAGTGGGAATGAAGGGGATTATTTTGAAGGTACAGCCAAAGTTTATGACGATGAATATGCAGCTATTACAGGTATAAAAACGGGAGAAGTAAAAACTGGCAATGTAGTAGTAATCCGTTTTTGCGGACCAAAAGGTGGTCCTGGTATGCCCGAGATGTTAAAACCAACTTCCGCTATTATGGGTGCAGGATTAGGAAAAGATGTGGCATTAATTACCGATGGAAGATTTTCAGGGGGCACACATGGATTTGTAGTTGGCCATATAACCCCTGAAGCCTATGACGGAGGAACTATTGCTTTGGTTAAGAATGGAGACACTATCACTATTGATACAAAAAATAATACCCTTCATTTAAAAGTAAGTGAAGAGGAGTTATCCAAACGAAAGGAAGAATGGAAACGTCCAAACCTCAAAGCAACTAAAGGAGTTTTATACAAATATGCCAAATGTGTTTCATGTGCTTCAACAGGATGTGTAACGGATAAATAATTACTAAAAAAAGGAAAATGAACTTAACAAAATTAACAGGTGCGCAGGCTGTAGTAGAATCGTTATTAGCCGAGCAAGTTGATACAATTTTCGGTTATCCAGGAGGAGCCATAATGCCGATATATGATGCTTTGTATGATTATGAAAGTACAGTGAATCATATTTTGGTGCGTCACGAACAAGGCGCGATTCATGCAGCACAAGGATACGCGAGAACCTCAGGGAAAACAGGTGTGGTTTTCGCAACTTCTGGACCTGGAGCGACCAATTTAATCACAGGTTTAGCCGATGCAATGATAGACTCAACTCCTTTGGTTTGTATTACAGGACAAGTGGCTTCACATCTTTTGGGAACGGATGCTTTTCAAGAAACTGATGTAGTGGGTATTTCTATGCCAATAACCAAATGGAATTGCCAAGTAAATAAAGCCGAAGACATTCCTGCGGCAATTGCCAAAGCATTTTATATCGCTCAATCTGGCCGTCCTGGTCCTGTATTAATAGATATAACCAAGGATGCGCAGTTTAGCGAAACAGACTTCGATTATAAAAAATGCACAAATATCCGTAGTTATTATCCAAGACCTAAGTTAAATAAGTCGGTTGTTGAAGAAGCCGCAAAACTAATAAATGAAGCCAAAAAACCTTATTTACTTATTGGTCAAGGGATAATGCTTTCTAATGCAGAAGAAGAGTTGCTGGAGTTTGCTGAAAAGTCTGGAATCCCAGTGGCATCCACACTTTTGGGGCTAGGAGCATTTCCTAATAACCACCCCCAATACGTTGGATTTTTAGGAATGCACGGAGATTACGCTCCTAATATTAAAACAAATGAATGCGATGTGCTAGTTGCTATCGGAATGCGTTTCGACGACAGAGTTACTGGTGATGTTTCAAGGTATGCCAAGCAAGCAAAAGTAGTTCATGTAGACATCGATGCTGCCGAATTAAACAAAATAATTAAAGCGGATGTGGCTGTACATTCCGATGCAAAAGAAGCCTTAAGAATTTTAACTGATTTAGTTGACGCAAAGCAACATACCTTTTGGTTACAAGAGTTTAGAGATGCTAAAAAAATAGAAGTTGAAACTCTTCAGGAAAGTGCTAAAGAACTTCATTCAGAAGAATTGAAAATGGATGAAGTGGTTAAAATGCTTTCTGAACTAACCAACGGAGAAGCAGTAGTAGTTACCGATGTCGGGCAACATCAAATGATGACGGCTAGGTATTACCAATACAACAAAACTAAAAGCAACGTAACATCTGGTGGATTAGGGACTATGGGCTTTGCACTTCCCGCGGCTATAGGAGCAAAATTCGGCGCGCCGGATAAACCTGTGGTAGCGATTATCGGGGATGGTGGCTTTCAAATGACGTTGCAAGAATTAGGTACCATTATGCAAAGTGATGTCAATCTAAAAGTCATCATTTTAAACAATCGTTTCTTAGGAATGGTGCGTCAATGGCAACAGATGTTTTTTGAAAAACGCTATTCATTCACAAATATGGTAAGTCCGGACTTTGTAGCACTTTCTCAGGCTTATAGTATTGCAGCGAGTAAAGTTGAAGCCAGAGAGGATTTAAAAAATGGATTATTAAAAATGCTGAATCACAACGGATCTTACTTATTGGAAGTAATGGTCGCAAAGGAAGAAAATGTCTTCCCAATGATGACCACTGGTGCCTCAGTTTCAGAAGTGCGATTAAACTAAAAAGAAATGGAAAAAACATATACAGTATCAGTATTTACAGAGAATAGTATCGGGATGATGAATCGCGTCACGATAATCTTTACGCGTAGACATTTAAACATCGATAGTATAACAGCTTCAGAATCGGAGGTGAAAGGAGTGTTTAGATATACCATAGTTTTAAGAACAACTAGAGAGCAGGTAGATAAAGTTATCGGGCAGCTGGAAAAATTAATCGATGTGTTTAAAGCCTTTGTACACGAAGATTCGGAAGTAGTACATCAAGAAATTGCCTTGTACAAAATTAAAACAGCAAGCTTAACCAATGGTGATGTTGAAAAAGTAATCCGAGAACATCATGCTAGAATACTAACCGTTGATCCACAATTTATGGTTATCGAAAAAACTGGGCACGTAGCAGAAACTCAATTGCTATTCGAAAACCTGAAACCTTATGGAGTACTTGAGTTTGCACGCTCTGGAAGAGTGGCGGTTACTAAACCGATGAAAGAGTTTAGTACATATCTAAAAGAATTAGAAGAATCAAATCACAAATTATAAACAGATTAATAGATGTCTGGTCGAGCCTTTAAACCGCGCTCGAGGAGACACAAATAACAAATAACGAATAACAAATACAGAAAAAATGGCAACAATAAATTTTGGAGGAGTACAAGAAAACGTAGTAAAAAGGGATGAGTTTCCACTTAATAAAGCACAAGAAATATTAAAAAACGAAACGGTAGCGGTAATTGGTTATGGGGTACAAGGTCCAGGACAAGCACTAAATTTAAAAGACAATGGCGTAAATGTAATTGTAGGTCAACGTAAAGGTACTGGAAGTTGGAAAAAAGCATTAGCAGATGGCTGGGAAGAAGGAAAAACATTATTTGAAGTAGAAGAAGCTTGTGAAAAGGCAACTGTTGTAATGAATTTACTTTCTGATGCTGGACAAATTCAAGCTTGGGAAGGGATGAAAAAACACTTAACTAAAGGGAAAGCGTTATATTTTTCTCACGGATTTGGTGTAACATTTCACGAGAAAACGGGCATAGTATCACCGAAAGATGTGGATGTAGTTTTAGTCGCACCAAAAGGTTCTGGAACCTCACTTAGAAGTTTGTTTTTAAACGGGCAGGGCTTAAACTCTAGTTATGCGGTATTTCAAGATGCAACAGGAAACGCGAAGGAGCGAGCTTTAGCTTTAGGAATTGCAATTGGTTCTGGGTATTTATTTGAAACAACTTTTCAGAAAGAAGTTTATAGCGACCTAACTGGAGAGCGCGGAGTTCTTATGGGAGCTGTTGCTGGAATTTTTGAAGCACAATATAATGTTCTTCGCCAGCGCGGACATTCCCCTAGTGAAGCTTTTAATGAAACAGTAGAAGAATTCACTCAAAGTTTAATGCCCCTAATCGCTGATAACGGAATGGATTGGATGTTCGCAAATTGCTCAACTACCGCGCAACGCGGGGCTTTAGATTGGAAAGGAAAATTCCGTGATGCTACAGAACCAGTTTTAAATGAATTATATGATAGTGTTGTTTCAGGTAAAGAAGCTGAGATAGTTATTGAAGCCAATAGCAAACCTGATTATCGTACAAAATTGGAAGAAGAATTAAACGTGATGAAAAACAGCGAGTTGTGGCAAACCGGATTAGAAGTAAGAAAATTAAGACCAAAACAATAATGGAACTATTAGAAAAAATATACGAAGCTAGAGAACGTATAAAAAACGTTGCGGTTCACACCCCATTAATGAAAAATGAAAACTTGAGCGAGGAATTTTCCGCTCAGGTTTTCTTAAAACGAGAAGATTTGCAACCCGTGCGCTCGTATAAATTGAGAGGTGCATACAACAAAATAGTTTCGTTAGCAGAAAATGAAAAGTCAAAAGGAGTAGTTTGTGCAAGTGCTGGAAACCATGCACAGGGAGTTGCTTATGCTTGTAATAAATTAAATATAAGCGCGACGATTTTTATGCCCGTAACAACGCCACTTCAAAAAACTAAACAAGTAAAACTCTTTGGAAAAGATAAAGTTACCATAGTATTAAAAGGCGACACTTTTGATGAATCATTTGAGGAAGCTAGTCGTTTTTGTGATAAAAATGGTGCGATTTTTATTCATCCATTCGATGATGAAAAAGTAATGGCAGGGCAGGGGACTATTGGTTTAGAATTATTAGATGACTCAGAAAATGCTATAGATTATTTATTTCTACCAATTGGTGGAGGAGGACTAGCTGCTGGTGTAAGCACAGTTTTTAAAAAGTTGAGTCCGCAAACAAAAATTATAGGAGTAGAACCTGCTGGAGCTCCTTCTATGAAAAATTCTATTGAAAAAAACACGAATACAACCCTAGAAGAAATAGATAAATTTGTTGATGGGGCTTCGGTTAAACGTGTAGGCGATAAAACTTTTGAAATTTGCAAAGACACTTTAAACGATATTATCCTTGTTCCTGAAGGGAAAATTTGCACAACTATATTACGACTGTACAATGAAGAGGCTATAATCGTAGAACCTGCTGGTGCATTAACTATTTCTGCTCTTGATTTTTATAAAGATAAAATTAAAGGGAAAAATGTAGTTTGTGTGATAAGCGGTAGCAATAACGACATTACAAGAACCGAAGAAATAAAGGAGCGTTCACTATTATATGAAGGCTTAAAGCATTATTTCCTATTACAATTTCCACAACGCCCAGGAGCTTTAAGAGAATTTATGAATCATATTTTAGGCCCTAATGATGATATAGCCTATTTTCAATATTCGAAAAAAAACAATAAGGAAACTGGACCAGTGGTAGTAGGAATTGAATTGCAAAATAAGAAAGATTTATTACGCATTGAAGAAAAACTAAATTCTAAAAAATATACCTATCAATATCTAAATGGAAATAAAGACTTATTTACACATCTTATTATCTAAATCAAACTTTTAATCTAGTAACATAAAACTTTAATAATACGAACTTATTTGAATACTGTTAAATGGTAAAATAACCCTTCTAACAATTTTAAGAGCAAATTGAAAAATATTAAGTTTGTTACCTAAATCAAAAAAAAATATTATGAAAAAAATTTACACTTTATTAGTATTAGTATCTATTCTCAACGTCTCGTTAATTAACGCTCAGCAGTACATTTCTTTTGAAGCTGAAGAGGGTTATACTTTAGGTAATATTGACGGACAGCAAGGATGGACAACTACAGGACTTGGAAATGGTGAAAGAACCGAACTACAGGTAATTACAGATGAATTGGCGAAAATTGGAGAAAGATCTTTAAAGATTAATCACGATCCGCAAGCAGCAGCTCAACCTCTACCTATTATGGGAGCTTTTCGCACTTTAGATACACCTTTAGATAGAACAAATTTTTCTATGAGCTATAGCATAAATGTAGCAAATCCTCCGGGTGCAAACTCATCTGTTTTTGCATTAGAATGTGGTAGTATTGTTGACGAAAAATTAGTTTTAGAAATTTATTTCTTTTACGACGGAAGAATCCTAGTACTAGAGAATGCAGGAAATGAATTCATCGTTACAGAAATTGGAAACTGGCAAGAAGATACTTGGTATGATATTGCAATTTCTGGAGAGGGAGAAGTAGTATCTTACTACTTGAATGGAGAGCTTAAACACGAAGGTGCATTATTGTACAATATTGATGATTTAAGATTTGCACACGACAATTTTTCAGGTAGTGCATTTTTCGACGATATTTCAATAAACTATTCCCCTCTTGGTGTACAAGATGTGAGTGCTACTTCATGGAGCATTTATCCTAATCCAGTGGAAAGTGTTTTAAACTTGAGTGGATTAGAGGTAGCAAATAGCCTTACAATTTTTGATATTTCAGGAAAAAAACTAGAGCAATTCAATGAATTCACAAACCAAATTGATGTAAATCATTTACAAAATGGAATTTATTTATTGCAGTTAGACACTCAGAATGGTCCTGTAACAAAAAAGTTTATTAAAAAATAATTACTCTGATTAAATTTTAAATAGCGAGACTATATAAGTATCGACTTTAATTTCAGAATTAGGACCGCTATAAGCGCCATCAATAAAAATTAAATGCAATGTAAGTTAACATTGATAATTTTGTTGATGGCGTTTCTTTTTATCGTGTAGGCTAAACTTTTTTAAATTTTTATATAGAAACTACGAACTGCTTACAAATCAAATTTTATAGATTAAATTGGAGTTTGAAAAAGTAATATGTTGAATTAACTTATCTATTTTGAAGAAAGAAAATAAGAAAATAAAAAAGCCATGGCCCACCAAAGCAGCGATGACGCAGGTATATGAAAAGAAGCTTTGGGGAGATAATGACACTGATTTTTATTCAGGTGAAGGTTCACATCACCCAGATTTAGTAAATCCATATATTGATGTGGTAACTTCTTTTCTAAATACTTTTGAAGCACCTATCACAGTTTGTGATTTAGGTTGCGGTGATTTTAATATAGGGAAAGAATTATATAAACACACTGAAAAATATATAGGAGTAGATATTGTTGAAGCGTTAATTCAACGTAACAAATCACTTTTTAAAGCAGAAAACTTAGAATTTTATTGCTTAGATGTTGCCGTTGATAATTTACCTTTAGGTGATTGTGTGTTGCTTAGGCAAGTACTTCAGCATTTATCGAATTCCGAAGTACAACAAATAGTAAGTAAGCTAGGCGCTTATCAATATGTTATTTTAACAGAACATCTACCCGATGGAGAATTCATTCCTAACAAAGATATAATATCAGGACAGGGAATTAGGCTAAAAAAACAGAGTGGGATTAACTTATTACTGCCTCCATTTAACATGAAAGTAATGGATGAAAAGCAATTATTAGCTATTCAATTAAAGGACAGTCCAGGGGTTATTGTTACAACTCTTTATAAGTTATTTTAAGTTGTAATAATTGATACGTGCTTATACCATTTTATTTGATTGTTGTACAATACTTTTCAGATACAAGAAATTTTAGCTGAAGCAGTTTCAATTAATTATCTTTAAGGAATATTATTTCTTTAAAATTCAAGGCGTTATGTCGAATGTAAGTAATCCATTAGTAAAATTAGTTGAAGAAGGTGAAAAATTTATAATTAAGCAGATGTCTGCAAAGGGTGGGCAACTATTACCTAAACATCAAGCAACAGACGAATCGGTTGTGGTGGTAAGAAAAGGGGAGTGTATCATTAATTTTTCAGAAAAGGAACATTATTTAAAACAGGGTGATAGTTTAATCATACCGCAAAACGTTTGGCATCAAATTAAAGTTATTCAAGACTTTCAAGCACTTCATATTATGCCTAAAAATATTCAATTCGAATTCACAAAATAATCCTGATACAATAGAAATTTGTGTAGGTAGATAAAAATAGTTTCTTCAAATAATTATAAATCGTCTAGTAAACCTATTTTTACACTTTAATTATCTAAAGTAACTTAAAAAATGGGATTTAACATTGTTTTATTTGAACCTGAAATACCTACAAATACTGGTAATATTGGACGATTGAGCTTGGGTTCTGGGTCAAATTTACATTTAGTAAAACCATTTGGATTTGAAATAGACGATAAGCGTTTAAAAAGAGCTGGACTTGATTATTGGAAGCATATCACCGTTCATATTTATGAAAGTATCGATGACTTTTATTCAAAAAATAAGGGTAAAAACTTTGTTTATTTTTCTAGTCACGGAACAAAAGACTACTGCGAGATTGATTTTAAAGATGATATGTTCTTGATTTTTGGAAAAGAATCAACAGGTTTACCTGAAAGGGTTATTTCAGAAAATCAGGATTTACTTTATAATATACCAATTTACAGCCCACATATTCGAAGTTTAAATCTTGCTAATGCAGTGGGAATAGTCGTTTATGAGGGGATAAGAAATCTTAAAGCCAAAAACATAACGCTCTAAAACTTAAGAAGAAATCTTTCTTCAACCTCATTCAGGCTACATTACATTCAAATAAAATTCACTAAACTTTAAAAATTTCTTTTCTCACTTATTTATTAATCGTAATATTGCGATGTAAAAGTAAATAGAAAAACGAGCTACTACTTAGGTAAAGTAAATTCTGTTTTAAACTATTACCTTAATTCAAAAAATGATAAGCAAATCGGTGTTATTTTCAGAAATTGCAAAAACAATTAGCTCTTTAAATACAGCTAATATCAGTGAAGAGCGAAAAATAAGTTTACAACCTTTAGTTGATTATATTCAATTAAAAGTTTCAAATAATGAAAGTATCCGTCTTAATTTTATCTGCACCCATAATTCACGCAGAAGCCATTTTGCTCAAATTTGGGCGCAAGCAATTGCGTGTTATTTTAACGTAAATAAATTGTTCAGTTACTCAGCGGGAACTGAAGCCACAGCACTTTTCCCTAAGGTAGTAGAAACATTAAAAACTTCAGGTTTTCAAGTTCGTGTAATATCAGAAGGCGAGAATCCTATTTATGGTATTAAGTACGGAGATAATCATCATCCAATAATAGGTTTTTCGAAAACATTGGAAGATGATTTCAATCCGAAATCTAAATTTGCAGCAATTATGACTTGCGACTCTGCTAACGAAGCTTGTCCGTTTGTGTCAGGTGCAGAAACTCGAATCCCAGTTACTTTTGAGGACCCTAAAGCGTATGATAACACCCCACTAGCAACTGAGAAATACAGAGAAAGGAGTTTGCAAATTGCGACTGAATTATTCTACATTTTCACTCAAATAAAATTATAAAGGAATGGCATCAAAAAAAATGAGTTTTTTAGACAGAAACCTAACGCTGTGGATATTCGTAGCTATGGCATTTGGTGTTGGATTGGGTTACTTTTTCCCATCATTTCCAGATATTATTAATTCATTTAGTAGTGGAACCACTAATATTCCTATTGCCATAGGTTTAATATTGATGATGTATCCACCTTTAGCAAAAGTGAACTACGCATTGCTCCCGAAGGTATTTAAGGACACTAAAATTCTGTCTATATCTTTATTTCTGAATTGGATTATCGCTCCCGTTCTGATGTTCTTTCTTGCCATTACTTTTTTAAGAGATTATCCCGAATATATGGTAGGAGTTATTTTGATTGGTTTGGCTCGCTGTATTGCAATGGTTTTAGTTTGGAATGATCTTGCAGAAGGTAGTAGTGAATATGGAGCAGGATTAGTCGCTTTAAACAGTATTTTTCAAGTGTTTGCTTATAGTTTTTACGCTTGGATATTTATAACTATTCTACCTCCATATTTTGGATTTGAAGGCGCAATCGTAGATATTTCAATAGCAACAATAGCCGAAAGTGTAGCAATTTATCTTGGAATTCCATTTGTTTTAGGGATTTTAAGCCGACTTATCTTGGTAAAAGCAAAAGGTGAAGAATGGTATTCAAAAAAATATATACCCACAATTTCACCAATTACACTAATTGCTTTATTATTTACAATTGTAGTTATGTTCTCATTAAAAGGTGAATTAATTGTAGAAATACCGATGGATGTACTTATTATAGCTGTTCCCTTATTATTGTATTTTTCATTAATGTTTATCATTTCATTTTTCTTTGCTAGAGCATTAGGAGCAAGTTATGACAAGACTGCTTCAGTAGCTTTTACTGCAGCTGGAAATAATTTTGAATTGGCTATTGCAGTTGCCATAGCGGTTTTCGGTTTGAATTCAGGACAAGCTTTTGCAGGGGTTATTGGCCCCTTAGTAGAAGTACCTGTATTAATATTATTAGTTCGTGTCTCATTCTGGTTACGCGATAAGTATTTTAAAAAGGATTGAGAGTAGATTCTGAAGTCTCTTTTACAGTACGTTTCAAAAAATTGAAGCATTTAGATGTTAGAATTTAACTAACTTTATAAATGATAAAGAGATTAAATAACAATAATTTAGAGGTAGCTGGTCTAATTCAAAATATTTTTCACCACTCTTATGCCGTTGAGGCAGAACTTATAAAAGTAAATGATTTTCCTCCTTTAAAACGAACTTTAGGAAGTTATCAAAACAGTGAGAATTTATTTTTCGGGTACTTTAAAAATGAAAAGTTAGCTGGAGTTATTGAATTAGAACTTTTAGAAAACTTTATTGACATCAATAGCTTAGTGGTTCATCCAAATTTTTTTAGACTAGGGATTGCCGGAGCGTTATTGGATTTTGTACTTGATAATTATAAATTCTATTCATTTAAAGTAGAAACAGCTGCTAAAAACAAACCTGCAGTAGAACTCTATTATAAATTTGGGTTTAACCCAATTAACTATTTTGAGACTGACTGTGGAATAAAGAAAGTTGCGTTTGAAAGGTTCTCTGTAAAATAGAGTAATTCACTATTAAACTGTTAACTTACTGCAAGAATTACCTCTTACCAAGAAAACCCTAAGTATCTTTGCCGAAAATAATTATATGCCCAATACATTTTCCGATTTAGGAATAAATTCTACACTACAACAAAGTCTAGCCGAATTAAATATTACTGTACCAACAGATATTCAACAAAAAACAATCCCATTAATCTTGAGTCAAGATAAAGACGTTGTTGCACTAGCAAAAACGGGGACTGGAAAAACTGCTGCATTTGGTTTACCTCTTTTGCAACTTATAGATTTCAAAAAAAATAATATTCAAGTAGCCATTCTTGCACCTACACGAGAACTAGGTCAACAAATACACACTAATTTAGTTTCTTTTAGCCCGCATAGCCCTGAAATTAGTATTGCCTCAGTATGTGGTGGTATTCCTATAAAACCTCAGATAGAGCGTTTAAAAAACCCAACCCATATTGTAGTTGCCACTCCAGGACGTTTGGTAGACTTAATAAATAGAAAAGCCATTGATCTAAAAAATACTTCGTATTTAGTTTTAGATGAAGCGGATGAGATGGTAAGTGCACTTAAAACCGATTTGGATTTAATCATTCAGGAAATTCCAAAGAATAGAAGAACGTTATTGTTTACTGCTACTATGCCTGGAACTATAAAACAGTTAGTTCAAAACTATATGAACAAAAACGTAGTTCATATTGAGGCGGATATGGAAACCGTGGGACATCAAGGTATAGAGCATCAGTTTTTAGTAGTAGAACCTATAGAAAAGCTTGATATTCTGCTCCACTTTTTAAGCTCGAAAGAAGGAGAACGAGGAATTATATTTTGTAAAACTAAAGCTGCTGTAAATAAACTAGCAAAGAATTTAGCTATAAATAAATTTTCGTCAGGAGCTATACACGGAAGTCTTTCACAACCTATTCGCGATCGAGTAATGGGGCAGTTTAGAGAAGGTCATATCGATATACTTGTTGCAACAGATCTTGCGGCAAGAGGACTTGATGTAAAAGAAATTAGTTACGTTGTAAATTATCACTTACCCGATACTTATGAAACTTACGTTCACAGAAGTGGTAGAACAGCTAGAGCGGGAGCAAAGGGGCTTTCAGTTACTATTTTACAACAAGAAGAAGTGTTTGAAATTCCTGAGTTTGAAGAAGAATTAGGAATTGTTTTTAACGAAATGAAAAAGCCTGACGCCCAAAGCACTGAAGAAAACAACACTTTACTATGGGCTAAGAAAATTTTTAAAACAAAACCAAATCGAACAATATCACCTGAGTTTAGAGAGAAAATAGGCACTGTATTTCATCATTTGACCAAAGAGGAATTAATTGATAAAATTCTTGCTCATCAACTAGCTCAAACTACTATTACAGCTCCAAAGGAAGAAGCACCAACAAAGAAAAAGAAGAAAAAGAAATAATGGCAAACGAGATAAAAGACCAACAGGATATTCTGGCAAAGCTGAACATTTCAGCTTTAAATCCTATGCAGGAGAAAGCTATTGAAACAATAAATAACAATTCAAATACAATACTCTTATCCCCAACGGGTACAGGGAAAACATTGGCTTTCTTATTGCCTATTTTAGATAGTTTAAATGTAGATAATCCAGAAGTTCAAGCATTAATTGTGGTTCCTACAAGAGAATTGGCTATTCAAATTGAGCAGGTAGTCAGAAATATGGGTTCAGGCTTTAAAGTAAATGCAGTTTACGGAGGCAGGTCGAAGAGTAAAGATAAAATAGAACTCAAACATACCCCTGCAATATTAATTGGTACACCTGGTAGAATTTTAGATCATTTTGACGATGATCGCTTTTCTAAAGCAAGTATAAATACTTTAGTTTTAGATGAGTACGACAAGTCTCTTGAGATAGGATTTGAAAGTGAAATGAGTGAAATTTTAAGTGAATTAAACAATGTAAGTAAACGTATTCTAACATCTGCAACACAAGGAGTTGGAGTTCCAAAGTTTGTGAATTTAACCAATCCAATTGTTTTGGATTTTTTAACTGAAACTTCAGATCCAAAGCTGTCGATTAAAACAGTGGTTTCTGAGGAAAAAAATAAGCTTCAAACCTTATTGAATCTTGTAAAGTATTTGGGGAATCAGCCAGGAATTATCTTTTGCAACTTTCGCGAAAGTATCGATATGGTTAGTGATTTTCTTAATGATAATAGGGTAAGCCATACTTGTTTTTCAGGGGGAATGGAACAAAAGGATAGAGAAAGAGCACTTATAAAATTTAGAAATGGAACTAGTCAGATACTGGTATCTACCGATCTTGCTGCTAGAGGAATTGACATTCCAGAGTTAAAATACATTATACATTATGAGCTTCCGCATTCCGCTGTTGAGTTTACGCACAGAAACGGTAGAACGGCTAGAGTTAATGAGAAGGGAACAGCTTATGTGCTAAAATGGAAAAATCAGCTTTTACCTGATTTTATTGAAAAAACAGATCCAATAGAAATCCCTAGAGTTACCTCACAAGTTCAACAGCAACTGGAAACGCTTTTTATTTCAGGAGGAAGAAAAGACAAAATATCTAAAGGCGATATTGCGGGCCTATTTATAAAGCAAGGAAATATAAGTCAAGAACAGTTGGGGAATATTGAATTAAAACAAGACTGTGCCTTTGTAGCTGTGCCCTTAGAGCTAGCGGATGATTTAGTTAATAAATTAAACAACAGCCGACTTAAAAAGAAAAAAGTAAGAATTTATATCCTTTAGTTTATAGGTTTTAACCTTAGACTTTTCATCTCAATTATAGATTTATAAAATGAAGTTTTATAAAATGCTAATTATAAGATATTAAGACGTACTTTCGCGGCCGCAAAAATAGCGAGCATATGAAACGCATAAACGAATACAAAAAACTCTTTGGAGTTGAAAAAGAGATAGAATTAAAGGCTTTAAAAACTAGTTACCGCAATCTAGTAAAAGAGTGGCACCCAGATAAATTTCAAGAAGGTGATCCACTACGTGAAGAAGCAGAGTTAAATTCCCGTAAAATTATCGACGGGTATCATTTTTTAGTAAGTATAGCACCAGAAACTAAAGCTGCAAACCTAGAAGAATTTACCGAAACAGTTACAAATGCTGGAATCGCTGATTTTCAACACAAAGGAATGCTTTTAGAAATTACTTACTTAGATGGTAGTACTTATGAATTCTTTGGAGTTACTAGATCAATCTATATAAAAATGGTAAATAGCGACAAATTAAACCGTTTTGCTAAGCGAACAATTTATCCAAACTATTTATATAGAAAATCGAAACGAATGATGGAGCATGCTTAATTATTAGGCAGCACAAAGTTGTATAAAATATTATTCAAAGCGCTTCAAATCAAAATGAAGCGCTTTTTTATTATACTAGATTAATTATTTAAGCATATTCAAATTCTAATAATTGAATATTGCTTTTTATCCTTTCCTTCACAATATCCATCATTCGCTTATTCAAAGCGGATGAATTTTGAATATATTTTTGATATTCATCTAAGGTAAATTGTCCGATAATAATTCCTTTTAGAGAGTTTCGAAACTTAATATCCTTATTGATGGACTTATCAATGTATTCTAGTTTTTTTTCGACGTTGAGATCATAAAATACATTTTTATGCTTGGTAACATAATTGCGAAATACAGCTAGTAACAAATCGCCTTGTAGTTTGATAATTGGTCTAATTGTTTTGTTTTGAAAACATTCATCATCAGACATTTGAGAGTTGACTTTAGCTGAAGAAATTTCTGGACGCATTAAAAGCAGTAAACTATCACGAGTTTCCATAATGTGTTTTTCTTAAAGTTATAAAATAACAAGTCTATACTGATGCATTTCTCAATTAGTTATAAACGTTCTTTCAACAATAGAAATAATGATATTATATTTGAAGAAAACTTGACCTCCTCTGGTTTTGGGTATTATATTTAAGGCATAGAAGTACCTATAAACTAAAGATGAAAACTATAATATTATATGAAAATATTCTCCGCAGAACATTTATACGAAGCAGATAAAATTACTTTAGAACAACAACAAATTACCACCGAAGAATTAATGGAGCGCGCAGGCGCTCAAATTTTTAATTGGTTACACGAACGTTTAAATGGTGCTTCTGTACCAATACGTATTTTTTGTGGAATTGGTAACAATGGTGGGGATGGCTTGGTTTTAGGTAGATTATTGATTGAATCTGGCTATAATGTTATAGTGTATGTGGTTAATTGTAGCGATAAACGTTCTAAAAGCTTTCTTTACAATTATGATTTAATTAAAAATGTAACCAAGGATTGGCCAATTTTAATGAAGGGTGAAAATGATTTTCCAGAAATTGATCCTGAGGATATAATAGTAGATGCTATTTTCGGAATTGGTCTAAACCGTTGTCCAGATGGATGGGTAAAGAAATTAATTCAATATTTAAATTCTAGTCCTGCTTTTAAATTAGCTATTGATATCCCAAGTGGTCTTTTTCCTAATGCAGCTCTAAAGGATGAAGATGCTGTTTTAAGAGCAAACCATACGCTAACATTTCAAACTCCAAAGCTTGCTTTCTTTTTACCTGAAACAGCTCAATTTGCTCCTAGTTTTGACATATTAGATATTGGATTAGATAGAGAGTTTCTTGTAAATACGAAGCCATTAGCACAAATAATTTCTAAGCCTGAAGCACAAAACTTATACAAACATCGTGAACGATTTGCACATAAAGGAACTTATGGTCACGCGTTGATCGTTGCTGGAAGTTACGGCAAAATTGGAGCTGCTGCTATTTCAACAGCTGCAACATTTAGAATTGGAGCCGGTATGGTTACTACTTTTATTCCTAAATGTGGATATTCTATTCTACAAACTACAGTGCCTGAAGCAATGGTTGCTACAGATATAGAAGAAGAATTTATAAGTAAAATTAATGTTAACTTTAAACCTTCTGCGATTGGAGTTGGAATGGGAATCGGGAAAAATGATAAAACAGTTGAAGCATTAAAAAGCTTATTTAAAAATTATAAATCGCCAATGGTGATAGATGCTGATGCTATAAATTTAATTTCCGAAAATAAAGAGTTGCTTAAACTGCTTCCTAAAAATTCAATTTTAACGCCACACCCTGGTGAATTACAAAGGCTTGTTGGTAAGTGGAAAGATGATTACGATAAAATAGAGAAAGTAAAAAAGTTCTCAATTAAACACGAGGTTTTAGTTGTAATAAAAGGAGCTTATTCAATTACAATTTTTGGTGATACTCTTTATTTAAATAGCTCAGGGAATCCTGGTATGGCTACAGCAGGTAGTGGAGATGCGCTTAGCGGAGTTATTACAGGATTATTATCTCAGGGTTATGATCCATTAACATCATGTGTGTTTGGTGTGTATATGCACGGTTTTGCTGGAGATTTAGCTGTAAATCAAATGGGATATGAAGCTGTTATGGCAAATGATATAATTAATAATATAGGTGAAGCTTATATGATGCTATTTGCAAAAGACCAAACTGAAGGGGAAAACAACTAATAAAAAAAACCACGAATATAAGATTCAGATATAATTAGAATCTTGTATTCGTGGTCTAATAAAACTAGATAAATTCTTTTTAGATTAACTCATCAAACATTTTTCTTAATTCAGGGTCTGAAGGTCTAGGCGCATCAGCTGAAATAATATTTCCTTCGGTATCTATCAGAATAAATCTAGGAATTCCAAGAATAGCGTAATCCACAACAAATTTAGATTTCCAATTGTTATCTGCCATTAGTTGAATACCTACTAATTCTTTCTCAGTAACCATATTTTTCCACTTATCGTAGTCTTTTGGTTCATCAATAGAAATACTCACAAATTGAATGTTTTTACCTTTATAGTCATTCTCAACTTCTTTTAGAGAAGGGATTTCACGTAAACAAGGTCCGCACCAAGTTGCCCAAACATCCACATAAACATATTTACCTCTTAAATCTTCTAAAGATGTAGTGCCTCCTTTATGGTTTTCATAGTTGAAAGTAGGAGAGGGGTTACCCTTAGTAATTACTTTTAATTTGTTGTATTGCTCAGTAAGCTTAGTTAAATTTTCAGGATTTGGATTACTGTTCTTGTAAATATTATAAGCTTCTTCTAGGCTTTCATCAGCTTTAAGACCAAACTGTAAATAAGAACTCATCATTCTGTCCTTAGCATATCCGTTTGGAAGAGCTTCGTTTATTTTGTTTAAGAAAAGAATAGTTTCGTTCGCATCTGTATTTTGTGAAGCTTCTTCTGAAACTAATCTGTTGTAATGTACTTGTAGCAAGTTTTGATAAGCTGCAGAATTTCTAAAAGCTAATGTGTCTTTAAAGTTTATGTCTTTAAGTTCATTGTAGAATTCTTTTGAAACTTCAAATTCTTTATTTCCAGAGAAATGACGATGCCCACTTTTATAATTTTCTATCATAATAGCTCGCGCATATTTGTCTTCTTCAGCTAAGCTTTTCTTAAAGTTATCATTAGCAATTTTACTCTCGTTGAAAAGAGAATCTAAACTTTTCTGGTTTTCATCTATTTGTTTTAAAAATTCATTTTCATCCTTAGAGAATAACTCTTTTAAATCTACATTTTGCTCATTCCAAAGATATTTTGCAGCCAAGAAATTATTAATATCAGCTAAATCTCCAGTGTATTTTAAGCTTTCATCAAATTCTTCTGCATTTAAAGTTACCGATAGGTTTTTGCCTTTTTCTAAATATATTTCAGTGCGTTCGCGACCAACATAAAGTTCATAAAACCCATCTTTTTTGATGTTTAAAGTATCTACAAAACTCCCTGTTTCAGAGATTGGCACTCTTGATTCAAATCCATTACCACGAACAAATGCTGTTTCACCAGTGTTATTTGTAACGGTACCATTAATAACGGTATAAGTAGGTTTTTCTTCAGTATTACAAGAAATGATGAAAAGCGCTATAACAATCCAACTTAATTTTTTCATTTTTAATATTTTAAATTTAGGACTTACAAAATTAGGGTTTTTGAAAGATAGAAAAGGTGGTAAGGCGAGCAAAAATCAGTATTTTTGTGAAAACAAAACAATTATAATGCAAGACACACATTACATCAGCTCTGAAATCCTTGACTTAGAATTAATTAAGGATATAATAGATAATCATAAAAAGCTTGACCTTTCTGAAGAAGCCCAACTTAATATTAATAAATCCCGTGAATATTTAGTAAATAAAATAAAGGATAACGAGACTCCTGTTTACGGTATAAATACTGGTTTTGGATCATTGTGTAATGTGAAAATTACCTCTGATAACCTTTCAAAATTACAAGAAAACCTTGTAATGAGTCACGCATGTGGTACAGGGGAATTTGTTCCAAAACCTATAATTAAACTTATGCTTTTGTTGAAAATACAATCCTTAAGTTATGGTTATAGTGGGGTTCAGTTAGAAACCGTTAAGAGATTAATCGACTTTTATAATAACGATATTTTACCTGTAATTTATAATCAAGGAAGTTTAGGAGCTTCAGGAGATTTAGCGCCATTAGCACATCTATCTCTTCCTTTATTAGGGAAAGGAGAAGTTTATTATGGAGGAGAGCGTTTGGCTTCTGAAAAGATTTTGAAAAAATTTAATTGGGAACCTATAAAGTTACAAGCTAAAGAAGGTTTAGCATTATTAAATGGAACTCAATTTATGAGTGCTTATGGGGTGTATTGTTTACTTAAAAGTTACAAATTATCCTATTTAGCCGATTTAATTAGTGCTATTTCTATAGATGCGTTTGATTGTAATATGAGTCCATATAATGCTCTTGTGCATTTGGTAAGGCCACATAGAGGGCAAGTAAAAACTGCGGAACAAATTTTAGACTTTTTAGAAGGTAGTGAAATAGGAGTATCTGAAAAGAAAAACGTTCAAGATCCATATTCTTTCCGTTGTATCCCTCAAGTACACGGAGCGACTAAAGACACAATTCATTTCGTAAACAAAACTTTTAAAACTGAAATAAACTCAGTTACCGACAATCCAAACATTTTTGTAAAAGACGATTTAATTATTTCTGGCGGTAACTTTCACGGTCAGCCATTAGCATTAGCACTAGATTATTTAGCAATTGCAATGTCTGAACTAGGGAATATTTCTGAAAGAAGAACCTATCAATTGGTTTCGGGACTAAGAGATTTACCAGCTTTCTTAGTTAATAACCCAGGATTAAACAGTGGGTTTATGATTCCTCAATATACTGCTGCAAGTATAGTAAGCCAAAATAAACAATTGGCAACTCCAGCTTCAGTAGATTCTATTGTTTCATCTAATGGTCAAGAAGATCACGTAAGTATGGGGGCTAATGGAGCAACTAAATGTTTACGTGTAATTGAAAACATAGAAACCATTTTAGCCATTGAATTGATGAACGCTTCTCAAGCTTTGAAGTTTAGAGAACCAAAATCTTCATCACCATTTATTGAATCATTCTTAAAGCCATACCGTTCTATTGTACCTTTTATTGAGAACGATAGAATTATGGCAGACGATATTCATGCAACGATTGCATTCATTCAATCTTTAGATGTAGATTCTGAAATAATATTTGATTAATATAACGTAAGCATATAACCAAATACTGAATTATGAAAAGTAAATTATCAATTCTTGTTTTTTTAATTTTAAATACTTCTGTATTTGCCCAGAGTTATAAGCCTTTGTTAGATAATATTAATGAATGGCATTTTACAACTTGCTTTTCTGGATGCTTAACAGATGCTTATTATACTGATGGTGATACTATTGTGAATGGTAAGAATTATAAGATTTTGGATGGCTACCATTATATATCTCGTACATTCTTACTTCGTGAAGATGTAGCAACTCAAAAAGTATATTTAAAGTTTGCAACCCCTGAACCTAGTGATGAGTATTTGTTATATGATTTTTCATTGAATGAAGGAGATGTTTTTGATATGAAAAACCCTGTCACTCCTTTTCCACGAGATGGAGGTCTTTTTGTAGTAGATTCTATTATAGCTAGACCTTTACAAGATGGAAATAATTATAAACATTATTATTTTTCACCTGCGCCGGGGAATACTACTAGCACCAATAATGCTGTATGGGTTGAAGGTGTAGGGTCTTTATCATTAATAAATGCTCCCGGAGGTAAACCAAATATCAATGAAGTAGGGGAGCTTAGTTGTTTTTTTAAAGATACAGAAGTTTTTTATGCTAATTTAGACTCTATTCAAGACTGTATTCCAATTCATCTAGGTGTGACAAAAAACTATTTGGAAGAAGTAATTGTTACAAAACAATTAAACAGTAATACTTGCATCTTAAGTAACACACAGAATGTGAAAAGTGTAAAGGTTTTTGATTTATCAGGCAAGCTATTGAGTAAAATCAATAATAACGGAAATGGCTCAATTACTGTAGATTTATCAGCTTACCAAAACGGTTTATATGTTCTTCTAGCGAATGGATTAGGAGATACTAAGAAGTCTTTCAAAGTACTAAAGTAAGTAGTAAAAATTGAATTTATTGCATAAAAAAACTCTTCGTTGATTCATCAGCGAAGAGTTTTTAATTTAAAGCTATCTTATTTTACGACTCGGTCGTATTCTTTTGCTTATTAATTTTAATGGTAAGCTCATCTTTACTTTCGTCAAGATCCATAATTATAGAATCGCCTTCATCTAAATTGCTGTTGATGATTTCTTCAGCAAGGGCATCTTCTATATACTTTTGAATCGCTCTGTTTAAAGGACGTGCTCCATATTGTTTGTCAAAACCTTTGTCAGCAATATAATCCTTGGCTTTTTCAGTTAATTTCAGGTCGTAACCTAAATCTGAAATACGTAGGAATAATTTATTCAATTCAATATCAATAATTTTATGAATATCCTCTCTTTCAAGAGCGTTAAACACCATAACATCATCAATACGGTTTAAGAATTCTGGCGCAAAAGTTTTCTTTAAAGCGTTTTCAATAACACTCTTAGTATGTGCTTCTTCTTGACTCTTCTTTGCAGAAGTACCAAAACCAACACCTTGACCGAAATCTTTAATCTGACGGGCACCAATATTAGAAGTCATAATGATAATAGTGTTTCTAAAATCAATTTTTCTACCAAGGCTGTCTGTCAAATATCCATCATCTAAAACTTGTAGAAGCATATTGAATACATCTGGATGCGCTTTTTCAATTTCATCTAAAAGCACAACAGCATAAGGTTTTCTTCTAATCTTCTCAGTAAGCTGACCACCTTCTTCGTAACCAACGTATCCTGGAGGTGCTCCAACTAAACGAGAAATAGCGAATTTCTCCATATACTCACTCATATCAATACGAATCAAAGCATTATCTGAATCGAATAACTCTCGTGCTAATACTTTTGCAAGTTGTGTTTTACCAACTCCCGTTTGACCTAAGAAAATAAATGACCCAATAGGTTTGTTTGGATCTTTTAATCCTGCTCGGTTTCTTTGAATTGCTTTCACAACTTTAGAAACAGCTTCGTCTTGACCAATAACTTTACCCTTAATTCTATCAGGTAGAGCGGCTAATTTGGTTGTTTCAGTCTGTGCAATTCTATTTACTGGTACACCAGTCATCATAGAAACTACTTCAGCAACATTGTCTTCAGAAACAGTTTCTCTGTGAAGTTTTGAATCTTCTTCCCACTTTTCTTGTTCTGTAGCGAGTTCTTTTTCAAGATTTTTCTCGTCATCTCGAAGTTTCGCCGCTTCTTCGTATTTCTGTTTTTTAACTACAGTGTTTTTAAGTTCGCGAACTTCTTCTAGTTGCTTTTCAAGTTCTAAAATTCTATCTGGAACGTGAATATTAGTAATATGAACACGTGACCCAGCCTCATCTAAAGCATCAATAGCTTTGTCTGGAAGGAAACGCTCCGTCATATACCTATTAGTAAGCTTTACACACGCTTCAATAGCATCTTGAGTATAGGTTACATTGTGATGCGACTCGTATTTATCTTTAATATTTTCGAGAATTTCGATTGTTTCTTCAACAGTAGTTGGTTCAACCAATACTTTTTGAAAACGTCTTTCTAAAGCCCCATCTTTTTCGATATACTGTCTGTATTCATCTAATGTAGTAGCTCCAATGCATTGTATTTCTCCACGAGCTAATGCTGGTTTAAACATATTTGAAGCATCTAACGAACCTGTTGCTCCACCTGCACCCACAATAGTGTGAATCTCATCGATGAATAGAATAATGTCGTCATTCTTTTCAAGTTCGTTCATTACAGCTTTCATTCGCTCTTCAAACTGTCCGCGGTATTTGGTTCCAGCAACAAGACTAGCCAAATCTAAAGTAACAACTCTTTTATCGTAAAGAATTCTTGATACTTTTCTTTGTATAATTCTAAGTGCTAAACCTTCAGCAATAGCAGATTTACCAACACCTGGTTCACCAATAAGTAAAGGGTTGTTTTTCTTTCTTCTACTCAATATTTGTGAAACGCGTTGAATTTCATCCTCACGGCCTACAACAGGGTCGAGTTTTCCTTCTTCCGCCATTGCGGTTAGGTCTCTACCAAAGTTGTCTAATACTGGAGTTTTCGATTTTTTATTCGATTTAGCCGAAGAACCTGTAAATAAATTCTCCTTGCCACCATCCTGTGCTGAATCATTATCGTCATTTGGAAATGCATCGGCACTTGGTGTGTCTATATATTCGTCATCATTTGTAATCATAAGTTTAAATTGATTTTTTACCCCGTCATAATCAACTTTCATTTTGTTTAATAATTTGGTTGTAGGGTCGTTCTCATTCCTAAGAATACAAAGTAACAAATGTGCAGTATTTATAGAATTGCTTTGAAAAAGCTTAGCTTCTAAAAATGTTGTCTTCAATGCTCTTTCCGCTTGGCGGGTAAGATGAAGGTTCTTTTTGTCGTTAGTATTTGTAATTACGCCCGGGTTTGCTGGGCTTAATATCTCTACTTTTCTTCTTAAGTGGTTAAGATCTACGGTAAGTGCATTAAGTATAGTTACCGCCTTACCATTACCATCTCTTAAAAGGCCAAGCATTAAATGCTCTGTGCCAATAAAATCGTGGCCTAAACGTAAGGCTTCTTCCTTGCTGTATGCAATTACATCTTTAACTCTAGGTGAAAAATTATCATCCATATTTTAAATCCTCTCTTCTTTTAGGTACTAAATTAACCAAATTAAGGCAAATACCGTTCCTCTTTAATATCGTTTTAGTAAAAGGACAAAATATAAAGGGAATTTCAAAAGATAATTCACGATACTTATTAACGATTAATAGGCGTAAATTTGTTAATAAATTCGTGAATAAACCATATCAAAAACCCCTGTTAAACCTACGAAAATGCGTATCTTGCTCCATTAGTTTAATAACGATAATTAATTCTATTTTTTATGACGGAAGGTGAGAAAGTGATCCCTATAAACATTGAAGATGAAATGAAATCTGCCTACATCGATTATTCGATGTCGGTCATAGTGTCACGTGCACTGCCAGATGTTCGTGATGGAATGAAGCCTGTACACAGAAGGGTTTTATTTGGAATGCACGAATTAGGTATTAGAGCAACAGGGGCTCACAAAAAATCTGCGAGAATTGTAGGAGAGGTACTAGGTAAATATCACCCACACGGTGATACCTCTGTATATGATGCAATGGTGCGTATGGCTCAAGAATGGAGTTTACGCTATTTATTGGTAGACGGTCAAGGTAACTTCGGATCTGTAGATGGTGATAGTCCAGCTGCAATGCGTTATACAGAAGCAAGAATGCAGAAGATTTCTGAAGATATGCTTGCTGATATCGATAAAGAAACTGTTGATCATCAATTAAACTTTGACGATACATTAAAAGAACCTACTGTTTTACCTACACGAGTTCCTGGTCTATTAATTAATGGTGCCTCTGGAATTGCTGTGGGTATGGCTACAAATATGCCTCCACATAACTTAACTGAAGTTGTAGATGGAACCATTGCCTATATAGACAATAACGATATAGACATCGATGGGTTAATGCAGCATATTAAAGCGCCAGACTTTCCTACAGGAGGAATAATTTACGGATACGAAGGTGTTCGTGAAGCTTTCCATACAGGTCGCGGACGTGTAGTTATGCGTGCAAAAGCAACTTTTGAAGAGGTTAATGGTAGAGAGTGTATAATTGTCACTGAAATTCCTTACCAGGTAAATAAAGCGGAAATGATTAAGAAAACCGCTGATATGGTAAACGAAAAGAAAATTGAGGGTATAGCCAATATCCGTGATGAGAGTGACAGAAAAGGAATGCGTATTGTTTATATATTGAAGCGTGATGCTATTCCAAACATCGTTCTTAATACATTATATAAGTATACAGCATTGCAGTCTAGCTTTAGTGTAAACAATATTGCACTAGTAAAAGGAAGACCTCAATTATTAAATTTAAAAGAATTAATTCATTATTTCGTTGAACACCGTCACGAAGTGGTGGTACGACGTACAGAATACTTACTTCGCAAAGCAGAGGAGCGCGCACATATTTTAGAAGGTTTAATTATTGCATCAGATAATATCGATGAAGTAATTAGATTAATCCGTGCGTCTTCTAATGCAGATGAAGCAAGAGAAAAACTTGTTGAAGCATTCAAGCTTTCTGAAATTCAAGCAAAAGCCATTGTTGAAATGCGTCTTCGTCAATTAACAGGACTGGAGCAAGACAAATTGCGCAGTGAGTACGAAGAATTGATGAAAACAATTGAAGATTATAAAGACATTCTTGCTCGTAAAGAACGTAGAATGGAAATTATAAAAGAAGAGCTTGAGGAAATTAAAGCTAAATATGGTGATGAACGTCGTTCAGTAATTGAATATGCAGGAGGAGATGTAAGTATTACAGATCTAATCGCAGACGAGCAGGTGGTAATTACAATTTCTCACGCTGGCTATATTAAGCGAACTTCACTTTCAGAATACAAAACTCAAAATAGAGGAGGGGTAGGCCAAAAAGCTTCATCTACTCGAAATGAAGATTTCTTAGAATATTTATTTGTTGGTACAAACCACCAATATATGTTGTTCTTTACACAAACCGGAAAATGTTTCTGGATGCGTGTATTTGAAATCCCTGAGGGAACTAGAACATCTAAGGGTAGAGCAATTCAGAATCTAATAAATATTGGTCCAGATGATAAAGTAAAAGCTTTTATCTGTACTCAAGATTTAAAAGATGAAGAATACATCAATAGCCATTATGTAATTATGGCTACTAAAAAAGGACAAGTTAAGAAAACTCCATTAGAGCAATATTCAAGACCTAGAGCAAATGGTATTAACGCCATTACAATTCGTGAAGACGATGAGCTTTTAGAAGCAAAACTTACAACTGGTGATAGCCAAGTAATGTTAGCAGTTCGTTCAGGAAAAGCAATTCGTTTTGAAGAAGAGAAAACCCGTCCTATGGGAAGAAATGCTTCTGGTGTTCGCGGAATTACTCTAGGAGATGAAAATGATGAAGTAGTTGGTATGATTGCCGTTAATGATAACGACTCTAACATACTTGTAGTTTCTGAAAATGGTTATGGTAAAAGGTCATTAATAGATGACTATAGAGTTACAAACCGTGGTGGAAAAGGTGTAAAAACTATTAATATTACTGAAAAAACCGGTAAATTAGTAGCAATTAAGAATGTGACAGATGATGATGATTTAATGATTATCAATAAATCTGGTATCGCAATTCGTATGGCAGTTTCCGACCTAAGAGTTATGGGACGTGCTACGCAAGGTGTTCGTTTAATTAAAGTTAGAGAAGATGACGCCATTGCTGCAGTTGCAAAAGCAATGAAAGATGAAGACGAAGAAGAGCTAGAAAATGTTGACGAAAACAATGATGGCACTACTCTTGATAATAACGACACTCAAACCGAAAATAACGAATAAAAATTAACACATGAAAAAACGAATTTTAATAACAGGACTTGCTTTTGTATCTGCTATTTCATTTGGACAAAAAAAAGAAATAAAGAAGGCTGAAAAAGCATTAAAGTCTAATGATTTCAAAGAAGCTTTAGCTTATTTAAACGAAGCTGAACCTCTTTTAGGAACTGTAGATAATGATATGAAAGCTCAGTTCTATGCTACACGTGGTAATGCCTTATTAGGTAATGGTGTAGCTGCAGATCATTCTAAATTAATGGGTGCTGCACAAGCATTTGCTCAAGCATTAGAGTTAGACCCTAAATTAGAATCTCAATTAGCAGCCTCACTTCAGAATCTTCGTGCAGGATTAATTAATGGTGCCATTAAAGACCAAAATGCTGGTAATTTCGAGTTGGCGACAGAGAAATTGTATACAAGTTATACAGTAAGTAAAGATATGGACGATCTTTATTTTGCCGCAAGTAACTCAGTTAATGCCAAAGATTATAAGTCGGCATTAAAGTACTATCAAATGCTATTAGATGCTGGTTATACAGGTGAAACAAAAGAGTTTGTTGCTACCGATAAAGATTCTGGCGAAGTAATTCCATTTGAAACTGAGCAATCAAGAAGCTTAGCGCTTAAAAGTGGTCAATATATCAAGCCTGAAATTAGAGTTACTGCATCTAGAAAAGGTGAAATTCTTCGTAATATGACGCTAATTTATTTAGAGCAAGGGGATAATGACAAAGCTATTTCAGTAATGAAAGCTGCTAGAGAAGAAAATCCAGATGATATCTATCTAATGAGAGCGGAAGCGGACATGAGTTATAAAATGGGTGATATTACTCGATATAACAAAATCATGAACCAAATTGCTGCAACTGATCCTGACAATCCAGAGATTTACTTCAATATGGGTGTTGCTAGTGCAGAATTAGGAGATACTGATAAAGCGTTAGAGCACTACAACAGAGCTTTAGAGTTGAAACCTGATTACGAGGCTGCTCTTATTAATATTGCTGTATTGAAATTATCTACCGAAGATGCTTTAGTTGAAGAAATGAACAGTTTAGGAAATTCAAGAGCTGATAACATTCGTTATGATGAGCTTAAAGAACAACGTGCTGATATTTATAGAGCAACTGTTCCATACCTTACTAAAGCAATGGAGTTAAACCCTAATAATCCAGATGTTGTTAGAACATTGATGAATATTTACGGACAACTAGCGGATGATGCAAATTATCAAAAAATGAAAGCTAAGCTTGCTACTTTAGAAAAGTAAGATAAGTTAGTTCCATATATAAAAGCAAAACCCTCTGAAATTTCAGAGGGTTTTTTTATTTTCAAATTTATTTTAATAGAAGGAAGGTGCTATACAAATAGGATTTCACTCCCCTCCTTAAAACACAAGTTATATTATACGTTTTATAACTCTTAGTTTGTGAGTATGATTACGAACGTCGTAATTAAATATTCCGCTATGATCAATTCTATCAATGCGCACTTTTCCGTGAGCGTGAATAATATAATTGTCTTTCATAATAATACCCACGTGAGTAATTTTTCCTTCGTCGTTATCAAAAAAAGCTAAGTCTCCTGGTTCACTTTCCTCTATAAAGCTTAAAGCTTCTCCTTGCGTGGCTTGTTGACTAGCATCTCTTAATAATTTTTGACCGTTTAGTTTGTAAACCATTTGAGTAAAACCGCTACAATCAATTCCAAAAGGTGTTTTACCTCCCCATAAATACGGACTATTTAAATAGAGTAGGGCGGTTTCAACTAAATGTTCTTTTGGAAGAGATTTTGTAATTGCTTTTCCTTCAAAATGATGATTTAAATATTCAGCTGCAGAAACATTGCTTCCTAAGCAAATTGAAAATAATTGATTTTCAGAAGTAGTCACAAAATCAACTAAATCTGAAGAAAGCTTCAAGTTGGTTTTATCAAAATTTAAATAATCTTCTTCTGAAATATTTACAAACTGCTTATTGTCTATCCAACCTTCATATTTATCAAAAGCTAAACGGATTCGGCTCCATTTCTTGCGAGATTCTAAAACTTTAAAATGTTCGCCATAGAGCACCTGCGTAACCATTTCACTAGCATCACTAGCTTCGGCCCGAAGAGGAACTATGCTTAAATTACAGATCCCGTAATCCATTCAGAATATATTGAAGTATACGGTTTAGATTCTTTCAATTACCATTGCAGAAGCACCACCACCACCATTACAGATAGCTGCAGCACCAATTTTTGCATCGTTTTGTTTTAAAACATTAAGAAGCGTAATTAAAATTCTTACACCGCTACATCCAAGTGGGTGACCTAAAGAAACAGCACCTCCGTTAACGTTTACATTACTATCGTTAAGACCTAATATTTTCATATTTGCAAGTCCAACAACCGCGAATGCTTCATTAAATTCGAAGAAATCTACATCTTTAATATCTATCCCTGCTTTTGCAATTGCTTTTGGAAGCGCTTTTGCAGGAGCGGTTGTAAACCATTTTGGTTCGTGAGCAGCATCTGCATAACCTTTAATGTAAGCTAAAGGAGTAAGACCTAATTCTTTTGCTTTAGCTTCACTCATTAAAATCATTGCTCCAGCACCATCATTAATTGTAGAAGCATTGGCTGCAGTAACAGTTCCATCTTTAGTAAATGCAGGACGTAACGATGCAATTCTATCCATCTTTACGTTCTTATACTCCTCATCTTCCGAAACTACAACTGGTTCGCCACGACGTTGTGGAACTTCAACTGGAACAACCTCTTCTTTAAATTTACCTTCAGACCAAGCTTTTGCAGAACGCTCGTACGATTGTACAGCAAATGCATCTTGATCTTCACGCGAAAAATTATATTCTGTAGCACATAAATCTGCGCAAGTTCCCATTGCGTTGTGATCGTAAGCATCTACAAGACCATCTTTTTGCATACCATCTGTTAAAGTAGCTGGTCCAAATTTTGTAGCGTTACGCATATGTACATAATGAGGAATATTACTCATACTTTCCATTCCACCTGCTACAACTATTTCTGCATCACCTAAAGCGATTGCTTGGGCAGCTTGCATCACAGCTTTCATACCTGAAGCACATACTTTGTTTACTGTAGTACTTGGTACGCTATCAGGAAGACCTGCACCTAAAGCAGCTTGTCTAGCAGGAGCTTGGCCAACACCAGCTTGTACCACGTTACCCATATATACTTCTTGAACTAAAGAAGGATCAAGGTTAATTTTATCTAAGGCTCCTTTTATTGCTGCAGATCCCAATTGAGTTGCAGTTAGAGATGAAAGGCTACCCATAAAACTTCCAATTGGGGTTCTTGCTGCCGATACTATTACTACTTTATTGCTCATATTACTGTTTTTAATATTAAAAATAAGGACTGCGAAATTACGGATTTCAATCTTAAAAATCAATCTTTGCAGGTATAGGTTTTGGGATAACTCATTCCTTATTTATACCTTTACTATAAGTAATCAATATATGAAGAACTATTTTTCTTTGTTCGCGAAAAACCAATCTCTTATTTATAAGGTTTTTCTATTCCTTTTTGCCACACTCTTAGTAATTTACTTTCTTCCTAAGGGTGGACAGTTTAAATACAATTTCCAAAAAGGAAAACCATGGCAATATGAAAACTTATACGCTCCATTTAGTTTTACAATTAAAAAAGCTGAGGATAGTCTAAAAAAAGAAAAAGAAGAAATTAGAGCTAATGCTATTCCTTATTTCGAATACAATAGCAAGGTAGAACCAAATGTAATTGAAGGCTTTAAAGAAGAACTCGCGTTAAGATATGTAGATAGTCTGCATAAAACCCCACAATATAAAATTGAACAAATAGGGGTAAGGTTTATTTCTCAAATATATAAGAATGGTGTTACCGATGAAATATTCAATTACGAAGATAATCGTCTTATTTATTTGAAAAATGGAAATGAAATTGAAGAGCACAACTATTCTCAATTATTTAAGAAAGAAAAATTAAACAATAGCGTAAGACAATTAGTTGAAAAGAATAACACTGAAGACTCTCAAGCTTTACTTTATAATATATTAAACGATGTATTAGAGTCTAATGTAAAATTGAATTCCAAATTAACCGAAGCTGCAATTGAATCTGAAATAAAAGCCTTAAACCCTAATAGAGGGATTATTGAAAAGGGAGGAAGAGTGATTGCTAAAGGGGAAGTTGTTGAAGGGGAAAAATTTCAAATTTTGAATTCTCTAAAAGCTGAATTTGAAAGTCAGATTTGGAGTAAGAATAACTACCTCTGGCTTTTGGTGGGATATACCATATTGGTGTCATTGGTATTTTTAATGCTTTTCCTATTTCTAAAAAAGTATAGACCTTATATATATAACAATAACACCAAAGTTACATTTATATTTTTCAATATCTTTTTAATGGTTTTCTTAACCACTTTAGTATTGAAAGTGCATTCCGATTATGTTTACATAGTACCAATCTGTATTTTACCATTAATTCTGAAAGCTTTTTTCGATCCACGTGTTGGATTGTTTGTACATGTGTTAACCATATTATTATTAGGCTTTATTGTTCCAAATAGTTTTGAATATATGTTTTTACAATTCATTGCGGGGATTGTGACAATTCTTACTGTTTCTGAACTTTATAAGCGAGTTAATCTATTTATTTCAGTAGGTCAAATAACCTTGATTTACATAATTGGTTATTTTGCTTTTTTTGTAATTCAAGAAGGAAACGTTCAAGCTCTGGAGTGGCAAAGTTTTCAGTATTTTATACTATGTGGCTTAGCGACACTATTTGCTCATCCATTAATTTACTTTTACGAGAAAATATTTGGACTAGTTTCAGATGTTTCACTTTTAGAACTCAGTGATACAAACTCTAAACTTTTAAAAGAGTTATCGAATAAGGCACCAGGAACATTTCACCATTCATTGAATGTCGCAAATCTTGCCGAAGCGTCTGCAAACGAAATTGGAGCTAATAGTATGTTGGTAAGGGTAGGGGCATTATATCACGATATAGGTAAGATGTTAAATCCTACAATGTTTACCGAAAATCAGGCCAATTCAATAAACTCTCATAACGAATTGGATCCTCAAGAGAGCGCCAAAATAATTATTGACCATGTAATTAAAGGTATTGAAATAGCACGAAAAAATAATTTACCAGACAGAGTAATTGATTTTATTAGAACCCATCACGGTACTAGCTTGGTGTATTATTTCTATAAGAAGGAAAAAGAGTTACAGGGAGAAGCTAATATAGAAGACTTCACGTATCCAGGCCCTATACCTTTTTCAAAAGAAACTGCAATATTAATGATGGCAGATAGTGTAGAAGCTGCTAGTAAGAGTTTAAAAGAGCCTTCTTCAACGATTATTGATGAATTCGTAGAAAAGATTATTAATAATCAAATGGCGCAGGGACAATTTCTAAATGCCGATATTACTTTTAAGGAAATTGAAACAATCAAAAAGGTTTTAAAGAAAAAGCTCAACAATATTTATCATCTGCGTGTTGAGTATCCTGAATAGAACTTAATAGAAATTATAAGAAACAAAATTCCCTTAGTTCGGGAATGAGTGTGATTGCGCCAGTTCCGAAACTTGGGAGAAACCTTGGACCGTTATATTGCATCTATAATTCTCCTAAGTCGTATAAATATAATCCTATGTTAACTTAATAGAAGTTATTACAAACAAAAAATCCCCTTAGTAGGGGATTGAGTGTGATCGCGCCAGGATTCGAACCTGGGACCGTCTGCTTAGAAGGCAGATGCTCTATCCAGCTGAGCTACGCGACCAATAAAAAATAAAAAAGCCGAACAATATTACTTGTCCGGCTTTTTGTCGGGGTGGCAGGATTCGAACCTGCGACCTCCTGCTCCCAAAGCAGGCGCGATAACCGGGCTACGCTACACCCCGAAAAAGTTCTCGCGAACTTTAACATTTCTAACTTTAAAAACTAATATCAGTATAAATAAAGAACTTTAGTTTTTCGAGTCAATGCGGAGAGACAGGGACTCGAACCCTGGCGACGGTTACCCGTCGACAGATTAGCAATCTGCTCCGTTACCACTCCGGCACCTCTCCAATTTTTTTATGAACTTGCATCCTGAAATGCGAGTGCAAATATATGTCTTCTTATTAATTCCCACAAACAAAAATGAGCTTTTTTTTTAGATATTTTTTAATTGATTTGAAATCAAGCAGATGCCAATGAAAAAAAAATTAAAAAATCTTGTCCCACACCTTAGAGCATACAATCATTACTCTTTTACCTTCCATATTGGTTGTGAAAAATAGATAAATATTGCCTCCATCAGAGAGTTTCCATTTCTTACGAAGATTTGCAACTGATTCTGGGAAGTTTCTTGTGGTGATATTTGCTTTCTTGAACGCTAATGCCGATTTAATTTCCTTTTTATTATAAGGAACTACCTTTTCAATTTTAAACCTTCTTCCAGGAAAATCTATTAAATGATCATTGGTATATAAATGGGTGTTGACTTCAATTTTATTTAAGTTGAGCTTTTCTGAAATCAAATCAAATGCACCACTTTTTAAAATTGCTGCATTAGGTTCGTATAAATATTCCTGAGGCAAACTGTAATCTGCATTGGCAGTTTCATTCCAATTAAAGCTAAATTCTTCAAGCTCGGTTTTTGTGAAATTTATAGTTTTAATTTTTAACTCAGAATCATTTCCTTTTTTTAGAAGCCATAAAAGCTCTTTTACTTCATTTTCAACTGCAACTATATGTATTTCTGAAACGTCTTTTAATTCGTTTAAACCAACTGTAATATCAAGCATAGGGGAGGTCTTTAGAAGAAACACTTCACAGTTGCTTAAAATTTCATCAATATTGTCTGGAATGTTAGGTTGGCAATCTTTTAAAAAGAAAACTTTTCCTTTACTATCGTGACGACGTGAAGGATCGGCATAAATTACCGGGTACTTCTTATTTAAAACTGCTTTTAATCCATCTTCGTTGAAGCACTTTATATTTCTACCTAATACTTGAAAATTATGACGCACTATTTCTGAAAGAGATTCATTTAACTCAAAGTGATGAACTTCAGGAAACTTTTCAGAAAAATAATAACTATCCACACCAAATCCTCCCGTAATGTCCGCGATTAATTCTCCTTTCACTAAAGAAGCTTTATATTCTGAAGTAATTTCAGATGACGTTTGCTCCAAATTCAATTTTGGAGGATACAAAATATCTCGGGTAGAAAACCAAGTAGGTAATTTCTTTTCTATTCTTCTTCGACTTTCAATTTGCTGAAGCAACTCTTGAATACTAACTGTTTCAAATGGACTTCCGCTGAAAGCAAGTTTAGAAATCTCCCCTTCAAAATTTCTTATGAAATCTTGAACTTCGGTATTTAAAATTGACTTATTAAACAATTAGTATAGATTTCTTGTTAGGCGTTTTACAACTTTATACTCAGAAAGAAATTCTTTCGCTATAACTTTTATTGCAGTGTAAGTAGGTACTGCAAGTATCATTCCTGGTATACCAAAAATAAATCCAGCCATAATTATAGAAATAAAAATTTCTAAAGGATGCGATCGTACGCTATGACCGAAAATTACAGGTTGTGATATAAAATTGTCAAATATTTGCGCAATGGCATACCCAACCGTAATAATGATTAATAAGGGTAATAATTCTGATGAAAAATCTGCTGCTAAATTATTGGAAACTACCACAAGTAACATTAAGCCCCAACCAATTAATGGACCTAAATATGGAATAATGTTCAAAAAAGCACAAATTAGAGCAACCGCTATAGCATCGTTTATATCTATGTATAATAAAAGTACGGAGTAGAATAAAGCAAGGATTAAAATTTGAAATACAATTCCAATAAAATACCTTGATAACAGCTCTTTAATTTTAATCAATATCCTCTTGAATCTTGCTTCATTCTTATTTTTTGCAAAAGACAATACAGATCGTGCAATCAATCCCTCGTCCTTAAGTAGAAAAAATAGAATAAATAATACTGAAAATAATCCTATTACAGTGGAACCAATATTTCCAAAGAGTATATCTACGAAGCTTGGTATAATTTCTACATCCATATTTTTTGCATACGATGTTCTTTTAACAGCTTCAACTAATTGAAAGTGATCTACGCCTAAGTAGTCACTTGCCTGAATATTAAGTTCGTTTAAATCGCGCTTAACTTCCTCAAAATTTATTTGTGAGATATGCTTTCCTTGCTCAACTATAATAGGGATAAATATACTTAGTACAAGGCTGAATGCTCCAATAATCAGTAATAGGGTAGTTATTGAAGCTAATGTATTAGTGAATTTTAGTTTGTCTTTTAAGAATATTACAACCGGTCGGCCAATTAGTGAAAGCACTATTGCTAACCCGATATATAGTATAAGCGCCTGAATTTTGTATATTATCCAAAACAAAATACAGATACCAACCAATACGGCTAGTGCTCTTAAAATACCTAGTGTTATTGCTCTTGCGGTGACTTTCACACGGTAAATATACTATAAAACAAATTGTGAAAAATTAAATGTTTTGTTAAGTATTTAAGATGAAAATTGATAGATTGATTGTAGGATTAATTTATAAGTAGAGGTCTATTATTAAATACAATATATTAATTTTCAAAAACGTATTTAATAATGTTTGCACCCATTTGCAGTGCTTTCAACCTTATTTCTTGAGGATCATTATGCACTTCAGGATTTTCCCAACCATTCCCTAAATCTGTTTCATAAGTGTAGAGTAGTAATAGTCTGTCTCCTTCAAATATTCCGAATGCTTGAGGTCTTAAACCATCGTGTTCGTGAATTTTAGGCACTCCATTTGGGAATTTAAAATGGTAATTAAATAATGGATGATTAGCAGGCAACTCTTTTAATTTTTTGTTAGGAAATAACTTAACAATCTCTTTTCGTAAATAAATATCCATTCCATAATTATCGTCTATATGCAAGAAACCACCACTTAACAAGTAATTTCTTAAATTCTCAGCTTCCTCTGCAGAGAAGAAAACATTACCATGGCCTGTCATATGCACGAAAGGATAATCAAAAATATCAATGCTAGCTGGAGTTACTGTTTTAGGTTTTTCGTTAATAGTTGTATTGATATTTTCATTACAAAACTTTATCAAATTAGGTAATGATGTAGGATTTGCATACCAATCGCCACCACCTCCATATTGCAAGACTGCAATTTCTTGAGCTTGAATAGTCGTTGTGCAAATGAAAAGTAAAAATGATAAAACTATTAATCGCATAGCCGTCAAAAATACAAATAAGTAAACAATACCATCACGCAATTAAATTATGTTGCATTATAATGTAAGTTATAGTTACCAAAATTGACAAAACAATAAAAAAAGTTGTAAAGTATTTTATGTGTAACTATATTTAACGTTCTAATTCCCACCGTTTTAAAACAAGTCTAACTTTTACCTAACAGGTTTACTCCCTCAGTTTTATAAAGCGCTTTTCACTTTATGATAGGCGGTTCTGCGACTATATATTAAAGTAAAAAATAAGAGTTTATTAGACTGTAGATCTGTTAGGTTTTTTTATTCATTTATAAAGGCGACACTATGACAAGCCACTATAGCCGCAGTTTCTGTCCGTAGTCTGCTTTCGCCTAATGCAACGGGAATATATCCTGCATTTTTGGCCATTTCTATTTCCTCAGGAGAAAAATCACCTTCGGGACCAATTAATATAGAAGTATTTTTATTGGGTATTAATACAGATTTTAATGATTTCTTATTTGTGGGATCATCTTCACAATGTGCTATACACTTTAATTCATCTGAAGTGGTTTGAGAATCTATAAAATCCTTAAATGAAATAGCTTCATTCAAAGTAGGTAAATAAGCTTTTAAAGATTGCTTCATTGCACTTTGTAATATTTTCTCATAGCGTTCTGGTTTAATAACCTTACGTTCACTGTGATGACAAATAACTGGTGTAATTTCAGTTACTCCAATTTCTGTTGCCTTTTCTAAAAACCATTCGTAACGATCGTTAAGCTTGGTAGGTGCTACAATTAAATGAAGTTGGTAGGGTAGTGGTGGTTGCTTTTCTTCAAAAAGTATTTTAACTAAACAACCTTTAGGATTTGCGTTAATAATTTCAGCATCAAAGAAAACACCTTTTCCATTGGTTATTTTAAAAACATCACCTTCTTTCAGGCGTAAAACCTTTACGATATGACGACTTTCCTCTTTATCGAAAGATATTTCTTTGTCAGAACTAGAGATGGTTGGATTGTAGAATAATTGCATTTAAAAGGTATTTAATTCTGCTTATACTTTTTACTGAAAACTTAAAACAATATCTTTTTGGAGATAATTTTAAAATTTCATTCTTGCTGAAGCTATCACATTGTTTTCAGCAAAATTTTGATTTTTGTATTTTAATTCTCCAACTATAGCAATCATTGCAGCATTATCAGTACAGAATTCAAATTTTGGAATGTGCGTTTTCCAACCGTATTTAGATTCGGCTTCTTTTAAAGCAGTTCTAATCCCGCTATTTGCAGAAACACCCCCACCAATTGCAATTTCCTTAATCCCCGTCTTCTTAACGGCGTTCTTAAGTTTATCCATTAAATAATCCACTATAGTGAATTGTAAACTAGCACAGATATCTTCTATGTTTTCAGAAATAAAATCAGGGTTTTTAGCAACTTCCTTTTCCACAAAATAAAGTACCGATGTTTTTAATCCACTAAAGCTAAAGTCCATTAATCCAACTTTTGGCTTAGGAAACTTAAAGGCTTTAGGGTTTCCGGCCTGTGCATACTTGTCTACTAAAGGTCCACCAGGATAGGGTAGTCCAAGTATTTTGGCACTTTTATCGAAAGCTTCACCAACAGCGTCATCTATAGTTTGGCCAATTACTTCCATTTCAAAATAATTGGTAACTTTTACTATTTGGGTATGCCCACCACTAATAGTCATTGCTAGAAAAGGAAAGTTTGGCGCCGATTGTCCTTCAGCTTTAATAAAATGAGCCAATATATGTGCTTGCATATGGTTCACATCTATCAAAGGAACACCTAATCCTAATGCCAAAGATTTTGAAAATGAGGTACCTACAAGTAATGACCCCATAAGTCCTGGTCCACGTGTAAAAGCAATGGCAGATAACTGATTTTTGTCGATATTTGCTTTGCGTAAAGCTTCGTGAACTACGGGAACAATATTTTGCTGATGTGCACGCGAAGCAAGTTCAGGAACAACACCACCGTATTGTTCGTGAATAGCTTGTGTAGCAACAACATTACTGAGTATTTTTCCGTTGTTGATTACCGCAGCAGCAGTATCATCACAAGAGGATTCGATTCCTAAGATGTAACATTCTTTTTCTGTCAAAGCAAAAGGGTATATTTATTGGTTGTAAAATTAAAACTTTAAAAGCGTATCAAAAAACTTAGGAAAATAATAGTTCGTGCCTTTGTAATCATTGCATTACTAATTGTGCTTGTTATTATTATTTTTTCAATTCCTTCTGTTCAAACTTATGCTGCTAAAAAAGTTACTACTTCACTAAACGAAACTTACGGTACAGATATTACTATTAATCGACTCGGACTTAACTGGAAAGGAGAAGTAGATATTAGAGATGTATATATAGCTGATCACCATAAAGATACATTAATTTACAGCAAGGAGCTTCAAACAAATGTTATTAGTTTCAGCAACTTGATCAAGGGAAGACTTGGTTTTGGTGATATTGTATTAGACCGTGCAAAGCTATATGTTAAAACATACAAAGGAGAGGATAATGATAACCTTTCAATTTTTTCAAAAAAATTTAATACAGGAAAAGAATCGGAATCACCTTTTGAACTATTCAGTAATGATATAAGGCTGAAAAACAGTAGAATTAAAATCACCGACGAAAACCTCGGAAATCCTGAAGTATTTGTTCTTAATGGCGTAAATCTTCTCGCCAATAACTTTAATATCCACGATGTTGATGTTACAGCAAACATAAAAGAGCTTTCGCTAGTTGCCGAAAGGGGGATTACAATTGTGGATATGCAAGCAGATTTTTCATATACTGAAACTAATATCACCTTAAAAAACCTCACGTTAGAAACTTCAGAATCACTTCTAATTGGTGATGTCGATTTGGATTACTCTAAAAACGGAATGGCAGACTTTGTAAATGATGTTGTAATTACTGCCAATCTTAAAGATTCAAAATTATCTACCAATGACCTAAATGGTTTCTATAATGAATTTGGCCCTGATCAAATGATTCTGCTTGACGTTGATTTAACCGGAACCATAAACGACTTTAGTGCGGATAACCTTAAATTTCAAACAAGCGACACTGATATACGCGGAGATTATAAGTTTAAAAATATTTTAGATCCGGAAGGGAATTACGTGATAATAGCTGACAATCATAATATTTCAACAAACTATTATGATTTAAGACGGTTTATGCCAAATGTATTAGGAAATGTAATTCCTGTTGAGTTAAAGCCTGCAGGTAATTTTATTTTAATTGGAAATACTTCAATAGTTGGAGATGAACTCAATACTATCAGTAATCTACAAAGTGCTATAGGTAGTGCTAAGCTTAATTTAAAAATTGGAAATATCACTTATATAGAGAATGCTTACTACAAAGGAAATGTTGTTTTTAAAGAGTTTAACCTAGGTAAGATTGCAAAAACTACTTCCTTAGGAAAAATGACAGGAAACCTAAATTTTGATGGGCGAGGGTTTAATGAAAAAACTGTAAATACCGAGATATCAGGTAAAATATCATCATTTTCTTTTGAAGATTATAACTATCAGAATATTGATGTTTCAGGAAATTTTAAAAATCCGCTATTTAATGGTGAATTAACCATAGACGACCCAAACCTTAAATTGGACTTTAAAGGATTGATAGACGCATCTAAAGAAACAAATCATCTTGACTTTGAGGCTAATATTGAATATGCAGAATTAAATAAACTTAATTTAATTAAGCGAGATAGTATTTCTGTATTTACTGGTAATGTAGTTGTAGATATGGATGGTAGAACGATAGATGATGTTGTGGGTACCATCAATTTCAGTCAAACATTTTACCAAAATGAACGTGACTATTTTTATTTTGATGATTTTACTATTGCATCAACCTTTAATGGTCCTGTTAGAACTATTGAAATTAATTCACCAGATATATTAAACGGAGAAATTTCAGGGGAATTTTTAATAGCAGATATTCCTAATCTTTTTCAAAATGGTATCGCTAGTATATACGCCAATTACATACCGCAAGAGGTTACAACCAATCAGTACATTGACTATGAATTTGTAGTCCACAATAAGATTGTAGATATTTTTGTTCCTCAGTTAAAATTGGGTGATAATACACGAATGAAAGGTTCAGTTTACTCAGATGAATCAAAATTTAAACTCGATTTTCGTTCTCCCGAACTTATATTATTCAATAATTACATAAGTAAACTAAACATTCAAATAGACAACGATAACCCTCTATATAACACGTATATAGAAGCTGACTCTATTTATACAGGTTTTTATAATATTAAGCCATTCAATGTAATTAATAAAACAATGAACGACACTATGTATGTGCGTTCAGAATTTAAAGGTGGACCAAAGAAAGAAGACCTTTTTAACCTGTCATTATATCACACAATTAATCCTGCAGGAAAATCGGTTATAGGAGTTAAAAAATCTGACATTACCTATAAAAACAACGTTTGGTATATCAACGAAAACAACAATAGATTAAACAAAGTTGTATTTGATGATAATTTTAATGAAATGCGAATTGACTCCTTAGTATTAAACCATAATAATGAGGTGATCCAATTAGCGGGTGTACTACGAGATTCGACCTATAAAGACATTAAAGTTCGTTTCAATGATGTAAATATTGGTAATATCACACCAGAAATTGACAGTTTACGACTTCAAGGAAATATGAATGGACGTTTCGACTTCCTTCAAAAAGATGGTGCTTATTACCCTAATAGCTCAGTAACTATTGATAATGTTATTGTAAATGAAATTCCTTTTGGAGATTTAAATCTGAATATTGACGGAAATAAAGATTTAACTAAATACAACATAAACACTTCGCTTACAAATGATAATATAAAATCTATTAGCGCTATAGGTGAAATTGACGTTGCAACTAAGTATCCACAAATTCGAATGGATGTGGATTTAAATCAGTTTAATATGCAGGCGTTTAGCCCATTTGGTGGGGATGTACTAACCGATATTAGAGGTTTTATTACAGGTAGTGCAAAAGTTTCAGGAAACTACAAATCTCCAGATATTAATGGCCGCTTTATTTTAGAAAAAAGTGGCTTAAAAGTTCCTGAACTAAATACTGATTTCGACATAGAAGACGATGCTGAAATATTAGTCACAAAAGGAAAACTAGAAATGTCCCGCTCTCAATTTAAAGACACAAAATATGGAACTGAGGGGATAATGTATGGTAATGCAAAACACAACAATTTTGGAGATTGGGAACTAGATTTACATTTTGAAGCGCCAGATAGGTTGTTAGTATTAGATACCCCACCTGATGAAGATGCTCTTTACTATGGTACTGCATTTATACGAGGTAGAGCAGATATTACAGGTCCTATAGACGAATTAGTTATTGATGTTGCAGCTACTACTGAAAAAGGTACTACTTTCAAAATACCTATTAGTGAAACAGAATCTATAAGTGACGACTCGTTTGTATATTTCCTTTCACCTAAAGAAAAACAAGCAAGAATTGAAGGTGAAACCGTCGTTACCGAATCTATTAAAGGGCTTTCTTTAAATTTCGATCTCGATATTAACAACAATGCAGAAGTTGAAGTTGTGGTTGATAAAGTGAACAACTCTACTTTAAAAGGTCGTGGTGCAGGAATTCTACTTATTGAAATAAATACAAATGGGAAATTCCAAATGTATGGAGATTTCCAAGTATATAAAGGAGAATACGATTTTAGGTACGGTGGAATTATACAAAGAAACATTAGTGTTGTTCCTGGTGGTAATATTACTTGGAATGGAGCTCCTGAAAAAGCAAACCTGAATTTAAGTGCTGTATATAAAACAGAAGCAAATCCATCTGTATTGCTTGATAACCCAGCTATAAACACTAAAATTCCTGTAGAAGTTTATGTTGATTTATTAGGTCAACTAGCACATCCTGAACTTAAGTTTAACATCGACTTCCCAAGAGTAAGTTCTACGCTTAAAAGTGAGTTGCAATACAAACTTCAAAATGAGGAGCAGAAACAACAACAGGCATTATTCTTACTCGCTTCGGGTTCATTTGTAAGTGATAATTATGCAGGAACTAATGCTTTTGCTGGAACAGTGGCAGATAGAGTTTCTGGCTTAGTAAACAACCTCTTTGCAGATGAGGACGGCAAGTTTCGTGTAGGTTTAGATTATTCTGTGGGAACAAGAACTCCTGATCAAGAAACAGCCGACCGTATTGGTCTTACACTTTCTACAGAAATTAGCGAACGCGTCTTAATTAACGGAAAAGTAGGGGTGCCAGTAGGTGGTGCTAATGAAAGTGCAGTAGCAGGAGATATTGAAGTTCAATGGTTGATAAATGAAGATGGAAGTTTGAGAATGAAATTCTTTAACCGTCAAGCAGATCTTCAATTTATTGGTGAAGATCAAATATTCGAGCAGGGTACTGGTATCTCTTACTCAGTAGATTTCAATACCTTCAGAGAGCTTTATCAGAAGCTATTTAATAAGAAAATGCAATTAGAGTCTGAGGTTAAAAAAGAAGAAGATGAAGAGGAAAATAATAACTCAGAAACTATAAAACCTCAAGCTACAAAAGTTGAGGAGGAAGATTAGAGTAACCAATTATTAAAATTAGCTACTCTAATATTATTAAATTGATTTAACTTCTATCATTGCTTATTTCGAAGCAATTACAGAAATTTCAACATTTACGAATTTGGGTAAGTTTGCTACCTCTACTGTTTCGCGAGCTGGTGCTGTTTCCTCATTAAAATAAGTGCCATATACTTCGTTTATAGCTGCAAAGTTGTGCATATCACTTATAAAAATTGAAGACTTAATAACATTTTCAAAAGTCATTCCTGCTTCCGTTAGAATAGCTTTCAAATTTTCCATTACTAGTTTAGTTTCAGACTTTATATCTTCTGTCTCTAACTCTCCTGTTTTAGGGTTAATTGCTATCTGTCCCGAAGTATAAAGCATACTTCCAATAAGAACGGCTTGATTATATGGGCCAATAGGAGCAGGTGCATTTGAAGTGTTTATTATTTTTTTCATAACTAAAATTTTAAGGCGACTTAAGCTTTATATCACAAAAAGACGCTTGTACATATTTAATTTATAATAGTGTAAGAGCATTTAAAACCCAAATAAGGGGCTATAATCGCTTATCGCTTTCTCTACGCTTGTCGTATTTAATATCGCTAAGCATTGACGATTTAATTCCTATAAAGAAATACCAAGCAGTGTTGATACTTCCAATTGGTGTCCAATTAAAACTCATTTGCCAACTTTCCAAATCACGTTGGAAACGGAACTGGGTTAAGGTTACACCTTTATTTTTAAAATCGTAACCAGAAGAAACTCCAACTGTCCAACGCGGGGCAAGTTCTAAATTGGTACTGATCATAAACGACTGACTTGAAATTTCATTTTGTCTACGTGCATTGCCATAGGTAATTGTATAAGCAAAACGCATATCCCAAGGAATCTTATAGTTATACCAATCTACATTTGTTTTATCGGTGTCATCATCATCATTGTCGTATATTCTTCCATCATAGATATTTGCCGCATCCCCAAAAAGATCATCAGGACGCCCACCATTTCTAAAGGTTTCGTTATCCATTTTATCTGAGTCTTTAGTTTTCGACTGAAAATCTCTACTAGAAAACGAATAATTAATACTGATATTAGCATTGGTAAGCCTAAATAAGCTTCCGCCATTTTCAATGTTAAAGACATCTATTTTGTTGTTGTTATTGTCTAAAGCGTATGGATCTAAGGTTCCGCTGAAGTTTAAATCTAACTTAGGAATAATTGGAATGTTTCCGGAAAACTGCACCGGACTCCATTGAAGTGAATCTCCTGCTAGGTTGTAAGCTGTTGAAAAATTCAGGTTGTTTAGTAATATCACTTTTTTAGGCTCAATAGAAGTAGTATCACGGTTTCGCACTTTAGCTTCAAAAGTATTGCTTAATGACATTCCTATACTGCTAGAATACACTTTGCTAGGAGGACCATATAACGTGTTTTCAAATCGTGAATACTGATGAATTTGTCCTGCAGCTTCTTCTGCTGTTTCAGGTATAATAAACTCATCGTAATACCTGTCGAAAGCAGGGTTTATATTGTAACTTAAAGATGGACGAACAACGTGGCGTACAGCTTGAATTTTCTTGTCGTTTCCAAAATTGAAAAGTCCGTATAAGGTAGTACCTAAACTTGTCGAGAAGTTGTATGTTCTGTAGCTTTCAAAGCCAGAAACAGTATCTTTTACAATTCCTCCACGACCATCAAATGCATTTTGATCATAGCGTTGGCGAGTACTCTTCATAACCCAAGTTTCACGGAAATTTGTACCAGCAGATGCACTTAAATATTTAAAGATTTTAAAGTTAGTGGTAATAGGAATACTGTGTTGTGCTCCAATCTGTGCACTATTAAACATTTCAGGTTTAAAGAAAAGTGAATCTACAGTTTGAATTCTATTTTCGGCAGTAAGATCGTATTGAAAATTTATATTCTGAATAATTCCATTTTTAGTTCCGTTTTTAGAAGCAAAAGGATAAATTCTAGAAACACTTGCGTTCAAATTAGGCAACGACATTGAAATCTGATTGGTATTGGTGTTTTGAGAGTGTGTAGCTGCTAATGTCACGTTTACCTGTGGATCTCCCTCAAATGTTTTTGCATACGAAATAGAAGAGCTTAATGTGTTTACTAACGCACTCGCATTGTTAGTCTGGTTGATAGACTGAGTAAAATATTTGCTACTTCCTAAGTTTACGGAAGCTGAAAATCGCGAACTAGGATTGCTTTTAGGATCCTGAGTATGTGTCCATCGAATGTTGTATATACTGCTTTGTTGAAAATTTGGAAAGCCGCGTTCTTCTTGTACCAGGTTTTCGTAACGCGCACTTAAATTACCGCGGTACTTATATTTAACAACGTACGAAGACTCTCCACGCAAGGCATAACTTCCGTTAGTATAATAATCCCCAGTAACTGTGAAATCTAAATAATCGTTGATTGCAAAATAATACCCTCCGTTTTGTAAGAAGAATCCACGACTGTTGTTTTCTCCGAAAGACGGAAGTATAAATCCAGAAGTACGATCTTCAGATAGCGGGAAATAGGCAAATGGAAGACCAACGGGAGTAGGTACATCGGCAATGTACATATTGGTTAATCCTGTTACAATCTTTTTCTTAGGCACAAACTTAGCTTTTCGAGTATAAAAGTAGTATTCGGGATCTTCGATGTTTTTTGATGTAGTAAACTTTACATTTCGAAGATAAACTACTGAATCGTTTACTTTCTTAGTCACTTCTGCGATTACTCTGAAGCCACTTTGTTCTGTACGGCTATTATAAACTAGAGCTTTTTCAGAATTAAAATTATATCTAATGCTATCCGGTTCTACTTTATTCGCTCCTTGAACAAATACTGGTCGCTGACTATAAACGCCAGCGCTATCTATTCCTTTAGCATAAACTTCATTTTTATTGTAATCTAGAATAATTAAACCAGCATCTATACGCATATCTTCATATTTGATATAAGCGTTGTTATACATATAGATTTTATTCTCTTTTCTATTTAGAAACACATAATCTTCCCCGAAATAATCAACTATATCTGTCAACGTCTCTTTGGGCGGTTTTATAGTATCGGTTTTTACAGTGTCCTGAGCTTGTTCATTTATCTCTTCAACTATAGGTTTTAAGTTTACTGAGAGCGTATCTTGAATATTAGAATTAGGAAGTTTAGCACTTTTATTAGACGGTATGTCTTGTGCATGCAAAATAGAACTGCTAAAAAGCAGAAATGTTAAGAAAATTGTTAAGTATTGACTATTGGTCTGCAATGCGCTGATGCTATTATTTTGTAATTTTGGCTCAGTATTTGAAACGGTCAAAAATAAACATATTTTTTGGGGTAGGTTTTTTTAAATGAAAATTTTAGGAAAAAGAACTTACAACCAAAAATTAATAGGGTTTAATATAATGATTCATAATATTATCGTTATAATGTAAACGATAAATTTTAATGTGAAAAATTTGAAAATCTATCGTAAAACAAACCGTTTTAGACGTAATTAACAATAACAATCTTTATAAAAATATGATAACGAAACTAATTTCTTCTTTCGTATTAATAATTAGCTTTTCATTTTTCAATTTTACAGCTTCTGCTGCAGAAAACCCTATCAAACCTTTTGTAGTAGTATTGGATGCTGGTCACGGAGGTCACGACCACGGAAACAAAGGAAAACCGGGTAGTGGGTATAAAGAATCTGATATTTCCCTGAATATAGTATTAAAGGTAGGTTCTGAATTGGAAAAACTACCTAATGTACGAGTAATTTACACTCGTAAAACAGATGTTTTTGTAGAATTACGTGAACGTGCTGCAATTGCCAACCGAGCAGATGCCGATCTTTTTGTTTCGGTACATTGTAATGCACACCATTCTGATGCATACGGAGCAGAAACTTTCGTTTTAGGTTTACATAAGAGTCAAGCAAACTTTGAGGTTGCTAAAAAGGAAAACGAAGTAATTTATCTTGAGGAAAACTATGAAGAGAAGTATGGTGGATTCGACCCTAATGCACCTGAATCACTTATAGGAATGGTTTTAATGCAAGAGGAATATTTAGATCAAAGTATTCTATTAGCCAGTTTGGTGCAAAATAATATCATTAACAATCTAAAGCGTAAAGATAGAAGTGTAAAACAGGCTGGATTCTGGGTGCTTCACAATACTTATATGCCTAGTGTGCTTATTGAAACTGGATTTTTAACTAATAAGGTTGAAGGAGCATATTTAAATTCAGCTAAGGGTCAAACTGAAATGGCGAGAGAAATTGGTAATGCTATTAAAAGCTACATCAGCAGCCTCTCGATTTCTGACGTAAAAATAAAACACCCAGAAGTAAAAGAGTTGGAAGTTGAAAAAGCCATAGAAACTACTAAAGAAGATATTTTTGAAGGAGTAACTTTTAAAGTACAACTGGCGGCTACTAGTAAAAAATTAGACCCAAGGCCTAATAATTTCAAAGGTTTAAAAGATGTTGAACGCGATAAAGAAGGTGGATTATTCAAATATTATTACGGAAATACTTCAGACTACAACAAGATTCAAGTAATGAAAACCTTTGCTCAACAAAAAGGATTTCCCTCTGCATATATCGTAGCTTTTAAAAAAGGGAAAAAGGTTAATGTTTCAGAAGTGTTAAAATCCAAAGCAAATTAGTGTGCTTTCTTTATATTTATCGCTTAAATTTGTTGCTAACAAAAAACATCACACTTGAAACTATCCAAAGAAGTAAAAACCGGAATTCTTGCCATAGGCGCCATATTGCTATTGATATTTGGATATAGCTTTTTAAAAGGCACCAACTTACTTGAAAAACATCGTGAATTCTATGTGAAATACGATAACGTTGAAGGTCTTGCTCAGTCAGCTCCAGTTACCATTAATGGACTTACTGTAGGTAAAGTTCAGAATATTACTTTCGCTAACTCCAAAGGTGGCTTAGTAGTGAAATTTACAGTTGAAAAAGACTTCGACTTTTCAAAAAATAGTATTGTTAGAATTTACAGCTCAGGATTAATAGGAGGTAAAAACCTAGGTATTTTTCCGAAGTATGATGAGTATGTAGCCAAAAGTGGTGATACATTAAAAGGTGACGTGGAAGATGGAATGCTTACCGCTGTTACCAAAGCCTTAGGCCCATTAGAAAGAAAAGTTAACAATACACTAGCCACTGTAGATACATTATTGTTAAATGTTAATGCAATTGTTGACGAGAACACACGTAATAATCTACAAGAAGCAATTGTAAATCTTAATACAACCCTAAACTCTTTTGCGGGTGTTTCAGAAAAACTAAATAGAGTTCTTGGAAACAATACTGGGAAACTAGATAATACTTTCACCAATCTTGATAGAACTGCAAACAACCTTTCACAACTAACAGACTCACTATCTCAATTAGAAACAGGTAAGTTAGTGAGAGATTTGCAAGATATGGTTGATAGAATGGATAAAATTGTTGCTGGAATTGACAATGGAGAAGGATCTGTAGGAAAATTATTAAATGACGATAAGTTATACGAGAATTTAGAAGGTGCTTCAAGACAGCTTGAGCAACTTCTTCAAGATGTAAAATTAAATCCAAAACGTTACGTACATATTTCTGTTTTCGGAAGAAAAAATAAAGAATACGAGCAACCAGACAACCCAGACAAATAATCATGCAATACATTCCAAACATTCTCTTTATCATTGCCCTAGTGGCGGGTATAGGTTATTTTACCCTTAACATTCGAAAAGTAATTCGCAATATTAAGTTAGGTCAGAAAGTAGACGCTTCTGATCATACAAGTGAAAGATGGGCAAATGTATTTCGCATTGCACTTGGACAGTCTAAAATGACAGTTAGACCAATTTCTGGTTTCCTTCATATTATAGTTTATATTGGATTCATAATTATCAATATTGAAGTTCTTGAAATTATTATCGATGGAATTTTTGGTACACATCGAATTTTCTCTTCTTTAGGAAGTTTTTACGGATTTTTAATCGGCTCTTTTGAAATATTAGCGCTTTTAGTTTTAGTTTCTGTTATAGTATTCTGGATACGAAGAAACATTATTAAAATCCGCAGATTTTGGAAATCTGAAATGAAAGGATGGCCTAAGAGTGATGGAAATATTATTCTTTACTTTGAAATGGTATTGATGATTTTATTTCTTGTAATGAATGCAACAGATGTTTCGTTTCAAGAAATGAATAACGGAAATGTGGTTTCTAAATACGTAGCTTCTATGTTTAGTGGCACTCCAGAGGGAACGCTGCATATTATAGAGCGCGCCGCTTGGTGGTTACACATATTAGGAATATTAGCTTTTTTAAATTACTTATACTTTTCTAAGCACCTTCATATTATGCTTGCCTTTCCTAATGTTTATTTCGGAAAAGTGGTTCCAAAAGGTAAATTTAAAAACCTAGAATCTGTTACCAATGAAGTGAAAATGATGATGGATCCTAATATCGATCCATTTGCAGCACCAGCTGATGGCGCTACAGAAGCACCATCAAAATTTGGAGCTAGTGATGTAATGGATTTAAGTAGAATCCAACTCCTTAACGCATATACGTGTACCGAATGTGGTAGATGTACAGATGAATGTCCTGCAAATAATACCGGTAAAAAATTATCACCTCGTAAAATTATGATGGATACCCGCGACCGATTAGAGGAAGTAGGTAAAAACATAGATAAGAATGGTGAGTTTAAAGATGACGGTAAACAATTATTAGACGATTATATAACTCGTGAAGAGTTATGGGCTTGTACAACATGTAACGCTTGTGTTGAAGCTTGCCCAGTAAGTATCGATCCATTAAGTATCATTATGGAAATGCGTCAATATTTAGTAATGGAGCAGTCGGCTGCACCAGCTGAATTGAATGTGGCAATGACAAACATCGAAAACAATGGAGCGCCTTGGCCTTACAACCAAATGGACAGACTTAATTGGAAAGATGAGAAGTAAATAAAAGTTAGGATGAAGAAAGGAGAAGTAGATAAAATGTTGAGTGAGAAGATTGAAAAAGGTGAACACGTGAGCCCAATTCTTCCAGAAGGTGTAAAAAACTACTTAATTGACATTGATGGAACCATTACAGACGATATTCCAAACGAGGAACCTGAACGAATGGCGACCTGTAAACCTTTTCCCGACGCTTTAAAAACCTTAAATAAATGGTATGATGAAGGTCATATTATTTGCTTTTTCACATCCCGTACAGAAGCACATCGTGAAATAACTGAAACCTGGCTTAAAAAACATGGTTTTAAATATCACAGTATGTTAATGGGAAAACCACGTGGTGGCAATTACCATTGGGTGGATAACCATCTAGTAAAAGCCACCCGTTACAAAGGAAAATTTACAGACTTAGTTGAAAAAGAAGTAACGATTGAAGTTTTTGAAGACTAAAAAATAGTTAGAGAAATAATTAAATGCAGTTGTAAACGCTAATTGGCATTTAATAATTAACAGATAAGACCAATATAATGAGTGAACAAATAAAAGTGCCTACAATGGCGGAATATGCGGCTCAAGGAAAACAACCAGAAGTTCTTTTTTTCGTAGGTTGTGCTGGAAGCTTTGATGACCGTGCAAAGAAAATTACTAAAGCCTTTGTAAAACTTCTTAACAAAGCTAATATAGATTTTGCTGTTTTAGGAACTGAAGAAGGCTGTAATGGCGACCCTGCAAAAAGAGCAGGAAACGAATTTTTGTTCCAAATGCAGGCTATGACCAATATTGAAGTTTTAAATGGTTATGGTATAAAGAAGATCGTTACTACTTGTCCGCATTGTTTTAATACCCTAAAAAATGAATATCCAGAATTAGGTGGTAATTACGAAGTAATGCACCATACTCAATTCTTAAAATCATTACTAAATGAAGGAAGGTTAAAAGTAGAAGGCGGGAAGTTTAAAGGTAAAAAAATCACTTTCCATGATCCATGTTATTTAGGACGTGCTAATAATGAGTACGAAGCGCCTAGAGAACTTCTAGAAAAATTGGAGATGGAATTGGTGGAAATGAAACGAAATAAAAAACGAGGCATGTGTTGTGGTGCTGGTGGAGCTCAAATGTTTAAAGAACCTGAAGCTGGCGACAAAGATGTAAACGTTTTCCGAACAGAACAGGCTTTAGAAACTTCTTCTGAAATAATTGCTACTGGATGTCCGTTCTGTATGGTAATGATGACCGATGGTGTAAAAGCAAAGAATGCTGAAGACAGCGTACAGGTAATGGACGTTGCAGAAATGATTGCAAGTGCGGAAGACCTATAAGTTTTCCGAATAAACAATCATGATTAAAAATAGTTGAATTACAACATTATCTTCTCCAAGAATACTTGGTGAATGATTTGTTTGTAATTCTAATTAATCACTTTAATTTTCCAATAATGTTAACAGATTTTACAAATCTGCCAGATGATTCCAGAGTTTGGATTTATCAGGCGAATAGAAAATTGAGCGACGACGAAGTTGCTCAAATAACGGAACTTACAAACGATTTCCTTACAAAATGGACTGCTCACGGTGCCGAACTTGAAGCAGGACTTGAAATTAAATACAACCGATTTATTGTGTTAGGGCTTAACCAAGCAAATGCTTCAGCATCTGGTTGTAGTATTGATGCTTCTGTTCATTTTATACAATCCTTAGAGAAAAAGTTTGATGTAGATCTTCTTGATAAAATGAATGTTACATTCTACACTGGCGAGTATATTGCTCATAAACCGCTTACAGATTTTAGAAAAATGGCTAAAGATAAATCTGTTTCAAAAAACACGGTAGTTTTCAATAATCTTGTAAATACTAAAGCAGAATACCTTGAGAATTGGGAAGTTCCCGCATCTGAAAGTTGGCATGCACGATTTTTATCTTAAACCTTTTTTGTAGCTATGAATAAGTTTTTTCTTGCCTGCATTTTTTTATGCTTTTGTTTACCGACAATAGCACAAGAAATCAATCCATTAATTGTTAAAAATGATTTTCAAAATCAAAAAAAATGGGTTGATAGCATCTATGATAATATGTCTTTAGAAGAAAAAATTGGTCAGCTTTTTATGGCTGATATATTCTCTAGCGATCCAAAATCAAAAACAGATAAAATAAAAAACCTCATAACTGAGTATCATCTAGGTGGCGTAATTTTCTCTAAAGGAGGACCAATGCGTCAAGCAAAGTTGAATAATGAATTTCAAGCACTTGCCAAAGTACCACTTATGATTGGTATGGATGCAGAATGGGGGTTATCAATGCGTTTAGATTCTACCTATGCTTTTCCTTGGAATATGACATTAGGAGCGATTACGGACAATAAAATTGTTGAAAAAGTAGGGAAACGAATCGGTGAACATTCCAAACGACTTGGAGTGCATATAAACTTTGCTCCAGTAGTTGATATTAATACAAACCCTGAAAACCCTATAATTGGTAATCGTTCATTTGGAGAAGACCGCGACAATGTTACCGATAAAGCTCTTGCTTTTATGAAAGGAATGCAGAGTGCAGGTGTTATGGGTAGCGCAAAGCATTTTCCAGGTCACGGCGATACCGATATGGATAGCCATAAAACTTTACCTACTATTGACTTTTCAAGAGAAAGATTAGACACTTTAGAGTTATACCCTTATAGAAAATTAATTAATGAAGGACTAAACAGTGTAATGATTGCACACCTAAATGTACCTTCATTAGAGCCACAAATGAATTATCCATCATCGCTCTCTACGAAGGTGGTTACAGATCTTCTAAAACACGAAATGGGCTTCAACGGCCTTATTTTTACAGATGCACTAAATATGAAAGGTGCTTCAAACTTTAAGAAGCCCGGTGAAATTGAATTAGCAGCATTTTTAGCTGGAAATGATATTCTTCTTATTTCCGAAGATATCCCAAAGGCAGTAAGTTTTCTAATAAATTCATATAATGATGAAACCATAACCGAAAAGCGTTTAGCTTATTCAGTTAAGAAAATTCTATATGCCAAATATAAAGTTGGGCTAAATAACTATAAACCTGTAAAAACAGCATATTTATTAGAAGATTTGAATTCTATAAACGATGATGTTCTTTACGAAGAAGCAATGAGTAATGCACTTACGGTTATTAAGAATGATCGCGCAATTCTTCCTATTAAAGATTTACAGAAGAAAAAAATAGCTTATGTAAATTTTGGTGATGATTCAGGAGAAGATTTCTTGAATGAACTTAAAAAATATGGAAACGTACATTGGGTAAAGGCTAATAGTTTAGATGATTATATTCAGAAGCTAAAGGACTATAATTATGTTATAATCGGATTCCACAAGAGCAATGAAAACCCTTGGAAAAGCTATAAGTTTTCTCAAAAGGAATTAGTTTGGATGTATGAAATTGCTCGTACAAACACAGTAATTCTCGATGTATTTGCTCGACCTTACGCTATGCTGGATGTTAAAACCACAGCTAATTTTGAAGGAGTCATTATGTCTTATCAAAATAGTAAGATATCTCAGCAATTGTCTGCTCAATTAATTTTTGGAGCTATAGATGGGAAAGGTAAACTTCCAGTATCATTAGGAGAAGATTTTCCATTAAATACCTTTATGCAAACTAAATCATTGCGAAGATTACAATACGGAACTCCTGAAAGTGTTGGTGTAAATAGCTATAAACTTAAAAAAATTGATTCCCTTGCCAATGTTGGACTTAAACAAGGTATGTATCCTGGAGCTCAAATATTGGTAGCGCGTAAGGGAAAAGTAATCTATCAAAAAAGCTTTGGTTATCACGATTACGACAAAAAAATTGAAGTAAAAGACACTGATATCTACGACCTTGCATCTCTTACCAAAATATTAGCTACGCTTCCGATAGTGATGGAGTTAGTTGACAGTAAAGAGCTAACATTAAACACCAAACTTTCTGAAATCCTTCCAGAATACAAACAAACTAACAAATCTAATGTTAGTTTAAAGCAAATGCTTTCACATTACGCTCGTTTGAAACCTTGGATTCCATTTTATAGAAACACGCTTAATGATGAAAAAACAGGAGTATCATCAAAATATTACGCTAGTAGCCCGGATAAAGACTACAATGTTGAAGTTGCAGAAAATCTATACTTAAGACGTGATTACATTGATACCATTTACAAAACTATTCGTGAAAGTGATTTAAACTCAAGTAAATCATATAAATACAGTGATTTACCATATTATATTCTAAAGGAATATTTAGAGAGAAAATATAACAAACCACTTGAAAACATTGTGCAGGAAAACCTTTACGAGTCGTTAGGCGCTAATTATACCTTATTCCACCCGCTGAAAAAGTTTTCTAAGAATGAGATTCCTCCAACAGAGCAAGACAACATTTTTAGAAAACAAAAAGTTCAAGGCTATGTACATGATCAAGGAGCAGCGATGCTTGGAGGAGTAGGAGGTCACGCGGGATTATTTTCAAATAGTAATGATGTGGCTAAAATCATGCAAATGTTTTTATGGAAAGGATTTTATGGCGGAACTAGATTCTTCAATCCTGATGTTTTAGATAAATTCAACACCTGTTATTATTGTGAAGATAATGTAAGAAGAGGGGTTGGATTTGACAAACCTCAATTAGGAACTGTTGGTCCAACGTGTGGGTGTGTTTCCATGACAAGTTTTGGCCACAGCGGATTTACTGGAACTTTCGCTTGGGCAGATCCAGAACAAGAGATAGTATATGTGTTCTTATCAAACAGAACCTTTCCAGATTCAGAAAACAGAAAACTAATTAGAAGTGACTTAAGAAGTTTAATTCAAGAAGCAATTTACGACGCTATTGATTATTAAAAATAAACTTTAATAATTCTATTATGTCTAATTTAGTTTCAAAATAGAAAATTATGAAAATAGCAATAGTATGTTATCCTACTTTCGGAGGAAGTGGTGTTGTAGCTACAGAATTAGGTTTAGCTCTTGCTGAACACGGCCACGAAATACATTTTATAACTTACAAACAACCTGTAAGATTAGAGTTGCTATCAAAAAACATACATTTTCACGAAGTTTCTGTTCCAGAGTATCCTTTATTTCATTTTCAACCGTATGAACTTGCACTTTCAAGCAAATTAGTAGATATGGTAAAACTTCATAAAATTGAAGTTTTGCACGTACATTATGCCATTCCACACGCTTACGCGGGGTATATGGCCAAAAAAATGTTAGCCGAGGAGAATATTCATATTCCGATGGTAACAACGCTACACGGCACGGATATTACTTTGGTGGGGAGCCATCCCTTTTATAAACCAGCAGTTACTTTTAGTATTAATAATAGCGATGTTGTTACTTCGGTTTCTCAAAGTTTAAAGGAAGATACGCTTCATCTTTTTGATATTAGAAAGGAGATTCACGTTGTTCCTAACTTTATAGAAATTCCTAAAAAACCTAAAACCTATACAGATTGTCAGCGCGAATTAATGGCGCTTCCAGAAGAACGTATTATATCGCATATTAGTAATCTTCGCAAAGTAAAACGCGTAACCGACGTAATTGAAATATTTGATAGAATTCAGAAAAAAATTCCTTCAAAATTAATAATGGTTGGTGAAGGTCCCGAACGTGAAGCCTGCGAACAATTATGTGTAGAAAAAGGCATAGAAGAAAAAGTTCTATTTGTAGGTAATAGTAATGAAGTGGATAAAATATTGTGTTTTACAGATTTATTTCTACTTCCATCAGAAAAAGAAAGCTTTGGACTTGCTGCTTTAGAAGCTATGGCTTGTGGAGTTCCTGTTGTATCTAGTAATACTGGAGGTTTGCCTGAAGTTAATATTGATGGAGTAAGCGGATTTTTAAGTGAAGTTGGTAATGTTGCTGAAATGGCTGAGAATGCTTTAAAGATTTTGTCATCGGATGAAACTTTAAATAAATTCAAGAAACAGGCTGTTGAAGCAGCAATGGTGTTCGATACAGAAAAAATTGTTCCCTTGTACGAAAATCTATATAAAGAAGCTATCCTTCAGAAACAAAACAAATAAGTTTTAGTAGTTTCTTTTTATAAAAAGCATTGCATTTTCGTTCATCACGCGTGCAACAATAGATTCTGCGGAAATCCTGTTAAACTCATTCAAGTTGTTTAAATTATTTGAAAGATAATCTTTAGCGTGATTAAGCATTTCTTCAGCTAAATCCTTCATATTTTCTGCAGTCCAAAGACCATTTATTGGATTTACAATTCCATCAAAATCGCTACCGATACTTTGTATTCCCCAGCAAAATAGATTTTGCTCATCAAGTACTTCTGCTATATGCACAACTTGCCTCCAAACTAATAGCGATTTTTTCTTGAGTTGTTTTCTCTTATTGGGAATATAGATTTTACTATTGTTTATTTCCTTTTTACTTCCTATTCGACGTTCGTCTAATTGAATTCCAAATATCCCGTTGCTTTTGGCAATACGTATTAATTCACTGTCGTAAAAATTAATATCAATATCTGCAAACCATTCTCGATGGTTTTTTATACCTACTTTATCCCATTGTACAATTGAATGCTTCCCATTACAAGCGGCGTGACTTGCAATTATAGGTATGTTCTCATCAGTGTATTTTGCGTCTAATAATTTGTAATAAGCTTTTCTAGAAGCTGTACTCATGTGTTTTATATCTATAGGAATTCTCTTTCCTTCCGAATTATCGAGTAATAGTTTAATTACCTCATAACCTAATTCTGTTATTCCAGAGTTTAATCCTCTATTTTGGTTCTTCTTTAATAGAGAAATAGAAATGCTGCGGGCGTGCCCGCATAGTTCGTTATAAAAATGATGAGCAAGCGTTAGAAACAATGGTCGGTGTTTCCAGTTTTTTACAGCCGAAACATTTCTTAGAACTTCATTTTTGTTGGCCGTATTTTTACTCAAAACTAGCCCTGTGTTGAAGCTATGTCCTCCTTCAATAGAAAGTATGATATTAATAATTTTCTTAGACTCATTTTCCTGCGTTAAATTGGCTTCTATGTCTTGGGAACTTGTAACAATGCGGTAAGTATATATTTTTCCATCTATTTTTTGAACTTGATTATGAAGTTGTAAATAGTAATTATACTCATCAACTAAGTCTTCAAAATAGTTTTCATTACTTCGAATATTATCCATCCGCGCCTGACTAATACTTGCTGCAAGATTTACTAAAACATCGGTTACCCCTTTAATTCCTATAACTTCTTTTCCAAAAAAATGTTTCTCAAAAGGGTAGAGCGCAACTATTACAATTTTAGTTTTAGTTTTAGCAAGGGCAGTAAGGTCCGTTTGAGTGAATTTGGTTAACGTAACCAAACGATTGACAAATTTCTCTAAAAAATTAGGAGGACTATAGTGCCATATAGAGTTTTTGCGATTTGGATCAAGCGCATTTTGCTTTGTGGGATTATATTTAAAACTTTTACTATAAGGCTTTAGAGAAGGATGACAATGTAAATCTATATAACTTGTATCCATAATGCTCATTTTGTACAAGTTATAAAAATGTAAAGACCTATGAAACTAATATATATATAATTTTACTTACTACATGAAAATAAAAATGCCCCATTTAATGGGGCATTTTATATAAATATTTTACAATTCTTAGAATTGATAACGAGCACTAATACCTACGTCGAAGCTCACGTCATCTCTATATCCCAAGTTAATTTGAGGGCGGAAATCGAAAGAAACTAGCAATGGAAAATCAAAGCTATATTCTATACCAACATCTCCTGTTAAAAATGCAAAGGCTTCAGAATCATCGTATCTATGATCGTAGTCCCAATGTTTTTTATCGTAATTAACTACACCAGCACCTAAACCTGGTCCGGCATACCAATTAAAACCTCCATCAATATTCCAAACCCACTGATAAATTCCTGTAAGTTTTACAGCATCCCAATATTTCTTACTGTGAACTGCCAAACCTAATTCTAATCTGTTGTTTTCGCCAAGAGCTCTTTGGTAGTTTACTTCAGGACCAAAACCGTCACTTTCACTTAAACGAATACCAATAGCATTTTTTGCTATTTCTTGGGCATTGGCTTGCAAACCTAATGCAAACACTGTGAATACTAATAAAATTGTTTTTTTCATAATTTGCTTTTTAGTTATAAACAATACAAAAATAGATGTATTTCAAGATACTTTTAGTTAACAGTGTGCCAATCTACATCTCAAATTTTACAAACTTTTGTTAAGGAATTTTCTACATTTACATTAATATATGAAGAAGCACCTCCAAGATTTTAAAAAGATATTTAATGGTGAATTTAACATTGATTCACTTCATACTATGCTATATGCTACGGATGCTTCTGTTTATAGAAAAATCCCACTTGCAGTAGCATATCCTACTAGTGAACGCGGAATTAAACAATTAGTCAACTTCGCTAGTAATAATAATATTTCACTAATCCCTCGAACTGCCGGAACTTCACTTGCGGGGCAATGTGTAGGGGAGGGTATAATTGTAGATGTTTCAAAACATTTTACAAATATAATTTCAGTAAATACTGAAATGAAAACAGTTACCCTTCAACCGGGGGTTATTAGAGATGAACTGAACCAATATCTAAAACCATACGGCCTTTTCTTCGGTCCAAACACTTCAACCAGCAATCGATGTATGATAGGAGGAATGGTTGGTAACAATAGTAGTGGTACAACTTCTATTCAATACGGTACAACTCGTGATAAGGTTTTAAAATTAAAAACTATCCTTTCGGATGGTAGTGAAGCCATATTTGAATCGCTTACAAAAGAAGAGTTTCAGGCTAAAACAAATTTGAATTCCTTAGAAGGTGAAATTTATAAAAAGCTTTATAAAGCATTATCTCCTAAAGAAGTTCAATATGAAATAAGAAAAGAGTTTCCAAAACCTGAAATACATCGTAGAAATACAGGCTACGCTGTAGATAGTTTAATAAATACATCTGTTTTTGGTGACTTTAAAGATAAAATAAACATCTGTAATTTACTTTGTGGCAGCGAGGGAACATTAGCCTTTACAACTGAAATTACACTTCAATTAGAACCATTACCGCCCTTACATACAGCAATGGTGGCTACTCACTATCAATCCCTCGATTCGTGTTTAAACGACGTTGTGGTAGCAATGCAGCATAATCTTCACACCTGCGAAATGATGGACGATGTTATTTTGAGTTGCACTAATAACAATAAAACTTATGAGCCTTATCGCTTCTTCGTAAAAGATAATCCCAAAGCTATTTTATTATTAGAATTAAAGAGTAATTCAGAAGAAGATCTTCAAAACCAAGTAAACTCTTTGTTGGCTTCCTTAAAAAATTCAAATTATAGTTATCATAATCCAGTTTTAAGAGGTGAGGAAATAACTATGGCTTTGGAACTTCGTAAAGCCGGTTTAGGGCTTTTAGGGAATATGGTTGGTGATAGAAAAGCAGTTGCATGTATTGAGGATACTGCAGTAGCTTTGGAAGATTTACCTGCATACATAAAAGAGTTTTCAGCTTTAATGAAAAAGTATAATCAACAAGCTGTTTATTATGCTCACGCAGGAGCGGGAGAATTGCATTTACGTCCTATATTAAATTTAAAGAAAGATGAAGGTGTTCAGTATTTCAGAAAAATCACCACCGATGTAGCTTTACTTTGTAAGAAATACAATGGATCGTTTTCGGGAGAACACGGCGATGGAATAGTACGTGCAGAGTTTATTCCTTTAATGATTGGAGAGAAAAATTACGACCTATTAAAAAAAGTAAAAAAAGCATTTGATCCACAAAACACCTTTAATCCTGGTAAAATTGTAGATGCCCTTAAAATGGATGAATCGCTTCGTTATGAAGTGAATAGAGTAGAAGCCAAAATCGAAACCTTGATGGATTTTAGTGATTCTGAGGGAATTCTTCGATTATCCGAAAAGTGCAATGGCAGTGGGGATTGTAGAAAAAGCGCTGAAGCTTCTGGAGCAATGTGTCCAAGTTATCATGCCACAAAAAATGAAAAAGATACCACTCGGGCTAGAGCAAATGCTTTAAGAGAAGTATTAACTAACAATAATGCCGTAAATAAATTCAATTCTAAAGACTTAAAAAAGGTCTTTGATTTATGTTTAAGCTGTAAAGCTTGTGCCAGTGAATGTCCTAGTAATGTAGATATAAGTACTGCAAAAGCAGAGTTTTTATATCAATATAATAAAGAAAATGGAGTTTCATTTTCTAACAAACTCTTTGGAAAAAGCACTGAGTTAAACAGATTAGCCTCCAAGTTTCCTAAAATTTCAAATTGGATTTTTTCAAACAATTTGACCTCCAGTTTCATCAAAAATATTGGGGGAGTTCATCCTAAAAGAAGCCTACCTTTGGTTTCAACTAAAGGTTTAAGTAAAATGCTTGAACTGCATTTAAACGAGGTGAATGAAGAGATTTCAATTCAAAAGGAGATATTTTTATTTGTTGATGAGTTTAGCAATTATTTAGATACAGAAATCGCTGTAGATTCGTTTGTACTTCTAACGCGTTTAGGTTATAAAGTTAACATTATTGATAACTTGGATAGCGGCAGAGCCTTACTTTCTAAAGGCTTTTTAGAGGAAGCAAAAAAAGAGGTTGACAAGAATATAAATAAGCTAAAAGAAAAGATATCTGCAACAACTCCTTTAATAGGGATTGAGCCATCTGCAATTCTTTCTTTTCGCGATGAGTACCTCCGATTAGCAACTGATAAAACTTCAGCTACAAATATTTCAAAACACAGTTATTTAATAGAAGAATTCTTAGCTAGTGAGTTTGAAAGAGGTAATATTTCATCTAATATGTTTACTTCTGAAGAAAAACACATTAAAATTCACTCACATTGTCATCAAAAATCACTTAGTAACCAAAAGGTAACTTTCGATATACTAAACATCCCTGAAAACTTTAAACCAACTATAATTACTTCAGGTTGTTGTGGGATGGCTGGGAGTTTTGGTTATGAAAAGGAACATTACGATGTGAGTATGCAAATTGGAGAGCTAAAGCTTTTTCCAGCTGTTAGAAAAACTTCCGAAGAAACTATTATTTCGGCTAATGGGACGAGTTGTAGGCATCAGATTTTTGATGGCACAGGTCGTAAGGCTTTACATCCCGTTACAATTCTTAAAAATGCTTTAAAGTAAATACACCCAAAATAGATTTTAAATATACCTGTAATTCAAGTTTTTAAATGATAAATCTTGAATTTTGAATTTTGAATCCTTGAATTATTAAATTCGAAAGTTTACATTTGTTCAAAACCAATCTATGGCGGGCAATTCTTTTGGAAAAATCTTTAAAATCACCACTTTTGGCGAATCTCATGGAGAGGCTATTGGTGGCGTGATAGATGGTTGTCCTGCAGGGATTTCCATAGACTTCGAGGCAATTAATGCTGAAATGCAGCGGCGTAAACCTGGGCAATCTGCCATTGTCACTCAACGAAAAGAAGAAGATGAAGTAAAATTTCTTTCGGGAATTTTTGAAGGAAAAACTACAGGAACTCCCATTGGATTCATAATTGAAAACACCAATCAAAAGAGTAAGGATTACAGCCATATAAAAGACGTATATAGACCTTCCCACGCCGATTATACTTATGATAAAAAATACGGAATTCGTGACTATCGTGGTGGTGGACGCTCGTCTGCACGAGAAACTGCATGCAGAGTTGTAGCGGGAGCAATTGCAAAACAACTAATTAAAGAAATTAAAATTAGCGCTTTTGTATCTTCGGTTGGAGATATTTTTATAGATAAACCTTATCAAGCGCTCGATTTTACAAAAACCGAAAGTAACATAGTTCGTTGTCCTGATGCGAAAAGCGCTCAAAAAATGGAAGAGCTTATCAGAGAAACCAGAAAAAATGGTGATACTGTGGGCGGAACAATTACTTGTGTAATAGAAAACGTTCCAGCAGGATTAGGAGAACCTGTATTCGATAAACTTCACGCAGAATTGGGAAAAGCAATGCTTTCAATTAACGCTGTAAAAGGATTTGAATATGGCAGTGGGTTTTGCGGTGCAAAGATGAAAGGAAGTGAACATAACGACCTTTTTAATTCCGATGGTTCTACAAAATCCAATTTAAGCGGCGGAATTCAAGGAGGAATAAGCAATGGTATGGATATCTATTTTAGAGTAGCATTTAAACCAGTTGCTAGTATTATGCAAAAACAAGAAACTATAGATAGCCAAGGAAAGAAGGTGATTGCTGAGGGAAAAGGCCGTCACGATCCTTGTGTGGTACCTCGTGCTGTTCCTATAGTTGAGGCAATGGCAGCTTTAGTTATTGCTGATTTTTGGTTGTTGAATAAAATTTCAAAAATAAATTAGAATTTCATAAACCGTCTATATTAAATAATTTACCATAATTAAAATCTAGTATCAAAACTTCAATATGAAAAAAATCGCACTTCACTGGAAAATTATAATCGGACTTGTATTAGGTATAATTTGGGCATTACTTTCCAGTAAATTAGGATGGAGTGAATTTACTTTGGATTGGATTGCTCCATTTGGTAAAATATTTATAAATCTATTAAAATTAATTGCAGTTCCATTAGTGTTAGTTTCTATTATCACTGGAGTTGCAAATATTGGAGATCCTTCTAGCTTAGGTAGAATGGGAGGGAAGACACTTTTAGCTTATTTATTTACAACATTGTTTGCTGTGAGTTTAGGGCTAATTCTTGTAAACACTATTAAGCCTGGTAAATTAATAGATGAACAAAGTAGAATAGATAACCGTATTAGTTATGAGCTTTGGGCGGATTCTAAGGGGCATCAAATAAAGGATGGAATAAATTACTTACAAGATCCCGCCTTTTTTGAACGTGCACAGGAAATCACCAATTTATCAAAAGGAGAATTAAAAGATGCATCGGTATCAGATAAATTGGAAACAGCTAAAAAAGCTACAGAATCCACCCCCTTACAACCTCTAATAGATATAGTTCCTGAAAACTTCTTTTTCTCACTCACTAATAATGGTTTAATGCTTCAAATAATATTCTTCGGAATATTTTTCGGAGTTTGTTTGTTGCTAATTCCCAACGAAAAATCTAAACCTGTAACCGACTTTATGGATGGGGCTATGGAGGTTTTCCTAAAAATGGTAGACCTGGTTATGCAAGCCGCTCCATTTTTCGTATTTGCTTTATTAGCAGGAGTTGTGAGCCAAATGGCGGGAGATGATATAGGTAAAGTTTACGAAATATTTAAAGGTCTTAGTTGGTATTCATTAACTGTTTTCTTAGGATTAATGTTAATGATATTTATTATTTATCCTCTTTTTATGAAGCTTTTCGTACGAAGCATTCCATATAGAGGGTTCTTTAAAGCGATGGCGCCAGCACAAACATTGGCTTTTTCAACATCAAGTAGTGCAGCTACACTACCCGTAACAATGGAATGTGTTGAAGAAAATTTAGGAGTAGATAAAAAAATCACCAGTTTTGTTTTACCAATTGGAGCAACAGTAAATATGGATGGAACTTGCCTGTACCAAGCTGTTGCAGTAGTCTTTCTTGCACAATTACACATGATTGATCTAACCATTGGGCAACAACTAACTATTGTAATTACTGCTACATTGGCTTCAATTGGCTCTGCCGCTGTACCAAGTGCTGGGTTAGTAATGCTAATAATTGTTTTAGAATCCGTTGGCTTAAATCCAGCTTGGATTGCCATAATTTTCCCTGTAGATCGAATTCTAGATATGTTTAGAACAATCGTAAATGTTACGGGTGATGCAACCGTATGTAGTATAATTGCAAAGGGAGAAGGTATGCTAAACTATAAAGATAGAAAAAACCCTTCTGAAACATTTGACTACGACTCATAAATATATTGATTATCAACGTTTTACACTTTGAAATCATATATATTATTTTTAAATTAGCATACTCCTCATAAATTTTTCTAAGTCTATAATTTAGAAATACTGCATTTTTAATGTTGTAAATCAGTTGATTATGGAGAGGTTGCTTTTTTTACTTAGTATTTTATTGATTTCCACAATATCTTATTCTCAAGTTGGAATTGGCACAACTACTCCTTCAGCTGCGTCTATGCTGGAAGTGAGTAGTACTTCGGATGGTGTGTCCTTTGGTGGATTTATGCCTCCTCGAGTTCCTAATGTGGCAGCAAGAGATAATATTAACCCTAGTAATTCTGATGTTGGTTTACTTGTGTTTACTGAAGATTTAAATTGCTTACAAATGTGGAATGGCTCTGGTTGGGAAGATGTACATTGTAATTACACATTAGCTTTTGTTAACTTATACCATAACTTTGATCTCCATACAAGTTGGGGATTTACATCAGATGTTCCATTTTTTGATAATGGTAGCAAAGGTTTTTTTGGAGTGACAGATGCTACTAATGGAGGCTTTAATGTAATTACAACATTAACCAATAACTTCTTGGGTATAATGGATTTAAACGATACAGAAAACGGAAATGGCACGGCAGATTATGCTACATTAACTTTTGAGACTATAGATGTTTCTAATGCTTCTAACGGTGCGACAATGAGTTTTTATTATGAGTTTTTTGAATATGACGGTGGTGATAACGCCTATTATACTTTAATTATTGATGGTATCACACAACCAGAAGTAACTCTAATAGAGGGACAAAATGGTGTAGGAGGAGTGTCAGATAGTGGAGTAATAGAAGAAATACTCCCACCTGGCACAAATTCAGTTTCTTTAAAAATAAGGATTAAACAAAATGGTCAAGAAGACTTCGCAGGTTTTGATAACTTCGCAATTGTTGCAAACTAACAGTTAATCCATAGAAACCTATAAAAACTTATTTTTCAACTCTGCTGTAGGAATCATACATTTATCCTTTTTCCCAAACCATTTATATCTATTTCTAGCTACATAATCGTATACGGCATTTCTTATAAATTTTGGAACTATAATAAACCCAAAAAGTAGGGGATAAGCACCCGAAAGATGTTTTGCTATATAAAGTGCTGCAGTAGACTTTTCATAATGTTTATCACCATCAATTAAAATAATAGAATCTACCTTAGCCCTGTCTATATTGAATTTTGCTGTGAGATTTTGTCCTGTTTCACTTTGAAGAGCAGCAAATTTGAAAACGTTTTTATGATCTCGTTTAATAACATAATTAATCGCGCCGTTGCAAAGATTGCAAACACCGTCGAATAAAATTATTTTATGAGTTTCAATCATAATCGTTATTGAAAAGCACTTAAATCAAATTCAAAACTAATCCTAATTTTTAAGAGGTTCGTTTTTTGAAGTTTGATGCTTACGTTTTGGAATTTTTATAATTATACTTTCTCCAATTCAGATAAACTTACATTAGTAGTAAAAGTCCCATAATTTACAAAAGCTTTGTTTTTTTCTATAGTATCTATTGTTCCTATTGCTCTTCCATCTATCATTCTCACTCTATCCCCAATTTTTAAAGTAACTTTTGGTTTTGGTGGAGGGAGTTTTTTAGCTTCTTCTTTTTCGATTTTCTTTCTTTCTCTAATTACTTCAACCTTTTTCTCTACTTCTTGAATTACCTTTTGTTTTTTGGCTTTTACAGCTTTTTTCACCTTAGGCGCAAGCTTTTTTCGTTTGCTATTTTCAATCATAACAAGTTTCATAAACTCATCAATAAGCTGTTTTTTCTTCTTATTATTGAAGTATTTATCTGCAAGAGAATCAACCTTTCTACCAAGACTTATAAGCTTTTGGTTAGAGTCGAATAATTCTTGATAGCTTTCTAATTTCTCTTGTACTCGAGCGTTTATTTCTTCGAGCTGTTTGCTTTCAATACGTGCTTTTTGTTCCTCAGATTTTAGGGATTCAGAGGTTTTTCTAAGGTTTGAGCGTTCTTTTTGAAGATTAGCAATCGTTTTATCAAATCTTACTTTTCCACGCTCAATTTTCTTTTTAGCTTTATTTATTAAACTATACGGAATCCCATTTTTTTGCGCTACTTCAAAAGTATAACTACTTCCGGCTTCACCTAAATGTAACTTATATAAAGGTTCTAAAGACCTACTATCAAATTGCATATTTGCATTAATAGCGTGAGGAAGTTCATTTGCCAATAGTTTTAAATTGGTATAATGAGTAGTTATAATTCCAAACGCATTGCGTTCGTAAAAGACTTCTAAAAAAGTTTCTGCTAATGCACCTCCTAATTCTGGATCACTACCAGTACCAAATTCATCAATTAAAAAAAGAGTATTCTTATTACACTTTTTAAGAAAATAATTCATCTTTTTTAAACGATAACTATAAGTGCTTAAGTGATTTTCAATAGATTGATTGTCTCCAATATCGGTTAGAATACGTTTAAAATAGCTAACTTCACTTTGTGGCTCTACGGGAATCAGCATACCACTTTGCAGCATTACTTGCAACAGACCAACTGTTTTAAGCGTAATACTTTTCCCACCTGCGTTAGGTCCGGAAATAACGATAATCCGCTTTTCTGGAATTAATTCAATGCTTTGAGGGTAAGTTTTTTGTTTCCTTTTATTATTAGAAATCAATAACAAAGGATGATACGCTTCCAGTAAAGAAATCTTTTTCTCCGAATTATTTCCTTCAGTCTTATAAGTAAGAATAGGAAGGACTCCGTTTATTTTAAGTGCGTACTTAGCCTTCGCATAAAGCACGTCCATTGTAGTTAAATATTCTTGATAACTAGCTAGAAGCTCGGCATATGGACGAACAAATTCAGTTAATGCTTTTAAAATTCGCTTAACTTCTTCTCCCTCTTCATACAGTAGATTGCTTAACTCATTTGCAAACTCTAGAGTTTCTTGGGGCTCTATATAAACTATACTCCCAGTTTTTGATCTTCCCAAAACTGCACCTCTTACTTTTTTACGGTGCATCGCTTTTACTGCAAGTACTCTACGATTTTCAACAACCGATTCACGAATGTCGTCTAAGTAATCGTTTTGTGAGTATTGCGAAAGAGCTTTAGTAAAAGAAGAATTAATCTTTCCTTTTACAACATTTAACCTCCTGCGAATTGTTCCTAATTCGATAGAAGCCTCATCTTTAATCTCGCCGTATTTATTAACTTTTTTATTAATTTCTTCTGAAATAATTGAAGTGTAATTTACTTCTTCAGAAAAAGCATTAAGGTGTATGTAAAACTCTTCATATTTCTTGAAGAATTTTAGTAAAATTCGAGTAGTTTCTGATATAGAAAGAATCTTTCTGAAGCCTGAAATCTCCAAAGTACTATTTTCAATACTGAATAGTTTAAGCTCTCTAAAAATAGGATCGAAACCGTGATTGGGTATCTTATTATCGCCTTCAAAAGATACCGTGAATTCCTTTAAGCGCAATAATTCAGGTTCAATTTCAGAAAATTCCTGAAACGGTCTTATTGAAAGAACCTGTTCCCGACCAGGTTCAGTAACACATAATTCTGAAATCTGATTCAGAACGGTTGGAAACTCAAGATCCTCTAAAGTTTTTTTATCAATTTTAATCATACAGATTACTCTTGGAATTTTCTTAATACTAACAAATCAAAAAAAACTAAAACGCTAACGATTGAATGAAACGAATTAGTAAGTTTTGGATTGATTAAATAAGGCTTTTTCTTTTATTTTTTAAATAATTAAAAGATTCAAACATCCACCTATTCGTGAATATGTTATCTTATTTTTGTGTTCACAAAAGTAAGTATAATGCAGATAACAATAGAGCCTGGATGGAGGGCGATTTTAAAAGATGAATTCGAAAAACCATATTTCAAAGATTTAATGGAATTTGTGAAATATGAATATAAAACATCAAAATGCTTTCCACCTGAAAATCAAATATTCTCGGCTTTAAATCACACACCATTTAACGAAGTTAAAGTGGTTATTATAGGTCAAGACCCTTATCACGGAGATGGTCAAGCACACGGGTTGTGTTTTTCAGTAGGGGAGAATGTGGCTATTCCTCCATCCTTAAAGAATATTTTTGAAGAAATTAGAACAGATGTAGGCAAAGATATTCCAAACAATGGTTATTTACTTCGATGGGCTGAACAGGGGGTTTTAATGTTGAATGCCACCTTAACTGTAAGAGCGCATCAAGCAGGTAGTCACCAAAAAAAAGGTTGGGAAAAATTTACAGATGCTATAATTCAAAAACTCTCTGAAGAAAAAGAAGGTATTGTTTTTTTACTTTGGGGTGGACCTGCTAAAAAGAAAGGTTCTAAGGTCGATAGTGCTAAGCATTTAGTTTTAAATAGCGGACATCCATCTCCATTAGCAGCAAATAGGGGTTACTGGTTTGGAAACAAACACTTTAGTAAAGCAAATGATTATTTGATTGAATTTGGAAAAAGTCCAATTGAGTGGTAGGCTAAAACTTATTGAGCCCTATAAATTATTACAAAATTTACTAAGCGAAATAGACTAGAAAACACTGTTAACTTAAAAGAAGTATTGAAACTTACTATTCTTCCTCAGGTACTTCAGTGTCTGCATTTGCGTCATTACAACTAAACTGTAGTAACAAGAAGTTTGTAACTAACAACGCCCCCAAAATGATTAAAAAAGTTGTCATAATACTTGATTTTATATAAATAAGATGCAAGTATTACTTTTGGGTTGCGTAAATATTAAGATTTTTTTTAGAATTTATGTAACACGCTGTTTTCATGAACCTTAGAATCGATTAACTGAAGTTCTAGAAGTTTTTGTTGTATATTTTGAAGCTCCTTTGAAGTTAATTGCACATCAGACCATTCTGTTAATGATAGCCATTCACGAACATCTTCTATTTTCTGACCATAGCGTTTTGCAATTATTTCGTCTATTTCTGGTAAATCTTTAAAGTTAGCTGTAGTCTTGTTAATTACATCCAATATAGACTGAATACAATCCGCTTCATTTTCTAAAACATCATTTCTAACAGCAATCACAAAACTAGGCCATGGAGTAGGAGATAACCCAACTAATCGGAAGGTTCCATTATCTACGTAAGGTTTAGTCATAAACTTTTCCCACATAAAATAATCACCATTACCTTTAGGCAATCCTTCTATTGCACCATTTAAATCTTGAATTACTTTAAATTTTAGATCGGATTGTAAATCCCATTCTAGATTTTCGGCATTTACATAAGCCATTAAGTGCGATCCAGATCCGTATCGACTAATTGCTGCTTCGGTACCTTTTAAGTCTTCCACTGCGTTAAATTCTGAGTTGGCGGCTACGTGAATCCCCCAAAGTAAAGGCGATTTTACAAATACCTGAACAATCTTACAGTCATTTCCATTAATAATATCACGAACAATTCCTTCAGTAAGAATTACAGCCATATCAATTTCTTTATCACGTAAAGCTTGAACCATATGGCCTGTTCCTTCAGGAAAATCTTTCCAACGCAAATTGATATCTTTCTTGTGAAATTCCTTATCGCGTAATGCAATATACCAAGGTAAATTAAAGTGTTCCGGCACACCGCCGATTAAAAAATTTTTCATTGTACAATTTTTTCTAAAGTATATTGAATAAGCTCATCGATAGTTTTATACGAGTTTTTACTAAAACTACCTGTGGCGCGATTAGCGATAATTGCATTCATGGAAATAGCACGATGGCCTAATAATTTAGACATACCATACATCGTTGCAGTTTCCATTTCCATATTCGTAATTTTCTTTTTATTAATACGGAATGAAGTAAGTTTTTCGTTAAGATTTTCATCTCTTAATCTAGCTCGAAGTACACGCCCTTGTGGACCATAAAAACCTACGTTAGTAATAGTAATACCTTTAAAAGTTTTATCTGAAGATAATTTTTCTAATAAACTTTTATCAGCTTTAACAGCATAAGGAACCGAATTATCTGGATTCCATTGTGTATGATCTATAAATTTTTGGGCAAAATCCTGTTCAAAAATAGTGTCTATATCATTGTAATAATGCATAACATTATCTAAGCCAATACCTATAGCACTTATTAAGAAACTATCTACTTCAATTTCATCAGTTAAGCTACCAGATGTTCCAATTCTAATAATATCGAGAGAAGTAAGTTTCTTTTTAATTGTTCTATTTTTAAAGTCAATGTTTACTAAAGCATCGAGTTCGCTAAAAACAATATCTATATTATCTGGACCAATTCCAGTTGAAATAACACTGATACGTTTCCCTTTGTAAGTACCTGTATGTGTTTTAAATTCACGATGTTCAGCTTTTACTTCAATAGAATCAAAGTATTTAGAAACCATTTCAACTCGACCTGGGTCGCCAACGGTAATTACTGTTGGAGCTAACTCTGAAGGAGCAAGATTTAAATGGTAAATTTTACCCTCAGGTGTTAATATTAATTCACTCGATTTTATAGATTCTAGTTGCATATTAATTCTTTGTGATTAACTGTGTGAAAAATAGGTGCTTCAAGTCAATTTCTTTCAGCTTCAATTATCCTCCTACACGTTTTACTTTAAATCCCTTATCCTTCAAAAACTTCATTATCTTATCGCGATAATCACCTTGAATTATAATTTGTTCATTTTTAAAACTTCCACCAACACTTAAAAGCTTCTTTATTTCTTTCGAAAGTATTTTAAAATCCGAATCTGCACCATTATACCCTTCAATTATAGTAATAGGTTTGCCTTTTCGTTTTTCGTATTTACAAATAAGAGGCTCGTCTTGTAACCAAATTGTTGATTCTTCCTCTGTTTCAGGAACGTCTTCTGGTTCGTGATCTGGAAATAGGTTTTTTAATTGGTCTTCTAAAGAATTCAAATTTTAAAGTTTAGGATTTATATTTCGGCTATTCTCAATATCAAAAATTGGTTGTTGAGTGAAGTCAAAAGGCTACTTTTTTATCAGTCCGATTTCTACCAAACGTTGGTGAAGAAACTCTCCTGCAGTAATATCGTCATATGCTTTTGGATGATCTTCATCGATACACTCTGGCATACAGTTTAATTTCATATCACTACGAGGGTGCATAAAGAAAGGAATAGAATAACGAGGTGTATCCCATTCTTCACGAGGTGGATTTACTACGCGATGTATAGTTGAACGAAGTTTGTTGTTAGTATGACGCTCTAACATATCACCTACGTTTATAACTAATTCATCTTCATTAGGTATTGCATCAATCCATTCTCCATCTTTTCTCAATACTTGTAAGCCTCCTGCTGAAGCTCCCATTAAAAGTGTGATTAAATTTATATCGCCATGAGCACCGGCACGAACAGCTCCTTTTGGCTCTTCAGTAATAGGAGGGTAGTGGATTGGCCTTAAAATACTGTTTCCGTTATTAGCCCAATGATCGAAGTAAAATTCATCTACTCCAATATATAATGCTAAAGCTCTTAATACATAAATACCAGTTTTTTCAAGCATTCTGTAGGCTTCCATTCCTGTATGATTAAAGTCTGGAAGTTCACTTACTTGCACGTTTTCAGGGTAATCTTCTTCTAAATTAGCGTCTGCAGATGGCTCCTGTCCAAAATGCCAAAACTCTTTTAAATCTCCTTCTTTTTTACCCTTAGCATGTTCTTTTCCAAAAGAAATATATCCGCGTTGGCCACCAAGACCTTCAATTTCGTATTTCTTTTTCGTTTCTTCAGGAAGTGCAAAAAAGCTTTTCACTTCTTTATAAAGTTCATCAACTAAATCATCACTTAGAAAGTGATTTTTAAGTGAAACAAATCCTATATCTTCATAAGCCGAACCAATTTCGTCTACAAACTTTTGTTTTCTTTTAGGATCTTCTGAAAGAAAATCAGCTAAATCAACACTTGGTATATTATTCATAGTTTCAATTTTTTAATGAATTTATTCATCGTTTAGAAATTAAAGATTTAGGAAATAAGCCTAAGTCTGTAATTTATAATCAACTACATTTTTGTATAACTATTATAAGCTACTTTAAAATTCTTACAATTCTCAATGAATTTTAGATTTACAAATATACCAAATTGTTAAAGTTTATACGAAGTTAAAATTTGCTATAATAATCCTTTTAGATGCGGGTTTTTTCCTAATTTTGATAGTTATAACTTTTTAAGATGAAAACTGAAACAACTCCACAAATATTCTATAATTACGACCGAAAAGGTCTTGATGACTCTACATTATTAAAACTGTATCGTGCAATGTTGAAGCCGCGTACAATTGAAGAAAAAATGCTAATTCTTCTTCGTCAAGGAAAGATTTCAAAATGGTTTAGTGGAATAGGGCAGGAAGCAATTTCTATTGGAGTAACCTCTGTATTAGAAAAAGATGAATACATCTTACCTATGCACCGAAACCTAGGGGTTTTTACCTCTCGTGAGATTCCTTTACATAGATTATTCTCACAGTGGCAGGGAAAAGCCAATGGTTTTACTAAAGGTAGAGATAGAAGTTTCCACTTTGGGACACAAGAATTCCACATTATTGGTATGATTTCACACCTAGGCCCTCAATTTGGTGTTGCTGATGGAATAGGATTAGCCAATAAATTAAAAAACAACAATAAAGTTTGTGCTGTATTTTCAGGAGAAGGTGGGATGAGCGAAGGTGATATACACGAAGCATTAAACGTAGCGTCCGTATGGCAACTTCCTGTATTGTTTTGTGTTGAGAACAATGGTTACGGACTTTCAACCCCTACAAATGAACAATACAATTGTGAAAACATAGCAGACCGCGGTGTAGGCTACGGAATGGAATCGCATATTATTGAAGGTAATAATGTTCTTGAAGTATACACTAAGCTAAAAAGTATTGTTGAAGATATGCGTATAAATCCTCGTCCAGTTCTTTTAGAATTTAAAACTTTTAGAATGCGGGGTCACGAAGAAGCTAGTGGTACAAAATACGTTCCTTCAGAATTAATTGAAAAGTGGGAAGAACGCGATCCACTAGTGAATTTTGAAAACTATTTATTAGCTGAAGGTATCCTTACTGAAGAAAAAATCAAAGAGTTTAAAGATGAATTTAAACAGGAAATTGATGAAAATTTAGAGATAGCATTTGCAGAACCTGTAATCGAATTTTCTGAAACTAATGAGTTAAATGACGTTTATAAAGAATTTAATTATCAGGAAGTTAAAGAAAATTCAGAAAAAGAAAATATTAGATTGATTGACGCTATTTCTCAGGGCTTAAAACAATCTATGGAACGCCACGACAACCTTGTAATAATGGGACAAGACGTAGCGGAATATGGTGGTGTTTTTAAAATCACAGAAGGCTTTGTAGAGCAATTCGGGAAAGATAGAGTTAGAAACACTCCGATATGTGAATCTGCTATTGTATCTGCGGGAATGGGGCTTTCAATAAACGGTTTTAAAGCAGTTGTAGAAATGCAGTTTGCAGATTTTGTTAGTTCTGGATTTAACCCGATAGTTAATTATTTAGCAAAAAGTCATTACCGATGGAACGAAAAAGCTGATGTAGTAATTAGAATGCCTTGTGGAGCAGGAGTAGGTGCTGGACCATTCCACAGTCAAACAAATGAAGCTTGGTTTACACATACACCAGGATTAAAAGTTGTATACCCTGCTTTTCCTTATGATGCAAAGGGATTATTAGCAACAAGCATTGAAGATCCAAACCCAGTCCTTTTCTTTGAACATAAAGCACTGTATAGAAGTATCCGACAAGATGTTCCTACCGATTATTTTACATTACCATTAGGCAAAGCAGCCTTGCTAAAAGAAGGAGAAGGTATTACTATCATAACCTATGGAGCAGGAGTGCATTGGGCTCTTGAAACTCTTGAGCAAAACCCTGAAGTTAATGCAGACCTAATAGATTTACGAACACTTATGCCTTTAGATACAGATACTATATATAAGTCTGTAAAGAAAACAGGGAAGGCTATAATTCTTCAAGAAGACTCTATGTTTGGAGGAATAGCATCTGATATTTCAGCTTTAATTACAGAGAATTGTTTCGAACAATTGGATGCACCTGTAAAACGTGTGGCTAGTTTAGAAACGCCAATCCCTTTTGCCGCAAATCTTGAAAAAGGCTACCTTTCTAAAGGAAAATTTAAAAAAGAACTATTTAACTTAATATCTTATTAATCATTTAACACTCTCTGTTAAACTTTAGATAAAGGAAATACAAACGTTAAAATTGTTGTTTACTTTAGTGACATACTAATCATTAAAACTAAACAATATGGTACGCTGGATTATTATTTTCTTGGTAATAGCAATAATTGCTGGAATCTTTGGATTCGGGGGCATCGCAGATGGTGCAACTGATATCGCAATGATTATTTTTTGGATCTTTATTGTATTACTAGTGCTGTCGCTACTTTCTAGACTATTTAGAAAATAGAGTTATTCTAACCAATTTATTATAAACAAATCACATTTTAAAATTATGAAAAAACTAATTATGCTAGCACTAGTTGCTGCAACCGCTTTTGCTTGCGGTACCCCAAAAACAGTACAAGAATCTCGAAAAGTAATTAAAGGTTACTGGAATTTAGATGAAGTTTCATACGATTCGTCTGGTACATTTAACGTTACAATGTTTAATGACACATCTGCAGAATGTTTTGAAGGCAGTATGTGGCGTTTTATCCCTAACAATAATACTGGTAGATACAATATCGAAAATTCTAATTGTCCTACTGGTGAGCGTAACTTTATTTTTACAATTCAAGAAATAGATCCAACAAGTGGGTTGTATGATTTCTTACTTAAACCTACAAATGCCAAAGGTAAATCTGATACAAATGCTGGTTATAGATTGCGCTTAACTCAACTTAACGAAAATTCAATGCGTTGGGAGCAAACTGTAAATCTTGATGGTAAACCATTTAAAATTAATATGAACTTTTCTAAAATAAACGAATAAAAACTTATGAAAACTTTTTTTAAACAAACCGCATTAGTTGCTTTAGCATTTACACTAGTAATAAGCTTAGGAAGCTGTGAAGCAACTAGAAACGCAAATAATAAACAAAAAGGCGCTGTAATTGGTGCTACTGGTGGGGCTGTACTTGGTGCCATATTAGGTAATAATATTGGTAAAGGAGGAAACAGCGAACTAGGAGCAGTAATTGGTGGTGTAGTTGGTGGTAGTGCCGGTGTAATTATCGGTAACAAAATGGATAAACAAGCACAGAAAATCGAAGAGGAAATTCCTGGAGCTCAAGTAGAAAGAGTTGATGATGGAATTGTGGTTACTTTTGATGAAAACAGTGGTGTTTATTTTGCTACTAACAAATATAACTTAAATACTCAATCTCAAGAAACTCTTGATAGATTGGCAAATGTATTAAAGGAATATCCTGATACTAATATTTTAGTTGTAGGACATACTGATAGTACTGGTCCAAGAGATTTTAATATGACACTTTCTAGAGATAGAGCTAATTCGGTAACCAATTATTTCGTATCTCAAAAAGGACTTGGTTCTGGAAGAATTACAACTAAGTGGTTCGGACCTGATACTCCTATTGCAGACAATAGTACTGTTGAAGGAAGAGCTAAAAACAGACGTGTAAACATTGCTATCGTTCCAAATGAAAAAATGAAGAATGATGCAAAGAACGAAGCTGGAGAATAATTAATATTTGAAAGTATTTTAAATCCCGCCCATAATTGGAGCGGGATTTTTTATTTTTATTAGATATATTATGGTTAGAAAAAATAAATGGGATTTAATTATAATTGGTGGAGGTCTTGCAGGCCTTACCACTGCTTTACATTTATCTAATCATAACTTAAAAATATGTTTGATAGAAAAGAATACATATCCAAACCATAAAGTATGTGGTGAATATGTAAGTAATGAAATTCTACCATACCTAAATTCCTTAAATATTGATCCTTTTTCTATTGGAGCAAAAAAAATCACAAGATTCAATATCACGAATTTAGAAGGTACGACTCTTAACACAGATCTTCCATTAGGTGGCTTCGGAATTAGTCGTTACGCTTTTGATAATTTAATTTATGAATCTTTAAAGAATGAAATAGAAATAAAATTTGATACTGTTGAGAAAATACTTTTTCAAGATGGGAATTTTAAAGTTTCTACTCAGAATAAAGAAATCTTTACAGCGGAATTTGTTGTGGGAGCATTTGGAAAAAGATCGAATATTGATTCTTTTTTAAAAAGAGATTTTATATTACAAAAATCACCTTGGCTTGCTGTTAAGGGTCATTATGAGTTTGATTTTCCCGAGGATACTGTGGCTTTACACAATTTTAATGGCGGATATTGCGGCCTTAGTAAAATCGAAACAAATGCTGTTAATGCTTGTTATTTAACCACTTTTAAAGCATTTAAAAAATATGGTGATATTGATTCTTTTCAGAGTAACGAAATGAGTAAGAACCCATTTCTAAAAGAATTTTACAAAACTGCAAAACCCATTTTCGAAAAATCATTAACTATTAGTCAAGTTTCTTTTCAAAAAAAGAAACCCGTAGAAAATCATATCTTTATGATTGGTGACAGTGCTGGATTAATTCATCCATTATGTGGAAACGGAATGGCAATGGCAATTAGAAGTGCTCAAATATTTTCAAATTTATTTTTAGAAGCAATGCAGAAAGATTGTTTTAACAGAAATATTTTAGAAGTAAATTACACTCGATCATGGTATAATGAATTTGGAAAAAGACTGAAAACAGGAAGAACTATTCAAAGTTTGTTGATGAATCCACATAGTTCAAAAATTGGATTCTCTGTAGCCAAAACATTCCCATCAATAATCCCTATACTTATTAAAAAAACACATGGTAGTCCTACTATATGATTAGTTTCAGCAATAAACATAGATCTTCTCAAGAAGAAGTGATGGACCGTTTGGATTTTCAAGGAGATGAATTGAATAATCTACTGAATGACTTAAAAACTATAAACAAGTGGTTAGGAGGCAATCACATTACAATTGATGGGGTTAAAAAGTTAATAAAAAATCACTCTAGAGACAACACTATTACAATACTTGATATAGGGTGTGGTGACGGAGAAATGCTCAGAAAATGTGCCGATTATTCTGTAAAGCAAAATTTAAAATTTAAGCTTATTGGTATAGATTTCAATGAAAACATATTAGAAATAGCCAAATCCAAAAGTGCTGGTTATTCAAATATTTCCTTTATTAATATTGATGTCGTAAACAATACAGAAGCAATACCTGAAAGCGATATTGTTTTATGTACGTTATTTCTTCATCACTTCAAAAATGAAGAAATAGAAAGGTTAATAAAAGAGTTTTTGGTCAAGTCGCGATTAGGGATAGTTATAAATGATTTAGAAAGAAGCAAACTAGCATTTAATTTGTTTAAATTGGTACATAAATTATTTCTGAAAACAAAAACAGCTAGGCACGACGGTTTAATATCCATCGCAAGAGGTTTTAAAAAAAATGAACTAGTAAGGTTTTCCGAGCATATTCAAAATCAAAAAAGTACTATCCGTTGGTGTTGGGCTTACAGATTTCAATGGATTATAAATAAAAATAAATAATGGTAAAAATCACAACGGTTTCAACTCAATTGCCACAATACGGTAGAGAAACACCTGAAATTATTGAGCTTGTTAAAAATTGGATGAGCAATCAAGATAATAGGTACAAACGTAAAGTGGTTAAAATAATGGAAGGAGCAGGGGTGGACAAACGCTATTCTATTATGAATCCTGTAGAAGTATTTGAAAACCCCAGTTTTGAAGCTCGTAATGACATTTACATTAAGGAAATAAAAAAGATGGGCAAAGAATGCCTACAAAAAGCACTAAATAAAGCAAATTGGAAGCCTACTGATATTGATTTTATTATTACAGTAAGTTGTACAGGAATTATGATTCCATCTGTCGATGCTTATCTAATTAATGATCTTAAAATGAGGGATGATGTAGTGCGTTTACCCGTAACTGAAATGGGGTGCGCTGCTGGAATATCTGGAATAATCTATGCTCGAAATTTTTTAAAGGCAAATCCAGGAAAAAGAGCAGCTTTAGTTTCAATTGAAGCTCCAACTGCCACCTTTCAAATTAATGATTACTCAATGGCAAATATTGTAAGTACCGCAATATTTGGAGATGGTGCTGCATGTGTACTATTATCTTCTTGTGAAGAGGATACTGGGCCTGAGATAATTGCTGATGAAATGTATCATTTTTACGATGCAACTGATATGATGGGATTTAAGCTTGTAGATACTGGATTACAAATGATACTCGATAAAGAAGTACCTGAAAAAATAGCAGAACACTTCCCTAAAATTATTCACCCATTTTTAAGAAAGAATGGTTTAGAAATTGAAAATATAGATCATCTTATTTTCCACCCTGGAGGTAGAAAAATTGTAGAAACTGTGGAAGAACTTTTTGGTAAATTAGGTAAAAATATTACCGATACCAAGGAAGTTTTAAGGCTCTATGGAAACATGAGTAGTGCCACTGTACTTTTTGTTCTAGAAAGATTTATGACACGAAATCCTGAAGCTGGATCCTATGGACTTATGTTAAGCTTTGGCCCAGGATTTTCTGCTCAGCGCATATTGTTAAAGTTTTAAGGTAAGGGACTATGAGTTTTAAAAATCAATGGGCAGTGATTTTAGGTGGAAGTAGTGGTTTAGGTCTTGCAAGTGCTATAAAACTCGCTTCTGAAGGTATGAATATTTGTATTGTTCACAGAGATAGAAAAAGTCACATACCTGAATTTGAAGCTGAAGTTTCTAAATTAAAAGCGTTTGGAGTAGATATAAAAACTTTTAATAAAGATGCTTTAAATAAAGAGGTGCGAAATCAAATAATTTCTGAATTACCGGAAAAGAGTGTGAAACTGTTATTACATAGTATTGCGAAAGGAAGTTTAAAGGCTATGACTGACGATGGACCTAATCTTGACAAACAAGATTTAGATATAACAATACATGCGATGGCAACTAGTTGGTACGAGTGGACTCAAGCTTTAATCCAACAGAATAAATTTTCAGATAGTGCTAGAAATTTAGCTTTTACAAGTGAAGGAAATACTAGGGTTTGGCCTGGTTACGCAGCAGTTTCAGCTGCAAAATCGGTTTTAGAATCTTTAATGAGAAGCATGGCTGTAGAACTTGCTTCACTTAATATAACATCCAATTGTATTCAAGCAGGTACCACACAAACTGCATCTTTTAAAATGATTCCAGGTAGTGAGAAATTAGCGGAAATGAGTAAAATGAGAAATCCATTTAAAAGAATGACTCAAGCAGAAGATGTCGCAAATGTGGTTTTTTTACTTTGCAAAGATGAAGCTAAGTGGATCAATGGAACTATTATAAAAGTTGATGGTGGCGAGAGTCTTCGGTAATTAAAAAATAAGATTTGAAAAGCGAGAATATAATAAAATTACTCCCTTACGGACCCGAATTTTTATTTGTGGACAAACTAACTAAGATTTCTTCGGAAAGGGTAGAAGGTTATTATACTTTCAAAAAAGACGAATATTTTTACCACAGTCATTTTAAAAATAACCCAGTAACGCCAGGCGTAATCCTTATAGAGTGTATGGCTCAAATCGGACTCGTGTGTTTGGGAATATATTTATTAAATTCAGAAGAGATTTCTGTAAAAACTACTGTTGCATTTAGCAGTTCTCAAGTTGACTTTTTTATTCCTGTGTTTCCTAGAGAAAAAGTAAAAGTCGTTTCAGAAAAGGTATATTTTAGATTTAATAAATTAAAATGCAAGGTTAAGATGTTTAATGAAAAAGGGGAGCTTGTGGCGAAAGGTGAATTAAGCGGAATGATAAAGAAGTATGAATAATAGAGTTGTAATAACTGGTTTAGGTGTTTGTTCCCCAATAGGAGTGGGGTTGCCCGATTTTACAAAAGCTTTAAAAAATGGTAATTCTGGAATTCGTTATTATTCTGAATTAGAAGATTTAAAGTTTTCTTGTCATTTAGGTGCCATTCCTGAAGTTACTGAAGAAAAAAAGAGGGAATATCTTACAGAATTACAGTTACGAAATTTTAAAAGCAGTAGCATTTTATATGGTGTTATTGCAGGAATGGACGCTCTAAAAGATGCGAAAATTTCAGCATCTAAAATTGATGATGACCCTTTATGGGATTTAGGAATTATTTTCGGAACCGGTGTAAGTAGCGTAGAAAAGTTTAGAGAAAGCATACATAAAGTAGATGATAAAAACTCACGTAGGTTAAGTAGTAATACCGTTCAACAAATAATGACTAGCGGAATTAGTGCTTATTTAGGTGGTTTAATTGGAGCAGGGAATATTGTTACAACAAATTCATCTGCCTGTTCCACTGGTACTGAAGCTCTACTATTAGGTTACGAAAGAATAAAAACTGGCAAAGCCAAGCTAATGCTTTGTGGTAGTACTAGTGATCATGGGCCATATATTTGGGCAGGTTTTGACGCTCTAAGAGTTACTAATTATAGATATAACGAATCTCCCGAAAAAGTTCCGGGTCCTTTAAGTGAAGCTGCAAAAGGATTTATACCAGGTAGTGGAGCAGGGGCATACCTTTTAGAATCGTTAACGAGTGCGGAAAAAAGAGGAGCTACAATATATGCAGAAGTTTTAGGAGGCGCCATTAATAACGGTGGTCAAAGAGGTAAAGGAACAATGACAGCTCCTAATAATAAAGCTATTATAAAATGTATACAAGCAGCCTTAAATGATTCAAAAATTGAAGGAAAAGATATTGAATATATAAATGGCCATTTAACGGCAACTTCTAAAGACCCAGACGAGATTGAAAGTTGGTGTAAGGCACTTAATAGAAAAGGAAATAACTTTCCTTATATAAATTCCTTAAAAGGTGCAATAGGGCATTGTATAGGTGCAAGTGCTAGTATTGAAATAGTTTCGGCATTGGTACAAATGAAAGAAGGATTTATTTTCCAAAATAATAACTGTGAACCTATACACCCTGAAATACTAAAGAATATTTCCATAGATAAAATTCCAACACAAACCCTTCACAAAACATTTAATATAATGGCCAAAGCGAGTTTTGGGTTTGGAGATGTTAACGCTTGTGTTATTTTCAAAAAAAATAAATAAAATATGACATCAGAAGATATTTACAAAAAAATTGAACCAATTATCAAGAACTACCTACCTGAAGATGTTTCTAAAATGGAAATTAGTAGAGAAAGTGATCTTACAAAAGAATTAAATATCAACTCAGCACATTTAATAGATATTGTTCTAGATGTAGAAGATGTTTTTGATATCGAAATAAAAAATGAAGATCTCGAAAAACTCAGAAACCTGAATGATGTAATTAATTTAATTAAACAGAAAACGGAATAATTAGGTATTCCTTGTAAACAGTTACCGAGTTTGAACTGGTATAAAAAAACTGTTTTTATTAGTGTAAAGGACTAGATTCCTAAATACTAATAAAAACAGTTATTTAATTTTATTACTCTATAAAATTTTCGTTTTCGGAAGTAGGTTTAATATCTGGTGGAGTATCGTTGGAAGGACTTTGCTCCAAACCTGCAGATTCAACTTCAAAAAATTCTAATATTTCTGTTGGACTTTCAATTTGTTTCGTTCTATCGCCATTTATCGCAATAGGTTTAGAGATTACAAAATCATTGCTTTGAATAATTTTTATCCAATCCTCGGTATTAAAATCTGAAGTGTTATCAGAATCTAGATCAAGCTCACGAGTGTCAACTAGGTCGCCAACTTTCACTCCAAGAGCTTTTGCTATTTCCACCCATTGTGTATCTCCAACTTTCGTTTTTGCTATATCAATTGCTAAATACGGTTTTTCGATACCTGTAAGATAACTCAACGTATGTGTACCTACACGTGTATTACTACTGTATATAAGTGTTAATTGATTTTTGTCACGTGCTATTACTCCCATATTTATATATTCTTAATGTGCTTGTAGTTTATCTTTTCGCTTTTGTAATTGTGTTCTAAGCTCTGTCGAAACCTTTGCCACAGAGGCCTCAAATGATGCTGTTGATGTTTCTGCAAAAATATTAGAACCAGGTACGCTTAAACGTACACTGCAAATTTTACCTTTTTCTGGATTGCTGCTATTTTCTTTTTTGAAATAAACATCTGCACTTACTATAGAGTCGTATTTAGATTCTAGTTTATTTAACCTTTCTGTTAATAAAGCTTCTAACCTTGGACTTGCGGTTACCTCGTGATATTCAAAATTGATAGTCATATTTTATTTATTTAAAATTTGAATATTAAAGATACAATAGCATAAAATCCATTCCAAACTTTTAATAGCTTTTTGTGAAATTAATCCTCTTTAGTTGGAGTATTACTAGAATCTGGAATTATTAAAGAAGCAATTACACCTCCTGCTAAAGATATACCTATAACACCAAGTGAAAGCCACTCTGGTATTTCTACATTATGAGTAAGCAACATTTTTATCCCTACAAATGCAAGAATAATTACTAGACTATAATTGATATATCGAAATTTAGTCAACATTCTAGAAACTAAGAAATACATAGAACGCAATCCTAAAATTGCCAAAATATTGGAACTAAAAACAATAAATGGATCGGATGTAATTGCAAGTATTGCAGGAATGCTGTCTAAAGCAAAAAGGATATCGGTTAATTCAATAATTATTAAAGCCACGAAAAGGGGAGTGGCTGCCCGTATTCCCATACGTTTTATAAAAAATTTATCTCCATCCATTTTATAACTTATAGGAAAGAGTTTTTTCACATATCGAAATACTTTGGATTTTTTTGGATCGAATTCAGACTCTTTATGAGTTAACATTCTAAAAGCCGTAAATAAAAGGAAAGCACCAAAAACGTAGATTATCCAATCAAACTTATTGATGAGAGCTACACCAAAAAATATCATTAATGCTCTAAAAACTATAGCACCTAAAATCCCCCAAAACAAAACTTCGTGTTGATATTTTTGAGGAATAGCAAAGGATGAAAAAATTACAGCTATCACAAATACATTATCAATACTTAACGACAGCTCGATTAAATATCCAGTGATATACTTAAGGACTGCATTTTCTGGGGTCAGGTTTGTTGGATTGTCAACTAGTCCTTCAGAAAACAACCAAAAAATAATTCCAGAAAAACCTAAGGCAACAGTTATCCAAATAGAAGTCCAAATTGCAGCTTCCTTGGTTTTAATTACGTGAGGAGTACGATTAAATACACCTAAATCTAAGGCTAGAAATAAAATTATAAATGCAATAAATACACCCCATACCAACATAGTGAAATTTTTTTATCAAAATTAAGTTTAAATCATATTTAAATGTTCTACATATATGTTAATAAACAATATTTCCGTTAAATCTTTTTTAAATCCTTTATATACAATCACTATCTGATTATTTTTAAATAAAATTCTTTAAACATATGAAAGTAAACAAAACTACACCAACCGATTACCCAATTTTAGATAGTATAAAAAATAGATGGAGTCCAAGAGTTTTTTCTAATACACCAATTACAGAACAACAAGTAAAAACATTGCTAGAAGCTGGTCGTTGGGCACCAAGCGCCTCAAATATCCAGCCATGGCGTGTAATATGGGGGTTAAAAGGTACAGAAATGTATGATCGAATTTTTAATTGCTTAGACGAATTTAATAGTAGTTGGGCGGGGAATTCACAGTTACTTTGGATTAATGCATTTAAAAAAACCATGAATAATAGAGACGTGGATAATTTTCACGCATTACACGATTTAGGACTATTTATGGGAAATGTAATCCAACAAGCAAATAGTATGGAGATTGCAGTGCATCAAATGGCTGGACTAGATTTTAGAAAAGCACAAAAAGAATTTGGTTTTACAGATGATTATCATGTAACTACAGCAGTAGCATTTGGCTATTTTGGTGGTAATCCTGAAAATTTACCTGAGGATTTAAAAAAGAAAGAGGTTATGGAAGTTCGTGAACGCATGCCACAAGAAGATTTTGCCTTTAACGGTAATTTCCAGAATAAGAAATGATAATGATTCCATACTAACGTAATATAAATAGAAGAGGTGTTCTATATAGGAACACCTTTTTAAACCTATAAGAATATGGAGTTGTACAAAAACCCTATTTTACATAATATAAATTATAGAACAAAATGGTATATAACTTAATTCCATTAAATACTCCATTTCTAGTTATTCCTTAATATTAAATAATGCATACGAAATACTATTTACCGCATCGGTCATTATATTGAAATCAAGAGTTTCAATAGTATCTGTAGCTGTATGATAATGTGGATTTCCTTTGCCTCCAGTTCCAATCACCATTACAGCTGGAATATTGAATTGCCAATAATTGCGATGATCTGAAGGGCCGTTATTTGGATAGTTCTCGGCAAAAGAAATACGTCGGGAATCCATGGTGCCATTCGCTTTTAACAACTGAGAGACTTTTCTATTAAAGAAATCAAATCTTTTTATACCAGAAACTATCAATTGATTTTTGTGGATAGAACTATGTTTATCTATAATCTTGTCTTCACGATAATAACCAATCATTTCAAGAGCAATCATCCCGATATAATCCTTGTTAGTTTTTGCAATTGACTTGGCGTGAATATAGCTTCCCATTTTATCCGTTTTAAAAAAAGGAGGTTCTTCCAAGCAAAAAAACACAAAATCAATTCCGTAATCTAATGCTAGTTTACTTTCAGTTAGAATTCGTGATATTTCTAACAAGCCAGCTACACTACTTGCATTATCGTCTGCTCCAGCAATTTCTTTATACACATCATAATGAGCACCAATTATAAACCGTTTTGATTTTTGAGGTTGGTATGTAGCGATAACGTTTTCGTATATATTTCCTTTAGCATCCCATTTTTGCCTAGCTGTCGGTAAACCAATTTCCTTAAGTTGCTCCTCTATATATGCTGCTGTTTTTTGAAGGCTTTCAGGGTTTTTAAAATTTCTATAAGGGAATATTGATGTTAAAAAAGCTATATGATTATATAAGTTTTCTGTTTTTGCTTCCATTTTTCCTTTAAACTACACTATTCTTTTATTATAAGCTGAACCGCATCCATCCTAACTCTTGCATTTTTAATAAGAACTGATAGTTCTTCCTGCTCATCAAGAGCAGTTTGAATTTCTTCTGGCCTGATGTTATTATTATTTTCCTTTAATGCTCTTAATCGTTCTATTTCGTGGTTAAGAGTAATGTTCATTTTTTGAAGCCCTTTTTCTTTCTTTTTTAAACTTTGGGTTTCAGCTATTTTTGTGGCAGCCATCATCATTTTGGGTAAGATTGTTTCTACCAAAGCTTCATTATCTAGCAAAGGTTCTATCTGGCCTGCAGTCAAATTCTTGTCGATAAAATCAGCAAGATAATTATCGGTTACTTCATTTCCATTAATGTCTACCACAATACGTATTGGGGTATTGGGAAGAAAACGATCTACAAATACGCCTTGTTTGCTTGATGTTTCTAACACATAGAGCAACTCCAATAATAGTCCGGGACTATTAGAGTTTCGAAGGATACCAAAACTAGCACTTCCTATTCCGGAAGTTACCACCATATCGATACACTCTGTAGTAATAGGATGGTCCCAACTTAAAAAACTCAGGTCTTCCCTACTCAAAGCATGATTTCTATCGAAAGTAACTCCAATACCTTCACGCGGAATTGACGAAAAAGCCTCGGTAGTTACAGAAGCGGGATGTATAAAATAGGTTCGATAAGCTAAATCTTCCATTTCCATTTTGAAATACCTGAAGACCTTGGTTAAGTATGTTTCAAGAGTTTTGTCACGGTCTTCTTGCTTAATTTGCTTTATTATTTCATAAGAAACCTTTGGTCTAAATGAATTCATTTCTAACAACTTATCACGTCCCTTTGAAAGTTTTTCTTGAAGTTTATTTTGAAAGACTGCTGTATCAGCTATTAAGGCTTCCAATTCTGAGTCTGCCTCTTTGATGGCAGGAGAATTACAAATTTTAAGCAGTCGGGCTCCAAATAATTTAAAAACTTCATAACCACCTTCAATGTTTTTTTCAAATGCATTCAAGCCTTCGTGAAACCATCTTACAAGTTTATGTTGTGGACTTTCTAATAAATATGGAATATAAATATTGATGTCCTTAGTCTGGCCGATTCTATCTAATCGCCCTATTCTTTGCTCCAACAATTCTGGATGTAGCGGAAGGTCAAAAAGTATAAGGTGATTAGCAAATTGAAAGTTCCGTCCCTCACTCCCTATTTCTGAACAAAGAAGAATTTGTGCTCCATCTGTTTCGGTAAACCAAGCTGCATTTTTGTCTCGTTGTACAATAGTGAGGTCTTCATGAAAAACAGCTACATTTAAATTGGCGCGTTTTGTTAATGCTTCCTCCAAAGCCAATACTTTTTCCTTGCTTTTGCAAATTAATAAGGTTTTATCGGGAGAAATTTCTTTTAAGACATTCAAAACCCAAAGCACCCGTGGATCGTCCTTAAACCAAAAATCTTGTTCTTCAATAAGATTTTCTGTATTTATATCCCTTACAAATTCCTTGGTAAGCCGTTCAACCCAAATTGATTGGTCTTCCTTTACTTCAAGAGGAATTAAATGTGCCTTCCGTTTAGGAAAATCACTCATAGCAGATCGGGTATTCCGGAATAACACCCGTCCAGGACCATGTTGATCCAATAAATCTTCAATTAAATTATCCTTCGCTAATTCATCACCCTTTAGCACAGACTGTATACGTTCCTTGGAAAAAAGAGACTCTAAAACTTTTGTTTCCTTAGAGTTTAAGGCTTTATTCAAATCAAGTTTTTCAACTATGGTGGCAATATTTTTATGATCTTTTGATTCATTTATAAAATCCTCATAATTGTCATATCTATTTGGGTCGAGCAATCGAAGACGTGCAAAATGGCTTTCAATTCCTAATTGTTCCGGCGTTGCGGTAAGAAGCAACAATCCTTTCGCCACCTTACTCAGCAGCTCCACCACAGCGTATTCCGGGCTTACCTTATCTAAAGACCACTCCAAATGGTGAGCTTCATCCACAACAAGCATATCCCAACTTGCAGTTAGAGCTTGGCGAGTTCTCTTTTCAGAAGTTGCTAAAAACTCTGTACTACAGATTATTAACTGATTGGCAAGAAATGAATTACCCTCTGGCGCACCATCGTCAAGAGCTTCACAACGCGGTTCATCAAAAATATTAAACCACATGTTAAACTTGCGCAATACTTCAACAAACCATTGATGTACCAAAGATTCAGGAACGAGAATAAGTACTCTCGAAATTCGACCACTTAGCAATAATCGGTGAATTATAAGACAGGCTTCAATTGTTTTCCCAAGGCCCACTTGATCTGAAAGTAAGACACGCGGGGCATAGCGAGAACTCACTTCGTGCGCAATATAAAGTTGATGTGGAATTAAATCTATTCTTCCGCCTACAAATCCATATACGGGAGAAATTCTTCTATTATATTCGTGTTCTAAGGTTTCTCTTCGTAATGCAAAGGAGCGGGGTGAATCAACATCTCCCATAAAAAGCCTATCATCCACTCCATAATTTGCGGTAACATCACCTAGCTCGGCTTCAGAAATCTTATTGTCTTTACCGTAATATATATAAAGCCCGTTTTCCATTTCAACTCTTTCAATAAGCATGGACTGCTTATCTAAATCAACAATCGTATCTCCGGGTTTAAAAATTACACGACGCAAAGGAGCACTTTCTATGGCATAAACTCTATATTCATTGGAAAGCGGGAAATATATTTTTACTTGTCGGTTACTGGTTTCCGTTAAAATACCTATCCCTAATTCAGGCTCACCTTTACTAGTATATCTTTGATTTGGATAAAAAACATCCATATTTTTTATTGTTGTAAAATGTTTATTTATTGTGTGATTTGCATATATATTCTGCAAAACATACTAATTTAATTAGTCGTATTCATCGAGTATGTAAGACATTTAATTGGACATCTAGGCTTACAAGCTTTATTTAAGTTAGTTAATTAATTAGATATTTTATTTATCCTTTTCGTCTCAGCCGTGATATTTTACCGCAAATTCGCAGATCTTAAGAATGTTAACCTTAGAAGCAAAAGTCCTGACTTCTCTTATGGCAGTCAATCCTTCAGTCCTACTTCATTATACAGATACAAACTATCCTCTAACCTCTAGAAACTACCAACTACCACTTACCCACTCTTTCTCAAAACCTCCAATGGCGAACTTCTTAAAACCTCCCGAATGTTGCTTAAGCCAATTCCTAAGACTAAAAGAGAGATTCCAGGTAAGAAAACCAAGAATGGGATTAGCGAAGGAGTAAATGATTCTTGAAACACAAACACTGCTAATAATAAACTACTTATCAATGCCAAAAGTATTCCTAAGAGGCTACCTAAAATACCTAGAAATAAATATTCTAGAGCGGTAATGGTTAAAATCTGTTTGTTTTTGGCTCCTAAGGTTCTCAATAAAACACTTTCTTTTATTCGTTGATATTTACTGGTACGAACGGAACCTATCAGAACAATAATCCCCGTAAGAATACTAAAAAATGCCATGAAATTTATTATCCAAGACACCTTGTTAAGAATATCTTCTACTACAGTAAACATCTGCCGTAAATCTATAACGGATACATTTGGAAACTTACTTACTAAGTCTCGTTGCAATTTAGCAGAACTGGCTTCAGTTGGTGCGTTGGTAGATAATACATAAAACTGTGGCGCGTCTTCTAGGACACCACTCGGAAAAAGGATAGTGAAATTAGGTTGCAGGTTTGCCCAATCCACCTTACGTATGCTTTTTACGACAGTTGGCATCAGTACACCTTGAACATTAAAAACAATTGAATCTCCAATAGTTACATTAGCATCTTCAGCAAGATTTTCGGAAATTGAAATTTGAACAATCTCCCCTGGCTTTTGTAAAGGCACCCACTCCCCTTTTACTATTTCTTCAGAATCAATTAAATTATTTCGGTAGGTGGTTCTAAATTCGTGATTTAAAACCCAACCTCTTATTTGTGCTGTACTATCGGTGCGAAGGTTGTTTACCAATTCATTTTTTATGCTGTGCATTCGCATAGTAACCAGCGGAATATTATTTAATACCTGTAGACCATTTGCTTTAAAAGTATTAACCACATCCCCTACTTGGTCTGGTTGTACATCGAGGGTTATTAGATTTGCACTTTCTGATGTTTGACCAATTTCAGCCTTATCTAGTAGAATATCTTTTGTAAAATATAATGTACTAATTAAAAAAGTTCCTAATCCAATAGCCACTAACAGCACTACAGTTTGATTATTGGGACGGAATAAATTCAGTAAGCTTTGTCTAGTAGTAAAGCCTGTATTTTTAGGGAAAAAGGTTCTTACCAATTTCATTGTACCTAATGCTATTCCTGAGAGGATTCCAAAGGTTACCATGATTCCGCCGATAAAGGCCAATGCAAACATCCAATCGCGAAGCAACCAATAAGAAAAAGAATATAGGAATAAAACAATCACCGCAATGGCCACAATACTTGCCTTTCTAGATTGTTTTGAAGTATCCCCATTAACTCGTAATACTTCCAATGGTGAAACATACCAAGTACGCAATAGCGGTAGTAAAGCGAATAAAACTGACATTATAACCCCCAAAAGAACACCTATAATGAGCGGTTGTAGACTAATACTTATAGTTAATTCGAAAGGCAGAAACTCTTTTAAAACAATAGGGAAAAGCTCTTGAAGCCCTACTCCTATTGCTGTACCAATAATTCCTCCTAATAATCCTATTCCTGCAATCTGAATCAAGAAAATTAAAAAGCTCTGTTTTCTAGAGGCTCCCAAACATTTTAAAACGGCAATTGCTTTTATTTTTTCTTTAATATAAATATTAACTGAACTAGCAATCCCTACACAACCTAACAAGAGTGCAATAAATGCAATAAGATTTAAAAACGAACCTACATTATCATAACGCCTCCCTAATCTACTGCTAGTACTAATATGAGTGTCTAAGTCGGCATTTTCTTCTTCCAGTAATGGTTGCAATTGCTCTTCCAATAAAACTAAATCGGTGTCGGGTTGATTATAGAAGAATTCATAACGTTTACGGCTTCCAAATTGCAGCAATTTTGTTGCTTCTATAAATCGATACGGAATAATTACCAATGGCGCTACAGAACTTGAGATTGCTGTATTACCCGGAATTGCATTTAATGCACCAGCTATAGGTAAGGTTATTTCTCCTATTTTAATAGAGTCACCAGCCTGAAGATTGTATTGCAACATTAAGGTAGCATCTACTAATGCGCCACCTGAAGTTTTATATAAAGTGGAAGCTGTAACCGGTTCTGTTTCAAGCTTTCCGTAAAAAGGAAAATCACCCTGCAAGCCACGCACACGAACTAATTTAGTACCATCGTTCTTAGGAAATGCGACCATGGATACAAAACTCACTTCCGAAGCGTCTGGTTGAAGAGAATCTATAATTTCCTGTGCCCGCTCAGATGGAACTTCATTTATATCAATACGAAAATCGGCCCCCATCAACGATTTCGATTGTCTTTGAATATTATCGGTAAGGTTTTGACTAAACAACTGTATTGAAACCACTGCGGCAATTCCTAAAATAATGGAAGCCATAAATAGTAGCAACCGCGCCCTACTTGCTTTAGCATCACGCCAAGCCATTTTAAACAGCCAAGCAGGATTACTATTTGACTTTAAAGTTGACTTTTTCAAATTACCGCTGTTTTTTCATTGGTTAAAATTTGTCCGCCTTTCAGTTTTAAAATTTGTTGAGTTCTTGCGGCTAAGTCTAAATCGTGCGTAATTATAACAAGCGTAGTCCCTGCTTCTTCATTGAGGTTAAGAAGTAACTGAATTACTTTTTCACCAGTTTCTTCATCTAAATTTCCTGTAGGTTCATCGGCAAATAAAATAGAAGGATTGTTGGAAAACGCTCTTGCTACTGCTACTCGTTGCTGCTCCCCACCTGATAATTGTGAGGGATAATGATTGACACGTTTTCCCAAACCTACTTTTTCTAATAATTCTTTCGCTTTACTTGCGGCATTTTTGGAACCTTGTAGCTCTAAAGGCACACTTACATTTTCAAGCGCAGTTAAGGTTGGTAATAATTGAAAGTCTTGAAAGATAAAGCCTACTTGTTCGTTTCGCAATTGTGCTCGTTCATCTTCATTAAGAGCACTTAAATCGTGCCCACATAATTCCACTGTTCCTGAGTTAGGAGTATCCAAGCCTGCACATAATCCTAGTAAGGTGGTTTTTCCACTTCCAGAAGGTCCAACAATAGCAAATGTTTGCCCTTTTTCAACTTCGAAGGAAACTTTTTGAAGGACTGTTAATTGTTTAGAACCACTTTTATAAGTTTTTACCAGCCCGTTTATCTTTAATATCTTTGTCATTTAAATTTTATAATTATCTCCGACAATATGCCGAAGTCCAAAATTACACAAAGCCTTTTAAATACAAGCCTTTACAAGTCTCGAAACCTCTTAAAGTTTTGTTATATCCTTCTGGCATTTGTAATGATTTCCTGTGGGAATGATAAAAAAACTGAGGCCACAACAGATTCAACCGAAAACAATACTACGGAAACTGAAACTGCAGAAAAAACATCTAGCAAAACCATTATGTTTTTTGGCGATAGTATTACCGCAGGGTACGGTTTAGATGATACAAATGACGCATTCCCAGGAATTATTCAAAAGAAATTAGATTCGTTAGATCTAAATTACCAAGTTGTGAATTCTGGTGTAAGCGGAGAAACTTCTGCCGGCGGTAGGAGTAGAATCGATTGGATTTTAAATCAAGATATTGATGTTTTTGTTTTAGAACTCGGAGCCAACGATGGACTGCGTGGTCTTCCTATAACAGAAACTAAAGCTAATTTACAAGCAATTTTAGATGCAGTAAGAGCAAAGAATCCTGAAATAAAAATCGTTTTGGCAGGAATGCAAATGCCACCCAATATGGGAGCGGAATACACCACCCAATTTAAAGCCATATTTTCTGATTTGGCTTCAGAGAATAACATTGAATTCATACCTTTTATTTTGGAAAATGTAGGTGGTGTAAAACACCTAAATCAAGCCGATGGAATCCACCCTACAGCTGAAGGACATAAGATTTTAGCTGAAACTGTTTGGGAGGTACTTGCTAAGGTTTTGGATTTTGAATAAAACAGTCTCATTGGTAAAACTATTTATTTTTATAAAAATTACAGAACTAGATACTGTAACAAAGGATGATAACATTTAAATTAGGTAAGTTCACTCCGTAATTCCTTATAACTCGGCATTAGGTAGTATATTTGTTGAATTGTAAAATCTCAACTAATTATCATGTCTTTATTTCCTATGCCTTTTAAAAAACTAAACCCTGAAATAAAAGAGAAGTTAGAAAAGTTTGAAATAATTACTCCTACTCCATTTCAGACAAAAAGTATTCCCGTTATTAAAAGTGGTGCTAATGTATATTGTACGGCTCCTAAAGGAAGTGGAAAAACAACAACACTTATTCTAACAACCTTACAGAAACTTAAGTTTGAACCTGTTGGAGATGCTCCTAGAGCAATAGTTTTGGTAGAAAACAAAGAAAAAGCATTAGAAATGTTTGAAGCTTTTGAAGCATATACACAACACAAAGAAATAAGAGTATATGTTGGATACGAAGAGCTTCATATTGACATTCAAAAATCTGAAATCTTTATGGGTGTAGATATTTTAATTTCTACGCCTAAAACATTAAATAAATTGTTTTTAACCAATGGAGTTAGTTCCTCTCAGTTAAAAATATTAAGTGTTGATGATGCTGAATTTCTTGCGCAAAAAGCTGATTATACCGCAATTATGGCGGTAACTCAAACTATTAAAAGATGTCAATATGTTTTGTACACAGAGAAAATTCACCCAATGTTAAAACGCTTTGAAGCACACTTTATGGAGTTTGCTAAAAAGGTTGAAATTTCTTGAAAATAGATGGTTGCGAGAAGAGCACAAAGAATAAAGAATAAAGAACAGAGAATAAAGAACAGAGAACAGAGAAAAAAGATCTTCAAAAAGAGGCAATGCAATCTTGTTTATTAAAACATTGACAAAACGCTATGATACCCAAATTACATTATATATCTCAAGGAAATTCTCCTAAAGAGCATTTGGAAAATATCCAGAAGGCGTGTACTTCTGGGGCAGAATTGGTACAGTTGCGTTTAAAGAATATTTCTGATAAAAAGTTATTAAAACTAGCCCAAGAGGCAAGAGATATTACAGCTCACTTTCAGACCAGATTAATAATAAACGACAATTATAAAATCGCTAGAGAGATTAAAGCAGACGGAGTACATCTAGGAAAATCTGACACCTGTCCTACTATTGCTAGAAAACATTTATATACTTGGCAGTTTATTGGTGGTACTGCAAACACTTTACAAGATTGCGAAGCCTTAATTGAAAAAGAAGCAGATTATATTAGTTTAGGACCTTTTAGATTTACAGAAACAAAGGAAAATCTACCCCCAGTTTTAGGGTTAAATGGATACACAGCAATTATTGATGTTTTAAATACTGAAACGCCTATAATTGGTGTGGGAGGAATTACCTTAGAAGATGTAACCGCAATTCTAGAAACTGGAATTTCAGGACTAGCAGTATCTGGAGAAATTACTCGTAATTTTAATACAATTAGAAAATTTAACGAAATGCTCAATGCCTCTTCAGCAGCAGAACAACGATATACTTTTGAATAAAGGTAAAGCTGAAAAATATTTTATAGACATTTAATGCTTTGAAAAATTATGAAATTAAACTTAATATCTTGCGATGCGCAACGCCCCGATAGAAGAGCGATAGCTCAATGTATTACAGAAATTTCGAAGCACAATGAGTCCTTGGCAAAGGAACTTACAGATATATTATTAGAAGGTGACGCAGTAGAAATTGATGTTGACGATAAAAACTCAGGTTCTGCATTACGAGCTTTACGAAAATTAAGTGTCAATTACGAGATTATTGAATAACCCTAACTTGACGATATTAAAACTTTAAAATTGAATTTATTATGAAATCAATTCGCTATCATTATTTTTTAATTTTTGTTCTTCTATTTGTAGGTTGCAAAACCACGACAAGCGTTGCACCTACTTTAAGAGAGGTTTCAAAATTTGAGAAATTAGCTTCTATAGAAAATGTTGTAAGTATTGAAAAAAGAGCTGTAGTAAGTCATTTTGATGAGAATTATGAGCTTTGGTTTGAACAACCGATTGACCATAACGACTTAACAAAAGGCACATTTAAACAACGTGTATTTTTAGGTTTTGAAAATCCAATGCAACCTGTAATTGTCGAGCTTAATGGCTATGGAATTGGTTCAGAAAAAGCTGGGGAATTAGCAACTCATTACAATGCCAATCAAATATCAATAGAACATCGTTATTTTAATAATTCTCGACCTGAAGACATAGATTGGAATACACTAACAATTGAAAACGCCGCTAAAGATCAAGCTGCTATCATCAATGCAATTAGAAATGCCTTATATCCAAATGCAAAATTTATTTCCACAGGAATTTCAAAAGGTTGTCAAACTGTAATGGCACATAGATATTATTTCCCAAAAAATGTCGACGGTTGTGTTTGTTACGTTGGTCCTTTAAATTTTGATAGAGAAGACGAAAGGATATTTGAATTCTTAAGGAATGTAGGGACAGAAGAAGACAGGACAAAAATCAAAAACTTTCAAGAACTTAGTTTTAAAAATAGAGAAGCATTATTAGAAATATTAAAGACTAAAGCTGCTGAAGAAGGAATGTCTTGGGAGTTTGGTGTAGAGAAAGCACTTGAATATTCAATTTTAGAATATCCTTTTGCACACTGGCAATGGGGCACAAAAACTGATGATATTCCAACAGAATCAGCAACAGTTGAGACTATTTACGATCATTTATTTGATGTTGTAGGCTACGGTTTTTTCGAAGAAAGTTCGGTTGAAGATTTACAACCCTATTTTTGGGCTGCATTAACACAACAAGGAATTTATGCCTATGAAACCAGACCATTCGAAAAATACTTAAAAACAGATAAACTATACACTTTTGATTGGGCTTTCCCTGAAAACATCTCAAAACCTTTCGATCCTAAGCCAATGCAAAACATAAAAGCTTTCTTAGACACGAAGGCTGAAAAGATGCTATTTATTTACGGCGAATACGACGCTTGGAGTGCTACAGCTGTAGAGTTGACAGAGAACGCTGAGAAACGAGAGTTATTTAAGTTTGTAAACCCTCAAGGCGATCATAGAACTCGTATTAAGAGTTTTGATGTTTCAGAACAACAACAGATTTATAAAATTATAGATAGTTGGCTTAAGGAATAGATGTTAAGCGCAGTTGCTTGAAATTGAAATCGAAATCAAAATCGAAAGGGCCTTTATATTTTTTTTGGTTAGATTTTGATGGTTTATAATTCTTCACACATACGTTTTAACCACTCTTTTTCATCAGTATTCAGCATAGGAGATAGTTGATCAAACACCATTTTGTGATAAGAGTTATACCAGTCAATTTCAGTAGTTGTTAGTAAAGACTTATCAATTAGTTGTCTGTCTATCGGGCATAATGTAACTGGCGTAAATCCTATAAATTCTCCGTATTCTGTTTCTTGTTTAGCTATAGACAATACTATGTTTTCAATTCGAATTCCAAACACTCCTTTTTTATAACACCCAGGTTCAATAGTTGTAAGTTGATTCGGTAAATGTGCTGTTCTCCCGCTACTCGTTGCAGGATTTGTTGTAAAACCTTGTGGTGGTTCGTGTACCATCCCGAAACTACCTATTCCGTGACCTGTTCCGTGTGGATAGTTTAAGCCTTGTTGCCAAAGATGGAATCTTGCAAATGCATCAATTTGCATCCCAACAGTTCCTTTAGGAAATTGTAATTGCTCAAGTGCAATATATCCCTTTAAAACTGATGAATAGGCCGTTTTTAATTCTTCAGTTGGCGTCCCTCCTAACCAAACAGTTCTGGTAATATCAGTGGTTCCATCTTTGTATTGAGCGCCACTATCTACTAATAGAATATTTTCATTTTTCACCATGGCAGAGCCTTCTTTTGGTGCTGTATAATGTATGATTGCGCCGTTTCCTTTATAGCCTACAATTGCAGCAAAAGATTCACCTGTATATAAATTTTGTTGTTGCCTGAAACTTTCTAGTTTTTTTCCAATTTCATATTCAGAAATCTCTCTTATTGCAAGTTCATTTTCCAACCAAATGAAAAACTTCGTAAGTGCAACTCCATCCTTTACCATACAGTTTTTGGAACCGTTTATCTCTATTTCGTTTTTAATAGCTTTCAATTCTCTTGCTATTGAGTTTTGAAATAAAAACTTACTCTGTATAGCGTTAAAAACTGCATAATTAAGAGACGATAAATCTGTGATGATTTTCTTGTTTGAATCTAATTTCTGAAATTCAGAAATAGCTAAATCATAGTCTAATACTTCGATATCTAATTTTGAAAATGCTTCAATAGCTGACTGGGAAAACCTGTTTCTATCACAAAAAATAATTGTGTTATCCAATCCAACTAATGCGTAAGAAGTTACTAAAGGTGTAAAGTCAACATCTTTAGAACGAATATTAAATAACCAAGCAATTTCATCTAAACTTGAAAACAAATAATAATCTGCTTTCGCTGTTTCAATTTTATTTTGAACTTTTTTAATTTTTGAAGCAGTAGTTTCTCCGCTGTATTCTAATGGGTGAATGTCAACTGGAAAACTCGGCAAGGCGGGTCTATCCTTCCATATTTCATCTACTAGATTAGGAATGTTTTTAAGTTCAATATTTTTAGAACTCGATACTTCTTTTATATAATCGATTTGGGCTTTTGAAAATTGAAAAAAATCAACGCCAATAACAGTTTCTTCCTCTAAACTATCACACAACCATTGTACGTGTTCTGGAGCATGAGGTATCGATTGTTTGTGTAAGTTTAAATTGTAGTCTTTACATTCATCTTCAAATTGAAGGAAGTAACGTGAGTCTGTCCAAAGTGCAGCTTCATTTTGATTTAAAACTAACACCCCAGCTGAACCTGTAAATCCTGTAAAATACTCTCTTACTTTCCAATGTTTAGCAACATATTCTGATTGATGAGGATCTGTTGAAGGTATAATAACTGCATCTAATTGATATTTAGTCATTTGTTGACGCAGATTCTCTAGCCTTTTATTAATCATAAGAAGTAATTGAAAAATTTATTTTGTAATGGATTTAAAAGTTTAAAATTAATAATATCAAATGGATTTTATCTGGCATTTGAAGTTAAAAAAACGGGAAAACCCATACAATTATATGGGTTTTGAATGAGGAGTAGGATAATTATTCAATATTAACAGTAAATCTTATCAATGCTTTTTAGCTACTATACGCTAATTAAAAACTGATGCCATAAAAACATAAATATTTTTAATGACTTAGTCCTGTCTATAATACAAATTAAGAAGATATGAACTCTTAAGAATTATCTTAAGAGTTCTTTTTTGTTTTTAAGTATAGATTCTCCACTTTTTCTCTAGCCCACGGAGTTCTACGTAGAAATTTTAAGCTAGACTTAATGGAAGGGTTACTATTAAAGGAGTTAATTTTAATTTTTTCACCTAAGGTCTCCCATCCATAAAATTCTACTAGATATTCTAAAATATCGGCTAGCTTCACTCCGTGTAAAGGATTATTTGGTTGTTCGTTACTCATAGTTTTAAAACTTTAAAATTTAATTGTATTGAAAACCTCTCGATTTAAAAAGGTTCCCGATAAACTATCGGGACACGCCGTTGTTAAATAGTACTAATCATCTACCAGTCTATTGGTCTATAATCCTTTAAAAATTTCCCACTCCAGTGTTTTCCAGTGTTAATCCCGTCAAACAATGGATCCATAACTCTTGCTGCACCATCTACAATATCTAATGGAGGTTGAAAGTCGTGTAATTCCATTTTTCGCTTTGCAAGCTCTACAGGGTCTTCATCTGTTACCCAACCCGTATCGACTGCGTTTATATAGATTCCTTCCTTAGCAAGACTTCCTGCTGCAGTATGCGTTAACATATTAAGCGCGGCTTTTGCCATGTTTGTATGTGGATGTCGGTCTTCCTTAAAAAAGCGATGAAACTTTCCTTCCATAGCCGAAACATTGATAATGTGTTTTTTACCGGTATTTTCTTTCTTCATAATTTCACCCAAACGATTACAAAGAACAAAAGGAGCTATAGAATTTACTAATTGAACTTCAATCATTTCAGTAGTTTCAATTTCACCTAATCTTAATCGCCAGCTATTAGTCTTCCTTAAATCTACTTGTTGTAAATCTGCATCTAGTTTTCCTTCAGGGAAAACTTCATTTGCACTTAATGAATTATCAAAACTATATGGTATTTGTGAAAGTTTTGCCGAAGCTTTAATTCCGATTCCTGGTTCTGAACCGTGCCAAGTAACCGGTAAATTTTTATTTGGGTCTTTACCAATATCGTCAGTAAGTGATTTTAACTCGGTTAAACAATGGTAGTGATCTTGAAGTAAATCTTTTACAAATTGAGGGTGGTCTTCAAATGGCATTTCTTCTTTAGGCATCAAGTGCTTGTAAAATCCAGCTGGCCTACGTACAGTTTGAGCTGCGTTATTTATTAAAATATCAAGCTTGTCATATTTCTGCTCTATATAATTACAGAAAATTTCAACACTAGGAATATGGCGAAGGTCTAAACCGTGAATTTTTAAACGGTCAGACCATTGGTGAAAATCTTCTTCTTGACCAAAACGATAAGCAGAGTCTGCGGGAAATCTAGTAGTTGCGACAACAGTCGCTCCTGCCCTAAGTAACATCAATGCGATATGATACCCAATTTTAAGTCTTGAGCCTGTTAAAACTGCTACTTGCCCTGTTAAATCGGCTGTTTGAAACCTTTTAGCATAATTAAAATCTCCACACTCGGTACACATTGTATCATAAAAGTGGTGCATTTTTGTAAAAAGAGTTTTACAAACATAACAGTTGCGAGGGTTTTCAAGTTCTAAAGTTTCTTTTGAAGACAAATCTGAAGTTTGTAAAAGCTTGGGGGCTACAAATACTACATTCTCTCTAGCACTTCTTATCCCTGTTTCTTTTCGTGCAGTTCTATCTTTATTTGCAAGTTTACGCTTCTGGGCTTTCTTGGCGTCTTTTTTTCTACGTGAAAATTCGTCTCGATTAGGTCTTGAAAGTTGACCAGAAGCCTTTATTAAAGCTGTACGTTGTTCCTTTGGAATTTCAAAAATCTCATCGGTATTATTATTCAAATATTCAAGTATAGCAATACACTTGGCAATTTCATCAGAATTAATTGCTTTATTTTCTTTATCAGAAAATTCACTAGAAAAATTATTTTCTTCAACTGAGATATCATTCTCAGACTCCTTTCGAGACATAGTTTTAGTTTTTAACAAATATAGCTAGAGTATCAATGTAAAATGTAATTATGGTAATCATAAATTTTAAGTTTCTCTTTTAAAGAAATCATCTGCATTTCATCCCCAAAAAAACATAGTGTAGATCTTTAAAAATCTTTTTAATTTAAAAATTTGGGAATACTTTAAAAGTATTTTCATTTAAGTATTAAATTTATATTAAAGTCAACAATATCACATTGTTATGGTGCGCTAATCTCGTATCTTCACATAAACAAAAAAATAAAAAGATATGAACAATAAAGGAAAAGGATTATTAGCAGTTTTAGGTGCAGCTGCGGGTGCATTTGCACTATGGAAGTATAACAAAATGACTCCAGAAGAAAAGCAAAGACTTAAAGACAAAGCTACTGATACAGGTAGAAGAATTAAAGAAAAAGCTGGCGAAGTTGAAGATACAATTTCTGAAAAGTACGGTCAACTTAAAAATGCCGCACAACGTGAAACCAACCAGCTAAAAAATAAAGCTGAAGACTTAACTAGTTAATAAATAACTAGACTTAAATTGAAAAATCCCGCTTTTGGCGGGATTTTTTATTTAAAAAAGTTTAATGCTTTAGATTTTAGTAACCTTTACAGCATTCATTCCTCTTTGACCTTTTTCAAGCTCGAATGATACGTTATCATTTTCAGTTATTTCGTCAATAATTCCACTTACGTGAGTAAAGTACTTTTCGTTGTTTTCGTTATCGATAATAAATCCGAATCCTTTCGATGAGTCATAGAAAGAAACCTTTCCCTTTCTTACAGGGTCAAAAGCTTCTCTATCCCCTTCTTCTTTTGGTGGAATTCCAAGGATTATATCTTCTGCTTCAATTTCTGGCTTCATACTAGGATCTGGTGGCGTATCAGTTAAGTTACCGTTATGGTCTACATAAACAAAGTCTATTCCTGGAGTTTTATCAGCTTTACGAGCTAATTTTTTCTTTTGTTTTTCCTCCTTCTTTTTCTGTTTTGCTTTTTCTTTTTCTTTTTTACTGTACGTCTGTTGCGATTTTGCCATTTGTGTTTTTAGAATAAAAAAAGCCATCCGCTGTAGGCAGATGACTTTTTAATGAATTACATATTAAAAATTATTGTTATTGGTATACCTACTGGGGTTTTAAATTATAGTTGCCCCCTAATGCTTCAAAGGTACGGATAATTAATGTGTTAAAATAATTAATGACTGACTATTTAATTATTAATTCTAATTCTTTATGCTAAAAGCTTTTGTTTTCACTTAAAAAAACTAGAATCTAGAAAGGATATCCAATTCCGAAATTAAATACAGTTTCCTTTACGTTAAAATCGAATCCATTATCCTTGGATGGCTCGTGAAAAGGAGCGGCAAAATCAAAGCGTAGTACAAAACCTTGCACATCAACTCTAAGTCCTACTCCTGCTCCCATTCCAAGTTCTTTGATAAAACTTGAGGTAAATTTATCTTTCCCTTCGTAAACTGGATTAGGATCTGAGTTCCATATATTTCCTGCATCGGCAAATACAGCTCCTTTTAAGAAAGATATAATAGGAAAACGATATTCAATATTTGCTTCAATGCGAATGTTTCCTGTTTGATCGAAATAATTAGTTTGAGAATTACCTTCATCAGAATATGTTCCTGGCCCTAAAGATCTAATTCGAAACGCTCGAACACTATAAGGTCCTCCAGAGTAGTATTGCTTTACATAAGGCATTATATCGGAATTTCCATAAGCATATCCGTATCCACCGAATAATCTAGCAGCTATAAGTTGTTCTTTTCCGAAGTTTAAATGATATCTAAAATCTGCATCAACTTTTGCATATTGAGCATATTCTAAATTTAAAATTCCTTTTTTACCATTATCCATTTCTTTGCCAAACAAACTCATGGTGTTACCCGCAACATCTAAGGTTGAATTAATAAAAAATTGATGTTTTTTAGATGCATCTACCATTCCGTTGTAAGTAAATGAATAGTTCAAGCCTGCAATAAATTGCTTTTCAAAACTGCGTTTTAGATAAGGGTTAGCGTCTAAAATGTTTTGAAACTCTTCAGTAGTATTTGAAGGTTTTGTGTAGTTTAATGAAATAGGTATTATTTCGTGAGTTACATACCTATTTGCTTGCCAAAGGTATCCAAATTGTGCGCTACCCGATAGTAAAGTATAAAGTTGTGTTCTTCTTAAATAATCAAGACTAATGCTTGTCTTTGTTTTAGGTATATCGTATTTAAAAAAGTCGCTATCTATTTTTATTGGAAAAATTACTCTTGGGAAAATCAACTCAGATTTTAAACCTAAATCTACACTTGTTTTACCACTACTACTCCCACCTCCTACTTGCATTTCATAACCAAAACTAGCAGTAGTATTTAATGTTTCCCCACCACTAAAAAGGTTTCTGTTACTGTAAGTTAATGCTATTCCAGGTCCAGAAAAATTATTGGATTTTGATACTGCTTGCAATTCAACACGAAGAGCTCTTTTGTTTAAAGGTGATAGAAATATATTAGCTTCCAAAATTCCCAAGCTGTCATTATGTACAGTATCTCGTTCTTTATACTGAATATTCACAAACTTATACGCTCCAATTGTTGAAAGTCTTCTTGCTGTATTTCTTGAGTTTTCTGGGCTGTAATATTGCCCTTCCTCCAAAGTAATAAAAGGATCGAGGTATTTTGATTTAAAAAAATCTGAACTGTTTATAAAGTTCTTTTCATTAAAACGCTCCACCTCATTATCAATAGAATCTTCTACGTGATAGTTGGCGTAAACATTAATTTTAGAAATTTTATAGGGAATAATAGATTTTTTAGGAACATCTTTTTTTAATCCGAGAAATAAATCAAATCGTTTTTTGTCATACTGATTAGTGTCGACTTCAAAAATTAGAAAACTTGAATTAAAGTTATAATATCCATTTTGTTTTAATTCTCTATCTATACGTTCACGTTCCATCTTCATATTAGCTAAGTCAAAACGCATTCCTTTGGAAAGCTTTGTTTTGGCTACACTTTTTTTAACTTCAGGATAAATAGGATGCGGCATACTATCTATTTGGTAACTAGCAATTGTGTATGCCTTTGGTGCTTTAACTGTGTATTTTACTGAAGCTTCTTTGTCTCCCTCATTATCTTCAAACTCCGATGTAATCTCACTATAGAAAAAACCTCTGTTTTCCATACGATTGAGTAGGATTTCTTCAACTTCATAAGGTTTTACATCACTTTTATAAACAGGTTTTTGTTCTCCAAATCGTTTATAAAAAAATCGATTTATAAATCCCGGATTCTCTTTTTGCATTTTGTAGTAATAATGAAGCCCAACACGCATTCCCAAAAACTTTTTATTAGGCTTGGGCAATAAAGCTTCTTCTAAAACAGATTTTAGTTGAGATTCATTTTTTATAATAGAATCCGATTTAATCTCCACAGTTGCACCGGTATAAAGCATTTCATCTTCAGGTATGTGCTTTTTTACTGCACACGATTGAAGCACGAGCAATGCCGATGTTAAAATAAATACTATTTTAAATTTGATATACATAGTCCAACTTTGCTTAGCAACCTATTAGGTGGCTTAAGTTTAAGTATTACAGTTTTACTTATTCCTTAGTTTTTGAATCATTAGTGTTTTTATCATCTTCTCCTTCATTTTCAATATTCTTTTTAATTTCTTCCTCTTCTTTTTCTATTTTTTCTTTTTCCTTTTCCAATGCTTCTTTTTCAGCCTTTTCCTTTTTGGTTTCACCACTTAAAATAGCTTGCCACAATTCATCAAACTTATTAAACTCTTGTGTGAATATTAAAGCAATTCCACTTACAATAGTTTGTCCGTCAACAACATTTTCAAATTGATTTTTTCTAAATCCTTTTATTCTGTATCTGCCGTTTTCGGTGATTAAATATTCTAAACTTACATCGCCAATAATTGGGGCTTCTTCTTCATTTGAACCGCTTCCTTGTATGTCAACTTCACTACCTACACGTACTATTAATCTATCGTTGAAGAGTTTTTTCTGCGCAGCAATATCTAATTGTGTACGCTCTTGTGCTGTTTCACCTTGGTAATCGGTATAGCTGTTTAATCCAAAATCCAATTGAATTCCAGATCCGCCTAATAAATTATTTGAAAAGTTATTTAATTGATCTGAAATAGCGTCGTTTAAATTATCTCTTGCCACAGTGGCAAAACCTCCAGCACTACCATCACTTCCTGGTTCCGGATAAAATCTATTGAGAACTAGCAATGAAAATACTTGACGATTTAATTCGTCTTCCTGACTATTTACTTGTTGTAATCTTCCATATACCTGTCCTCCTATTGCTCCCTGCTCATCCTCTGGCATATCAAGGTCGAATGCGATTATTGGTTTGGTTAATTCTCCGTCAATATTTAAATATACGCTAAATGGTAATACTTGTTTATACCTATTTTTCACCGAAGGATCAGCTCCAGAACTTATAGGCGCCATTAATGCCGACGCAGAGGCTTTCAAATTGTATACAGCCTTGATGTCTAGTTTAGCATCAAAAGGATCGCCAGACCAACTTACTCTACTTTCAGGAGCAAGTTCAAATCTTCTGTTTACTAAATTGTATAAGTTCATTTCATAATGACCACCTGCCACATTATATACGCCACTTAAATTCATTCTTCCTGTAGGATTCATTGTAAAATCGAATTCCCCAGCACCGTAAACTTCAAAGTTATCTCCTGTTTCTTGATCTATTATAATTTTGACTTTAGCTTCTTTCCCAATTTTTAAAAATGCCCTAACATCAAGCCCTGTTAATGTTGCTGTTTTTTCAGCAGTTTGCGTTAATATAGCATCTCGATTTTCACGATTTACAAATACTACAACTCCATCTCGTTCTTCAATAGACACTGATGACGAAGGCAATATATAAGTAATATCAGTTGCATCATTTACAGTTATATTGGCGTCTAGTTTTGGAACTAGCATATCTCCCGTTAGGGTTGCATCTGCGTTAAATGAAGCCTTTCCATATAAAAAGCCATTATCATCCTTTGTTGCGTTTAATACTTGAAAATCTTTTGCGTTAATCTTCAAATTAAACGTGGGATTGATAAAGTTTTTCGTGCCAACCTCTCCAGATAAAACCAATTGGTTCTGATTTTCATCACGCACAGTAAAACCATCCATAAAGAACCCATCGTTATTAATAGATAGAGTTTCATTTTTAAGTGTAAACGGTGCATTTAACTTTGCAATAGTAAAATCTGCATTATTAAAAATTAATTTCCCTTCGTAATTGGGCTCCGCTATACTCCCGGTTACATTAAACTTTCCTGAAAATCCTCCTTTACCATTTTTAATTTCACCTAAAGAAAACCCTTCGAGCGCTTTCATTTTAAACTCATTTATAACTAAGTCTAAATCTATCTGTGCATCTTTTTGATTTGCTATATAATCTCCCCTTAAATCTAAATCGACGTCGCCTTCTTTTAAAGCTAAATTAAAATCGTAACTATTTTCACCTTTCGACTTGGCGTCAACCGTCATCGTTCCTAAACCAACATCTAAGAAATTTAAATTATCTACAGTAAGGTCTGCCAAAAGCCCCATATCCCCAAAAGGATTAATAGTTATTAGACTACCGTTTAAATTTCCCTTAGCGATTTCATCTGATGGATTTAAATAATTTAGAATCTCACTTAATTTGAAGTTATTAAATGTAATTGCTGCGTGATTTTCAGGCACATTTGGCAATTTATCTGATAGTTCGACCATCTCATCGCCCTTAGAAAATTTAAAATTGTTGAATTCTAAATTATCTTTTCTAATAAGAATCTCATTGTCTTTAGGAGTAAGCCACTTACTTCTATCGAGTATTAAATCTTCAGGAATAATATTAAATCTAAGCTGTTCTGAAGTACCTGTAATTTGAGATTGAATATTAATAAGCGTACTGTCTTTATATACCGACTTGAAGCTTAGGTTCATCTCATTATCTTGCTGGTTTCCTGTAATTTTTGTCTTAGGAATATCTAAGGGGCCACCCTTTATATTTTTAAAGCCCAGGTCAAAAACAAATTTATCTTTATCTGTATCCATTGTGAATGAAAGACTATCCAACTCGTTGCTTCCATAAACAATATGTGGTGCTTGAATATCTGCTTTTAATTTTCGTGCTGCTTCGTCAAAGTCAACCGATAGTTTAATTGTATCTAGTTTTTTAACATTCACTAAAAATACTTCATTTAATACAGGGGCTTCTACTATTCGCCCTTTAGCATTAAGCTTTATAGGATTGCTTATGGTATCAGACAAGGTAATGTCTCTAGAAAAATAACTGGAAACATGTCGCTTAATGGCTTTGCTAAATAACTCTGGATTTGTATTACTCTCTAAACTAAGTTGAACAATTTTATTATTAATCCACACAGAAGTGGTATCGCTTCTAGTGTGAGCAGTTGCCAATACATCGCCCAATATGTACGTTTTATCATCATATACCACTACTCCATCTCCAATTGTTGAAATAACATCGAGACCATCTTTAGTGATATCAAAATCGGCGTCTAAGGTAAAAGCTGTCCTAACATCTCGATCCATTAACCCAAGCGACTTCAAGTTTGCACCAATAATTTTTAGATGTGCATTAGCATTTGTTGCTATAGAATCTAAAATTACGTTAGCATTAAAATCTAAGTTGATATTTTCATCTTTATAAGCTGAAACCACATTCCCTTTTCCGTCTTTGATATTACCATTTATAGCTAAATCTTTTATAGCATAATTATTAAACTGAAAACTAGATATTACAGCTTCTAATTTTGCGTCAAGAGTGTTTATATCATTACCTGTACCACTAGTTTTTATGTTTAAACTAAGAGTTCCTAATTGATCGTTTTGTAAAAGCTCATTTAGTTTATACTCTTTTATATCAACATCGGCATCAAAAGAAATTTGCGAATCGTTTTTAAAGTGGCCATCTATAGTTGCAACTCCTTGTGTAGTGGTTAGGTTAGCTTTGGCGTAAACATCTTTTAAATTTCCTTTAGCACTACCATTAAGTGAAATATTTTCTGGTAGACTTACTCCTAAATCTTTTTCACTTACAAATTGAATTAAATCTGTACGCTTAGTATTTGAAGCAAAATGAGGAATATTAAATTTCAAATTATCTGGATTTGTAACATTCTCAATTAATCCATTAGCAGTAATTCGAGTAGAATTCCCCCAATTAACAGTCATATTTGGGAAGGTTATTGCAGATAAATAGCCTGAAGCTTGTACATTTCCTGAAATATACTTTTTACTTAAAGTCTGTAAATATTCATTCTTACGAAGTTCTGGTTGAAATTTAAATACTTCTCTTAAATCTACTTGAAATGCAGGGAAGTTTAAAGCTACTTTAGTTTTGTCTGGAACCTCGATTAAATCTGCTAAAGAAATATAGTCTAGGTGTACATTTCCCTTTAGCCTGTTGTTGTTAAGCGCTAACCCTAAATTATCAAGGTTTAATTCAGTATCAGTAATATCTAAATTTAAAGCTAATTCATTTAGATTTAAACCTGACCCTTCTTGAAAGGTTAAAGTTTTGAGTTGTAAACCTGCCTTTTTATCCTTTAAAAAAACATCATTTGCCTTTAAATTAAAGTCCTGCAACGCAATTGCATTGGAATTAAAATGATCTTTTTTCACTTTATGGTTACCAACAAAATAACTGATGCTATTACCTTTTAAATCAATGTTATTTATTGCAAATTTAAAATCGGGCCACTCAAATTTTTGAAAATCAGCTTTTACTTCTTCCTTTATTTCTTCTGCCTTTTGAGTAATCTCGTTAACTTCTGTTTCGGTGTTAATTGCAATAATTGAATTATTCAAACTGAATTCTCCAATAACAATCTCATTATTACTTAAATCTGCTTTTTCTAATTTTAAAAACAAATCAGATAACTCTAGGTTAGCAGCAATCCTATCGGCATAGGATTGATAATCTACAAATACGTTTTTCAGAGAAACCTCCTCTAAGGCTATATAAGGTAAAGGAGAATCTGATGGTGGTGTTGGCGGAACAGGAGATTGGATATATTTAATATGAGCATTAGAAATTGAAGCATCCGAAGCACGAAAATCCATGTTTTCTAAATCGGTTTTTTCCATTTGTAGGCTTAATGCTCCTATTTTGAATTGGCTATTTATACCCAATACACTGTCATTAAACACTACATTAAAATCTTTAAAACTGATATTCCCTAAAATTATATTTAAAGGTTCCGAAGCAGTTTCGTTTTTAACTGCGGTAGTATCAGACGAAGCAAAAGCATCTACCAGGAACTGAAAATTATAGCCTTTAATTGAATCTTTCCGGAAAATATTTGCGCGAAGCCCTTCCCATTCAAGATATTCAACCCCTATACCATTACCGCGAATAATAGGAAGAAGCGGTACGTCTGCTTCTAAAGATTTTGAATAGATTAATGTATCTCCTTTTTTATCCTCTAGATAAACGCCTTTAAGCATAATATTACCATCGAAAGTAATAAAAAGCTTTTCAATCTCAACTTTGGTATGGGTTTTATCGGATACATATTTAACAGCACGCTGTACTATAATATCTTGTCCCCAAGGACTTCTGATAAATAGTACAAGAAGAATTAACAGTAGAATTAGAACTAAGAAAACTCTTCCTATAATTCTTAAAACTCTGTATTTCTTATTTTTTTTATTCTTTTCTTTTTTCTTTTCCAATGCTGTATTTGGTAGGTATCAAAAATAGGAAAATTATAAACCAATAATCGTATTTAGGTAAGTAACAATAAGTTTAAATTACATCTAGTATAGTAAACTAAACCAACTTTTTATCGTTTTGAAACTGTAAAAATTCTTGAAGTAAATGGAATGTTGAGTAATAAGATTTTGACTGCTGCTATTTACTGGGTTTAAAATTTCTTTTTGCTAAATCTTTACGAACTCTACTCAAACTTTCTGGCGTAATACCCAAATACGAAGCAATCATCCATTGTGGAACACGAAGTAATAAATCTGGATACATTTCAATAAAACTCAAATATCTTCTTTCGGCAGTTGCTCCTAATAAAAGATTAATCCGTTTCTGCATTTGACGGATATGATTGTGCAACAATTTATCATTAAACTGACCGAACACTGGACTAATTTTATTAGCGTTAGCAAAAAAATTTTCTTCCAATAACACAACTTCGGTGTCTTCAACAGCTTCAATAAAACTATCAGAAGGATCATTGAAATAAACACTACTTCTATCAACTATAAACCAATTCTCTGGTGCAAATTGAATAATATGTTCCTTCCCGTCGTCTCCTAATCTATACGAGCGAAGTAAACCTTTTTCCACAAAAAACGAGTTACTGCAAATAGCACCTTTATTCAAAAGAATGGAACCTTTTTCATACTTTTTCTTTTGAAGTTTATCATATAATTCTGTTGCTTGTTCTTCAGAAATAGCTGCAGCGTTAATCAAATAAGATTTAAAATTAAATTCGTTCATCCGAAAGTTTGTTTTATGCAAATAGTTATTTCACCTACTTCAAAAATACCAATTTATAAGTTATAACTTCTAGCTCATATTAACTTAAAAGACCAAACAAATACCTTATTTTTATAAGTTCTTAGCAGCAAAGAAACTATAAGATTTTTTTATAATGAAAACGGCAAAAATTGAATCATTACTTCAAAAAAGTAACGTTAGACCAACAGCTATGCGTATTTTGGTTTATAATTTTCTTTTAGAAAATGAAGCTGCTAAAAGTTTAACAGATTTGGAAAACTATTTTGATAAGTCTGATAGAACAACGCTATATCGAACAATTAAAACTTTTGAAGAAAAAGGTGTTGTTCATCAAATAGATGATGGCACTGGCACAACAAAATATGCCTTATGCGAACAAGGTTGTAATTGCCAAATAGAAACTGATCTTCACCTCCACTTTTATTGCAATATTTGCGATGAAACCGTTTGCTTAACCGATAGAAAAATCCCGCATATCAATCTTCCTGATGGCTATACTGCTGAGGATGCCAACCTCGTGATAAAAGGTAGATGCGAAAAGTGTCCTGAATAATGCACTTCTGTTGCACTATCTATATTTCTAAATTGCCACTTTAAATACCAAGCTATTTGTTATAGAATTTGTTAGGCTTAAAAAATAGCCGAAATGAATTTTTATTTCAAAATTGGAAATAAAAATATGCAATGAAGAAAAAGGAATTAGCTCATAATAAGTTTGAAAGTGAAGAAAGATGCTGCAGTCACAATCATAATGTCAATACCGATAATCACCAAAGTAATTTCAAAATATATTTACCTGCCGTAATAAGCTTTATAATGCTAATTTCGGGTATTGTAATGGATTACTATAACACTGCTTTCTTTAAAAATTGGGTTCGATTAGTATGGTACGGAATAGCTTATATCCCAGTGGGTTTCCCAGTAATGAAACAGGGTTGGGACAACATTATTAAAGGAGATTTTTTTACAGAATTCTTTTTAATGACCATTGCTACCATTGGAGCTTTTGCCATTGGTCATTACGAAGAAGGTGTTGCTGTAATGCTTTTTTATACAGTTGGAGAGTTATTCCAACATTCGGCAGTTGAAAAAGCTAGAGGAAATATAAAAGCTCTTTTGGATGTGCGCCCAAAAGAAGCTTTAGTAAATCGAAATGGAAAATACGTCTCAGTAAACCCTGAAGAAGTTGAAATCGGTGAGAAAGTTCAAATACGCGTGGGAGAAAAAATCCCCGTAGATGGTAAATTAGTTTCTCAAAAGGCTTCATTAAATACGGCAGCACTCACCGGTGAAAGCAAGCCTGATACAATTAGAGAAGGAGATAAAGTTTATGCAGGAAGTATTAACCTTGAAGGCGTTATCGAAATTGAATCCACAAAACTATTTAACGATAGTTCAATATCTAGAATTTTAGATTTAGTTCAAAATGCTACTTCTCGTAAATCTAAAACTGAACTTTTCATTAGAAAATTCGCTAGAATCTATACTCCAATAGTTGTTTTTTTAGCTATAGGCGTTACGCTTCTACCCTACTTTTTTGTAGACAATTATGTGTTTCAAGATTGGTTATATAGAGCTTTAATATTTCTAGTAATTTCATGCCCCTGCGCCTTGGTAATATCTATTCCTTTAGGGTATTTTGGAGGACTAGGAGCTGCTTCACGAAATGGGATACTATTTAAAGGAGCTTCATTTCTTGATGCGATTACCAAGATAAACACTGTAGTTATGGATAAGACAGGTACCCTGACTAAAGGAGTTTTTAAAATCAGTGCAATTAAGGCATTTACCTATTCTGAAGAAGAATTGATGCAATATCTTCTTGCAATTGAAGCTCAGTCAACGCATCCCATAGCAAGAGCTATTATGGAGTACGAGCATGATAAAAACATATATCAAGCAAATAATGTTACTGAAATAGCTGGAAAGGGATTAAAGGGCAATGTTAATGGTAAAACTATACTTGCTGGAAATAAATCCTTACTGATTTCTAATAATATTGAAGTTCCTCAAGAAACTGAATCTATTGTAGAATCTATTGTTATGATTGCCATAGATAATGTATTTGCGGGATATGTAATAGTTGCAGATCAATTAAAAGATGATGCTCAAGAAGCTATTACAAACCTGAGAAAGGTTGGAATTAAGAATATCATTATGCTTTCGGGTGATAAAGCTTCAATTACTGAAAAAGTTGGTCTAGAATTAAAATTAAATCAAGCTAAAGGCGGATTGTTGCCAGAAGATAAATTGGATGAGGTTGAAAGATTAAAAAAGATCCCGGGCACAAAAGTTGCCTTTGTTGGTGATGGAATAAATGACGCACCTGTTATTGCGGCAAGTAATGTTGGAATTGCGATGGGAGGCTTAGGCAGTGATGTTGCTATAGAAACTGCCGATGTAATTATTCAAACAGACCAACCTTCAAAAATTGCTCAAGCGATTAAAATAGGACGTTCAACCCGACATATTGTTTGGCAGAATATAGCTTTGGCATTTGGTGTAAAATTAATTGTTTTAATTCTTGGTGCAGGAGGTATAGCTACAATGTGGGAAGCTGTTTTTGCTGATGTGGGTGTAGCTTTTCTAGCCATTTTAAATGCGATACGATTACAAAAAATGAAATGGTCATAAATTGAGTATGGTTTCAAAGTTTCAATGTCAACAAAAACGTTAAATTTGTTTTATTCATAATTGTTCACATAATTCCTATAATGCTTACTATAAAGTTTAAAATAAAATATAATGTTTAGGCATCAAGGCAAAAGCAGAACTTTAAAGCACAACCTACAAATTGCAACTGTTTTATCATTTGTTGCTGGAATTGTAAACGTTACTGGGTTTCTTGCCATTCAAGAGCTTACTACTAATGTAACTGGACATTTTGCCCAATTTATATATGAATTAGAAAATTTAAAATTTTGGAAGGGAACTATTTATTTGCTGTTTATCCTTTCATTTCTTCTAGGATCTTTTTGTTCTAGTATTCTAATTTTAAAATTCAGAGAAACTAAAAGAATAAATGTTTTTGTGTTACCTACGTTAGCAGAAGCCCTAATTCTTGTTACAGCAGCTATCCTGGCTCAATCTACCGAAATACAGTATCCAAATACTATAGCTTGCTTATTACTGTTTTCAATGGGTATGCAAAATGCTTTTGTAACTAAAATTTCAAACGAAATTGTACGTACAACACACCTTACGGGGCTTTTCACCGATTTAGGTATTGAATTGGCTCATCTGTTTTTTCCAAAAATGCACCCTGACATTGATAAAGTAAAATCGAATATAAAGCTTAGAATGGTAATAATTTCTTTTTTCTTTATGGGAGGTTTACTAGGTGGCTTTTGTTATTCAACTTTAGGGTTTAAGACAAACAATTTACTAATTGGAGCTGTTATACTAATACTGAGTTTATTTTATGACGACTTAAGATTTAGCCTAATTAAATCCAAAAGGAAATTCAATCAGAAAAAGATTCGGAATAACTAATGACACAACTTTTATGGAAAAAGATCTGAATCAACTCCAAACCTTAGAAATTTTAGGAATACTAAAAATACGTTTTCAGAATAACAAAAAACGTCATGTTGATGTAGATTGGGAACAGGTAGAATTAAAACTAAAAAGTAGTCCACATAAACTTTATTCGTTGTACCAAATGGAAACTACGGGTGGTGAACCAGATGTAGTTGGAATGGACCATCAAACCAATGAAATTAAATTTTTCGATTGCTCTATAGAAAGTCCTAAAGGACGACGAAGTTTATGTTACGACAATAAAGCGCTAGAAACAAGAAAACTTCATAAACCTAAGAATAGCGCTGTTAATATGGCATCCGAGATGGGCGTGGAACTACTAAATAAAAATGAGTATCGTGAACTTCAAAAGTTAGGAGAATTTGATTCAAAGACTTCGAGCTGGTTAAAAACACCCGATGAAATTCATAAACTAAACGGAGCTATTTTTGGCGATTTCCGTTTTAATACTGTTTTTGTTTATCATAACGGAGTACAATCCTATTACGCCGGAAGAGGCTTCCGAGCATCTTTAAGAATATAACCAATAAATTAAGCTTAGAAATAAACTATTCTTAATTAGCCTTTACTAAAGCAAATTGAAAATAGCTAAAGCGTAAAGGTAGAATCTTACAAAACGAAGTAATCCGAAAAGCAGATAGTTTCTAAAGCTATAATGAATCATTCCTGCAGCCATACTAGTCATAGAATACGGTATAGGCAATAAAGCACCAACAACTATAAGGAAACCTCCCCATGTGCGAATCTGCTTTAAGTGCTTCTTCATTTTACCTTCCATATAATCATAAACTCTAGGAAGAGTGAAAATCCATCTACCAATAAAATATGAAATAATACCTCCTATGTATGATAATGCAGCTAATAAAGTTAAGTAAAGTATTGGCTGAGGCATTTTATCACTCCAAGCAATAAAAATTTCTGGTGGTACAAGTCCAAGTAAAGACTCTGAAGCCAAGAAGACCAACAAAATATTTATCGGCGCGTAGGTTTCAGTGATATAAGTAAAAAGGTCACTGAAATCTACTAAATACCTATCTACGGCAAATAATGCAGCAATAATTAAAACTATTGGAATAAAAGCTTTTTTAAGACTTTGCCCTACAAAAGAATAGAAACCTGTGTATTTGTAATACAGGTGTACCCTCTTTAGTTTGTTAGTTTCAGATTTTTTTACTGTGTTCATTATATGTTGTGAAAATTCAATCGTTTTTATCTTAAAAATAGTCATCAACCTATACAGGTTTAAGACGTTGCAAATATAATTTTATTAATACTCAGACACAATGATTTATGAAATCATTCACGGTTAATTGTATGTTAAAGAATTACAGTGTTTTAACACCGAAATCCCTAACGAAAGAAAAGATTTAAAAAAAATATATTCTAAGGATTTGGCTTAGATTGTCCGCTAGGTTTTGCTTGTGGTTTTTTCTTTTCAGGCATTGGTCCACGTAAATGAATTACTAAGCCATTTAAAAAATTACGAAGAAACTGATCACCACATTCCATATACTTTTCGTGGTTTTCATTTCTAAATATTGCACCAAGTTCGCTTTTACTTACTTTGAAGTCTACTAATGCACAGATTTTTACGATATCTTCATCTCTAAGTTTATGCGCTACGCGCAATTTTTTCATTATATCGTTATTTGTTAATGCCATATATCAAGATTGAATTTTTTCAAAGATAACTTTATTTAAACTCTATAAAAACCAGATTGCATAAGAAATAAGGTATCCAATATGTCTTAAATAAAAACCCTTCTCTTTTAAATGCATTCACTTCCCTCCTACTTTTCTCCGGTAGGAACAAGATATACTGGAACTTTGGTTTTTTCAAGTACACTAGATGCAACTGTCCCAAGGAAGATTCTTTCTAAAGTACCATGGCTATGAGTTCCCATAACAATTAAATCTGCACCCCATTCGTTGGAATATTTTAAAATCTCGTTTGCGGTATCTCCTTCTACTAGTTTTGTTGAAACATTTTCGCCTCCTATATGTCTCTTTGCTTGTTGAAGATAATCTTCAGCAACTTTTACAAATTCTTCTTGTATGTTGTAATCTACAGGAAAAGCATATCCTTCATATCCCATAAATGGTTGATATTCCATTCCATAATAACGCATTTCAGAAAGAACATGAAGCAAACAAACTTCAGCATTCATCATTTTTGCTAACTCGTAACCCTTATTTACAACTTTTTCAGAATTAGGGTTATAATCAACTGTAATTATTACTTTTTTCATATCGGATAGTGTTTCTTGTAAATTTAAAATACAATGATGAATAAATTCGCTTTAATCGGCAATATTTCTTTTAAAAATGGATGTTTTGCAACTATTCAATAAAAATTATTGCTTCACAATAATCGTAGTGGCTTTATTTCCTGTTAGCAAATTCCATTCATAAGAAGCTAAAAGGTTTCCAATTTCATCGTAAACATTAACTTGTGCCGTATTCGGGCCTGAAGAACCCTGATTTAAAGCTTCGAAATCAATTTTATTAAATCCGTCCTCAAGCGGAAGATCAAAGCCTCTAAAGCTTCCTTCTAGTCTAACGTGAGCAATTTCAATTTGTCCGTTAACCCATACTCTAATCATATCTCCGTCCACAAACTCGTGATCACGATACATAATAGTAGCTTTTTTTGCTGTTGTTTTAAAATCACCTAAATACTGATCCTTCCCGTACTCAGGTTTAGCTTCCTTATCTTTAGTAAAATACTTCGGGGCTTTGTTTGTACCTGTGTAGTCTATAAGCCCATCCCCATTTTGCATATCGATTTGCTTATCTTTTTCTTTTCCTAAATCAGAATTACTAAAAGTATTAGACTTATTATTTTTAGTAAGTGAAGGTGTTTTTACAGCTGGTATTTCAAAACTTGTTGGATTATCTATTGTTGATTGCGATGATTCAAAACGAACATTGTTGTTATTCGGGAATTCAATTTGTGCAAACAAAACCCCGTTAAACAGAATTAAACCAATAAATAAGACTTTCTTTAACATAGCATATAAAATTTCTTAGCCTATAACAACAACTACACCAAATTTAGTGTGCTAATTGATAAAACAAGAAATATATTATAAAATTTTTATTTATTCTGTTTTTGCCTTTTTCTCCACCAAAGAATTAATATCACAAATACGATTGGAATAATTATATAAATTATCAAGTCGGCTGTATTTGATAAATCTATTGGGTAATCACTTGGTTTTGGTACCTCTGTAGGCTTTTGTGCCCAACCAATTGAGGTAAATAACAAGGCTGTTATAGGGATTAAGATATCTTTCATATTCATAATTTTTATTAAGGTAAACATTAAAAACTACACCATCAAATTTTAACAACTTATGTTAACTATTTGGAAAATCCCCAAAAATGTCTTACTATGCCATGTTATTATTAAAAACAGGAGAATATATGAGACAACTTAAGATCACGAAGCAGGTTACCAACAGAGAAACCAAATCTTTAAACAGTTATTTACAAGATGTTAGTAAGATAGATTTAATAACCGCCGAAGAGGAGGTTGAGTTGGCACAACGAATTCGTGAAGGTGATCAAGCCGCACTAAATAAATTGAGTCGTGCGAATTTACGATTTGTTATTTCTGTGGCAAAACAGTATCAGAACCAAGGTTTAAGTCTTCCAGATCTTATTAACGAAGGAAACGTTGGTTTAGTGAAAGCTGCTAAAAGATTTGATGAAACGAGAGGTTTCAAA
>NZ_JAAGRO010000029.1:0-600 GCF_011065475.1 Aequorivita sp. KMM 9714 | reverse complement strand
AGAAAATCCCCGGCAAGGGGCACGAAACCATCTTTTACAATAATTTGGACCAGCCCATACTTACCCAAGATGCCAATATGCGGAATGAGACAGCTAATAAATACTTATTTACCAAATATGATGCATTAGGGAGAGTGGCCTATACTGGATTCTATACAGCTACTATAGGACAGCAATCGATACAGGATTCATTGCAGTTTAATCTTGAAGTCAATAGGACTAATTACGAGATCCAAAAGACTACTGCACAGGGAGCTACGCAAATCGGGGATACACAGGTTTTTTATAGCAATAGCTCATATCCATCCAACAACCTTGAAGTGCTTACCATCAACTACTATGATCGATACATTGATTATGGTGTAGGCGGAAGCAATGGACTGGTCCTTCCCACAAGTGTTTACGACCAGCACACTACTGAGAACACTTTAGTGACAACGACAACACAAGGGCTGCCCACCGTATCAAGGGTGCGCGTCCTTGGGCAAACACCCGTCAAATGGATAACCTCTCTCACTGCCTATGATAGTCGTGGACGTGCTATCTATTCGGACAGTTATAATGAATATCTTGATAGCAGGGATATCCATCGTAGTAAAT
>NZ_JAAGRO010000028.1:0-631 GCF_011065475.1 Aequorivita sp. KMM 9714 | reverse complement strand
ATTCCTGGGTCAACATTGTTGATATTGGTAAGCCACCCTCTGATATTGTAGCGGTATTTAATTTTTTGGAGTTTTTTATCTATATTAGTACCTGTGAGTGCCAAACCCTCTACACTTGCCCCAGGACCACTAAATGCTACCTTGCCCACCAGAGGATCCGATGTGGCGTTTACACTATGGAATGGAATTCCGTTCTTGTAGAATTTTATAACGTTATCAACCCGTTGTATCTTAAAGATGGTGCCCGCGGTATAAGTTCCGTAATTTCCAGTGGAGGAACTGTTGCCCAGCACCAGTTTTATCTTATTGGTCTGGGTACCCGTATCATATTCGGTATAGATGCCATAATCGAAGTAGGGATTGCCCTGTGAGGCGTTACTGGCCTTTATCAGCCCCACGCGAACATGCTTGTCATTGTTTGGTACTGTGAACACTATCCCACCATTGTCCCAAGAATCGATTTTTCCCTTGGTCTTTGCGCGCGATGGCCAGTTCCAATCCACTCCAGTATGGTAAAGCGTGCCATCTGTAGTGGCATCCATATTGTGCATATCTGTGTAGCCATCAAGAGCGGTCTCGCCACCAACATCCTTTCGTACCAATTGTCCAAGTTCGTCATAACTGTTTTCCG
>NZ_JAAGRO010000027.1:0-711 GCF_011065475.1 Aequorivita sp. KMM 9714 | reverse complement strand
CACACGTTGGTTGAACTACATCAGCAGTTGGTGTAGCTGGTGCATTTGGTACATCATTAATCGTTACAGATAAAACTGTAGAAACACACGTAGGATCTGAAGTATTTCGAGCCGTTACACTATAAGTACCAGAAGTTAAGTTAATAAAGTCTACTGAAGCCTGATAGTTCGTGCCATCAATACTGTATTCAAATCCTGCACCTAGTGGAGCTGTAATTGAAATTTTACCTGAAGGTACTGCACACGTTGGTTGAACTACATCAGCAGTTGGTGTAGCTGGTGCATTTGGTACATCATTAATCGTTACAGATAAAGCTGTAGAAACACACGTAGGATCTGAAGTATTTCGAGCTGTTACACTATAAGTGCCAGAGGTTAAGTTAATAAAGTCTACTGAAGCCTGATAGTTCGTGCCATCAATACTGTATTCAAATCCTGCACCCAATGGAGCTGTAATTGAAATTTTACCTGAAGGTACTGCACACGTTGGTTGAACTACATCAGCAGTTGGTGTAGCTGGTGCATTTGGTACATCATTAATCGTTACAGATAAAACTGTAGAAACACACGTAGGATCTGAAGTATTTCGAGCCGTTACACTATAAGTGCCAGAAGTTAAGTTAATAAAGTTTCCTGAGTCCTGATAGTTCGTGCCATCAATACTGTATTCAAATCCTGCACCTAGTGGAGCTGTAATTGAAATTTTACCTG
>NZ_JAAGRO010000026.1:0-712 GCF_011065475.1 Aequorivita sp. KMM 9714 | reverse complement strand
CAGCAAGCTATACCATCACACAGGCAGATATTAATGCAGGTGAGTTTGAGAACACAGCTAAGGTAGTTGGTACAACGCCTAGCAACACCCAAGTGGATGATGAATCAGATAACTCAAGCTATACAGGAAACAACCCAACGGTTGTAACTATCTGTACTGATGCAAGTATTGCGCTTATCAAAACTTCAGATGTTGAAGTAGATCCAACCACAGAATGTTCAACACTAGAGGCAGGTGATATTATTACCTATAGCTTCTCTGTTAAGAACACAGGAAACGTTACCCTCACCGATGTTATGGTAAGTGATTTAGTAGGTGGTGTTACCGTATCAGGAGGCCCAATCACATTGGATCCAGGTCAAGAGGACACTACTACATTCACAGCTACCTATACAATTACTCAAGCAGATATTAATGCAGGTGAGTTTGAGAACACAGCTAAGGTAGTTGGTACAACGCCTAGCAACACCCAAGTGGATGATGAATCAGATAACTCAAGCTATACAGGAAACAACCCAACAGTTGTAACTATCTGTACTGATGCAAGTATTGCCCTTATCAAAACTTCAGATGTTGAAGTAGATCCAACCACAGAATGTTCAACACTAGAGGCAGGTGATATTATTACCTATAGCTTCTCTGTTAAGAACACAGGAAACGTTACCCTAACCGATGTTATGGTAAGTGATTTAGTAGGTGGTGTTACCGTATC
>NZ_JAAGRO010000025.1:0-734 GCF_011065475.1 Aequorivita sp. KMM 9714 | reverse complement strand
ATATTTATATTGGTAGCAGAGCTGGTCTAGTTCCGTTGGGCTCACATCGTTATTTGTTTTATCGACCTTTGGAGGAATTACATAGGTAAGGTTCCCAAAATCATCATATACATAGTAGGTATCCAACAATCCATCGTTAAAGGTACGTTTAAGAACTACACGCCCTAGTTTGTCCTTGAATTCCTCGGTAGTATGGTTATTTACGTTTGCTTGGCCGGGCTGCCAGTTCTCGTCCTTGGTAACAGTTTTGTAAAGTTGGTTTGCTGGATAATAGCCTTGCTGGTCAACCAAGGTAGGCTGTGAAGTGTTATTGTTTGTAAAGGCAACAGTGAATCGTATTACATAGTCCTGCGGTGAATTGGTCTGATAGTCAAACTTGATGGTATGATCAGTATCACTTGTAGCGAGTAATTTCCAATCATATCCTGGAGCAGCTTGCTCAAATACTCTGTTAAGAGGTGAGCGTTCGAAACGTTTTTCCGAATACGGATTAAGTTGTGCACCTGGAAGAAGTCCTTGTGGTAAGTCATCGGGAAATTTTGATTGATAGTAATTCTCTATTTGCGAGATTACGCCAGCTTCTTGGTTAATGGTAGTGTTATTGTTAAAGGCTCCAAAATTATTGGCAACTGGCAAAGGTAGGTAATCCTTTGGCTGCCTCCCCAAAGGATCGTAAAGGATAGGGGTCACTAGGTCCTCACGGTTGCCACCGGCACGGATCGAAATACTCTGTT
>NZ_JAAGRO010000024.1:0-734 GCF_011065475.1 Aequorivita sp. KMM 9714 | reverse complement strand
AACAGAGTATTTCGATCCGTGCCGGTGGCAACCGTGAGGACCTAGTGACCCCTATCCTTTACGATCCTTTGGGGAGGCAGCCAAAGGATTACCTACCTTTGCCAGTTGCCAATAATTTTGGAGCCTTCAACAATAACACTACCATTAACCAAGAAGCTGGCGTAATCTCGCAAATAGAGAATTACTATCAATCAAAATTTCCCGATGACTTACCACAAGGACTTCTTCCAGGTGCACAACTTAATCCGTATTCGGAAAAACGTTTCGAACGCTCACCGCTTAACAGAGTATTTGAGCAAGCTGCTCCAGGATATGATTGGAAATTACTCGCTACAAGTGATACTGATCATACCATCAAGTTTGACTATCAGACCAATTCACCGCAGGACTATGTAATACGATTCACTGTTGCCTTTACAAACAATAACACTTCACAGCCTAGCTTGGTTGACCAGCAAGGCTATTATCCAGCAAACCAACTTTACAAAACTGTTACCAAGGACGAGAATTGGCAGCCCGGCCAAGCAAACGTAAATAACCATACTACCGAGGAATTCAAGGACAAACTAGGGCGCGTAGTTCTTAAACGTACCTTTAACGATGGATGGTTGGATACCTACTATGTATATGATGATTTTGGGAACCTTACCTATGTAATTCCTCCAAAGGTCGATAAAACAAATAACGATGTGAGCCCAACGGAACTAGACCAGCTCTGCTACCAATATAAATAT
>NZ_JAAGRO010000023.1:0-787 GCF_011065475.1 Aequorivita sp. KMM 9714 | reverse complement strand
CAGGTGATATTATTACCTATAGCTTCTCTGTTAAGAACACAGGAAACGTTACCCTAACCGATGTTATGGTAAGTGATTTAGTAGGTGGTGTTACCGTATCTGGAGGTCCAATCACATTGGAGCCAGGTCAAGAGGACACTACTACATTTACAGCAAGCTATACCATCACACAGGCAGATATAGATAATGGAACATTTACAAATTCTGCAGAAGTAGTTGGTACGACACCAGCAGGTGCAGAAGTAACCGACATCTCTAACAATGATGGTTATGTAGGAAACAACCCAACGGTTGTAACTATTTGTACTGATGCAAGTATTGCCCTTATCAAAACTTCAGATGTTGAAGTAGATCCAACCACAGAATGTTCAACACTAGAGGTTGGTGATATTATTACCTATAGCTTCTATGTTAAGAACACAGGAAACGTTACCCTAACTGATGTTATGGTAAGTGATTTAGTAGGTGGTGTTACCGTATCTGGAAGTCCAATCACATTGGAGCCAGGTCAAGAGGACACTACTACATTTACAGCAAGCTATACCATCACACAAGCTGATATAGATAATGGAACATTTACAAATTCTGCAGATGTAGTTGGTACGACACCAGCAGGTGCAGAAGTAACCGACATCTCTAACAATGATGGTTATGTAGGTGACAACCCAACAGTTGTAACTATCTGTACTGATGCAAGCATTGCACTTATCAAAACTTCAGATGTTGAAGTAGATCCAACCACAGGATGTTCAACACTAGAGGTAGGTGATATCATTACTTATAGCTT
>NZ_JAAGRO010000022.1:0-814 GCF_011065475.1 Aequorivita sp. KMM 9714 | reverse complement strand
CAACCACAGAATGTTCAACACTAGAGGCAGGTGATATTATTACCTATAGCTTCTCCGTTAAGAACACAGGAAACGTTACCCTAACCGATGTTATGGTAAGTGATTTAGTAGGTGGTGTTACCGTATCAGGAGGACCAATCACATTGGAGCCAGGTCAAGAGGACACTACTACATTTACAGCAAGCTATACCATCACACAAGCAGATATTAATGCAGGTGAGTTTGAGAACACAGCTAAGGTAGTTGGTACAACGCCTAGCAACACCCAAGTGGATGATGAATCAGATAACTCAAGCTATACAGGCAACAACCCAACAGTTGTAACTATCTGTACAGATGCAAGTATTGCGCTTATTAAAACTTCAGATGTTGAAATAGATCCAACCACAGGATGTTCAACACTAGAGGTTGGTGATATTATTACCTATAGCTTCTCTGTTAAGAATACTGGAAACGTTACCCTAACCGATGTTATGGTAAGTGATTTAGTAGGTGGTGTTACCGTATCAGGAGGTCCAATCACATTGGAGCCAGGTCAAGAGGACACTACTACATTTACAGCAAGCTATACCATCACACAGGCAGATATTAATGCTGGTGAGTTTGAGAACACAGCTAAGGTAGTTGGTACAACGCCTAGCAACACCCAAGTGGATGATGAATCAGATAACTCAAGCTATACAGGAAACAACCCAACAGTTGTAACTATCTGTACTGATGCAAGCATTGCACTTATCAAAACTTCAGATGTTGAAGTAGATCCAACCACAGGATGTTCAACACTAGAGGTAGGTGATATCATTACTTATAGCTT
>NZ_JAAGRO010000021.1:0-1048 GCF_011065475.1 Aequorivita sp. KMM 9714 | reverse complement strand
GGGAAGTAGTGAACCAAGCGACAGCTACAGGAACTACTCCTAACCAGACAGAGGTAAGTGATGTATCAGGATCGACAATTGGAAACGATGACCCAACAGTTATCGAACTTTGTCAAAACCCTGCAATAGCGATTGTGAAAACAGGAGTTTTCAATGATGAGAACGATGATGGTTGTACTAATGTTGATGAGACTATCACATATACTTTTACAGTAACTAACCAAGGAAATGTAAGTCTGTCTAACATCATAGTAGACGACCCATTATTAGGAGGTCCATTAGCCGGTCCAATAAGTGGAGACACTGATGGGGATGGAGAGCTTGATGTAACAGAAACTTGGATATATGAAGCGAGCTACACAATTACCCAGGTAGATATTGATGCTGGGGAAGTAGTGAACCAAGCGACAGCTACTGGAACAGCTCCAGATCAAAGTACAGTATCCGATGTATCCGGATCGACAACTGGAAACGATGACCCAACAGTTATCGAACTTTGTCAAAACCCTGCAATTGCAATTGTAAAAACAGGAGTCTTTAATGACGAGAACGGTGATGCTTGTTCAAATGTTGATGAGACTATTACATATACTTTCACAGTAACTAACCAAGGAAATGTAAGTCTGTCTAACATCATAGTAGACGATCCATTATTAGGAGGTCCATTAGCCGGTCCATTAAGTGGAGACACTGATGGTGATGGAGAACTTGATGTAACTGAAACTTGGATATATGAAGCCAGCTACGCAATCACCCAGGCAGATATTGATGCTGGGGAAGTAGTGAACCAAGCGACAGCTACTGGAACAGCTCCAGACCAAAGTACAGTATCCGATGTATCCGGATCAACAGTTGGAAACGACGAGCCGACAGTTATCGAACTTTGTCAAAACCCTGCAATTGCGATTGTAAAAACAGGAATCTTTAATGACGAGAACGGTGACGATTGTTCAGATGTTGACGAGACTATCACATACACTTTCACAGTAACTAACCAAGGAAATGTAAGTCTGTCTAACATCATAGTAGACGACCCATTATTAGGAGG
>NZ_JAAGRO010000020.1:0-1144 GCF_011065475.1 Aequorivita sp. KMM 9714 | reverse complement strand
AAACAACCTACACTCCCACAGCGTGGGTGGTGATTGCAGCGTTACCAAAGTATAACCCTGCAAGAACCGTTTTTAAATTCTCAAGCCGACTTCCTTTTTTGTAAACCTTATTATTACTGGAGGTGATTAAAGCTTCATTTGTCCTAAAGTGAAATATAATTACCGTCACCAACGCATAGGGGACATTTAGTTTTGTCTAGCTAAGGATCCAGTTGTCCACAGCTTTTAACCGGGAATCCTACAAAACATTACTCATTAAATTGTCTAGATCTGTGTTTTGTGCTAATTAAAAAGTATTATTCGTCAACTAATTTGAATTTTTATCTTTCCAGGATCTAATTTTCATGCCATTACCAGGAATATTTTGACTCAAACTATTTTTTGAAATTAAATAGGTTGTATAATTTGCTTTGGTTTTATAGTTAGGCAAGAGTTTTTAGGAATAATTAAAGGGCTAAATAAATGACAACCTTTTAATTTTATGTAAGTAATTTTTTTGTCCTGATTTTGGTTCTCAATTATTCCTAAATAAGTATGATTTTTTTTGGTTTAGCTATTATTGTTAGGAACACTGGTTGGTTATTCCTCTTTATTAAATGGCTATATTCAATTCTATGTAAAGGATGTCATAGATAATTTGAAGACTGTGTTTATTGAAATGATAAATAATGTTGATGAACTGTTTGTTCGGTATCTAGATTTTTTGGCGCGGATTGCTAGATCTTCTTCGCTTAACTAGAAGCTTTAAAGTGATTGGAATCTAAATCTGCATTGAAATCCACTGATTTATTCTGTTTAAATAATTCAATTATTAGTGTTGTTATGCTCTAATTAGGTTGATTGGATCTAATGAAATTGGATTATGAAACGTTTATATAATAATATAATTGCTACGCTGAAGTGTTAACTCGTTTTATCGCGTATTTTATTTTTCATTTTAAGTTCTGAGTTTTCAGTGTGTTATGGTTTATTATTAAGCTGGTATTAAAAAAAGTTTAAATTAATGTTGTGGGGTTAAAAAAACGGGGTTATATTTGCACCCGCTTAACGAAACAGAATTGCTTGTTTCAAGGGTTAAAAAATCGCTCTTTAAAATTTTATAAAAATACTTTTTCAAAAGTGTTGCAGGTATCAAAAATGGTTT